>NZ_JAOAOP010000057.1 GCF_030398335.1 Aquibium sp. A9E412
GGCGCGCCGGGCGCGGCGGCCGCGTCGAGCGCACCTTGGCGAACACCTCGATACCGCCGGGCGGCAACGCCTCGAGCGGCGCGTCGCCCAGCCAGTTGACGGCGCGCAGCACCACCTTGCGGGTGTCGAGCGCGGCGCGCGGGCCGACCACGACGCGGGCGCTCGCCGCGTCGAGATGCACCACGTAGAGCGGCTCGCCGGCGGCCACGCCGATGCCGCGGCGCTGGCCGATCGTGTAGCGCGCGATGCCCTCGTGGCGGCCGAGCACGCGGCCGTCGATGTGGACGATGTCGCCGGGCGCGGCGGCGTCCGGCTTGAGCTTGGCGATGATGTCGGAATAGCGGCCCTGCGGCACGAAGCAGATGTCCTGGCTGTCCTGCTTGGCGGCGACGGCCAGCCCCATCTCCGCGGCCAGCCGGCGCACGTCGGGCTTGGCCAGGTCGCCGAGCGGAAAGCGCAGATAGTCGAGCTGGTCCTGGGTGGTGGCGAACAGGAAGTAGCTCTGGTCGCGCTCGGCGTCGACCGGCCGGTAGAGCGCGCGGTGGGCGCCGTTGGCGCGGCTGCGCACGTAGTGGCCGGTCGCCAGCGCGTCGGCGCCGAGCTCGCGCGCGGTCGCCAGCAGGTCGGAGAACTTGACCGTCTGGTTGCAGGCCACGCAGGGAATCGGCGTCTCGCCCGACAGGTAGGATTCGGCGAAGGGGTCGATCACCGCCTCGCGGAAGCGCGCCTCGTAGTCGAGCACGTAATGCGGGATGCCGAGCGCGGCGGCGACGCGGCGCGCGTCGTCGATGTCCTGGCCGGCACAGCAGGCGCCGGCGCGGTGCACCGCCTGGCCGTGGTCGTAGAGCTGCAGCGTCACGCCGACCACGTCGTAGCCCTGGCGGGCCAGCAGGCCGGCGACGACGGAGGAATCGACGCCGCCCGACATCGCCACCACGACGCGCGTGTCTTCGGGGGCTCCCGGCAGGTCGAGGCTGTTCATGGCGTGCCTGGCTCGCTTGCTCGTTCGGCTCGTCGCGTTGCGTTGCGCCGGCGCGTCCCGCCGCCGGCCGGGCCATCGTCGCGCCGGGGCTGGCCCGGCCGCCGGCGGATGGCAATTGCGCGAATATAGGTCAAGCGCGGGCGCGGGACCATAGCGCGCTTGCGCGCGGCGGTCCGTCGCATTCGACTCAAATGCGGCGGCCGGTCGTAAGCCGCCATTCACTTCCGTTACTGCAAGCTTACCAGGCGTTTAGGCAATTTTTAAAGCCGGCGCGCTAGCATCCGGGCGTTCGGGTTCGGAGTTTTTGTGTTGAGAGTACGATGACCGATCTGGTTCGACCGCGCGTGAAGTATGTCATTGGCCCGGACGGCAGTCCGCTGACGATTGCCGATCTGCCGCCGACAAACACGCGCCGCTGGGTCATCCGCCGCAAGGCGGAGGTCGTCGCCGCCGTGCGCGGCGGCCTGCTCAGCCTGGAGGAAGCCTGCCAGCGCTACCGGCTCACCGTCGAGGAGTTCCTGTCCTGGCAGGCCTCGATCGACGAGTACGGCCTGGCCGGGCTGCGGACCACGCGCATCCAGCAATACCGCCACTGAGGCCGGCCGCCGGCCGCCGGGCCGGCAACCCTTTCCAGCCGACAACCAGCCCGACCCGGCGCGGCGGGCGCGCCGCACCACGGTTCCCCGTACGGCGTGCCGCCGCGCGGCCGGCGCGCCGGGGCGCTTTGTCGGACGGATGCCGCCGGCGCCGCGCGGCGCCCGGGAAAGACGGCCCGGCCGCGACCGGGACCTTGCGAAAAACGGGGGCGGGCGGCGCTGCGGCGCCGCGCGTGCGGACCGGGCTCAGCCGGCGGCCGTGCGGCCCTCCTGGTCGCGCGCGCCGCCGTCGCGCGATTCCAGCGCCTCGGCCTTGGCGAGCTCGGCCTCGACCTCGGCGAGCTCGGCTTGCGCACGCGCCTTCTGCTCGACCAGATCGGTCTGCGAATCGCGCATGTTGTCGCGGCGCTGGCGCGCCGCCTTGGCGAAGGTGGGATAGGCGAAGTGGTTGATGTCGCTGATGCCGGCCTTGCTCTCCTCGGCGGCGATCTGCAGGTCGAGCTCCTCGGCCATGCGCTCGAACTCGGCGATCATCATGTCGAGCTGCAGGATCTGGCGGTGCTTCTCGCTCACCTGGAAGCGCTTGAGGCGGACGAGGTTTTCCCGTGACTTCATGCTTCGATACTCCCACGCACGCTGACGCCAACACAGGCCTTCGACCGGCCGCGGCCGGCCCCGGACCCGTCGACTGCCGGCTGCCGCCTTAGCGGGGCGAGGGAAGACGATTCGCCGCCGCGGTAACCATTCGTTTACGGGCATTGTTAATCATAGGGACGATGACTTAAGGCGGGGTAAAAATCGGCCGCACAGATTTCCGGGAAGGCGCGAGTCGGCGGAATCGCTTAGCGCGCTTCCTTGAAGCGTTGCGTTAAGTCGCCGCGCGACCGATTTTCGAGCGGAATCAGAAGGGTAGGCTGCGATCTGAATGCCGAGGCTGGCACTTGCATGTGCAAATCAGTTTTTGTTAACCATTAGCTGGCAGCCTCCGATTCAGGCAGTCACCGCTGCGATGCCGAGTGTCTGCCCGCCGGTTTCGGCGGCTGAAAGGGGAATGAGATGCGCGTTCTGCTGATTGAAGACGACAGTGCAACCGCACAGAGCATCGAGCTGATGCTCAAGTCGGAGAGCTTCAACGTCTACACGACCGATCTCGGCGAAGAGGGCGTCGATCTCGGCAAGCTCTACGACTACGACATCATTCTCCTCGACCTGAACCTGCCCGACATGTCGGGCTACGAGGTGCTGCGCACGCTGCGCCTGTCCAAGGTCAAGACGCCGATCCTCATCCTGTCGGGCATGGCCGGCATCGAGGACAAGGTGCGCGGGCTCGGCTTCGGCGCCGACGACTACATGACCAAGCCGTTCCACAAGGACGAGCTGGTCGCGCGCATCCACGCCATCGTGCGCCGCTCCAAGGGGCACGCCCAGTCGATCATCACGACCGGCGACCTGGTGGTCAATCTCGATGCCAAGACGGTGGAGGTCGGCGGCCAGCGCGTGCATCTGACCGGCAAGGAATACCAGATGCTCGAGCTGCTCTCGCTGCGCAAGGGCACGACGCTGACCAAGGAGATGTTCCTCAACCATCTCTATGGCGGCATGGACGAGCCGGAACTGAAGATCATCGACGTCTTCATCTGCAAGCTGCGCAAGAAGCTCGACGCCGCGTCGGGCGGGCAGAACTTCATCGAGACCGTCTGGGGCCGCGGCTACGTGCTGCGCGAGCCCGAGGAGATCCGCGAAAGCGCCTGAGCGGCCCGAACCGGCCGCCTGCGCCAAACGCCCGCGCGCCTTCGGCGCGGCGGGCGGCTTGTCGTGCACGGGAGCGGGCCGGCGGTGCTGCCTTCCGGCCGACCGCAGGCCGGCGCCGACGCATCGTCGTCGCGCATGTCCTTCGGACGGCGAAGCGGCGTCAAACGTCGCCGAGCAGCGGTCTAGGCGGCCGTCGGCAGGGCGCGGAAATGCTCGAGAAGCTGCGGCCGGGTGAACGGCTTGAACAGGTAGCCGACCGCGCCGGCGCGCTTGGCGCGCATGATGGCGCCGATGTCGAACTCGGTGATGCACAGAAGAATGTGCGGCTTGACCGCGCCGGCCAGCCCGCAGGCGCGCTGGATGAACTCGACCGTCGTGATGTCGGGCAGACCGGCATCGAGGACGATGACGTGCGGCATCTCCTCCGAGCACATGCTGAGCGCGTCGTAGCCGCTCGCCGCCTCGATCACCAGAAGCTCCTCGCCGCCGAGGATGCGCTTGGCCACCTTGCGGATCACCGAGGAGTCGTCAACGATCATGCAGCGTTTCATGGCCCGTCATCCCTTCCGCGCCGGCCCTCTGAGCGCCCGCGCCCGTCATTGCGGCAAGCCTAGCGCGGCGGGGTAAAGAAGCCGCAAAGCCGCGGGGTTAACGAAGCCTTGTCGCGTCGCGGCCGGCGGCCGGAGGGCAGCCTCAGCGTGCGCTCAGCACGATCTCCTCGGCGCCGGCGCGCATGTCGATCGCCATGCCGGTCTCGCGGGCGAGCAGCAGCGTGTAGTAGAACTGCACGCTGTGCGCGTCGATCGGCTCGGAGGGGGCGCCGCCCGAATGCAGCTCGAGGAACTTCGGCGGCACCCGCACCATCGGTCCGCGCGCGGTGATGGTGAAGACCGGGGCGCTGTCGAGCTCGGCCAGCTCGACCGTCAGCTTGCCGCCGCGCGGGATGGCGGCGTTGGCCACCAGCAACAGGTTGAGCAGCAGCTTGACCGCGTTCTTGGGCAGCAGCGCCCGGGCGCCGCGCCACTCGAGCTCCGGCTTCTCGTTGCGGATGAAGGCGGTGGCGACCGATTCGGCGTCGCCGGTGTCGATCTGCATGCCGGCCGAGCCGGCCGCGCCGAAGGCGATGCGGGCGAACTGCAGCCGGGCCGAGGCGTTGCGCGCGCTCGCCCGGATCAGCATCATCGCCTCCTCGTCGGCGCCGCCCTCGTCGAGCAGCTCGAGGCCGTTGTTGATGGCGCCGACCGGCGAGATGATGTCGTGGCACACGCGGCTGCACAGCAGCGCGGCGAGGTCGGGCGCGGATAGCGTCAGTGTGTCGGCCATGGTCGTTCGGTCCCCCGGAAACAACTTCGCCGCGCGGCCACGCCCCTGGCGCCCGTCGCGCGGGCGAATCGGTGCCGTGCCTCGCGACCCGTGCATATAAAGCACGCCTTCGCTGCTGCAACATGGCGCCATCGCGCCATGCGGCCGGCGCGCCTGGCGCCGCGTCAGCGCCATGGTGGGCATGCAGGGTTAATGGTTGAAAAACGATTACGGTCTAATTTTTCCCAACGACCATGCGCGGCGGCCGCCGGTTGGCGGTCGCGGCGCGACGCTTCGCTCTCGCAGGAGACATTCCATGGCTTCCACCCTTCACGCAGGCGCGCTTCGCAGGCTGGCGGGTCTCGCCTTCGCCGCGCTCGCCATGCTGACACTCGCGCTCGCCCCGGCGCGGGCGGAGAACGGCTACACCGCGCAGGAGGTGATCGATTCGGGCCACCAGTTCTTCGGCGCCACCTCGGGCGGCCTGGCCACGGTGGTGGAGAGGATCTTCGCCTCCTACGGCCTGCCCAACGGCTACATCCTCGGCGAGGAGGGCTCGGGCGCCCTGGTCGGCGGCCTGACCTACGGCGAGGGCACGCTCTACACCAAGAATGCCGGCGACCATGCCGTGTTCTGGCAGGGGCCCTCGGTCGGCTGGGACTTCGGCGCGCAGGGCTCGCGGGTGATGATCCTCGTCTATCAGCTCGACGCGATCGACAGCCTGTACCGGCGCTTCGTCGGGGTGGCCGGCTCGGCCTATGTGGTGGCCGGCGTCGGCTTCAACGTGCTCAAGCACGGCGACGTGCTGCTGGTGCCGATCCGCACCGGCGTGGGAGCCCGGCTCGGCGTCAATATCGGCTATCTGAAGCTGACCGGACGGCCGACCTGGAACCCGTTCTAGCAACGGCGCGCCGGCGCCATCCGCGCGGCCGGCGCGGCCGGCTTAACCTTAAGGCGGGGGACGCCACGGCGGCACTGGATTCGACCTGTGCCGCCGTGGCACACTGGCCGTCCATGATCGGCTGACGGACCGGGCCTCGTGATCCAGACCATTCTCCTGTTCGCGCTGGGATTCCTGTGCGCGGGCTTCCTCGCGCTGATGATCGCGCCAGCCCTGTGGCGGCGCGCGGTGACGCTGACGCGCAAGCAGATCGAGGCCTCGGTGCCCTTGTCGCTGGGCGAGATCGAGGCCGACAAGGACCGCATGCGCGCCGAGTTCGCCATGTCGGCGCGGCGTCTGGAGATGAGCATCAAGGCCTTCAAGGAGAAGGCGGCGAACCAGATCGTCGAGATCAACCGCAACCGCGAGGAGCTCAGGCGGCTCGCCGAGGAACGCGACGAGAAGAACCAGTCGATCTCCGAGCTCGAGGTCAAGGCGAGCGAGCTGCGCGCCGAGCTGCGCCAGCGCGAGGCGCAGCTCAAGGGCTTGACGGAGAAGCTCGCCGAGGCGCAGCGTCGGCTCGAGGACCGCGCCCGCGAGCTGGAGAAGCTCGAGGAGATGTACGAGGAGGCGAGCTTTTCCTCGAGCAGCCGGCAGATCGAGCTGGTGGCGCGCGAGACCGAGCTGGAGAAGCTGTCGGGCGACATGACGACGCTGCGCAGCCAGCGCCGCGAGGCGGAGCGGCGCATGCGCGAGGCGGTCAACGAGCGCAAGGCGGCGGTCGAGGCGCTGAGCGCGGAGAAGAAGCGCAGCGAGGACCTCAACGGCAAGCTCGAGCGGATGATGACGACGCTGTCGGACCGCGAGGACAAGCTCGACCGGCGCGAGAAGGAGCTGGCGCGGCTGCGCGAGGAGCTGAAGCGCAATGCGAGCTCGGAGCACAGCCTCGACGACCAGCTCGCCGAGGCGCAGGCCGAGAAGGTGAAACTGGAGGCGGAGCTGGCCGAGATGTCGCAGCAGATGTCGAAACTCCTGTCGGGCGCCAAGGGCGGCGACATCGACAAGGCGATCGCCCGGCTTTCGGCCGAGCGCGACCGGCTGGAGGGGCGGCTGACCGCCCTGGCGCGCGAGAACCGGAGGCTGCGCGACGAGGTCTCCGCCTACCAGACCGCGCAGGCGGAAGGCTGGAGCGACGAGCGGCGCGAGAACGCCATCCTGCGCGAGCAGATCAACGACCTGGCGGCCGAGGTCGTCAACCTGACGGCGCTGCTCGACACGCCCGGATCGCCGATCCGCAAGGCGCTGGCGCTGCCGCCGGCCGGCGGCGAGGACGCGGGTTCGGGCGGCGGCACGAGCCTGGCCGACCGCGTGCGCGCGCTGCAGCGCGCCGCCTCGGCGGCGGCCGCCGACGCTCAGACGGACGAGACGGCGACGGCCGAGGAGACGTCGGAAAGCCGGTGAAGCGCGATGGCGGCGGCGGCCGCCACGTTCAGGCTGTCGAAGCCGGGCGCCATGGCGATGCGCGCGGTGTCCAGCCGGGCAAGCAGCGCCTCGGGCAGGCCCGCGCCCTCGGTGCCGAGCAGCAGTGCCGCGCGCTCGGGTCGTGCCACCGCCGCGATCTCCTGCCGGCCGCGCGGGCTCAGCGCCAGGGCGGAGAAACCATGCGCGGCGAGCGTTGCGGCCAGCGCGTCGGCCGAGCCGCCATGCGCGAAGGGCACGCGCAGCACCGCGCCCACCGACACGCGCAGCGCCTTGCGGTAGAGCGGATCGCAGCAGGTCTCGTCGAGCAGCACGGCGTCGGCGCCGAAGGCGGCGGCGTTGCGGAACAGGCCGCCGACATTGTCGTGGTTGGCGATGCCGACCAGCGTCAGCACCAGCGCCCGGCGCGGCAGGCCGGCAAGCAGCGCATCGGCCGTCCGCGGCTGCGGTCGCCGGCCGATGGCGAGCACGCCGCGATGCACGGGAAAGCCGGCCACCGCGTCGACGATGGCGCGGCCGGCGACATAGACCGGCACGGCGGGGTCGAGCCGGGCGATCACCGCGGCCATGCCGGGCAGGCGGCTTTCCAGCACCAGCAGCGATTCGGCGGCGAAGCCCGGCGCGCCAGCGAGCATCGCAACCACCACCTTGCCCTCGGCGACGAAGCGGTCGCCGTCGCGCCTGAGGTCGCGCTCGCGGATCGCCCGGTAGGGGGCGAGCCGCGGGTCGTCGGCATCCGTGAGGGGAATGGCGCGGGCGCGCGCCGCGGCGGCGCTCACGCCTCCGCCTCCCGCGCGGCACGCGTCATCGCGACGAGGACCGGCCGCAACGCGTCGGCGTCGGCGAGCGGCTCGGGGAAGAAGATCCGCGCCGCCGCGTCGCCGCGCGCCACGTCGAAGCCTTCCGGGTCGAGGCCCGTCATCGTCCAGCCGTCGCCCCTGGCGCCGGCGAAATGGCGCGCGCACAGCGCCACCGCGTCGGCATGGTCGGCGTTCATGTGGGCGACCGCGTCGGCCTCGATCGCTTCGAGCGCGGCCAGCGCCGGGCCGTCGGTCATCAGCTCGCCGCGCGCCAGCCGGTAGGCCCGGCCGAAGCCGCCGTTGAGGCTGGCGCCCTGCGGCTCGAGGCGGACGAAGGCGAAGTCGCCGAAATCGGCATAGAGCCTGGCCTTGGGGTGGCGCGCCAGGTAGCGGCGGGCGGCGCGCGCATGCGCCGCGCTGCCGCGCTCCAGCCTGGCGGCGCGGCAGGCAACGGTGATGCGCGGATGGGCGAGCGGGTCGCCGCGCCCCGGCTCGCCGAGGAGCAGCGAGCAGCGCGGGTCGGCGAGGAGCGCCGGGGTGTGGGCCGAGAGCGCCGACACCAGGATGACCGGCGCGCCGTCCGGCTCGGTGGCGCAGGCCACGCGGCTCGCCAGCGGCGCGCCGTCGGCCGGGTCGAGCACGGCGAGCGCGCCGTAGCGCGCGGCGCGCAACAGGGTCTTGGCCAGCCGCACGGCCTCCGCGTCGGTCGGCCGGATGACGGATTTCGGCTCCTCGGCCATCGTCGTCTCCGCGTTGCGCAGCCGCCCGTCAGGCCGCGATGCGGACGGGCGTGCTGCGGCTTCCGGACGCCATCATGGTCCGGACGCCCGGTCTTACAGCATGTCTGCGCGGCCAGGCGAGGCCACCCGGCTGCACCACGCGCCAGAGCCGCGAAATGCGCACCGGTTTGCGCGTCGTCTGCACGCGCGCTAGGTGGCGATGATGCCGGCCGCCTCCAGTGCGGCGGCCTCCTCGCCGGCGATGCCGAAGCCGGCGAGGGCGGCACCGGCCGTGCGCGCCGGGCCGGCGGCGGCCGACGGGCTGCGCGAAAAGCGCGGCGCGGGTGCCGGCCGCGTCATGCCGTCGGTCTCCACATGGGTGCGGCGGGCACGGTTGTGCGGATGCCCGGCCGCCTCGCCGGGCGTGAGCACGGGGGCGACGCAGGCGTCGGTCGGTCCGAACAGCGCGGCCCAGTGGTCGCGCGGCTCCTCGGCGATGCGCGCGGCGATCGCCGCCCGCATCTCGCCCCACAGCCGCGGGTCGTACTGACCCTCGACGAAGCGCGCGGCGAGCGGCAGCAGGCGGGCGAACTCGGCGAAGAACTGCGGCTCCAGGCAGGCGACGGCGACGTGGCGGCCGTCGGCCGTCTCGTAGGTGTCGTAGAACGGGGCGCCGGAATCGAGCAGGTTGGCGCCGCGCCGCTCCTGCCAGAAGCCGGCCGCCAGGAAGGAGAAGAACGGCGCGGCAAGCATCGAGGCGCCGTCGATCATCGCCGCGTCGACCACCTGGCCGCGGCCGGAGGCGGCGCGCTCGACGAGCGCGGCGAGCAGGCCGGTCAGCAGGAACATGGTGCCGCCGCCATAGTCGGCGATCAGGTTGAGCGGCGGCACCGGCCGGCCGTCCTTCGGGCCGATCATCGACAGCACGCCGGAATAGGCGAGATAGGTGAGGTCGTGACCGGCGCGCGCGGCGAGCGGGCCGTCCTGGCCGAAGCCGGTCATGCGGCCATAGACGAGACGCGGATTGCAGGCGAGCGCGGTGTCCGGCCCGGCGCCGAAGCGCTCCATCACGCCGGGGCGGAAGCCCTCGATCAGGATGTCGGCGCCCTCGATCAGCCGCATCAGGACGGCGCGGCCCTCGTCCTTCTTGAGGTCGAGCCGCAGCACGGCCCGGCCGCGCCGGTCGAGGTCGAAGGCGGGCGGCACCTTGAGGAAGGGCGGCGGCCCGGCCTTGCGCTCGACGCGCAGCACCTCGGCGCCCATTTCCGCCAGCATCAGCCCGGCGAGCGGCACCGGGCCGAGGCCGGCCATCTCGATGACCTTGAGCCCGGCGAGCGGGCCGCGGCCCTGCGTGCGGCTTTCGGCGGCCCCGGCCATGGCGCCGCCGTCAGCGCGGCGCCATGCGGATGGCCCCGTCGAGCCGGATGGTCTCGCCGTTGAGCATCTGGTTGTCGACGATGTGGCAGGCGAGCGCGGCATACTCGGCCGGCTCGCCGAGGCGCGGCGGGAAGGGCACCTGCTTGCCGAGCGATTCCTGCGCGTCTTCCGGCAGGCCGGCCATCATCGGCGTCTTGAAGATGCCCGGCGCGATGGTGCACACGCGGATGCCGGCGCGCGACAGGTCGCGCGCCACCGGCAGCGTCATGCCGACGACGCCGCCCTTGGACGACGAATAGGCGACCTGGCCGATCTGGCCGTCGAAGGCGGCGACCGAGGCCGTGTTGACGATGACGCCGCGCTCGCCGCCCTCGAGCGGCTCGAGCTCCTGGCATCGCGCGGCGAACAGGCGGATCATGTTGAAGGTGCCGATCAGGTTGACCTCGATCACCTTGCGGTAGTGGTCGAGCGGGTGCGGCCCGTCCTTGCCGACCGTCTTCATGGCGATCGCGATGCCGGCGCAGTTGACCAGGATGCGCGGCGCGCCGAGCCGTTCGGCGATCTCGGCCAGCGCCGCCTCGCCGGCCTCCGCGCTCGACACGTCGCACTTGACCGCGATGCCGCCGATGTCGCCGGCCACGCGCTCGGCGTTCTTCATGCCGACGTCGACGACCGCGATCGTCGCGCCGCGCTCGGCCAGCGCACGCGCCGTCGCCTCGCCGAGGCCCGACCCGCCGCCGGTGACCATGGCGACCTGACCCTTCGGATTCATGCAATTCCCCCTCGATGGCGTGGATGATGCGAAACGGTGATGCCCGGCACCTTAGACCGGTTCGTTCAAGCCGTGAACCGTTGCCGCGAATCGACGGCCGCCGGGCCGCCGCGCGATTCGTGCGAGTTTCAGCGCTGCGGCGCGGGGCAGCGCACGAAGACGACACCGTCGCCCCCGATGGTCACGCCGCCGAGCGCGACGGGGCCGTCCGGCGGCGGCATCACCGCCAGCCCGTCGGGCGCGCGCCGCTCGAGCGGCAGCTCGCGGCGCGGCGCGTCGAAGACGAGGGCGGGCTCGGCGCCGAGGCGGACGTAGCCGGTGCGCGGCGCGCCCTCCAGGCTGGTCTCCACGACCGGGCCGCCGGCGGCGTTGCCGGTGATGTCGAAGTCGGGCCGCGCGCAGCTTCCCCCCTTGGCCGCCCAGGGCGCCAGCACGTAGTCGCGCGTCAGGCGCGGCGCACCCTCGTCCTCGGGGGCGGGCGGCGGTGCCGGCGGCTCGGCCGCGCTCATCGTGCGCACGTCGAGCGTGGCGTCGCCCTGCATGCAGACCGCCATGTCGGCGACGACGCCGCTGACGCGCACCCAGGTGCCGGCCGCGATGTCGTCGCGCGCGCCGGCCAGGCTGTAGACGGTGCCTTCGGAGGTGGTGACGATCGGGCATTCGGTGCCGGCCGAGAGTCGGCCCTCGACCGTGCGGCGGTCGCCGTCGCCCTCCGGCGCTTCGGGCGCGGCGGCGTCCTCGGCGGGTGCCGCGCGCCCGTCGTCGCCGACGACCTCGAGCACGTCGCTCACCAGGGTGCGGCCCGACGCGGTGTGGATGACGAAGACCAGCCGGTCGCCCGGCCGGGACCGGTCCGGCACGCGCACCGTGGCGTCCACCGTGCCGTCGCGCCGCACCTGGCGCGAGATCAGCGCCTGCCATTCCGATTCCGGCGGGCCGATGCCGATGGTCACCCGGCCGCCCGGCTCGTAGCCGGTGCCGCGGACGCTGACCGGCGTGCCGGCGGCGCCGGCCAGCGGCGCGATGGCGATCGTCGCCGGATCGGCCGCGTTTGTGCCGGGACCCTCCTGCCCGTCCGCCGGCGCGGCGCCGGGCAGCGTCAGCTCGGTGCCGACGGCGATGCGGTTCGGATTGCCGATGTCGGGGTTGGCCTCGATCAGCGCGTCGAGCGTGACGCCGCAGCGGCCGGCCACCTCCGCGAGCGTGTCGCCGGGCTGCATCTCGTAGGGCGAGGCGCAGCCGGCCTGGGCGGCGGCCGCGCCGCTCCACAGGGCTGCCGCGGCGAGCGCGGCGGCCGACGCGGCGAGAAGATGCGGGCGGCGTTGCGGCATGGCGGGGCGCTCCTGTTGCTCCGGCTTTTGTGTGCCCGCGGGCGGCGCGGGCGGGCTCCGCCCGGCATAGCGCGCGCGGCCGGCCGGCTCAACGTGCTCTGGCAACCGCCCGCCCGGCAATGCTACTAGACCTCGCAGGAAAGGGAGGATCGGCGATCTTGCGACAGGGCTTTCTCGCCGTCTGCGACGCGCTCGACCGGCTGACGACGGCGGTGTGCATGCTCGCCGGGCTGCTGCTGACGGCCGCGGTGCTCGTCATCGTCGTGCTGCGCTACGGTTTCGGCGTCGGCTTCATCGAGCTGCAGGACGGCGCCACCTACGCCTTCGCCGTGCTGCTCATCTTCTCGCTGCCGGTGTGCCTGCGGCGCGGCGGCCATGTCCGCGTCGAGGTGCTGTCGGAGCGGCTCGGGCCGGGCTACACGCGGCGCGCCGACGCGGTGGCGCTCGTCGTCTTCCTGATCCCGGTCTTCGGGCTGCTGATCTGGGCCGGCTGGCCGGACCTCGTCTACTCCTGGTCGATCCGCGAGGCCTCGATGGAGACCGGCGGCCTGGCCGGTCTGTATCTCGTCAAGACGGCGCTGCCGGTCGGCGCGGCGCTGATGATCCTGCAGGGCATCGCCATGGCGCTGGAGCCCGGCGCGCGCGAATGACGCTTCCCGACCTCTTCCTCGCCATCATGCTCGTCGGCCTGTTCGCCGGCATCCTGAGCGGCATTCCCGCCATGCTGGCGATCGCCGGCGTGCCGCTCGCCGTCGCCTGGATCGCCAGCCTGTTCGGCGCCTTCGATCTCGCCTTCCTGTCGTTCTTCCCGAGCCGCATCTGGGGCGTGATGACCAACACGCTCCTGATGGCGGTGCCGCTGTTCGTGCTGATGGGCGTGATCCTGGAACGCTCGCGGCTGGCCGAGCGCATGCTGGCGGTGCTCAGCGACATGCTCGGCGCCTCGGCGCGCGGCCTGGCGCTCTCGGTGCTCCTGTTCAGCGCGATGATCGCCGCCTCGACCGGCATCATCGGCGCCACCGTGGTGATGCTCGGCCTGGTCAGCCTGCCGGCGATGCTCAAGGCCGGCATCTCGCCGCGGCTGTCGAGCGGGCTGATCTGCGCCAGCGGCACGCTCGGCCAGATCATCCCGCCGTCGATCGTGCTGGTGCTGCTCGGCGACCAGATCGGCAACACCTATCTGGAGGCGCAGCAGAAGGCCGGCAACTTCGCGCCCGACCCGGTGTCGGTCGGCGACCTGTTCGCCGGCGCGCTGCTGCCCGGCTTCATCCTGGTCGGGCTCTACGGCCTCTACGTGCTGGTGCGGCTGCGCCCGGGCGCGGCGGCCACGCCGGCGCCGCCAGAGCCGGCCGAGCGGCGCCGGGTGCCGGCGATCGAGGTGCTCGGCACCTTCCTGCCGCCGCTGCTGCTCATCCTCGCCGTGCTCGGCTCGATCCTCGGCGGCATCGCCACCACCACGGAGGCCGCCGGCGTCGGCGCCGTCGGGGCGCTGCTGCTGGCCGGCTACACGGCCGGGCACGGCGGCGCGGCCGGCCGCTGGCTGATCGCCGCCGCCGGGCTGGCGGCGCTCGTCCTCGTCGTGCTGCGCTCGCTGGCCGTGCTGCCGGCGGCCTCTCCGGCCGGCCCGGCCGGGCTGTTGGCGGCCGCCGCAGCGGTGCTGGTCGCCGCCGGCACGCTGGTGGCGGCGCTGCGCTTCCTGCGCGCCGGCCTGCTCGGCGGTGCGCTGATCGAGACGCTGCGCATCTCCGGCATGGTGTTCGGCATCGTGGTCGCCGCCTCGATGCTGTCGCTGGTGTTCCGCGGCTTCGGCGGCGAGGAGCTGGTGGCCGGCGTCATGGAGGGCGTGCCCGGCGGCCAGTGGGGCGCGCTGGTGATCGTGATGGTGATCATCTTCCTGCTCGGCTTCATCCTCGAAGCGGTCGAGATCATCTACATCGTGGTGCCGCTGCTCGGCCCGGCGGTGCTGGCGACCGACTTCTCGCCGGTGTGGTTCGCGGTGCTGATCGCGATGAACCTGCAGACCTCGTTCCTGACGCCGCCCTTCGGCTTCGCGCTGTTCTATTTCCGCTCGGTGGCGCCGCGCAGCATCTCGACCGCGGAGATTTATCGCGCCATCATCCCGTTCGTCGTCATCCAGATCGCGGCCATCGCGCTTCTGGTCGCGTTCCCGGCGGTCGCCACGTGGCTGCCCGCGCTGATCTTTCGATAGAAGAAACCGAAGTGGAGGAAAGCATGAAACGCAGAACCTTTCTCAAGGCCGGTGCCGGCGCCACGGCGGCGACGGCGCTCGCCGCGCCGGCCGTCGCGCAGGGCAAGATCGAGTGGAACCTGCCCACCAGCTTCCCGAAGAACGCGCCGGGCGTCGGCACCAACGTCACCAACTTCGCCGACACCGTGGCGGCGATGTCGGATGGCCGGCTGACCTTCAAGGTCTATGGCGGCGGCGAGCTGGTGCCGCCCTTCGCGGTGGAGGACGCGGTGCAGCAGGGCAACGTGCCGGTCGGCCACAACCCGCCCTACTACGCGGCCGGCAAGAACCCGGCGCTGCACTGGTTCACCGCCGTGCCCTTCGGCATGACCTCGACCGAGCACTATGCCTGGCTGCGCTACGGCGGCGGCCAGGAGCTGTGGGACGAGATCTACGCGCAGCGCAACCTGAAGCCGTTCTACTCCGGCAACTCCAACACCCAGAGCGGCGGCTGGTTCAAGTCGGAGATCAACTCGCTCGACGATCTCAAGGGCCTCAACATGCGCATCGCCGGGCTGGGCGGCGAGATGTACCGCAAGCTCGGCGTCAACGCCGTGCTGATGCCGCCGCCGGAGATCTTCCAGGCGCTGCAGTCGGGCGCCATCGACGCGGCCGAGTGGGTCGGGCCGTTCCTCGACCAGGCCTTCGGCCTGCAGAAGATCACCAAGAACTGCTACCTGCCGGCCTACAACGAGCCGGCCGCCGCGCTCGCCATCGTGTTCAACCAGGACGCCTGGGACGAGCTGTCGCCCGACCTGCAGGCGATCTGCCGGGCGGCCGCGCTGGCGGCCTCGCAGGACGCGCTGGCGCAGTTCGACTACTTCAACACCCAGGCGCTCGCCTCGCTGAAGGCCGAGGGCGTCGTCTTCCGCACCTTCCCCGACGACGTGGTCACGGCCATGCGCGGCGCCTGGGAGGAGGTGCGCGACGAGCTGACCGGCCAGCACGAGGACGTCGCCAAGGTGCGCGAGAGCTACGACGCCTTCCTCGAGCAGGCGGTCGCCTACTCCGAGGCGATGAACATCCCGCTGCTGCAGGGCAGAAGCTGACGAAGCCGGCGGCGGGGAGGGGCGATCGTCTCCCCGCCGCCGCCTTCAGGCGCGCTGCGCGGCGGCGAATGCGGCGACATGCCGTGCCGCGGCCGCCAGGTTGCCGGCGTGCGTGTGGCCCGAGGCCCTGCGCGGCCGCAGATCGTGGTCGCCGTCGGGCAGGAAGACCGGCGTGACGGCCGGCGACAGGCGGTAGCCCGCCACGTCGGCGCGCGTGCCGAAGGGGTCGCGCTCGCCCTGGCAGATCAGCGCCGGCGCGTGCAGCGTCGCGAGATGGGCGGTGCGCAGCCGCTCCGGCCGGCCGGGCGGATGAAACGGGTAGCCGAGGCACACGAGACCGGCGATGCGGCCGGCGGCGAACAGCTCGTCGGCGACGAGCGAGGCGACGCGACCGCCCATCGACTTGCCGCCGATCAACAGCGGACCCGCGGACCGCGCGGCCGCGACGGCGGCGCGGTACTCGCCGGCCAGCGCCTCGGCGCGCGGCGGCGGGCGGGCCGGCGCGCCGGTGCGCCGCGCGGCCATGTAGGCGAACTCGAAGCGCAGCGTGCGCACGCCGGCCCCGGCGAGCGCGGCGGCCATGCCGTCCATCCAGTCCGAATCCATCGGCGCGCCGGCGCCGTGCGCCAATAGCAGGGTGGCGGCGGCGTCGCCGGGCCCCGTCTCGAGCAGCGCCGGGCTCAGCGCCGCACCACCGCCTTGAGCACGTCGCGCACGCCGATCGCGCCGACGAAGCGCGAGGCCTCGTCGAACAGCGCCACCGGCGCGGTCTGCGACTGGTGCATGGCGTGCATGACGGTCTTGAGCGGCGTGCCGGCGCGCGCCCAGAACACCTTCGGCTTGTCTTCCGGCAGCGCCTCGATGTCGTCGCACGACACCCAGATGGCCGGCTTGCCGTTGCGCTCGGCGTCGATCACCAGCATGTTGTCGTCGAACTTGAAGCGCGTTGTGCGGCGGCGGTCGAGCCACAGCCAGCCCTCGCCGGCCGCCTCCAGGTCGCGCGCGTCGCGCATCACGTTCCACGCCGTCAGCACCGACAGCGGATTCACGTTGGAGATGAAGTCGCGCACATAGGCGTTCTCGGGGCGCAGCACGATGTCCTCGGGGCTGCCGGTCTGGACGATGTGGCCGCCCTCCATGATCGAGATGCGGTTGCCGATCTTGAGCGCCTCCTCGAGGTCGTGGCTGACGAACAGGATCGTCTTCTTCAGCCGCTCCTGCAGCTCGATGAGCTCGTCCTGCAGCTTGGTGCGGATCAGCGGGTCGAGGGCGGAGAACGGCTCGTCCATCAGCAGGATCGGCGCCTCGGTGGCGAAGGCGCGGGCCAGCCCGACGCGCTGCTGCATGCCGCCCGACAGCTCGTGCGCATACTTGTCGGCCCACTGGTCGAGATGGACGAGCTCGAGCTGGCGCATCACGCGCTCCTTGCGCTCGGCCGCCGGCACGCCGGCCAGCTCGAGGCCGAAGCCGACATTCTCGGCCACCGTGCGCCAGGGCAGCAGCGCGAACTGCTGGAAGACCATGGCGACGCATTCGCGGCGGATCCGGCGCAGCTCGTCCTGCGAGCAGGTGACGACGCTTGCCTGCCAGTCGCCGTCATGCACGACGACGTCGCCGCGGGTGACGGTGTTCAGCCGGTTGACGGCGCGCAGCAGCGTCGACTTGCCCGAGCCCGACAGGCCCATCAGCACCGAGATCTCGCCCTCGTCGACGGTCAGGTCGCAGCCCGCGCAGCCGAGCACGGCGCCGGTCTTCTCCAGGATCTCGGCACGGTCGGCGCCGGCGTCGAGCAGCGGCAGCGCGGCGGCCACCTCGCGCTCCCGGCCGAAGACGATGTCGACCGCCTTGAACTCGACCGCCGCACTCACCGCTCCGGCTCCCGGCCGATGCGCGCCATGCGGTCGAGGATGATGGCCAGCACGACGATCGCCAGGCCGGCCTCCAGGCCGAGCGGGATGTTGACCGAGTTGAGCGCGCGCACGACCGGCTTGCCGAGGCCGTCGGCACCGATCAGCGCGGCGATGACGACCATCGACAGCGACAGCATGATGCATTGGGTGAGGCCGGCCATGATGGTGGGCAGCGCCGAGGGCAGCTCGACCTTCCACAGGAGCTGGCGCTTGGTGGCGCCGAACGCCTGGCCGGCCTCCAGCATCGGCTTCGGCACCGAGGTGATGCCGAGATAGGTGAGGCGGATCGGCGCCGGCGAGGCGAAGATCACGGTGACGATCAGCCCGGGCGCCGCGCCGAGGCCGAACAGGATGAGGACGGGAATGAGATAGACGAAGGTCGGCAGCGTCTGCATCAGGTCGAGGATCGGGCGCAGCCCCTTGTAGACCCGCTCGTTGTGCGCGGCCCAGATGCCGAGCGGCACGCCGATTGCCATCGACACGGTGGTGGCGCCGACGACCAGCACCAGCGTTTCGACCGTCTCCTCCCAGAGGTCCTGGTTGATGATGAACAGCAGGCCGAGCGCCACGCCGACGGCCAGCCTGAGCGAGCGCTGAAGGACCCAGGCGAGCGCCGCGATGGCCGCGACCACGACGATGTCGGGCAGCCACAGGATCATGTCGACCAGCCCGTCGAGCACGACGGCCAGGCCGTCGGCGACCGTGTCGAAAAGCCAGGCGAAGTTGGTGGTCAGGAAGTCGAAGAAGCTGCGGCCCCACGGGCCGATCGGGATCTTCCAGGCGGAGATCCAGTCCGAGATCCAGTTCATGGCGCCCCCCATCCGGCGTCGGTTGCGGCGGCCGCCCGGGCGGTCCCGCTCAAAAGGACGGCCGCCCGCTGCCGGACGGCCGTCGCGTTCGGCGCGGCGCGGCCTTTGCGGACGGCCCCGCCTCGTGTCGCCGCCATGCGGGCGCGGCCCGGTCGCCGGCCCGCGGAGGCGGGCGAGGATCGCCGCACGGCGTCCACGGTCCGGCCCGCGTGTCCGGGCGAGGTGCGAACCGGCTCGCCACCCGAAACGCGTCAGGCCGATGCGTCGGAGCCGATCTGCGTTTCGCCAGGAAAGCAGACCGGTCCTAAAGCCCGAGATCCTCCGTCACGGCGGCCATCGCGTCGCCGCCGTCGGCCGTCGTCACGCCCTCGAGCCAGGGCTCGACGGCCTGCGGGTTGTCCTTCAGCCAGGCCCGCGCGGCCGCCTCCGGCTGCATGCCGTCGTCGAGGATGGAGGCCATGATCTCGTTCTCCATCTCGAGCGAGAACACCAGGTTCTGCAGGAACTTGCCGACGTTCGGGCACTCCTCGACATAGCCCTGGCGCACATTGGTGTGCACGGTCGCGCCGCCGTAGTTGGGACCGAACACGTCGTCGCCGCCCGACAGATAGGCCATGTCGATGTTGGCGTTCATCGGATGCGGCTCCCAGCCGAGGAAGACGACGTGCTCCTCGTTCTGCACCGCGCGGCGGACCTGCGACAGCATGCCGGCCTCCGAGCTCTCGACCAGCTCGAAGTCGCCGAGGCCGAAGGTGTCGTTCTCGATCATGTCGAGGATCAGCCGGTTGCCGTCGTTGCCCGGCTCGATGCCGTAGATCTTGCCGTCGAGCTCGTCCTGGAACTCGGCGATGTCCTGGAAGCTCTGCAGGCCCGCCTCATAGGTGTAGTCTGGCACGGCGAGCGTGTACTTGGCGCCCTCCAGGTTGGTGATAACCGTCTCGACCGAGCCGTCCTCGCGATAGGGCGCGATGTCGGCCTCCATGGTCGGCATCCAGTTGCCGAGGAAGACGTCGATGTCCTCGTTCTTCAGCGAGGCATAGGTGACCGGCACCGACAGAACCTGCGTCTCGGCCTCGTAGCCGAGCGCCTCGAGCACGACCGACGCGGTGGCGGTGGTGGCGGTGATGTCGGTCCAGCCGACGTCGGAGAAGGTGATGGCGCGGCAGCTCTCCGGCTCCTGCGCCAGCGCGGCGCCCGAGGCGAGCCCCAGGCCGAGGGCGGTGCCGAGAGTGAGGGTTCGAATGCGCGGCATGACTGCGTCTCCCATTGCTCGTTCGGTTGTCGTTCGAATGCGCCGTGGTTCCGGCTCGGCAGGTGGCGGAAAGCCAAACACCATTCCGCCGGCGTTTCAAGCGTGATGCGCCGCCGCGGCCGGTGGGTCGGGCGGCGCGGGGGGCGCGCGGGAGGATATCGCCGGCTTCACGCGCGGCAGAGCGGGGCGACCGGGACGTCAGCCCGCGGGCGGCTGCCAGGCGAGCCGGTGACCCGCGAGCCTGCGATCGACGGTGACCAGGCGCAGCGCCTCCACAGCGCACTGCGCCAGAAGCATGCGGTCGAAGGGTCGCGCGTCGCCGGCTCGGGCTCGACCATGGCCACCGCATGCTCCCGATCGATGTCGAGGATCGTCAGGTGCAGCGATTCAAGATAGTCGGCCAACGCGTCAAGGGGCATGCCCGGGTCCAATTTGCCGAGCCTTGTCTTGATGGCGATCTCCCAGAGGCTGGCCGTGCTGGCGAAGGCAGCGACGTCGTCTTCCGCGAGGAGCCGGTCCAGCGGAGCCGCCCCCGCCGTCAGGCCGCGGCGAACGATGTCGAGCAGCACATGGGTGTCAAGCAACAGCCGTTGCATCAGTCGAACGGCAGCGGTCGGCTCAGAAAGTCCTCGGGAAGTGGGTCATCGAAGTCCTCGGCGATGTAGGGAACCGGATCGGTGATGCCCCTGGCGCGCAGGAAACGCTGCCCCGCCTTGAAATCGATCCCGCCTTTGCGCTCGTGCGGCACCAGGTCGAACACCGCCTTGCCGTGGCGCGTGACGACGACGCGCTCGCCCGCCTCGACGCGGCGGCCAAGCTCGGTCAGCCGCGTCTTGGCCTCCTTGATGGAGACGGTGATGGTGGCAGGCGCAGGCTTCATGCACGGAATGTAGCCACCGGTGGCCACCCTCTCAAGGCGCATCCCGTACGGCGCCGGGGTGCCCGCCGGGCGGGCCGGCGGGTCGTGCTTTCCATCGTCATGAACGGACCATATAGTCGCGGTCCAACGCGTGGGGCCGGAGGAAAGCGGGCATGGCGAGATTGCAGAATTTCGATGCCGAGATTGCCAGGACGAAGCAGGTCGTGGAGGACATGCGCTCCAAGATCGAGCAGTCGGGCATCGTGCTCGACAAGTTCGCCGAGACCGACGCCAAGATCGGCGACGTCGACTTCGACATCGAGAACGCCCGCATCGAGGACGTCATCAAGCAGCAGTCGGTGATGGAGGCCAACATCGCCGACCTGATCATCGGGCTGGAGGACGCCACCAACGTCTTCGGCGCCGAGTTCGAGAGCATGAAGAGCTACACGGCCTGGGAGAGCTTCGTCGGCATCTTCTCGCGCCAGTCGAAGCAGCGCATGCGCACCGAGCGGGTGCGCAACATGTCGCTGGCCGGCAATCTGCAGGAGCTGCTGGCCAAGTCCGACACGATCGTCGGCATCCTGCAGGACCAGAAGCAGGTGCTCGACCAGCGCTACGCGACGTCGGAGGCGAGCCTGGCCGCGGTGATCGAGCGGCGCAAGCGCGCCATGGCCGAACTCGAGGCGACGCAGGCGCGCATCGAGACGCTCAACCCGATGCTGCTCGACGTGGAAAACCGCATCGCCGCCTCGACAAGCCAGAAGGAGCGCGCCGACCTGGAGAGCGAGCGCTCGCGGCTGGCCACCGAGTACAATGAGCAGCAGGCGCGCGAGCAGGAGCTGCTGGCCGAGAGCCAGACGCTCGAGCGCTACACCTCGATGTTCCAGACCTTCGTCGATTCGCTCAACAACCAGATCGCGGCGCAGAACACGCTGATCAACAAGCTGACCATCGACACCGAGCAGCGCATTGTCCTCTACAAGGCGCTGGAGGATTCGCTGAAGACGGCGGCCCAGCAGGACGTGGCGCACAAGATCAACACGCTGGGCAGCCAGGTCGACAACACCGCCGAGGAGACGATGGCCGGCATCGGCGCGGCCGCGCAGCGCCACATCGCCGACCTGCTCGAGATGCACGAGAAGAACATGGTCGCGACGGCCGACATCCAGCGCCGCAAGAAGCTCGCCGACGAGGCGTTCGCGCGGCGCTTCGACGACGTGATGAAGAAGCACGACGCCGCCAATTATGTGCAGCCCTAGCCGGCAGCGGCGGCGCCATCGCGGGGAGCCTGCCGGGTGAGCGCCGACGATCCCGCCCTGCGCTACTTCGAGGCGATCGCCGCCGCGCTCGCCGGGCTCGACGTCTTCCTGCGCGACGACCGCTCGCCGCTCTACCGGCACGGCCTGGTCGCCAAGGTGGTGGCCGGCTACATCGCCCGGCTCGAGGCATCGTTCGCCTGCTGGCGCAACCGGCTCGGCTTCGCCGAGCGTTTCCGCATCTCGCGTGCCGAGAGCGGCTACCCCGTGTTCCAGAACGTGCTCGAGCTGGAGAACGACCGCCGCCGCGCCGAGGAGCGGCTGGCCGCCATCCCCGAGCCGGCGACGCTGCGCGCGGAGATGGCCGACTTCATCCTGCGCCACAAGGAGATGCCGGCGGCGCTGCGCCGCACCATGGCCGAGCGGCTCTATCTCGAGCAGCTGCGCGGCGGCGCGGTGTTCGCGCCCTTCGTGCTGCCGGAGACCATCCGCGTGTCGGTCAATCCGAAGACGCGGCGGCCGTACTATCTGGTGCACTGGGGCGCCTTCGACGGCAGCGCCAACCTGCCGCTGATCTACATGGCGACGGTCGAGGATTCCTCCGAGGCGATGGTGCGCACGCTGGTCGACGCCGAGGGCCGGTTCGACGAGACAGCCGACATTCCGCTGCCGGTCGGCGGCCTGCTCAACCCCGAACTCGCCCACCGCTTCGACGATTTCGCCGAGAAGAACGCCGCCTATTCGCTGTCGCCGGCGACCATCGCCTGCAATCTCGACAAGGACTTCGACACGCTGCACCCCAAGCAGCTGCGCCGGGTGGTGCTCGGCCCGTTCTACAGCGCCGGCATCACCGAGCACAATTCGCTGGTCTCCGACGTGCTCGCCCGGGTCGGCCGGCGCGACAACGCCTGGCTGCTGACCTGGACGGTCCAGGAGGTGTTCTCGAAGGCCGAGCGGCCGGCGCGGCGCGGGCTGTGGTCGAGCCAGCCGGCGCGCGAGACGTTCCACATCGAGACCGACGACCTGGAGGCCGCGCGCCAGGGGGTGAGCGCCTACCAGAAGCACGCGCTGGTGCCGCACGAGGCCTATCAGGCGCTCTACGCCGCCGGCGAGGCGGCCAGCGTGTTCGCCGGTTACACCGTGCATGTGGTCGCCGGCGGCAAGGTGATCACCGATGTCTGACGGCCGCGCCGGCGACGGGCGCGGCCGGCGCCCCGGCATCGCGATCTGGAGCCGATCCGCGTTGCACGGAATCGCGGATCGGCTTCACGTTGCTGTTTCGAAGCGTTTGCGAACGGCGAACCGGCTTCCACTTCGCCCGGAAACGCTTGGCGCGACGACGGCGCGGGAGGACGCATGGATACGGGCCTGACGACCATCGACGAAGCCGACATCGCCCGCCACCGCACCACCGCGCAGGCGCTGGTGACGCGCGTCGTCGTCATGGAGGAGGGCGGCGGCCGCTCGCCGACCGCGCTTGCCGGCACCGGCCGGCGCTTCGTGTCGACCGTATCGACCGGCGGGCTGCGGCGCAGCCGCGAGGTCGAGCTCGTCCGGACGGTGGCCGCACTGCGGCCGGACGACCCGATGCTGTCGCCGGGCCAGCATGCGCTGGTCTACCGGGCGCGGCGCGGCCTGGCGATCGCGCTGGCGGTCGGCGACGTGTTCGCCCGCTCGACCGAGCTCGAGAGCCTGCAGGCGGCGAACGCGCGCGCGCCGCTCGACGGCGAGCGGGCGCAGACCTACCGGCGGCTGCTGTCGGCCGCCGCCTATGTCGGCGCCTTCGCCTTCGCCTCCTACCTCTTGCAGCTTCTCGACAGCGACGCGGAGCCGGCCAACGACATCGGCGAGCCGGACTTTCTGTTCGACACGCCGCAGGACGCGCTGAAGTCGCTCGTCGCCGGGCTGGACGCGGCGCTCAAGGGGGCGGCCGACGAGGCCGACATGACGGCCAGGGCGCGCCGCTTCGCCACCGAGGCGATCGAAGGGCTGCTCGCCCGCAAGGGCCGCTTCGACGGGCTCGGCGCCTTCGAGGATGCGCACATCCGCATCGACGCCGACGACTTCACGCTCGACGGCTTCGACGTGGCGCCGGGGCGCAAGTCGAAGCCGCTGGTGATGACCTTCAAGAAGCCGGACGAGATCATCGGCAACCACATCGCCAAGTACCAGGCGATGAAGCTCGCCAAGATGCTGATGGCCTACGATTTCGACCGCCAGCTCAACCCCTTCGTCGAGCTCGGCGGCTTCGTCTTCACCTTCATCGGCGACGGCGCGCCGGGCACCGGCAAGACCATCCTCATCCAGATGACCGCCGGGCTGCTCAACGACTACTGCCAGGTGGCCGGCTATCCGTTCCACTACGAGAATTTCGGCGTCGACCAGATCTCCTCCTATCAGGGGCGCTCGGGACAGAACTGCAAGCAGTTCGTCAACAACGTGCTCAACCCGCGGGCGATCGGCTTCGGCACCATCGACGACATCGACCAGGTGGCGGCGCGGCGCTCCGACGACCGCGCCTCGGCCGGCCAGCACGAGATCACCGGCGTCCTGATGGAGAGCTTCTCCGGCGCCGCGACGGTGGTGCGCGGCAACTGCGCCTTCGGCATGTTCTCCAACTATCCCGAGAACGTCGACGACGCGCTGCGCCAGCGCGCCGGCGCGCGCTGGCTGGTCGACGGGCCGCAGACGCGCGACGACTACATCGACATCTTCGTGCTGCTGGCCGGCAAGAACCACGACATCCCGCTCGGCGACCACGCGCTCTTCGACAACCAGCAGATCCGCCGCGCCGTGGAGACGGCCTATGCCGCCTATTCCGAGCCGCAGGAGGAGGGGCTGAAGGCGGTGCACGCACGCTTTCTCGACGCGCATGGCGAGCCGCGCACGCTGGCCGACGTCGGCGCCTATCTGCACATGATCAAGCAGGCCGAGCCGCGCTTCACCGGCCGCGCCATCAAGAACATCACCGACGCCGTCAAGATGCGGGCGATGGACATCGAGCTGCCGGACGCCTGGTTCGAGACGCCCGACGCCTTCATGCGCAAGCCGTACGAGGAAAAGAGCGCGATGATCGCCGAACTGCGCCGGCCCTTCACGATGGCCATGGTGATGCAGGAGATCAACCGCTACGCGGATTCCGAGTTCCGCTATTCCGACCGCGCCGACGACGCGGCGGTCGAGCGCCTGGTGCGCGACCAGCGGCTGCGCGAGCGCGCCGCGCGCGAGATCGCCGCGCTGCAGAAGCGGGGAGCTTGGAATGGGTGAGCCGCGGCCGGGCGCGGGGGCGCTGCCCCTCATCCGCCTGCCGGCACCTTCTCCCCGCTCGCGGGGAGA
>NZ_JAOAOP010000058.1 GCF_030398335.1 Aquibium sp. A9E412
TATAGCGTTTCCAGGCGAAGTGGAAACCGGTTCGCCGTTCGGAAACGCGTGAAAACAATGAGTTAGAGCCGATCTGCGATTCCGTGAAACGCAGATCGGCGCTAGAGCTCGTCGTCGATCTGCGTCACGTGGCGGAAGTAGCCATACGGCTCGAAGGAGGCGCCGAGGGCGCCGATCGCCAGGCTCAGCGCCGCGATCACGGCGGCCATGCGGACGCGAACGCCGGCCGCCTCGGCCGGCGCGACGCCGACCCAGCCGTCGAGCAGCGCCGTGCCGAACAGCGTGAAGGCGAGCAGCGCGGAAAGCGCGAAGGCGGCGGCGTAGGTCGCCAGCATGCCGAGCGCCACCGCCGCGACGCTGGCCACGTTGCTCACCGCGCGCTGCTCGCGCAGCGCGCTGCGTCGCGGCGTCAGCAGGCGCTGGGCGCGCGTCACATAGGCGCTGGTTGCCGCCAGCGCGAGGACGGTCAGCCCGGCGATCGCCGGCCCGGAGAGCTGCGCCGCCACCTCCCAGCTCTCCGCCGTCATCATCAGCACCACGAGCGCCGAGCCGGCCGCCGTCGTCAGCCGGCTCAGTCGGCCGGGAAAGCTCCACGGCCGCATGCGCAGGATGAGGCCGGGCAGGCTGCGGCGGTTCTGCCAGATGGAGCGGGCATAGAAGCCGAGCCGTCCCGGCCGCGCCCCTTCCATCTCCTCGACGCGCAGGTCGGCGACGGCCGCCAGCCGGTCGGCCAGCGCGGCGCGCTGCTCGGGATCGAAGCCGTCGATGCCGTCGAGGTCGGCCGG
Organism: Aquibium sp. A9E412; assembly: GCF_030398335.1. Taxonomy (GTDB): domain Bacteria; phylum Pseudomonadota; class Alphaproteobacteria; order Rhizobiales; family Rhizobiaceae; genus A9E412. The sequence continues at coordinate 786 of NZ_JAOAOP010000058.1, forward strand.
CGCCTCGATCGACCGCATGAAGCCGCTGCCGGCGCCCGGGTCAAGATTGTTGAGCCGACCGAGCAGATGCATGGCGAGCGCGAAGACGCGTGCCGCGAGATCGGGGCAGCCGCCCGGATCGTTGCGCAGCGGCGCGGTCGAGATGACGGCGGCGGAAAACACGGTCGAGGGTGTCGCCATCGCCGCTGCCCGGGCGTGGCTGACGAGATCGTGCTCGGTGACGACGAACACGAAGTCGAGCGCCCGCGCGTCGCGCACCGTCTCGGCGAGGTCGAGCAGGCGCACCGGCTCCACCGCGCCGGCCGCCGCGTCCTGCGGCCGCTCGACCAGCACCACGGACCACGCGAAGCCCGGCAGGCAGTCGGCCAAGTACGCGCGCATGCGCTGACTCGCCGCCTGCGCCGCCGCGCGCGTCTCCGCCGCCATGCTGCCGGCGACCAGCCAGCCGATCTCGACCGCCGGCGCCCGTGAGCCGGCCTCGCGGCGCACCTCGCCGCCCGCCCCGTCGGCCTCGCGCGGGCGGTCGCGGCGCCGCGCCGTCTCCGCGTCCGGCGGCACCCGTCTAGCGGGTTGCCCGCGCCGTGCGGCCCCAGCGCAGGCGCAATTCGTCGACCATGCGACCGGCCTCCGCGGCCGCCTCGCGGCCGAGCCGCGTGGCCGAGGACCACATCGCGGCACTGCGTGCGGCCGGTGCGCTGCGCGGCGCGGCGGATGGCTCGCGGCAGGGCTCGATCGCGCTCACCGCGAGGCCGAGACGCGACAGCTCGGCCGCCGCGACGCGCGCGTCCTCGAGCGTGTCGACGCGCTTGACCAGCACGCCGGTGCCGGCCTCGCGCTCGCCGGTCTCCGCATCGATCGCTTCCGCCCTGATCCGGTAGGCCATGTCGGCATCTCCCGTGGTTCGCAGGCAAAACGCCGTGGCGCGGTCGAACGTTCCCCGCGGCTGGCGGCGCGGGCCGCAGGCGGGGGCCGGCAGGGGCGACCGGCCGCCGGCGAAGCGGGCGCCGGCCGGGCATCCGCCGGCCGCGTTTCGCGCCGGTTCGGCGAAATGGGTTTCACCGGCCTGCAACTTGTGCAACAAAATCACCAAACGCCGGACAAGAAGATCCCGACGGGGACGGCGGCGTGACAAGAACAACGACTGGGAACCATGGTGGGAGGACCTTCATGACTGCACGACCCATGCGTGTGACGGCCGGCGTGGCCGTCCGGGCCGCCTTCGTCGCGGCGCTCGTCGCCGGCGCTGCCGGAGCGGCGGCCGCCCAGGAGGGCGACAAGACCCTGCGCTTCGCCTTCCAGGGCACGCTCAACGCGCTCGATCCCTACTCGCTCAACGAGACCTTCACGCTCGGCATGCTGGGCAACGTCTATGAAGGCCTCACCAAGCGCGACAAGGACCTGACGATCATTCCCGGCCTCGCCGAGAGCTGGGAGGTGGTGGATCCGCTGACCTGGCGCTTCAAACTGCGCGAGGGCGTCACCTTCGCCAACGGCAACGCCTTCAACGCCGACGACGTGGTGTTCTCGGCCGACCGCGTGCGGGCGGAGAACTCCGACCTGAAGACGCGGCTGCCGGCCGACGCCGAGTTCGTCAAGGTCGACGACCACACCGTCGAGGTGAAGCTCAAGACGCCCAACCCGATCCTGCACTACGAGTGGGACACCTGGTACATCATGGACAAGGAGTGGGCCGAGGCGAACGACATGGTCGATCCGGTGTCGGCGCGCGACACCAGCCCGCGGCCGGCCGCCTTCACCGCCAACGGCACCGGCCCCTTCATGATCGACAGCCACGAGCCCGGCGTGAAGACCGTCTTCAAGCCGAGCGAGAGCTGGTGGGGCACGCCCGAGCACAATCTCGACACCGTCGAGTTCACGCCGATCGCCGCCGACGGCACGCGCGTCGCCGCGCTTCTGGCCGGCGACGTCGACCTGATCGATCCGGTGCCGGTGCAGGACATCCCGCGCATCGAGGCCAACCCCGACACCGAGGCGCTGACCGGTCCGGAGCTGCGCGTCATCCATCTCGGCTTCAACCAGTTCGACGACGTGCTCGAGACCTCCGACGTGGAGGGCGAGAACCCGTTCCGCGACCCCAACGTGCGCAAGGCGTTCTACCAGGCGATCGACATCGAGGCGATCAAGCAGCGCGTCATGCGCGACCTGTCGACGCCGGTGCCGCTGCTCATCGCCAACGAGCTGTTCGAGGGCTCCGGCCAGTTCGAGCGCTGGCCCTACGATCCGGAGGCCGCCAAGCAGCTTCTCGGCGACGCCGGCTATCCCGACGGCTTCACCGTCGGCATGGACTGCCCGAACGACCGCTACGTCAACGACGAGGCGATCTGCCAGGCGGTGGTGTCGATGCTGGCGCGCATCGGCGTGACGGTGAACCTCAACGCCCAGCCCAAGGCGCAGTACTTCGCCAAGGTGCTGGCGCCCGGCGGCTACGACACCGACTTCTTCCTGCTCGGCTGGACGCCCGGCTCGTTCGATTCCTGGAACGTGATCACCAACCTGGCCGGCTGCCGCGACGAGACCGGCAAGGGCGGTCCGTTCAACCTCGGCGGCTACTGCAACGAGGAGGTCGACGCGCTCGCCGCCAGGATCGTCGAGGAGACCGACACCGACAAGCGCAACGCGATGATCGGCGAGGCCTTCGAGATCATGACGAGCGAGACCTCGCACATCCCGCTGCACCAGCAGTCGCTGGTCTGGGGCAAGCGCTCCAACGTCGACATCGTGCAGCGGCCCGACAACCAGGTGCTGTTCTACTGGGCGACGGTCAACTGATCGCGCCGCTCGCCTGAACGCGCGGGCCCCGGCCGACGCCGGCCGGGGCCCGCGCCACCGTCGGAAGAGTAGCCATGCTCGCATTCGCCCTCAGGCGGCTGGTGCAGGCGATCGGCGTCATGCTGGTCGTCTCGCTGATCTCCTTCGTGCTGTTCCGCTTCGTCGGCGATCCGGTCAACCAGCTCGTCGGCGTCGACACCTCGCCGGAAGAGCGCGCCGCGCTGCGCGAGGCGCTCGGCCTCAACGACCCGGTGCTCGTCCAGTTCGCCCGCTTCATCGGCAAGGCGGTGCAGTTCGATTTCGGCATCTCCTACCAGTTCAAGCAGTCGGTCGCCGGGCTGATCGGCCAGCGCCTGCCGGCGACGCTCGAGCTGTCCTTCGTCTCGGCGCTCTTCGCGCTGCTCGTCGGCGTGCCGATGGGCGTCTACACCGGGCTCTACCGCGACACCTGGCTCGCCCGCGCCTTCCTCGCCGTCAGCCTGATCGGCGTCTCGCTGCCGACCTTCCTGATCGGCATCCTGCTGATCTTCGTCGTGTCGGTGAACCTCGGCTGGCTGCCCTCCTTCGGCCGCGGCGAGACGGTGCGCGTGTTCGGCTCCTGGACGACCGGGCTCGTCACCGCGTCGGGCCTGCAGTCGCTCATCCTGCCGTCGATCACGCTCGGCCTGTTCCAGATGACGCTGATCATGCGCCTGGTGCGCGGCGAGATGCTCGAGGTGCTGCGCACCGACTACATCAAGTTCGCCCGCGCCCGCGGCCTGAGCCGCCGGGCGATCAATTTCGGCCACGCGCTGAAGAACACGCTGGTGCCGGTCATCACCATCACCGGCCTGCAGATCGGCTCGATCATCGCCTTCGCCATCATCACCGAGACGGTGTTCCAGTGGCCGGGCATGGGGCTTTTGTTCCTGCAGGCGGTGCAGAGCGTCGACATCCCGATCATGGCCGCCTACCTGCTGCTGATCGCCTTCTTGTTCGTGCTCATCAACTTCCTGGTCGACCTGCTCTACGTCGCGGTCGACCCGCGCATCCGCATCGGCGAGGCGACGAGGTAGCGCCATGGCCGAGCTCGCCGACGACAAGACCCGCGCCGTGGGCACCGCGCCCGAGCCCGCCGACACCGCCCGCCCGGGCATGCTGGCGCGGGCGCTCGACAGCGACCTCTTCTACTCCTTCCGCCGCTCGCCGGTCACCGTCGTGTCGGCGGTCGTCGCGCTCGGCCTCGTCCTGTCGGCCGTCTTCGCGCCATGGATCGCGCCGCACAATCCGTTCGATCCGGCATCGCTGTCGATCCTCGATTCCTTCCTGCCGCCGGCCTGGGCGGAGGGCGGCGACCCGCGCTTCCTGCTCGGCACCGACGACCAGGGCCGCGACATGCTGTCGACCATCCTGTACGGCATGCGCATCTCGCTCGCCGTCGGCTTCGCCAGCGTCATCTTCGCCATGCTGGTCGGCATCACGCTCGGCCTGGTCGCCGGCTATTTCGGCGGCTTCCTCGATTCGGCCATCATGCGCGTGGCCGACGTGCAGCTCACCTTTCCGGCCATCCTGATCGCGCTGCTGATCGACGGCGCGGCGCGCGCGCTGGCCGGACCGCGCGCCTATGACGAGATCGTCTTCGGCGTGCTCGTCTTCTCCATCGGCCTGTCCTTCTGGGTGCAGTACGCGCGCACCGTGCGCGGCTCGGTCCTGGTCGAGATCAACAAGGAGTACGTTCTCGCCGCCCGCCTGATCGGGCTGCGCGCCTCGACCATCATGTTCAAGCACGTGCTGCCCAACGTGCTCGGGCCGGTGCTCGTCATCGCCACCATCAACCTGGCGCTGGCGATCATCATCGAGGCGACGCTGTCCTTCCTCGGCGTCGGCGTGCCGCCGACCCAGCCCTCGCTCGGAACGCTGATCCGCATCGGCAACGACTTCCTGTTCTCCGGCGAGTGGTGGATCACCATCTTCCCCGGCATCGTGCTCGCCGTCCTGGCGCTCGCCGTCAACCTGCTCGGCGACTGGCTGCGCGATGCGCTGAATCCGAAGCTGCGATGACCCCGACGCTCTCCGTCCGCAACCTCAGGGTCGAGATTCCCACCCGGCGCGGCGTGCTCACCGCGATCGACGACCTGTCCTTCGACATCGCGCCGGGCGAGGTGCTCGGCGTGGTCGGCGAATCGGGCGCCGGCAAGTCGATCACCGGCACCGCGATCATCGGCCTGCTGGAGCCGCCGGCGCGCATCGCCGGCGGCGAGATCCGGCTCGCCGGCGAGCGCATCGACGACCTGTCGGCCGACGCGATGCGGCGCGTGCGCGGCCGCCGCATCGGCATGATCTTCCAGGACCCGCTGACCAGCCTCAACCCGCTCTACCGCATCGGCGAGCAGCTCGCCGAAACGATCCTCACGCACGAGCGGCTGTCGCAGCGCGCGGCGACCGACAAGGCGCGGCGGCTGCTCGAGGAGGTCGGCATCCCGGCCGCCGGCGACCGGCTGTCGTCCTATCCGCACCAGTTCTCCGGCGGCATGCGCCAGCGCGTCGTCATCGCCCTGGCGCTCGCCGCCGATCCCGAGCTCGTCGTCGCCGACGAGCCGACCACCGCGCTCGACGTGTCGGTGCAGGCGCAGATCATCACGCTGTTGAAGCGGCTGTGCGCCGAGCGCGGCGCGTCGGTCATGCTGATCACCCACGACATGGGCGTGATCGCCGAGACGGCCGACCGCGTGTGCGTGCTCTATGCCGGGCGGCTGGCCGAGATCGGCCCGGTGCGCGACGTCGTCAAGCGGCCGCAGCATCCCTACACGCACGGCCTGATGGCGGCGATCCCGACGCTGCACGGCGACCCGGACGAGACGCTGCGCCAGATTCCCGGCGCCATGCCGCGGCTCGACGCCATCCCGCCGGGCTGCCCGTTCAATCCGCGCTGCGACTTCGCCTACGGCCGCTGCGGCAGCGAGCGGCCCGAGCCGCTCGATGCCGGCAAGAGCCGCGCGGCCTGCTTCCTGCACGATGCCGATGCGGCCGAGGCGCCGCCGGCCGACACCGTGCGTGCGGCGCGGGCCGTCGGCCTCGAGGTGCCGCAGAAGGTGGCGGAGGCCGCGCGATGAGCCTCGCCGAGACCGCCAGGCCGGCCGCCGCCGGCGAGCCCGGGACGCTCGTCGAGGTCCAAGGTCTCGACCGGGTGTTCGACCTGTCGCGGCCCTGGCTCAACCGGCTGATCGAGCGCCGCGGCCGCATCCGGCTGACCGCGGTCGACGGCGTCGACTTCGCCATCCGGCGCGGCGAGACCTATGCGCTGGTCGGCGAATCGGGCTCCGGCAAGTCGACCATCGCCAAGATGGTCGTCGGGCTGCTGCCGCCGAGCGGCGGCTCGGTGACGATCGGCGGCACCGACGTGTGGGCCGGCCGCGGGCGCGACGAGCAGCGCCGCATGCGCCGCCGCATCCAGATGATCTTCCAGGACCCCTTCGCCAGCCTCAACCCGCGCTGGCGGGTGGAGGCGATCGTCGCCGAGCCGATCAAGGTCTTCGACCTGGTGCCCGATGCCGGGCGCCGGCGCGAGCGCGTCGGCGAGCTGCTGTCGCTGGTCGGGCTCGACCCGCGCGACGGCCAGAAGTTCCCGCACGAGTTCTCCGGCGGCCAGCGCCAGCGCATCGCGATCGCCCGCGCGCTCGCCTCCGAGCCGGAATTCATCGTCTGCGACGAGCCGACCTCGGCGCTCGACGTGTCGGTCCAGGCGCAGGTGCTCAACCTGCTGCGCGACCTGCAGAAGCGGCTCGGCCTCACCTATCTGTTCATCAGCCACAACCTGGCCGTGGTGCGCCATGTCGCCACCCGTGTCGGCGTGCTCTATCTCGGCCGGCTGGTCGAGGAGGCGCCGGCGCGCGCGCTGTTCGCCGAGCCGCTGCATCCCTATACCCGGATGCTGCTCGAGGCGGTGCCCGACATCGACATGGAGGGCATCGAGCGGCAGTCGATCGCCGGCGAGATCCCCAACCCGATCAACCCGCCGCGCGGCTGCCACTTTCACCCGCGCTGCCCGCACGCGATGGACCGCTGCCGCGCCGAGGTGCCGCCGCGCTATGCCGTGGGCGAGGCCGGCGTGCGCTGCTTCCTCTACGATCCCGACGCGACATAGCGCCATTCGGCTTTTCGCGGAGTTGCAGCTCGGCTCCGACGCGTTGCCTTGACGCGTTTCCGCAACGGCGAACCGGCATCCGCTTCGCCTGGAAACGCTCAGCCCGCCGGCAGCGCCGTCTCCACCAGCTTCGCCCAGTAGGAGCAGCCGAGCGGGATGATGGCGTCGTCGAAGTCGTATTCCGGGTGGTGCAGATAGGCCGTGTCGCCCTGGCCGAGATAGATGAAGGCGCCGGGCCGCGCCTCCAGCATGAAGGCGAAGTCCTCGCCGCCCATCACCGGCGGCGTCTCCAGGTCGACCGCGTCGCCGACGATCTGGCGCGCCACCCCGGCGGCGAACTCGGCCTGGGCCGCGTGGTTCGACAGCACCGGGTAGTGGCGCTGGTAGTCGAGCGTCGCCCGGGCGCCGAAGGCGGCGGCGGTGTTCTCCACCACCGCGGCCATGCGCGCTTCCAGCAGGTCGCGCACGGCCGGCGACAGCGTGCGTGCCGTGCCGGTCAGCCGCGCCGTCTGCGGGATGACGTTGAAGGCGTCGCCGGCCTTGAAGGTGGTCACCGAGATGACCGCCGATTCCACCGGATCGACGTTGCGCGCCACCACCGACTGCAGCGCCGTCATGATGTGCGCGCCGACCAGCGTCGTGTCGATGCAGCGCTGCGGCCGGGCGGCGTGGCCGCCATAGCCCTCGATGTCGATGACGAACATGTCGGCCGCCGCCATCATCGAGCCGCGGCGCAGCGCGAACTGGCCGAACGGCAGGCCCGGCGCGTTGTGCATGCCGTAGACCTCGTCGATGCCGAAGCGCTCCATCATGCCCTCGTCGACCATCTCGCGGCCGCCGCCGCCGCCCTCCTCGGCCGGCTGGAAGATCACCACCGCCGTGCCGTCGAAATTGCGCGTCTCGGCGAGATAGCGCGCCGCGCCGAGCAGCATCGCGGTGTGGCCGTCATGGCCGCAGGCGTGCATGACGCCGGCGACGGTCGACTTGTGCGGCCGGTCGACCGCCTCCTCGATCGGCAGCGCGTCCATGTCGGCGCGCAGCCCGATGGTGCGGCCGCTGTCGGTCTTGCGACCGTGGATGACGCCGACCACGCCGGTGCGGCCGATGCCGGTGACCACCTCGTCGACGCCGAACGCCTTCAGCTTGTCGGCCACCAGCGCGGCGGTGCGGTGCACCTCGAACTGCAGCTCCGGATGGGCGTGGATGTCGCGCCGCCAGGCGGCGACGTCGTCGTGGAACTCGGCGATGCGGTTGATGATCGGCATGGCGTTTCGTGTCTCCCGTTGCGCCGCCCGTCTCGTTGTGCGCGGGCGTTGTCGCGCCGCATCCTGTCCTGCCGGCGCCGGGCTGGCAAGCGGCCGCGCCCCGGCCGCGCTCGGAACCGATGCCGCGCCCAACGGTTGTGGCTGCTGACACGGAAGGGCAGATAGGTTGAAGACGATCGCATGGCTTCTGGCGAGCCTGGCGGTGCTGGCGCTCGGCGCGGCCGGTTTCTGGTGGCTGTCGCGCTCGGCGCCGCAGGGCGAGGCGAGCGCCGCGCCGGCCGGCCCGCCGCTGGTCGAGGTGGCGCGCGCCCGCGCGCCCGAAGCCACGCCCGAGATCGTCCAGACCGGCTTCGTGCGCCCGGTGCGCGAGGTCGCCGTCGCCTTCGAGGTGCAGGGGCGCATCCGCACCGTGGCGCCGGCCTTCGCGGTGGGCGCCGCCGTCGCCGAGGGCACCGTCTTGGCGAGCCTCGACCCCGAGCGTCTCGCCGCGGCCGTCGAGCGGGCCGAGGCCGACCTGGCCGCCGCCGAGGCGCAGCTCGCCGAGGCCGACGCGGCGCTCGAGCGCCAGGCCACGCTCGAGGAGCGCGACGTGGTTTCGGAGGCCGGCCGGCAGGACGCCGCCGCAAGGCGCGCCTCCGCCGCCGCCCAGGTCGCGGTGGCGCGCGCGGCGCTGCGCACCGCGCGGGCCGACCTCGAGGGAGCCGACGTGACCGCCCCCTTCGACGGCGTGGTGACGGCGACCGACGCGGCCGAGGGCCAGATCGTCTCGCCCGGCCAGACGATCGGCAGCCTGGTGCGCGACGACGTGGCCCGCGTCAGCGTCGGCCTCGCCGACGCGCAGGTCCAGGCGCTCGGCGATCCGATGGCGCTGGTCGGTCGGCCGGTCTCGGTGCGCCGGACCGATGGCGACGGCGCGCTCCTGCGCCGCGGCCGGATCGTCAACATCGACCCGCGCCTCGACGAGGCCGCCCGCACGACCAACTTCATCGTCGACGTGCCGGATCCGTTCTCGCAGGACCCGCCGCTGCGGCTCGGCCAGCTCGTCGCCGTGGCGCTGCCGCTGGTCACGCCGCGCGCCCTGACCGCGCTGCCGGTCCAGGCCCTGCGCGAGGGCGATGCGGTGTGGGTGGTCGGCGACGACGGCACGCTGGCGCGCCGCACGCTCGCCATCGTCCACCGCACCGACACGCGCGCCTACGCCGCCGATGGCGGCGCCCTGCGCGGCCGGCGCGTGATGCTGACCGACCTGGCAGTGCCGGCCGAGGGCCAGCGCGTGCGCGTGGCCGAGGGCGACGACGCGCCCGCGGCGGCGGGCGAGGCGGCGGCGGAGGCCGGAGGATGACGCGGCTGATCCGCGCCGCCGTCGGCAACCGCGTGCTGCCCAACCTGATGATGCTGGCCATCGTGGCGGCGGGCCTGCTGTCGCTCGCCTCGATCACGGTGAAGATCTTCCCCGACATCAGCACCGGCGCCGTCAACGTCACCGTCGCGCTGCCCGGCGCCTCGCCCGGCGAGGTGGTCGACAGCATCGTGGTGCCGATCGAGGACGCGCTCGAGGGCCTGCCGGAGATCCGCAAGCTGACCGCGACCGCGCGCTCCGGCGTCGGCTCGGTGACGGCGGAGCTGGCGCGCGGCCAGGACGTGCGCGCCGCGCTCGACGAGATCGAATCGCAGGTCGACCAGATCACGCTGTTTCCCGACGATGCGGAGGCGCCGCGCATCACCGAGATCGAGCCGGACGAGCTGTCCGCGCAGCTCGTGCTGTCGGGCGCGGTGCCGCCCGACCGGCTGAAGGCGGAGGCCGAGCGCGTGCGCGGCGACCTGCTGGCGCTGCCCGGCATCAGCCAGGTCGAGATTCTCGGCGTGCCGGAGGACCAGATCACCATCGCGGTCTCGCCGCACACGCTGCGCGGCTACGGCATCTCGCTCACCGAGTTCTCGCAGCGGCTGAGCGGCGAGAGCCTCGACCTGTCGGCGGGGCAGATCGAGACCGGCGGCGAGGCGATCCAGCTCCGCACGCTCGGCGAGGCGCGCACGCCCGCCGCGCTCAGCGAGATCGTCGTCTTCACCTCCGAGGCCGGCGCCCAGGTGCGCCTCGGCGACATCGCCACCGTGCGCGAGACCTTCGCCGACAGCCCGGTCGTCTCGCGCCTCGACGGCCAGCCGGCGGTCTTCCTCGCCGTCAACCGCGTCGGCGACCAGCAGATCCTCGACCAGGTCGAGCGGCTGCGCGGCTATCTCGACGAGACGCTGCGCCCGGCCCTGCCGGAGGGCGTGCGCGCCGTGCTGTGGCGCGACCAGGCCGCCTCGCTGCAAGGCCGCATCGACCTGCTGGTCAAGAACGGCGCCATCGGCCTGGCGCTGATCGTCTTCATCCTGACACTGTTCCTCGACATCCGCATCGCCGGCTGGGTGGCGGCCGGCGTGGCGGTCTCCTTCGTCGGCAGCTTCGCGCTGATGGCGCTGTTCGGCGTGACCATCAACCAGCTCTCGCTGTTCGGCTTCATCCTGGCACTGGGCGTCGTGGTCGACGATGCGATCGTCGTCGGCGAGGCGGTCTATTCCGAGCAGGCCCGGCAGGACGATCCGCGCCGCGCCGCCGTCGATGCGGCGACGCGCATGGCGCCGCCGGTCTTCTTCGCCGTCTTCACCACCATCGCCGTGTTCGTGCCGCTGCTGCAGCTTCCCGGCGCGTCGGGCGGCTTCATCGCGCCGATCGCCGCGATCGTCATCTTCGTCTTGTCGCTGTCGCTGGTGGAATCCTTCTTCATCCTGCCGCGCCACCTGGCGAGCGTCCAGCCGGGGCCGCCGCGGGCGCTGTCGCCGCGCCGGCTGACCGAGCCGCTGCGCAACGCCGTCGGCGGCCGCATCGAGCGTTTCGCCGACGGGCCGCTGCGCCGCATCGTCGGCTTCGCCACACGCCGGCCGCTGTTCGTCGTCGCCCTGGCGCTGGCGCTGCTCGTCGCCTCGGCCGGGCTGCTGGCCGGCGGCTGGGTCAAGTTCGTCTTCTTCCCGCAGGTCGAGGGCAACTTCGTCAGCGCCGAGATCGAGCTGCCGGAAAGCGCCGAGGAGAGCGAGACGCTGGCGCGCGCCCGGGTGGTCGCCGATGCGGTCGACGCGGCGGCCGCGCGCGTCGCGCGGGACTGGCCGGTGGCCGCCGGAGACGTCGTCGAGGGCACGGCGATCGCCATCGGCTTCTCCGCCCGGCCGGCCGGGCCGGGCGCGGCCGCCGGCGGCCGGCGCAACGTCGCCACGGTCACCGTGAAGCTGCGCGACGCCGGCGCCCGGCAGTTCGACGCCGGCGACTTCCGGCGCGCCTGGGCGGCCGAGGTCGGCCCGGTGCCGGGCGTCAAGACGCTGTCCTTCTCGGCCAGCCTGGTGGGCGTCGGCAAGCCGGTGGCGCTCGAGGTGTCGGCCGACAGCGAGGCCGGCCGCGACCGCGCGGTGGCGCGGCTGCGCGCCGCCCTGGAAGAGCGCGACGGCGTGTTCTCCATCGCCGACGACCGCTTCAGCAGCGCCCGCGAGATCGCCGTGCGGCCCAAGCCGGCCGCGCAGCTCTACGGCATCACGACCCGCGAGCTGGCCGGCCAGCTGCGCGCCGCCTTCTTCGGCACCACGGTCACCACCTTCCAGCGCGACCGCGAGGAGGTCGAGGTGCGCGTGCGGCTGGCAGAGGACGCGCGCGATTCGCTGGCCGATCTCGGCGACCTGCAGATCCGCACGCAGGACGGGTTCGTGCCGATCCCCGCGCTGGCCGAGCTCGAGTTCCAGCAGGCGCCGACGGTGGTCAGCCGCGTCGGCGGCCAGAGCGTCGTGACGCTGACGGCCGACGTGGAGACCGCGGTGACGACCGGCGGCGCGGTCACCGACTGGCTGATGTCGGACATCGTGCCCGGGCTGGAGGAGGAGATCGCCGGCCTCACCGTCTCGCTCGGCGGCGAGCAGGAGGAGCAGGGCCGCACGACGCCGGCGCTGCTGCGCAATTTCGGCTTCGCGATGATCGCCATCTACGCGATCCTCACGCTCGCCTTCCAGTCCTACACGCGGCCGCTGCTGATCCTCGGCATCATTCCCTTCGGCTTCATCGGCGCCGTGCTCGGCCATCTGCTGCTCGGCCTCAACTTGACCCTGCTCAGCGTCTTCGGGCTGATCGGCCTGTCCGGCATCCTGATCAATGGCGGCCTGCTGATCAACCACGTGATCCAGGAGAAGGAGGCGGCCGGCGTGGCACCGCTGGATGCCGCGGTCGAGGCGACGGTGGCGCGCTTCCGGCCGATCCTGCTGACCACGCTGACCACCTTCTTCGGCGTCTTTCCGCTGATCCTGGAGACCAGCGTGCAGGCGCGCTTCATCGTGCCGACGGCGGTGTCGCTCGCCTTCGGTCTGCTCAGCGGCATGCTGCTGCTGCAGCTTCTGATGCCGGCCTATGCGGCGCTCTACGCGCGCGTCCGCGAGTGCATCCGCGGCCGCTCCGACGGCCGGAGGCGGGCCGACGCGGCGGCCTGAGCCGGGCGCACGCGCCCGGTCCGGCGATGCAGACAGGCCGGAAGGCCGGCCTCGGTGCCGGTCTGCGACTGCGTGAAAAGCAGACCGGCTGCTAGCCGCCGGCGATCTCGCCGACCACCTCGTCGACCGCCATGACGCGCCCCCACAGCCGGGTGAAGGCGCCGACGGTGAGCTCCTGCATCGTGTCGCTGCAGGTGCCGGTGGCATCCGACACCAGCACGGTCTCGTAGCCGCGGTCGGAGGCCTCGCGCGCGGTCGTCTCGACGCAGTTGTTGGTCGACACGCCGACCAGCACCACCTGGTCGATGCCGTGCGTGCGCAGCACCTGGTCGATGCGGCTCGAGGCGAAGGCGCCCTGGGTGACCTTGTTGACGACGATCTCGCCGGGCTGCGGCTTGAGCGCGTCGATGATCTCGTGCTCGCGCGTGCCGGCGTGGTTGTTGGTCGTCTCGAAGAAGCCGCGCAGATGCGCCGGCGCGTCGGAATAGTCCGGCTGCTCGGCGCCGAGCGTGATGTAGACGACGCGCGCGCCGGTGCCGCGGAAGGCGTCGAGCAGACGGGCGATGCCCGGCACGACCACCTGGTCGATGCGGTCGAAGCGGTAGGACGCCTCATCGAGCTTGCCCTGCGCGGCGAGCCACCGGCCGAGGCCGTGCTCGCGGCTGCCGCTGGCATACTGCATGTCGACGACGAGCAGCGCGCAGCGCTCCTTCGCCAGGCGGAATTCGCGGGTCAGTCCGTCGATGTAGTCAGCGGCCATCGGCGCCTCCTTCTGTCAGCGTATCAGGGCAAGCGAGAACCACGGCACGTAGGTGACGACGATCAGCGCGAGCAGCATCACCGCCATGAAGGGCACGACGCCGCGGATCACCTCCTCGGTGCGGGTGCGCGAGACGCCCGCGATGACGAACAGGTTCATGCCGATCGGCGGCGTGATGGCCGCGATCTCGATGTTGAGGGTGAGCACGATGCCGAAATGCACCGGGTCGATGCCGAGCGCGCGCACCGCCGGCAGCAGCAACGGCGTGATCACGGTGAGCAGCGTCACCCCGTCGAAGAAGCAGCCGAGCACCAGAAGCACCAGGTTGACGATCAGCAGGAACATCCACGGCTCGAGCGCCAGCCCGTTGACCGCCTCGACGATGCCCTGCGGGATGCCCGCCAGGGTCGCCAGGAAGCCGATGAAGATCGCCTGCGCGACGATCACCAGGATGGTGGCCGTCATGCGCGCCGAGCGGGTGAAGACGATGGCGAGCGTCGCCGGACCGAGCGAGCGGTAGAGCAGGAGGCCGATCGCCAGGCCGTAGATCGCCGCGATGGCCGCCGCCTCGGTGGGGGTGAAGATGCCGCCATAGATGCCGCCGAGCACGATCACCGGCATCAGCAGCGCCGGCAGCGCGGTGAGCGCGACGCGGGCGGCGTGGCCGAGCGAAAACGGCGCCCGCTCGCCCCAGGCGTTGCGCCGCGACAGCACCAGCGTGACGGCGATCAGCAGCGCGGTGACCAGCAGGCCCGGCACGATGCCGGCCTTGAACATGTCGGTGACCGAGACCCGCGCCATGGCGCCGTAGATGACGAACACGATGCTGGGCGGGATCATGATGCCGAGCGTGCCGCCGGCCGCCAGCAGCCCGGCGGAGAAGCGGCGCGGATAGTTGCCGCGGTCGAGCTCGGGGATCACCACCCGGCCGAGCGCCGCGGCCGAGGCGGCCGACGAGCCGGCCATGGCGCCGAACAGCGCCGCCGAGAGCGCCGCGCCGACGGCGTCGCCGCCGCGGATCGGCCGCGTCAGCGCCCGCACGAAGCCGAACAGATGCGGCGCCAGCCGCGCCTGGACCATGACGTTGCCGGCGAGGATGAAGAAGGGGATGGCGAGCAGCACGAAGGAATCGAGCGCCGAGAACTGCGACTGGGCGAGCTGCGTCAGCGAGGTGACGTCGTAGACCAGGATCATCGCCAGCCCGGTGAGCCCGAGCGCGAAGGCGACCGGCGTGCCGAGCCCCAGCAGCACGAACAGCCCGACGAGCAGGAAGACGGCCATGCTCATGGCTCTTCCTCCAGCACGTCCATCGTCGGGTCGCGCACGATGCGCACCATGCGCTCGACGAGCCGCAGCGCGATCAGCGCGAAGCCGACCGGCACGATTGCCTGGAACACCCAGATCGGGATCGGCAGGTCGCTGTCCGACGACATCAGCCCGAGCATGCGGGTGCCCTCCACGAAGGCCAGGCCGTACCACGCCACGAACAGGGCGAAGACCAGGCACAGCAGGCAGATGGCGAGCTCGAGCGCGCGCTGCGCGCGCACCGGCAGCATGCCGATCAGCACCGTGACGCGGATGTTGGCGTTGGCCCGCACGGCGGCGGCGACGCCGAGATAGGTCATCCAGATCAGCGTGTAGCGCGAGACTTCCTCGCTCCACAGGAACGAGCCGGAGCCGGTCGCGCGGCTGGCGATCTCCATCACCACGATGACGAGCCCGAAAAGGAGGAGGGCTGCGGAAAGCCCGTCCTCCAGATGCTTCAGGATGCGGCCGGCCGTGCCCCGCATAGTGCGCTCAGGGCTCGGCCTGGAAGCTGCGCAGCTTATCGATCAGCGGCTTGCCGAACTTCTCCTCGGCCTCCTCCCACTGCACCGCGACGGCCTCGCGCCAGGCGGCGATCTGCTCGTCGGTCAGCTTGTGCACCTCGACGCCGGACTCGCTCAGCGTCTCGAACGCCTCGGCGGCCTGGTTGCGGGCGCGCTCGCGGTGCCGCTCGGTGACCTCGGTGACCGCGTCCTGGATGATGCCGCGATGCTCCTCGCTGAGGCCCTCCCACCAGGCCTTGTTCACCGCCCAGGGATAGAAGGCGAAATAGTGCGGGCTGTCGGTGATGTAGGGGATGATGTCCTGCCAGCCGTAGGAGATGTAGGCGTCGGCCGGCGTGTTGAGACCGTCGATGACGCCGCGCTCCAGCGCGCCGGCCACCTCGGTGATGTTGATCGGCACCGGCTCGGCGCCGAGCAGCTCGAGCGAGCGGGCGTTGGTCTTGCCGAGCGCGCGCATCTTCAGCCCCTCGAAGTCCTCCGGCATCTTGATCGGCCGCACCCGGTTGCCGACCGGCAGGTAGTCGTAGACCAGCGTGCCGACCACCTTGGCGCCGCGCTCCTCGATCTCGGAGAAGGCCTGCGTCATGAAGGCCTCGTCGTCGGCCGCGCGGTAGAACGCCTCGTGGGTCGGGAAGGCGAAGGGCAGCTCGAAGATCGACAGCTTGGGCGACAGCGCCGACCAGAACACCGAGACCAGCGTGGTCATCTCGGCGTCGCCGCGCATCACCGCCTGCAGCAGGTCGAGGCCGCTGTACAGGCTGCCGGACGGGAAGAACTCGACGGCGATCTCGCCGTTCGAGCGCTCCTCGACGATGTCGATGAACTCCTGGTTCGACACGCCCGGCGCGATGTCGGCGTTGTACTCGACCGGGAAGCGGATCGTCACCTCCTGCGCGGCGGCCGGCATCGACAGCCAAAGGCCGCCGGCAAGCGCGAGCGCGGTGTTCGCGAGTTTGCGTTTCAGGGTCATGGGTCGATCACTCCTCTCTGGCGTTTCTGGTGTCTGCGGGTGTTCTTGTTGTTGCGGTCCGGCGGTGTCCGCCGCATCGGCGCGCGCCCGGCCGGGCAGCACCCGGCGCCGGCGCGCTCAAGCGGCGGGCTCGCCGAGCGCGATGTCGAAGCGCTCGCGAAAGGCCGCCTTCAGACGGTCGAAGGCGACGCCGACGCGGATCACCGAGAAGTCTCGGAAGTCGATGATCGTGCTCGAGCGACCGGCGTCGTTGGCATGGCGCGACAGCCCGTAGTCGGCGCAGATGTCGGCCGCCGCGCGCACCGCCGGCTCGATCGCGTCGAGCCGGTACTTGCTGCCCTTCAGCGAGGTGTTCGCCGAGGAGCCGAAGACCGGCCGCCCGGCGGCCCAGGACTGGCGCGCGATCTCGTCGTGGAACTGGCCGGCGTTGAGCAGCATGTCGAGCGTGCCGGCCTTGCTCGAATTGGCCATCACGAAGGGGTCGACCCGCGCGAAGAAGCGGTGGCCGGGGTCGTACGGCGCGACGACGGAGAACGGCAGGCCGACCTCCTCCACCATGGTGCGCACGATGGCGTGCCGGTCGTCCGGCAGCCGGTGGATCTCGGCGCTCATGCGCCAGTCGGCCAAGAGCCCGCTCGGCTTGTCGTAGCTGCGCTGCTTGGCGGCGAAGATGCGGCGGATGGCGTCGGCGCGATGGCCGATGATGGCGTAGGCGACGTCGAGCGGCACGATGGCGACGCCGCCCTCCCAGAGGCGTTCGAGCACCGCGGCGACGTCGGCGGCGAGCCGCTCCGGCGCGACCGCGTCCGCCGTTCCGGCGAGTGGCGGCTCGGGCCGCAGCACCGTCTGCCCGGCGCCGGTCCGGCCGGCCGCGGCGGCGGCGCGCGGTGTCGCCGGCGCGCTCAAGCCCGCCGCTCCTGCGGCGCGGCCTGCTGCGGCTCCGGCAGCGCGATGGCGAACTGGCGTGCGGCGACGTCGCGGATCAGCTCGTAGCACGAGCCGAAGCGCACCACCTGCATCGTGGCGGCGTCGATCAGCGTCGAGGAGGCGGCGTAGAGATGGTACTTGCGCAGCCCGTAGTCGATGATCACGTCGGCGATGGCGCGGATCTCCGGCTCGATGTCCTCGACGCGGAACTTGGTGCCCTGCATGGTGCGGTTGGCCGACGAGCCGAACAGCGGCTGCCCGGCCTCCAGGCTGAGGCGCGAGATCGCGGCGTGGAAGGGGCCGGCGTTGAGCAGCATGCACACCGTGTCCTGGTAGAGGCTGCGCTTGCGCGCCTGGTCGTCGAGCGCGGCGATCAGCGGATGGTCCATGCGCGCCGGCGCGATGACGCCGAGCGGCAGGTCGTGGTCGACCGTCACCGCCTCGACGAAGGCGCGCGCGCGGTCGTCCATCACGTGCAGCTGGCGGCTCGTCTCGTTGCTGCCGATCATCGCGTTGTACTTGGTCGGCGCGCGCTGCTTGGTGGCGAAGATGCGCTCCAGCGCGGCGCCGTGCGTGGCGATCACCGAGTAGCCGACATCCATCGGCAGGATGCCGATGCCGCCCTCGGCCATGCGCGCGAGCGCGCGCCGCGCGTCCGCATTGATGTCCAGTCGCCGATCCGCCATGCTCTTTGTCCTGCGCCCCGTTCGCTCGATCCGTTTTCGTCGAGTGCGCAGGCTAGTGGACGGTCGATGATCGGAGAAATATATATTTCCTAATGATTGATCGGCTACACGGATGAAAGGCTACGAGCGTCACCTGCGCGCCGCCGTGGCGCTGGAGCGCACCCGCAACTTCCGCCGCGCCGCCGAGGCGGTGGGCATCTCGCAGCCCGCCTTCTCGGTGCTCATCTCGGATCTGGAGAAGCGCCTCGGCGCGCCGCTGTTTCACCGCACCACCCGCATGGTCGAGCCGATGGACTATGCGCGCGGCTATCTGAGCGAGGTGGCGCGCACGCTCGACGCGCTCGACGCGACGAGCCGCTCGATCGAGGAGATCAGCGCGCTGAAGCGCGGCAAGGTGGTGGTCACCTGCCTGTCGTCGCTGTCGGCGCGGCTGATGCCGGCCGTCTTGCAGCGCTGCTGGCAGGAGCATCCCGGCATCGACCTCGCGGTCAGCGACGACGTGGCGACGCGCTGCCTGCGCGCGCTGATGGAGGGCGAGGCCGACTTCGCGGTGACCGGCGCGCTGCCCATCCCGCCGGCGCTGGAGAGCGAGGACCTGCTCGAGGATCCGGTGCACGTCCTGTTCCCGGCCGGCCATCGCTTCGCCGCCTTCGATGCGGTTCCCCTTGCCGCGCTCGCCGGCGAGACGCTGGTGCTTCTGTCGACGACGAGCGGCATCCACCGCATGATCGGCGACGCGCTGGCCGCCGCCGCGGTGCCGCTGGCGCGGCGCGTCGCCGCCTCGCATCTCGTCACCATCCACGGCATGACCGCGGCCGGCCTCGGCGTCGCGCTGCTGCCGCGCCTGGCGCTGCCGCATGGCGGCGGCGGCGGCACGCTCGACCGGCCGCTCGCCGCGCCGGCGCTGGCGCGCACGGTGTCGGTGAGCTGGCGGCGCGACCGCACCGTGTCGCCGGCCGGCGCCGCCTTCCTGGCGATCCTGCGGTCGGTCGGCGGCGCGGTCGACGCCCGCCAGGACGCGGCGGCCGGGAGCCTGCCTTCGTGAGCCCGGATGCGCCGGATGCCGCCGCGGCGCGCTCGCCGCGGCCGCGCCGCGTCTTCGTGCTGGGCGCCACCGGCACGATCGGCCGCGCCACCGTGCGCGCGCTGGTGGCGCGCGGCCACGCCGTCACCTGCCTGGTGCGGCCGGCCGCAGGCCCCGGCGGCCGGCTGGCGCACGCTGAGACCGCCCGGCTGCTGGCCGGCGCCACCGTGCGCTTCGGCCAGGCGACCGACCCGGCGAGCCTGGCGCGCGACGGCTTTGCGACCGATCGCTTCGACGCGGTGGTGTCCTGCCTGGCCTCGCGCACCGGCGTGGCGGCCGACGCCTGGGCGGTCGACCACGCGGCGCACGTCGCCGCGCTTGCCGCCGCGCGGGCGGCCGGCGCGAGCCAGATGGTGCTGCTGTCGGCGATCTGCGTGCAGAAGCCGCGTCTCGCCTTCCAGCACGCCAAGCTCGCCTTCGAGAAGACCTTGATGAAGTCGGGCCTCGACTACACGATCGTGCGGCCGACGGCCTACTTCAAGTCGCTGACGGGCCAGGTCGAGCGGGTGCGCCGCGGCCGGCCCTTCCTGGTCTTCGGCGACGGCACGCTCACCGCCTCCAAGCCGATCGGCGATGCCGACCTGGCGCGCTTTCTCGCCGACAGCCTGGACGACGAGGGCCGGCGCAACGCCGTCCTGCCGGTCGGCGGACCGGGCCCGGCGATCACGCCGCGCGAGCAGGGCGAGCACCTGTTCGCGCTGCTCGGCCGGCGGCCGCGCTTCCGCCGGGTGCCGCTGGCGCTGCTGGAGACCGCCGCGGCGACGCTCGGCGGCGCGGCGCGGCTGTCGCCACGGCTCGAACGCGCCGCCGAACTGGCCCGCATCGGCCACTACTATGCCACCGAATCCATGCTCGTTCTCGACCCGCTGACCGGCCGCTACGACGCGGCCGCCACGCCGTCCTTCGGCAGCGAGACGCTGTTCGACTTCCAGGCCCGGCTGGTGCGCGGCGAGGCGGCGGTCGAGCGCGGCGACCACGCGGTGTTCTGAGCCGCCCGGCCGTCAGCAAAAACGGCGCGCGGCGCGATCTGGAAAATTGACTCTTTTCCGGTTTCGGCCGAGTCTGTCCTTACGGAGCGTCAAGCGCTTCGCAAGGGGGGCCGGGTTGGCAATGGTGCCGTACCGGCGAGGTGAAAGGACAAACCGAACATGAGGCGTTTTCATTCGCTGCTCGTGGCCGCCGTCACGGGCCTGGCGGCGGCCATTGCCGGCATCGCCGTCGCACAGGCGCAGACCGAGTACCGCGGGCGTGCCTGCATCTTCTCCGTCAACCAGTACTGCGAGCCGCTCGGCTACTCGGTCGGCCAGTGCGCCAATGTGCGCTTCCGGCCGCCCAACGCGCCGGGCAACGGCAACCAGACCCGCCTGTCGATCTACTACGACTACTACGCCCAGAATTTCCGTCAGGAGGGCTCGGCGATCGGCGGGACCTTCCAGGACGTCATCTTCAGCTGGCTGGGAAGCAGCGGCGGCACGGCCGTCGAGTCGCAGTCGAAGTGGCGCATCCCGCTGGTCCAGCCGGCCGACTTCGGCCAGGCCTGGCTGCACATGATCTTCGACATCTTCCGCTACGACGACTTCGGGCCCGGCGAGGGCAGCCTGTGCTACACGCGCTGGCGCTTCACCGGCGTCAAGCGGCCCGATCCGGCCGCAACCGCCGCGCCGGCCGACATGTCGGAGATGGATGCCATGCTGTCGGGCGGCCTGGGCAACCTCGCGCCGGCGTTCAAGGCCGACTGAACGGACGGCGGACGACGGGTCGCGCGGCACCGCCGCGCACGCACCGGAAGGGGCCGGGCCGAAGCCGGCACCGGCCCCTGGCCGTCTCGCCCGGCGGGACGCCGTCCCCGCCGGGCGGGCGGATTCAACGTCCGGCGTCCACCCTGCGCGGACGGCCGAGCAGGCGACGCGCAAATGGCTGGCGGCGCTGCGGCACGCGTGGAGCGCGCTATAGCGTTGCCAGGCGAAGTGGAAACCGGTTCGCCGTTCGGAAACGCGGGAAAACAATGAGTTAGAGCTGGTCTGCGATTCCGTGAAACGCAGACCGGCTCTAATACAGAGGGTTCCTGGCCATTTTCGCGGTGGATAGGATCTTGCACGGGTCGGACGAAGGTGAGCGGCATCGGCACTTGACGTTGCACGGAATCTCGTCGCGGGCAGCCGGACCGCACCGCCGGCCCGCGAACGGGGATGGCGGCGGCAAGACCGCTATCCGCCTCGTTTCGCGTTCGACCGCGCTCCGCCTCATCCATGTCTCTCGCCTCTACCAGGCTCATTGACGGTGGGAGGATGTCCGGGTCGAGCCTCTTCCACCTGAAGCGGGAGCGCTGCTTCATCGCTTGCCCGCGGCGCGGCTGACCGCGATGGCGGCGCGGATGGCGGCGCCGAGCTCCGCGTCGGAGACCGTCTCGGGAAGCTCGATCGGCTGCGCGCCCTTGATCCCGCCGAAGCCCCCACGGCCCTCATACCGGTCGGCCTCGATGAAAATGATCCCGTCGCGCAGCGTCAGGCTCACACCGCCGACCCCCTTGTAGAGCGCCGTCAGGCTCCG
>NZ_JAOAOP010000059.1 GCF_030398335.1 Aquibium sp. A9E412
CCGGCGCGCGAGGCGCAGCGTCCGGCACCACCGGCGCGCGAGCCCTACCGGCCGGCCGAGACCGCGCGCGAGGAGCGCGATCCTGCCCCGGCTGCGGGCCAGTCCGGCGGCTGGGTGCGCGACCTGCTGCGCGGCGCCTCGCGCGACGAGCAGCCGCTGACGCCGGCCGCGCCGCGGCCGCGCGAGGAGCCGAAGCCCGACCGCTCGGCGCTGCATGTGGTGGAATCGCTCAACTCGCTGTCGGTCGACATCGCCCGGGCGATCGACCACGAGGCCTCGATCGAGCTGTGGGACCGCTACCGGCGCGGCGAGCGCAATGTCTTCACCCGGCGGCTCTACACGCTCAAGGGCCAGCAGACGTTCGACGAGATCCAGCGCAAGTACAAGACCGACGGCGAGTTCCGCCAGGCGGTCGACCAGTACTGCCGCGATTTCGAGAAGCTGCTCAAGGACGTGGCGCGCTCCGACCGCGACCACATCATGACGCAGACCTACCTGACGTCGGACACCGGCAAGGTCTACACCATGCTGGCGCACGCCTCCGGCCGGCTGCGCTGAGCCGGCCGCCGCCGCCCGCACCATCCGAAGGGGCCGTCGCGCGACGGCCCCTTCTTTTTTGCGCGATGGAGCACCTCCGGCGACGCGGAAACCGGCGCGCCGTTCGAGAACGCGCCACGACAGGAACCCGGGGCCGGGCTGCGGTCGGGTGAAGAAAGGCACGATGCCGCGCCAGGCCGCGCGGCATCTCAAGCTCAGGCATCAAGGATGGCGGAAGGCCCGTCCGGGCCGCGCTGCGGCGGCACCGGCCGGCGCGCTCACATGACCGAGACGGCCCAGGGCACGATCTCGAGGGCGACGGCGTCGAACGCGGCGTCGAGCGCGGCGACGAAGCCGTCCGCCCCCGAGGCGGCGACCGGCACGGTGGCGGTGAAGCGGCGCGCGGCGCGCACCACGCCGTTGCGGTCGTTGAGCACCCGCACGTAGAACTCGGCGACCGCGCGCTCCGGCGCGTCGACGCGGATCTCGAAGGCGCGGATGTCGACGATCACCTGGTAGTCGATCGCCAGCCCCTCGCCCGGCAGCCCGACGCCGCCGAGCCGGTCGGAGAGCTGCAGCGTCTCGGCCAGGCGGGCCTGGACGATGCGCGGCAGCCGGTCGGCCCAGCGCGCGCCTTCGAGGAACTGGATGGTGGCCGGCCCGGTCTTGATGACGATGTCCTGGCCGTCGAGCGCCTTGAGCGCGGTCGGCTCGGCGACCAGCGCCTGGACGCGCGGCAGGCGGCGGCCGCGCTCGGGCGGCTGCGGTGCGGTCAGCTCGTAGGTGTCGACCGGCGGCGGCGCGCCGCCGGGCAGCGCGGCGCATCCCGCGAGCGCGACGGACAGCAACGTGCCGACTGCAACCTGCCGCAGCTCCATCACACTGGCATCCCCCGTACGCGACGCGCGGACGATCGCCTCGCCCGCCAACCCTCGTCTTTGCGGTCGAACCGGGCCAATGTCAACGGCGCTGGCGTCCGTCGTAGCGGCGCACCTCGCCCTCGCCGCCGGTGATGATGCGCTGCGGGTTCTGCTCGAGATCGCTGATCGACTGCTCGATGCGGTTGATGGTGCGGCGCGTGTCGCGCACCAGCGCCTCGACGTCGCGCAGCCCCTGGCCGGAGAAACGGGCGAGCCCCTCGGTGATCGTCTCGACGCGCCGGTTGAGCGTGTCGGCGACCGAGCGGAAGGATTCCAGCGTCGCGCGCGCCTCGGCCACCACGCTGCCGGCATCCTCCGAGCCGAGCAGCCCGTCGAGCTTGGCGAGCACGCCGTCGACGCGCACCGAGGCCTGGTTGAGCCGCTCGGCGAGCTCGCGCGCATTGGTGATGAAGCTGTCGATGTCCTCCTCGCGGCCGGCGATGCGGCCGGTCACGCCGGCCACGTCCTCGGCCGCCTTGTTCACCGTTGCGCTCGCCTGCTGGAAGTTGTCGAGCGCGGCGCGCAGCTGTTGCGCGTCGACCGCGCCGATCAGCGCGTCGACGTTGTCGAGCGTGCCGCTGGCGTCCTCGGCGAAGCTGCCGATCGACGTCACCGCCGCGTCGACGCCGCTGACGATGCGGTCGAAATCGCCGCTCGCCGCGTCGAGCCGGGCGCTGAAGCTCTCGACATTGTCCATCACCCGCCCGAAGCCGTCGCTCGCCGTCTCGAGGCGGGCGCTGAAGCTCTCGACATTGCCGAGGATGGTGTCGATCTTCTCGCGGTCGACCGAGTTGATCAGCGCATCGGCCGACGCCAGCGTCTGCTCGAGCTGGCCCGACACGCCCGACATCGTCTGCGACAGCGCGCTGACGCTTTCCAGGAAACTGTCGACGCCGTCGGCGTTGCGCTCGAGCGCGGCGGAGAAGCTGCGGATGTTCTCCACCGTCTCGGTGAGCGGCTGGCGCGCGTCGCCGACGAAGCCCTCGAGCTGCGAGATCACCGTGTCGGCGCGCGTCAGCAGCGTCTGCGCCGTCTGCAGCAGGTTGGTCACCGCCGAGGGGTTGGCGGTGATCTCGGCCACCGTGCCCTCCTCCTCGGCCCGGTCGAGCAGGTTCGGCTCCTGCGGGTTGCCGCCCTTCAGCTCGATGTTGGCCTGGCCGGTCAGCCCGGCGAGACCGACATCGGCCTGCGTGGAGCGGGTGATCGGTGTCAGCCGGTTCACCCGCGTGTCGGCGATCGCCACGCTGGGATTGCTGAGATCGAGGTAGACGCGCTGCACGTCGCCCACCTTGACGCCGTTGAACAGCACCGCGCTGCCGGGGCCGAGCCCGGCCGCCGAGCCGGGAATGCGGATGCGCAGCGCCGCGGTCTCGCCGCGCTCGCCGCCGGCCGCCAGCCAGTAGACGAGGCCGAACAGCGCCGCGAAGGCGACCACGGTGAAGATGCCGACGACGACGTAGTTGGCCTTGGTCTCCATGCGCTAGCCGTCCGCCGTCAGGCCCGGGCGTCGACGTCGATGCGCCGCGCCCGCTTGCCGCGGAAATAGGATTTCACCCAGGGCTCCTCGCTTTCCATCATCGTCTGGACCGGACCTTCGACCAGCACGCGCCGGTCGCCCAGGACCGCGATCCTGTCGCATGCCGTCAGCAGGCTGTCGAGATCGTGCGTCACCATGTAGACCGTCAGGCCCATCGTGTCGCGCAGCTTGCCGACCAGCTCGTCGAAATCCGCCGCGCCGATCGGGTCGAGGCCGGAGGTCGGCTCGTCGAGGAACACGATGTCGGGATCGAGGGCGAGCGAGCGGGCCAGCGCGGCGCGCTTGATCATGCCGCCGGACAGCTCCGAGGGGTACTTGCCGGCGGCGCTGCGCGGCAGACCGACCAGCTCGATCTTGAGCAGCGCCAGCTCGTCCATCAGCGCCTTGGGCAGGTCGAGATACTCGCGCATCGGCACCTGCACGTTCTCCAGCACCGTCAGCGCGGAAAACAGCGCGCCGTGCTGGAACAGCACGCCGACGCGCATGTCGATCAGGATGTTCTGCGCCTCGCTCGCCTGATCGAGATCGACGCCGAACAGGCGGATCGTGCCGGCGCGCTTGGGCACCAGGCCGAGCACGGTGCGCAGCAGCACCGACTTGCCCGAGCCCGAGGCGCCGACGAAGCCGAGGATCTCGCCGCGGTAGAGCTCGAGCGACAGGTTCTCCAGCACCAGAACGTCGCCGAAGCCGACCGTCAGATCGCGCACCTCGAGCACCACGTCGCGGTCCTCGCGGCCATCGCCGTTGCCGTGCGGTGCGGCGCTCTGGCCGTTCGCCTCGCTCATGCGCGCTCCCCAAGCCTGCGGACTGCCCGGTCCGGTGTCCGCGGTTTGAGCATGGCGATGTGGCGGAAACCCGGCAAGCCGGCGGCCGCGGCCCGGCCGCGCGCGCGCCGCACCGCGCGCGCTGCGCGTTCTTCAGGCCTGTGCTCTGGGCGTCCCGGCGGCATGCGCTAGAAATCGATTGCGGCGTAGAACATGGCGAAGAAGCCGTCGACGACGATCACCACGAAGATCGCCTTCACCACCGAGGCGGTGACGTGGCGGCCGAGCGATTCGGCGCTGCCGCCCACCTTCATGCCCTCCGCCGAGGCGATGATGCCGACGATGATCGCCATGAACGGCGCCTTGATGAGGCCGGCCATGATGGTCGACATGTCGATGCCGCTGTGCAGCCGGTCGATGAAGGCCGACGGCGCGATGCCCGAATAGGTCCAGGCGACCGCCATGGCGCCGCCGAGCGCGGCGAAGTTGGCCAGCACGGTCAGGCACGGCACCGCGATGATGAGCGCCACAAGGCGCGGGAAGACGAGCACGCCGATCGGGTTGAGGCCGATGACGGTGAGCGCGTCGACCTCCTCGCGCATCTTCATCGAGCCGATCTCGGCGGTGATCGCGCTGCCGCTGCGGCCGGCCACCATGATCGCCGTCATCAGCACGCCGAGCTCGCGCAGGATCAGGATGCCGACCAGGTCGACGACGAAGATCTCGGCGCCGAAATAGCGCAGCTGGAAGGCGCCCTGCTGGGCGATGATGGCGCCGACGATGGCCGACATCAGGACGATGACGGGAATCGCCCCGACGCCCATGCGGTCGGCCTGGTTGACCACCGCCGCCATGTTGATGGCGCGCCGCCGGCCGAGCTTCATCTGCGCGCCGCGCACCGTCGCGCCGAGGATGTGCATGTTGTAGAGCAGGTCGTCGCGCCCGGCATAGACCGCCTTGCCGAGCGCGGCGAGCCAGCGCGTCACGAAGAAGCCGGCCGGCCCGCGTTCCGCGCCGTCGTCGCGCGTCGTCGCCTCCTCCACCGCCGCCAGCAGCACCCGCGCCGCCGTCGGGCAGTTGACCAGCTCGACGCGGGCGCCGGCCGCGCCCTGGCGCTGCATCAGCCGCTCGATCAGCCAGGCCCCGGCGGTGTCGAGATGGGCGAGACCGGCGAGGTCGAGGCGCAGCGTGGCGATGTCCTCGCGCGCCTCGATCGCGCGCATCTGCGCGTCGATGTCGGCGACGCTGCGCGTGTTCCACACGCCCGACAGCCGGCACTCGACCACGCCGTCGCCCTCGGCGACCGAAAGCCGCGGACGGTCGGGCCGGTCCGCTGCAAGGCTTGCGTCGCGCTTGGCTTTGGTCAACATGGGGCCCATCAATAGAGCCGCCGGCGGGAGAAGGAAACAGGCTCGTTCGCCGGGCCGGCCGACGCGGTCGGCTTTCCCTCCCCCGCGGCACCCACACCCAACCTGCGAGAGGCCCATGGCGCGCACCCTGACCGTCGAGATCGAACGCTTTCCCATTGCCGGGGTGTTCAACATTTCCCGTGGCTCGCGGACCGAAGCCGAGGTGATCACCTGCACCATCGCCGAGGGCGGCCATCGCGGCCGCGGCGAATGCGTGCCCTATGCGCGCTACGGCGAGACGCTCGACAGCGTGCGCGAGGCGATCGAATCGGTCGGCGGCGCGCTCGCCGAGGGCGCCGGGCGCGAGGAGATCCAGACGCTGATGCCGGCCGGCGCGGCGCGCAACGCGGTCGACTGCGCGCTGTGGGACCTCGAAGCCAAGCGCGCGGGCAGCCGCGTGCACATGCGCGCCTGCCGCGTGCCGCCGCGCCCGGTGACGACCGCCATGACGATCTCGCTCGACACGCCCGACGAGATGGCCGCCCAGGCGCGCGCCAATGCCCATCGGCCGCTGCTCAAGGTCAAGGTCGGCGGCGACAACGACATCGCCCGCATCCACGCGGTCGCCGGCGCCGCGCCGCACGCCCGCCTGATCATTGACGCCAACGAGGGCTGGACGCCCGACAACATCCGCGAGAACGTGCTGGCGGCGGCCGAGTACCGCGTCGCGCTGATCGAGCAGCCGCTGCCGGTCGACGACGACGCGCTGCTGCGCGACATCCCGCATCCCGTGCCGATCTGCGCCGACGAGAGCGTGCACACGGTCGACGACATGGACCGCCTGCTCGGCCGCTACGACGCCGTCAACATCAAGCTCGACAAGACCGGCGGCCTGACGGCTGCGCTCGCGCTGCGCGAGCGGGCCCACGAACTCGGCTTCTCAGTGATGGTCGGCTGCATGGTCGGCACGTCGCTTGCCATGGCGCCGGCCGTGCTGCTCGCCCAGGAGGCCGATTTCGTCGACCTCGACGGGCCGCTGCTGCTCGCCCGCGACCGCTCGCCCGGCCTCACCTATTCCGGCTCGCTGGTCTCGCCGCCGTCGCCGGCGCTGTGGGGCTGACGGCCGTCCCGCGCTCGCCTCAGGCGGCCCGCACGATCTCGGGCGGCAGCGTCACCGGCACCGGCCTGCCGGCGCCGGTGACCGCCGCGCCCGCGGTCCAGGTCAGGATCTCGAAGCGGCCGTCGAAATGCTCGACCAGCGCCGTGCAGCTTTCCACCCAGTCGCCGGTGTTCATGTAGCTGACGCCGCGCACGTCCTCGATCTCGGCGTGGTGGATGTGGCCGCAGATGACGCCGTCGACGTCGGCCCGGCGCGCCTCCTGCACCAGCACGTCGCGGAAGGCGCCGATGAAGTTGACCGCCTTCTTCACCCGCACCTTGGCCCAGGCCGAGAACGACCAGTAGGGCAGCCCGAGCGCGCGGCGCACGCGCGCCACCGCCCGGTTGGCGACGATCGCCGCGTCGTAGGCCTTGTCGCCGAGATAGGCGAGCCAGCGCGCATTGTGCACCACCGGGTCGAACTGGTCGCCGTGGATGACCAGCATGCGCCGGCCGTCCGCCGTGTCGTGCACGGCCCGGTCGGCGACCACGATGCCGCCGAAATGCACACCCTGGAAGCCGCGCAGGAACTCGTCGTGGTTGCCGGCGATGTAGACGATGCGCGCGCCCTTGCGCGCCTTGCGCAGCAGCTTCTGCACCACGTCGTTGTGCGCCTGCGGCCAGTGCCAGGAGCGCTTCAGCCGCCAGCCGTCGACGATGTCGCCGACGAGATAGATCTTCTCGGCCTCGTGGTGGCGCAGGAAGTCGATCAGGAACTCCGCCTTGGCCGGCTTCGAGCCGAGATGCACGTCGGACAGGAAGAGGGTGCGGAAGGTGCGCGGCGTCGCGGTCATGATGCGTCCCAGGCCTCGGGCTTGCCGGCCTGCTATGGCGCGATTCATGTCACAGGCTTATGACGGTTGTGCTGACACGCGCCGGCGCGCTAGACCATCGGGTCGAAGGGCGTGCAGCGCCGACGGGCGGCCTGGCGGCCTGTCCAGCCGATTTGCCGCATGCGTGCGAGGCCGGGAGGTTCCGCTCGGCGGCGACATGCTCTGGACGGCGACCGGCGAAGCGAGAGGGGACGGTATGGATCTGGGCATTCGCGGCCGCAAGGCCATCGTGTGCGCGTCGAGCCGCGGGCTCGGCCGCGGCTGTGCCGAGGCGCTGGCGGCGGAAGGCTGCGCGCTGGTCGTCAACGGCCGCAACGCGGCGGATCTGGAGGCGACCGCCGAGGCGATCGCGGCCAGCCACGGCGTGCCGGTGACGCCGGTCGCCGGCGACGTGTCCGACCCCGCGGTGCAGGCGGCGCTGCTCGCCGCCTGTCCCGAGCCCGACATCCTGGTCAACAACAATGGCGGGCCGCCGCGCCGCGACTTCCGCGCGCTGACGCGCGAGGCCGTCGTCGAGGGCGTGATCCAGAACATGGTCACGCCGCTCGAGCTGATCCGCGCCACCGTCGACGGCATGGCCGCGCGCGGCTTCGGCCGCATCGTCAACATCACCTCGCTGTCGGTCTACATGCCGATCGCCGGCCTCGACCTGTCGTCGGGCGCGCGCGCCGGGCTGACGGCGCTGCTGGCCGGCGTGCTGCGCCAGGTCGCCGACCGCAACGTCACCGTCAACTACCTGCTGCCGGGCAAGATGGACACCGAGCGGCTGCATGCCGGCCTGCGCGCCGGCGCCGAGCAGGCGGGCACCGACCACGCGACCGAGGCCGCCCGCCAGGCGGCGGCGATTCCGGCCGGCCGCTTCGGCACCGCCGAGGAGTTCGGCCGCGCCTGCGCCTTCCTGTGCTCGGCCCATGCCGGCTACATCACCGGCCAGAACCTCAAGATTGACGGCGGATTGCACGACAGCGCATTCTGACGCGCCCGCCGCCGCCATTTCAGCCTTTACGACACGCCAACCGCAAGAGTCTGGGGAGAATTTGCTGTGAAACTGCTGCGCTTCGGCAACAAGGGTGCGGAACGGCCGGCAGTGCTGGCCGAGGACGACACCATCCGCGACGTCTCCTCGCTGGTCAGCGACTTCGCGCCCGAGACGATCTCGCCGGCGCTGCTGCGCATCCTGCAGGGCGCCGACCTCGCCGCCCTGCCCGAGGTGCCGGCCAGCACGCGCATCGGCGCGCCGCTGTCGCGCACCGGCCACTTCATCGCCATCGGCCTCAACTACGCCGACCATGCCGCCGAATCCGGCGCCGCGGTGCCCGACGAGCCGATCGTCTTCTCCAAGGCGCCGAGCGCGCTGTCGGGCCCCAACGACGACGTCATGCTGCCGCCCGGCTCGCAGAAGACCGACTGGGAGGTCGAGCTCGCCGTCGTCATCGGCGAGCGCTGCGACTGCGTCGCGGAGGCCGACGCGCTGTCGCACGTGTTCGGCTATGCCGTGTGCAACGACGTGTCGGAGCGCGCCTACCAGATCGAGCGCGGCGGCCAGTGGATCAAGGGCAAGAGCGCGCCGACCTTCGGCCCGCTCGGGCCGTGGATCGTCACCGCCGACGCGGTGCCCGACCCGCAGGACCTCGACATGTTCCTCGACGTCAACGGCGCGCGCGCGCAGACCGGCAACACGCGCACGATGATCTTCTCGGTCGCCCACATCGTCGCCTACCTGTCCCGCTTCATGGTGCTGGAGCCGGGCGACGTCATCACCACCGGCACGCCGCCCGGCGTCGGCATGGGCCGCAAGCCGCCCGTTTACCTGAAGGAAGGCGACACGATGGACCTCGGCATCGCCGGCCTCGGCGAGCAGCACCAGAAGGTGATCGCGCGGCGCTGACGCGCCTGCTGGGCGCGCCGGCGGCGCTGTTGAGAAAGGCAAGGCATCCCATGACCGACGGCAAGGGCGCGCCCGCGAGCCCGTCCGACCTCGACGAGGCGGCCCTCTTCTTCCACCGGCACCCGGTGCCCGGCAAGCTCGAGATCCAGGCGACCAAGCCGCTCGGCAACCAGCGCGACCTGGCGCTGGCCTATTCGCCGGGCGTCGCCGCGCCCTGCCTGGCGATCCGCGACGAGCCGGGAACGGCGGCCGACTACACCGGCCGCGCCAACCTGGTGGCCGTCGTCTCGAACGGCTCGGCCGTGCTCGGCCTCGGCGACATCGGCCCGCTCGCCTCCAAGCCGGTGATGGAAGGCAAGGCGGTCCTGTTCAAGAAGTTCGCCGGCATCGACGTCTTCGACATCGAGATCGACGCGCCCGACATTGCCCGCATGGTGGAGACCATCGCCGCCCTCGAGCCGACCTTCGGCGGCATCAATCTGGAGGACATCAAGGCGCCCGAGTGCTTCGAGGTCGAGGAGCAGCTCAAGGCCCGCATGGGCATCCCGGTCTTCCACGACGACCAGCACGGCACCGCGATCATCGTCGCGGCCGCCGTTCTCAACGGGCTGACGCTCGCCGGCAAGCGCATCGAGGACGCCCGCATCGTCACCTCCGGCGCCGGCGCGGCGGCGATCGCCTGTCTCAACCTGCTCGTCGCGCTCGGCGCCGACATCGCCAACATCTGGGTCACCGACCGGCACGGCGTCGCCTATCGCGGCCGCACCGAGGAGATGGACCGCTGGAAGGACGCCTATGTGAAAGACACCGGGGCGCGCACGCTGGCCGACGTGATCGGCGGCGCCGACGTGTTCCTCGGCCTGTCGGCGGGCGGCGTCCTCAAGCCCGACATGGTGGCGGCGATGGCCGAGCGGCCGCTGATCCTGGCGCTCGCCAACCCGGTGCCGGAGATCATGCCCGACGCCGCGCGCGCCGCCCGGCCCGACGCGATGGTGTGCACCGGGCGCTCCGACTTCCCCAACCAGGTCAACAACGTCCTGTGCTTCCCCTACATCTTCCGCGGCGCGCTCGACGTCGGTGCGACGGCGATCGACGAGGCGATGAAGCTCGCCGCCGTGCGCGCCATCGCCGCGCTCGCCCGCGAGGAGCCCTCCGACATCGCCGCGCGCGCCTATTCCGGCGAGGCGGCGGTGTTCGGCCCCGACCACCTGATTCCCTCGCCCTTCGACCCGCGGCTCATCCTGCGCATCGCCCCGGCCGTCGCCGAGGCGGCGATGGCAAGCGGCGTCGCCACCCGGCCGATCGCCGACATGGACCAGTATCTCGACCGGCTGAACCGCTTCGTGTTCCGCTCCGGGCTGGTCATGAAGCCGATCTTCTCGGCCGCCAAGGCGGCCGCGCCGCAGCGCATCATCTATGCCGACGGCGAGGACGAGCGGGTGCTGCGCGCCGCCCAGGTGGTGCTCGAGGAGGGCCTCGGCCGGCCCATCCTGATCGGCCGGCCGCACGTGGTCGAGACGCGGCTCGCCCGCTACGGGCTGAAGATCAGGCCGAACGCCGACTTCGAGATCGTCAATCCGGAGGACGACCCGCGCTACCGCGACTATGTCGATCTGCTGATCCGCACCGCCGGGCGCCGCGGCGTCACCCAGGAGGCCGCGCGCACCATGGTGCGCACCAGCAACACGGTGATCGCCGCGCTCGCCATGCTGCGCGAGGAGGCCGACGCGATGATCTGCGGCCTGGAAGGCCGCTTCGAGCGGCACCTGCGCTATGTCGACATGCTGATCGGCTGCCGCGCCGGCGTGCGCGACCTGTCGGCGCTGTCGATGCTGATCGCCCAGCGCGGCGTCACCTTCTTCACCGACACCTATGTCAGCGTCGAGCCGAGCGCGACGGAGATCGCCAACATGACGCTGCTGGCGGCCGAGGCGATCCGCCGCTTCGGCATCGAGCCGAAGGCCGCGCTCCTGTCGCACTCGAATTTCGGCTCGCGCGATTCGGCCAGCGCGCTGAAGATGCGCGAGGCCGCCGCCCTGGTGCGCGAGCTCGCCCCCGACCTCGAGGCCGACGGCGAGATGCACGGCGATTCGGCGCTGTCGGAGACGCTGCGCCAGCGCGTCTTCCCGCACGCCCAGTTCCGCGGCGAGGCCAACCTTCTGGTCTTCCCCAATCTCGACGCCGCCAACATCACGCTGACCACGGTCAAGACGATGACCGACGCGCTGCATGTCGGGCCGATCCTGCTCGGCACGGCGATGCCGGCGCACATCCTCACGCCCTCGGTCACCTCGCGCGGCGTCCTCAACATGAGCGCCATCGCCGCCGTCGAGGCCGCGCAGCGCTCCGCCGCGCGCACGCTGCCGGCCGCCTAACCACCGTTTAACGCTTCGCTGGCAGGCTGCCGCGACTGGCGACGGCGGCGATGCCGGCGCGGCGGCACACGGGGCAGGAAGGATGCGGCGGACCATGAGCGGCCTCGGCGACAGGCTTCTGCGGGCGGCCGCCATCGCGGCCTGCCTGTTCGCGCTCGGCGCCGGCCCGGCCGCCGCGCAGTCGTGCGCCGACCTCGCCGCCCGCCTCGCCGCCGTGCCGCCGACGGGCGGCAGCGCCCAGCTCGCCAGGTTCGAGCGCGCCGTCGCCGCCCAGGCGGCCGCGCTGCAGCGCGCCCGCGCCGACGCGCGGCGCACGCGCTGCGGCGGGCTGTTCTCGGCCGGCGGTCCCGCCTGCAAGACGCTGTCGGCGACGATCGCCCGCATGGAGCGCAACCTGCGCGCGCTGGAGCGCCAGCGCGACAACCTGGCCGCCGGCCGCGACCCGCAGCGCGAGCGCCGCGAGATCCGCGCCGCCCAGGCGGCCGCGGGCTGTCTCGGCGAGGCGCCGCGCGCGACGGTCGCCCGCGCCGCGCCCGAGCCGCAGCGCCGCCGCGCCGCTGCCGACCGCCCGGCCGCCACGCAGAGCGTGCGCCGCGTCGTCATCACCGACGGCCCGCGCGGCGATCCCGCCGGGCGCTACCGCACGCTGTGCGTGCGCACCTGTGACGGCTACTACTTCCCGATCTCCTATGCGGTGCCGGCGAGCGCCTTCGCCCGCGACGCGCTGATCTGCCGCCAGCGCTGCCCCGGCAGCGACACCGCGCTCTACATCCACCGGGTTCCCGGCGAGGACACCGAGGCGATGGTGGCGGCCGGCGACGGCACGCCCTACACGGCGCTGCCCGCCGCCTTCGCCTATCGCGACCGCGCGCCCGGGGCGGCAGCCTGCGGCTGCGGCGCGGCGCGCGCCGCCGAGCGCGGCTTTTCGGTGATCGCCGGCGACACCGTCGCGCCGCCGGCCGATCGCGAGGCCGGGCTCGTCCTGCAGTCGGAAGCGACGATGCCGGCGGTCGCCCCGGTGCCCGAGGCGGCCGAGCCGCAGGCCGCGCCGGTCGATCCGCAGGCGGTCGCCGCCACGCTGCGCCGCACGCTCGCCGACCCGCTCGCCGCGCGGCCGGCCGAACGCCGCGTCAGGGTCGTCGCGCCAGCGTTCCTTCCCGGCCCAGAAGCGGCAGAAGATCGGCCAGCTCCGGCCCCGACGGACGCCCGGTAAGCGCCAGCCTGAGCGGCAGGAAGAGCGCCCTGCCCTCGCGTCCGGTCGCCCGCTTCACCGCGTCCGTCCAGACCCGCCAGGTCGTGCCGTCCCACGGTTCGGGCGGCAGCAGCGCCAGCGCCTCGCGCACGAAGGCGCGGTCGTCGTCCGACAGCGCCGGCGTCTCCTGCGGCCCGCGCGTGACGATGCGCCACCAGTCCTCCACCTCGGAGAAGCTGTCGAGATTGCCGCGCACCGCGAGCCAGAACGGCGCGGCGCGCGGGTCCGCGATGCCGAGCGCGGCAAGCCGCGGCGCCGCCGCGTCGAACGGCATGGCGTGCAGCAAGGCCCGGTTGAGCGCCTCGAGCTCGGCCGGATCGAAGCGCGCCGGCGATTTCGACGCCATCGCCGGGTCGAAGTCGCGGGCGAGCGCGTCGAGCGAGGCGACCGGCGCCACCGGCCGCGCGGTGCCGATCAGCACCGCCAGCGACGCGATCGCCATCGGCTCGATGCCGGCCGCGCGCAGCGCGCCGACCGACAGCGCGCCGCTGCGCTTCGACAGCCCCTCGCCGCTCGCCGTGGTCAGGAGGTTGTGGTGGCCGAAGCGCGGCGGCGTGTGGCCGAGCGCGCGGAACAGCGCGATCTGCGCGCCGGTGTTGGTCACGTGGTCGTCGCCGCGGATGACGTCGCTCACCCCCATCTCCGCGTCGTCGACCACCGAGGGCAGCGTGTAGAGATAGCTGCCGTCGGCGCGCACCAGCACCGGGTCGGACAGCGAGGCCAGGTCGACCGTCTGCGGCCCGCGCACGATGTCGTCCCAGGTGATCTCGGTGCGCGCGGGCCGCTGCGGGTCGTCGGCGAAGTTGGGCAGCAGGAAGCGCCAGTGCGGCCGCCGCCCCTCGGCCTCGAGCCGCGCCCGCTCGGCCGGGTCGAGCATCAGCGCCTCGCGACCGTAGACCGGCGGCAGCCGGCGCGCCAGCCGCAGCTTGCGCCGCCGCTCCAGCTCGTCCGGCGTCTCGTAGCAGGGATAGAGCAGGCCGGCCGCCTTGAGCCGCTCGACCGCCGCCGCATAGGTGGCGAAGCGCGCCGACTGGTGCACGGTGACGTCGGGGTCGATACCCAGCCAGTGCAGGTCGGCCTGGATGGCGTCGGCGTGGCGCTGCCGCGAGCGCTGCGTGTCGGTGTCGTCGAAGCGCAGGATGAAGCGCCCGCCGTGCCGCCGGGCATGCAGCCAGTTGAACAGCGCTGTGCGCACGTTGCCGATGTGGATGTCGCCGGTCGGCGACGGCGCGAAGCGGACGGTCACGCTCATGGCGTCACGACCTAGCCAAGGGGGCCGCGCTTTGCAAGGCGCGCGCCCTGAGCCGCCGCGAGACGGCGAGCATCAGCCCCGACGCGGCGATGCAGTAGAGCCCCATGGCGGCGATCTGCCAGGGATAGGGCACGCCGAGATCGATCAGGAAGCCGGTGATGCCGGGCCCCATCGCGGTGGCGAAGACCATGATGGCGACGGTCAGCGCGCGCACCGCGCCGAGATGGCGGATGCCGTAGATCTCCGGCCACACCGCGCCGAACAGCGTCGAGGAGAAGCCGTAGGAGACGCCGAGCAGGCCCATGAAGGCGAAGGCCGCCCACTGCGCCTCGAAGCCGGCCAGGATGAGGCAGGCCGCCGACAGCGGCAGCAGGTAGGACGGCAGCACCGCGACCGCCGAGAAGCGGTCGATGAGCTGGCCGGCGACCAGCGCGAAGATCACCGTCATCGCCGCCATGAAGGTGAAGGAGGAGGCGAACACCTCGAGCGACCAGCCGCGCAGCTCGACCAGATAGACCTGATGGAAGAAGATCGTCGTGCCGATGAAGCCGGGCGCCATCACGCCGAGCAGCAGCAGGTAGAACTGCGGGTCGCGGACCACCTCGGCGCGCGTCCAGTCGCGCGGCGCGGCCGCGCGCGGCAGCGGGTCGCTCGAGCGCGGCGCCCGCTCCACCGCCATCAGCGTGGCGATCGCCGGTAGCGCCACCAGAAGCAGCATCGCCGCGGCGACCAGCCAGCCGTTGCGCCAGCCGACGATCGCCGCCACCGTGACGAAGGCGAGCGGAAAGATCGCCTCGCCGACATTGTGGCCGAGCGTGACGATCGACACCGCCCGGCCGCGCTGGGCGGCGAACCAGCGGCCCATGGCGGTGAAGGCGTTGTGCGTCATCATGCCCTGGCCGAACAGCCGCAGCAGGTAGATCGTCACCGCCAGCACCAGCAGCGAGCGCGACAGCGCCATCGCCACGCAGGCGAGCGCCAGCATCGGCACGATGATCAGCGTCACGGTGCGCGCCGAGTGACGGTCGACGATCTGCCCGAAGCGCGGCATGGTGAAGGCGCTGGCCAGCGTCGCCAGCATGTAGAGCGTGCCGAACTGGCCGTGCGTCAGCCCGTATTCGGCGCGGATTTCGCCGGCCGACAGCGCGATGAAGAAGGTCTGGCCGTAGGACGAGAAGAAGGTGAGCAGGAAGCCGCCGGCGATCCAGCGGGCATTCTCGCGCAGAAACAGGACGAACGACATCGGCGGGACTCGCGGCGAGCCCGAGCGATGGACGAGCCGCGCCGAAAGGTCAATCGCGCCAGCCGGCCGCGCCGCTTGCGCCAGGTCGTCAGGCCGGCGCCCCGCTCAACGGTCGCGCCGCCGCGCCGCGATCGGTTTCGCCCCTGCGCGACGCATCCGCTTCTTGGTTGTCTCTGGCGGGCCGTGGCGCGCATCGCCCGTGGCATGGGCTCGCCAGCACATGTCGCATACCGCATCGCCGTAGGACAGCGTGCGGCGGCGTGCGTAGTGGCCGCGCCGGCCGTCTTTCGCGATCACATCCGCGACGGGCCAGTCGTACTGGCACCAGCTCTGCCGGAAGACCGCGAGGATTTCGGGATCGTCGAACGTCTCGCCGAGCCGGCGGGCGAAGGTTTGCGGCGGGCAATGGGTGAAGTGGGTGAGGATGTCGTCACCGTCGATGCGGCGTTCCACGGCATAGCCGGGCGCGCCCTCCGCGCTGAAGGGAAAGAAGAGCAGCATGCGCACGGTCCAGCGCAATCGGCGGCCGGGATCGCGCGTCGCCACCCGCGCCGGCAGCGCGGTCGCCGCCACCATGCGGCGATAGACGACCCAGCCGAGATCCGCGACCGTCGCGCGCGCCGAAGGTGCGGCCACGCCCGCCTGGCGCAGCGTCCGGTAGGCAGCCACCGTCTGCACCGCCATCTCGACCAGCAGGCGGTTGCCGAACCGCGGCAGCGCCGCGCTTCGGGCATAAGGCCGCAGGCGCACGGCCTCCGGTTCGAACGCCGCCACGCAGCGCTCGATCTCCGGCGTCAGCCAGCGGCGTCTCGCGCCGTCCTCTCCGACGAGCTCTCGGTCGGCCAGTGTGCGGCGCGCTGCCGCCGCGACGACGCGGTGCAGAATGCGGCGTGCCAGCCGATCGCCGAGCCTGGCATCGCTCATGACCGTCGCCTCCGCCACAGCGCGAAGACGGGGACTCCGGCCGCGCCCGCACGGCCGGATGTCGCGACGAGCATCGTCATCGCGGCCTCCGTTTCTGCGAAACCGTGGTGCAACGGCACACGGCAACCGCTGCGCAGTCGAGCACGACCGGTCGGCAGAAACTTCAACCCAGATCAGGATTCGTCGGCGAAAAGGCGCGTCTGCCCACCCTCAGGCCGGCGCCCCGGCGCGATCGCGGAACCGGTTGGTGATCGGGTAGCGCCGGTCGCGGCCGAAGTTCTTCCTCGTGATCTTGACGCCCGGCGCGGCCTGGCGGCGCTTGTATTCGGCAAGATAGAGCAGATGCTCGACGCGCTCGACCGTGCCGCGGTCGTGGCCGCGTGCGACGATCTCGGCCACCCCCATCTCGTTTTCCACCAGGCACTCCAGGATGTCGTCGAGCACCGGATAGGGCGGCAGCGAATCCTGGTCGGTCTGGTCGGGCCTCAGCTCGGCCGAGGGCGCCTTGTCGATGATCGACGGCGGGATCGCCTCGCCGGTCGGGCCGAGCGCGCCGGGCGGCACATGCGCGTTGCGCCAGCGCGACAGCGCGTAGACCTGCATCTTGTAGAGGTCCTTGATCGGGTTGAAGCCGCCGTTCATGTCGCCGTACAGCGTCGCGTAGCCGACCGACATCTCCGACTTGTTGCCCGTCGTCACCACCATCGAGCCGAACTTGTTGGAGATCGCCATCAGGATGGTGCCGCGCGTGCGGCTTTGCAGGTTCTCCTCGGTGATGCCTTCCGCCGTGCCGGAGAAAAGCTGCGTCAGCGCGTTGGAGAAGCCTTCGACCGGCTCGAAGATCGGCACGATGTCGTAGCGGCAGCCGAGCGCGCGGGCGCAGTCCTCGGCGTCCTTGAGCGAGGCCTTCGAGGTGTAGGTGTAGGGCATCATCACGCAGCGCACCCGCTCCTCGCCCAGCGCGTCGACGGCGAGCGCCGCGCACAGCGCCGAATCGATGCCGCCGGAAAGCCCGAGCACGACGTTCTTGAAGCCGTTCTTGTTGACGTAGTCGCGCAGGCCCAGCATGCAGGCGCGGTAGTCGGCCTCCTCGCCCGGCGGGATCACCGCCATCGGTCCGGCCGTGCAGCGCCACAGCTCGTCCTCGCGGTGCCAGGCGGTCACCGCCACGGCCGCCTCGAACTGGCTCATCTGGAAGGCGAGCGACTTGTCGGCGTTGAGCGCGAAGGAGGCGCCGTCGAAGACGAGCTCGTCCTGGCCGCCGAGCTGGTTGGCGAAGACGAGCGGCAGGCCGCTCTCGATCACCTGGCGCAGCGCCACCTGCTGGCGCACCTCCAGCTTGCCGCGATAATAGGGCGAGCCGTTCGGCACCAGCAGCAGCTCCGCGCCGGATTCGGCCAGCGTCTCGCATACGCCGAGATCGCCCCAGATGTCCTCGCACACGGGAATGCCGAGCCGCACGCCGCGGAAGGAGACCGGCCCCGGCATGTGCGGCCCCGGCTGGAAGACGCGCTTCTCGTCGAACTCGCCGTAGTTCGGCAGGTCGAGCTTGTAGCGCTCGCCGGTCACCGCGCCGCCGTCGAGCACCATGACGGCGTTGTGCAGGCCGCTCGGCCGATCGAGCGGCGTGCCGACGACCACGCCCGGCCCGCCGTCGGCCGTGTCCGCGGCAAGCGCGCGCACGGCGCGCTCGCAGGCCGCCACGAAGGCCGGCTTCAGCACCAGGTCCTCGGGCGGGTAGCCGGCGATGAACAGTTCGGTGAACAGCACCAGGTCGGCGCCCTGGCGCGCGGCGTCGGCGCGCGCCTCGCGGGCGAGCGCCAAATTGCCGGCGATGTCGCCGACGGTCGGGTTGAGCTGGGCCACGGCGATGCGCAGCGTGTCGGGGCGGTCGCGGGTCATGGCCCGTGATCTAGACGGTTTCGCCGCCGGAGGGAACGGCCCGCCGCACGGCGATGCGCCGGAGGCTCAGCGCCCGCGCCGCACGGCGCGGCACAGGCCCCACAGGATCGCCAGGTTCAGCGCCGGGGCGAGGATCCCCGCCACGGCCGGCCACGGGTCGGCCAGCCGTCCGACAAGCAGCGTCCACGGCATGCCGAGCGGCATCAGATAGACGGCCGACAGCGGATCGCGCTCGGCGCCGAACAGGCCGAACGTGCCGACCGCGAGGACGAACAGGGCGAACAGATAGGCGAGCGCGAACAGGGCGAGCAGGATGCGGCAGATCACGGGCAGTGGACCTCGGGCTGGCCCGGGCGGGCCGCCCGCGCGGGCCGCCGTTGCCCCTCGGCGGCCCGCGCGGCGTCGCGGAATGCCATTTGGACGGCGCGGCTCAGAGCGCGCCTTCGTCCGTCAGCGACATCACATCCGCGACGATTCCGCCCGAAACGAGGCAGCGCCACGGCGCCCGGTTCGGTCCCACGCCGACGATGACGAGGGTGTTGGCCTGCGAGAACTCCGACGACAGGACGGTAACGCTGTTGCCGGTCTGCTGCGCCACCGCGTCGAGGCAGGCGCGCTCGTCTTCGGCGCTTCCGGTGCGCATCGACGGCTGCGCGGGCTGCGGGGCCTGCGCGCCCGGGCTGCTGGTTTCCGAGCAGGCGGCAAGCCCGGCGGCGGCCAGCGCCAGCGCGCCCAGCGTGAGTAGAGGCTTCATCGATCGTTCCTTTCCTGCGGGTCTCGGGGTCCGGGAGCACGGTTCGCGGTGCTGCGGCGGCGCCGTGCCTGGATAGAGCGTTTCCAGGCGAAGCGGACACCGGTTCGCCGTCCGCGAACGCGGCAAAACAACACATCGGAGCCGATCTGCGATCCCATGAAGCGCAGAACGGCTCTACGACATGATCACGAAGTCGCGGCCCGACCGCGTGTCGGGATGCAGCGGCGCGTCGGTCATGATCAGCACCATGCCGGAATGCATGTGTGCCTGCATGCGCTTGACGAAGGCCGGATCGGCCGAGATGCGGCGCAGCGCCCGCTCCTCCGGCTCGAAGAAGCCGTCGACATCGGAGTTGTGGCTGAGCGTCACCCATTCCAGGCCGCTCGTCTTGTCGTGCGCGCCCTTCAGCATGAAGACATGGCTGCCGAGCGGGCCGCTGCCCGACACCGTCAGCGTGCTTTCGGCCAGCACCGCGCCGTTCTCGACCAGCATGATGCGCCGCTCCGAGCCCGATGCGATGAGCGAGGTGACGGGATGGCGCTCGGCTTCCGTCCAGTCCTCGGGACGCTTCTTGCCGGCAAGCGCGGCCGTCGCCGCCTCGAACTCGTGCTCGGCATAGGCGCCGAGCACCATGCCCGGATGCACCAGCTCGGCCGGGTCGTCATGCGCGCCGGCGATGATGACCGGCGTGCCGAGATGGGTGACCTCGAACAGCCGCTCGGAAAACGCCATCGGCAGCCGGATGCAGCCGTGCGAGGCGGGATAGCCCGGCAGGTTGCCGGCATGCAGCGCCACGCCCGACCAGGTCAGCCGGTTCATGTTCGGCATCGGCGCGTTGTTGTAGGTCGAGGAGCGGTGGTGCTTGTCCTTCTGCAGCACCACGAACACGCCGACCGGCGTCTCGTGGCCGGGCTTGCCGGTCGAGCAGGTCGACACCGCGATGCGCACGCCGTTGCGGTAGACGTGGACGCGCTGTTCGGGCAGCGACACGACGATGGCGACCGGGCCGAACGGCTGCCGGTCGGGATGCCAGGTGAACTCGCCCGGCTTGAGCGCGTGGATTTCCTTGATGACGTCGCGCGCCACCGCCTCGGCCGCCAGCAGGCCGGCCACGGTCAGCGCGCTGCCGGCGACAAACCGGCGACGGGTCAGCTTTCCTTCACGCACGTCCTTCACCCCGTTTCGGCACCTGCGGACGTCTTCTGCCGGCCGCGTGCACCACCGGAGAGCTCCTCTGGCCGCAGTAC
Organism: Aquibium sp. A9E412; assembly: GCF_030398335.1. GTDB lineage: Bacteria > Pseudomonadota > Alphaproteobacteria > Rhizobiales > Rhizobiaceae > A9E412. The sequence goes on from NZ_JAOAOP010000059.1 coordinate 19,936, forward strand.
GTCGGATTGCGGCGCGACGGTCCAGTGAGTTTTTCTGCCCGAAGCTGAATCGGATTCAGGTGTAGTAGGCCTTCTCGTGCCGCGCGATCTGCCGCCGCACCCACTGCTCGAGGGCGCGCAGCGCCGGCTCGTCGCGGCGCGAGGCCTTGATGCACAGATAGTAGTCCTCGTTGGTCGGCAGCCGCAGCGCGCTCAGCTCGCGCAGGCGGCCGGCGGCGACGTCGGCGGCGACCAGGAAATCCGGCACCATGGCGATGCCGAGGCCCTGGCGCGCCATCTCCAGCGCCAGCACGTAGTGCGAGGTCTGCAGCCAGCGCCCGGTGTAGAGCTCGTCGAGCCGCAGGCCGGCCCTGCGGCAGTAGTCGAACCATTCCTCGCCGGGCTCGTCCGGCTCGAACGTCGTGGTGATCAGCGGCATGTCGCCGGGCGCGGCGTCCGGCAGCAGCACCGCGACCAGCCGTTCGGCCTGCAGCCGCAGCGCCCAGAAGCCGAGCTCGGTGGGAAAGCTGGTGACGAACGCGTCGGCCACGCGGTCGGTCAGCTCCGGGTCCTGCGCATACATGCGAAGCTGCAGATCGATGGTCGGCTGCGCCGCGAGAAAGCTCTTCAGCCGGCCGATCAGCCAGCCCGGCGCGAAGCTGCTGCACACCGCCAGGCGCAGCACCGTGCGGCCGCCGCCCACCGTTTCCGACAGCGACCGCTGGATCTGTGCGAAGGCGACGTTGAGCTTGACGGCGAGCCGCTGGCCGGCCGGCGTCAGGGCGATGTTGCGCCCCGAGCGGACGACCAGGCGCTCGCCGACATGCTCGGTCAGCTTGCGGAGCTGGTGGCTGACGGCGCTCGGCGTGACGCCGAGCTCGCCGGCCGCCGCATGGATGGAGCCGAGCCGCGCCACCGCCTCGAAGCACTCCAGCGCGCGCATGTTGCCGACGCGCAGGTTCATCGCCGGCGCCCCGCCGCGGCTGCGTCCGCGCGGGGCGGGCCATGCCTGTTGCTCCCGGTCATCCTGTCCTCGCAGCGCCGGCCGACGCCGCAAGGTAGCGCCATCCCGGCGCCGCCGGCAAGCAGGCTCACATGGCGATGCCGAGCCGCGCCTCGCCGCGGTCGAGGATCAGCGGCACGATCAGGTCCTCCTCGTCGGCCAGATGGCGCGTCAGCATGGCGATCAGCGCGCCGTTGGCGTCGGCATAGGCGTCGGCGGCGAAGCGGCGCCGGTCGGCGTCCTGCGCCAGCGCGCGCAGGAAGGCGTTGGCGGCCTCCGCGTTCTGCTCGAGCGCGGCGTGGATCACGTGGTGGTCGCTGTCGAGGATGTCGAAGCCGCGCTTCAGCCGGCTCTCCGCCCGCGCGAAGACGGGAAAGTAGTGCATGTCCTCGATCTGGTGGTGGCCCTCGAGCTGCTGCAGGAAGAAGCGCAGCCGCGGCGCGAAGAAGCGCGCGAAGTCCGCCGCCTCGCGCCGGCCCTCGCGGTAGTCGGCGATGGCGCCGCTCAGCATGCCGCCGAGCTCGCGGAACATGTCGTGCCGCTGCAGCCAGAACGAGGCCATGCCGCCGAGATTGGCATGGCCGTGCCAGCGCTCGCGCGGATATTTGTCCAGCAGGTAGCGCAGGTCCTCGGGCAGGCCGGCGCGGCGGGTCAGGTGGCTGCCATCCATGCGGTGTCTCGGCTCGCGGTCGCGCTCTGCTTCGTTGCTGCGCGCCATCGGGGGTGCGCCGGGCGCGCTTGCGTGCACATAGGTTTGCCGCGGCGGTCTTGCCTACCCCGCGTCGGTGCCGTCGGCCGGCTCGTCGTCCGGCGCGCGCGCATGCTGCGGCAGGCCGTCGGTGATCGCGTAGTAGTCGCCCTTGTCGGCGACGAAGATGTGGCCCTCGGCGACGAGCCCGCTCGGCAGGTCGAACGACCCGGCCATCACCGAGGTCCGCTGCGCGCCGTTCGCCTTCCAGAACAGCACCGAGCCGCAGGTCGCGCAGAAGCCGCGCCGGGCGAAGTCGGATGCGGCGTACCAGGTCACGTTGTCGCCGCCCTCGACCGTCAGCGCCGCGTCGTCGACGTCGGTCGCGGCATAGACATGGCCGCTCTGCCGCCGGCACTGCGAGCAGTGGCAGTAGACGACGCCGCGCATCGGCCCCCGGGCGCGAAACCGCACCCGGCCGCACAGGCACGCCCCGCTGTGCACGTCGCTCATCGCCACCTCCCTGGTTGTGCTCCGGCATAGCCGAGCCGGCCGCCGCCGGCCAGCCAGAATCCGCGAACGCAGCATTCAGCGATGCTGCACGTCGCGTGCGGGACCCGGGGCGCGGGGGCGCGCGGCCGCGCGCCGGC
>NZ_JAOAOP010000005.1 GCF_030398335.1 Aquibium sp. A9E412
GGGGGGGGGGGTGCGGATCGGCCGGATCAGCGGCCGTAATTGTCGTCCCAGACGATCGGGCCGCGCTCGCGCGGCGCCATCCCGTCGCCCATGTCGGGCGCCACCGAGGACGTCGTCATGCGGTCGACGGAGGCGGCGCCGTTGAAGCGGTCGAGCACGTTCGCCGAATAGTCGCCCTGCAGGAAGGGGGCCTGCTGCGCGGCGGCGGCGCCGGCGAAGGTCAGCGTGGCGGCGGCTGCGATCAGGATGCGTTTCATGGTCTCGTTCCTTTCTGTCTGTCGGTCTCGCCGCGCCGCCGGAACGCGGGAAGTCGCTCCGGCGGGGGCGGCGCTGCCGCGGGATGCGGCGTCGTGGGGAGGAGTCACGGCACCGCGCGGCGGAAGTTTCGCTTCGCTCAGCGGCCGTAGTCCTCGTCGAACGCCGTCAGGCCCGCGTCGGCGCGCGGCGCGCGCTCGATGCCGGCGGTGGTGAAGCGGTCGACGCCGGCGCCCACGGCGACGCCGCTGGCGCCGTTGTAGTGGTCGAGCACGTTGGCCGAGTAGTTGCCCTGCAGGACCGGCGCCTGCTGCGCGGCGGCGGCGCCGGCGAAGGCGACGGTGGCGAAGGCGGCGATGAGGATGCGGTTCATGATGGTGTCCCTTCTGCTGCGGGCTGCCGTTGCGGCCTCGGCCCGCGGTTGCTGGTGTCGATCCGGCGGTGCCCCGCGGGGCCGGCCGCCGTCGATGAGCGGAAGATGGGTCCGCTGGCGAACACGTTCAAAACAACAGGACGCGAGCGCGGGGTGACCTTCCGGTCGCGGCTTCGTGACCGGATTCGTGCTTGAAAAACAGTCTGTTCGCCTGTCAGTGAACAATGCCGGCAAAGATCGCCGTTGCCCTCTGGCGCGGCCCGCCGGCGCGCCTTATATTCCGCCTCGGCGTTCTGCGCCTCGCGACAGGAGTAACATTCCCCGGGGCCTTATCGATCCTAAAGGGAGCTGTCCCTGTTCGGACCCGTGGGTCCTTTCATACGGCGCCCACCTACTTTGTAGGTTCCCGGGATCGACCTCTCCATCGGTTGCCGCGGATCGCCTCTCTTTCCCCTTCGCCCGGGCCGCGCCGCGGTCTTGCCCGTCCGCGCGGCGGCGGCTATCGAGGCGGCGATGGGGACGTCCGACCAACAGCTCAAGAAGACGCTGCGCGCCGAGGCGCTGGCACGGCGCGACGCGCTCGACGTGCGCTGGCGCATCGAGGCCTCGCTGGCGATGGCGGAGACGGCCGAGGCGCTGGCGGTGACGCCGGGCACCATCGTGTCGGGCTTCTGGCCGATGCGCTCGGAGGTCGACGTGCGGCCGCTGATGGCCGCGCTCGGCGCGGCCGGCGCGCGGCTGTGCCTGCCGGCGATCCTCGACCGCACGACGATCGTCTTCCGCGAGATGGCGCGCGGCGCGCCGCTCGTCGACATGGGATACGGCACGCAGGGGCCGGGGCCCGACGCCGCCGTGCTGGAGCCGCTGATGATGCTGGTGCCGCTCGCCGCCTTCGACGCGCGCGGCCACCGCATCGGCTACGGCGCCGGCTACTACGACCGGGCGATCGCCGCGCTGCGCCAGCGCGGCGTCGCGCCGCGGCTCGTCGGCGTCGCCTTCGACTGCCAGGAGGTGGCGCGCGTGCCGGACGAGCCGCACGACCAGCCGATCCCCGAAATCCTGACCGAAAGCGGCTTGCGCCGCCTCGGCGCCGACCTATAGATGGGCCGATGAGACTGCTGTTCCTCGGCGATCTGGTGGGCCGTTCCGGCCGCACCGCGGTCTGGGAGAGGCTGCCCGGCCTGATCTCGGATTTCCGGCTCGACTTCGTGATCGTCAACGGCGAGAACGCGGCCGGCGGCTTCGGCATCACCGAGGAGATCTTCCGCCGCACGCTCGACGCCGGCGCCGACGTGGTGACCACCGGCAACCACGTGTGGGACCAGCGCGAGGCGATCGAGTTCGCGCCGCGCGAGGACCGCTTCCTGCGGCCGGCCAACTTTCCGCGCGGCACCCCGGGGCGCGGCTCCGGCGTCTACCAGGCGCGCAACGGCGCCCGCGTGATGGTGGCCAACATCATGGGCCGCGTCTTCATGCATCCCGAGCTCGACGATCCCTTCCAGGCGGCCGAGGCGGAGCTTGCCGCCTGCCGGCTGGGCGAGCACGTCGACGCCGCGGTGGTCGACTTCCACGCCGAGGCGACGTCGGAGAAGATGTGCTTCGCGCATTTCGTCGACGGCCGCGTCTCGGCGGTCATCGGCACGCACACCCACCAGCCGACGGCCGACCACCAGATCCTGTCCGGCGGCACGGCCTATCTGTCGGACGCCGGCATGTGCGGCGACTACGATTCCTCGCTCGGCATGGACAAGGAGGAGCCGCTCCACCGGTTCCTGTTCAAGGTGCCGCGCGGCCGCTTCGAGGCGGCGGGCGGGCCGGCCACCATCTGCGGGCTCGGCGTCGAGATCTCCGACCGCACGGGGCTGGCCGAGAAGGTGGCGCCGCTGCGCCTGGGGCCGCGCCTGGAAGAGGCGGTGCCGGCCTTCTGGAGAGGCAACTGATGGCCCGCCGGGCCGTTACGGACCGGCGCCACACGCACGCCTTTCATCCCGTCAACGCTGGGGGAGCACCATGAGCTGGCTCATCGAGCATTTTTCCTTCGTCTCCAACCCGCAGGCCTGGGTGGCGCTCGCCACGCTGGTGGTGCTCGAGATCGTGCTCGGCATCGACAACCTGATCTTCATCTCGATCCTGACCAACCGGCTGCCGGAGGCGCAGCAGGCGCGCGCGCGGCGCATCGGCATCGCCGGCGCGCTGGTGCTGCGGCTGCTGCTGCTCGGCACCATCTCCTTCATCGTGCAGCTCACCGACCCGCTGTTCGAGCTGTTCGGCCACGCCTTCTCGTGGCGCGACCTCATTCTGCTGGCCGGCGGCATCTTCCTGGTCTGGAAGGCGACCAAGGAGATCCACCACTCCGTCGATCCCTCGGACGGCAAGGAGAACATGGTGGGCCGCGCGGCGACGCTGACGGCGGGCGCGGCGATCGCCCAGATCCTGCTGCTCGACCTGGTGTTCTCGATCGATTCCATTATCACCGCCGTCGGCATGACCGACGAGATCGCCATCATGTTCATCGCCGTCATCGCCGCGGTGACGGTGATGCTGATCGCCGCCGAGCCGCTGTCGCGCTTCATCGCCGACAACCCGACGATCGTCATGCTGGCGCTCGCCTTCCTGCTGATGATCGGCATGACGCTGATCGCCGACGGCATGGGCTTCCACGTGCCCAAGGGCTACATCTACGCGGCGATGGGCTTCTCGGCGCTGGTCGAGGCGCTCAACATGCTGGCCCGCCGCAAGCGGCGGCGCGAGCGCGCGCTGCAGGCGGAGGGCGCCGGCGGGCACTGACAGGTGCGGGGGGCGGCCGAGGCCGCCCCGGCGGCCGCCGTCAGACTCCGTCCAGGATGACGATGGTGGGACGCCGCGGCAGGCTCGACAGCGACACCGACAGCGAGCGCGTGTCGCGGAAGTCGACGTCGAAGGCCTCGCCCATCATCGCGGTGAAGCTGCCGATCGGCGTGGCGTGCCGGTGCATCGGCAGCACGATCGAGGCGTAGAGCCGCTGCGTGATCTCGCTCATGCCCGGAAGCGACATGGTCATGCCGCCGTCGATCGGCACCATGACCACGTCGAGCCGGCCGATCGCGGCGTAGTGGGCGTCCTCCAGCCGGTGGTGCAGGTGGCCGAGATGGCCGATGCACAGCCCGGCCACCTCGAAGATGAAGATCGAGTTGGCGTTCGGCTCCATGGTGCCGTAGCGGCGGATGTCGGTCGTCACGTTGCGGATGTAGACGTCGTCGACGACCAGCGCGTGGCGCGCCGGTCCGCCGTCGGGGTTCCAGCCGGGCAGCACGTGCTCGATGCGCGGGTCGGGGAAGGGCGTGAAGTGGGTCGAGTGCGCCTTGTTCATGGTCGCCACCCGCGGCGGCGGCTCGGCGCCGTAGCGGCCGCTGAAATCGGTGGCGATGCGCACGCCGCCGGGCGTGTCGATCAGATAGGTCGAGTGGCCGGCATAGGTGATGGTGACCGCGGCGTCGCGTCCGCCGGCCGGTGCCGCCGCGGCGCCGGGCGCCAGGCTGGCGTAGACGACGTCGGGCAGCGCCTCGGCCACCGCTAGGCAACTGCTGGCGACCGGCTCGCCGTCGGCCTGGGCGTGCGCGGGGGCGGCGGCGGCAAGCGCGCCGAGAGCGAGGGCGAAAGCGGCGACAAGGCGGAGCGGATGCATCACGGGCCTCCCGGGCAACGGCATTGCGGTCGTCGTCAGAGGCGCATGGTAAGCCGCTCCGCGGGCTGCCGTGCGGGCCGCCGCGTTCAACTTTTCGCGAGCGCGCCGTCCGCGCGCGACTTCTGGACGCTCGCCGGCAAATTCACTATAACGCGCGCCATTCCGGAACAAACGGCGTGTCTTTTCGAACAGGAGCCCCATGGCCGGCCATTCGCAATTCAAGAACATCATGCACCGCAAGGGCCGTCAGGACGCGGCCAAGTCGAAGATGTTTTCCAAGCTGGCGCGCGAGATCACCGTCGCTGCCAAGGAAGGCCTGCCCGATCCGGCGATGAACCCGCGGCTGCGCCTGGCGGTGCAGAACGCCAAGGCGCAGTCGATGCCCAAGGACAACATTGAGCGCGCCATCAAGAAGGCCTCCGGCGGCGACGGCGAGAGCTACGAGACCGTGCGCTACGAGGGCTACGGGCCGGGCGGCGTGGCGATCATCGTCGAGGGCCTGACCGACAACCGCAACCGCACCGCCTCCAACGTGCGCGCCGCCTTCACCAAGGCCGGCGGCTCGATGGGCGAGACGGGCTCGGTGGCCTTCATGTTCGACCGCGTCGGCGAGATCGTCTATCCGGCCGGTGCGGGCGACGCCGAGCGCGTGATGGAGGCGGCGATCGAGGCCGGCGCGGAGGACGTCCAGTCCGACGAGAACGGCCACGTCATCACCTGCGCCTTCGAGGACATCGGCGACGTGACGGGCGCGCTCGAGGCCGCGCTCGGCGAGGCGGAATCGGTGCGTCCGGTGTGGCGGCCGCAGACCGGCACCCCGGTCGACGAGGAGCGCGCCCAGTCGATCCTCAAGCTGATCGCCACCCTCGAGGACGACGACGACGTGCAGAACGTCTACGCCAATTTCGAGGTCGACGACGAGACGATGGCGCGGCTGAGCGCCGCCTGAGGCGGACCGGCGGCGGCCGCGCGCGACGGCCCGGTGCCGCCGGGCGGGGGCGTCCCGCGCCGCATGCACGCGGGCGAAGCCGGCACGACGAGGCCCCGCGTCAGCGCTCCGTCGCGCCCTTGCCGGCAATGATCCTGTCGCGGAACTTCTCGATCCGGTTCACGCGGGTCTCGGGCTTCTTCGCGCCGTTGAGGTCGATGACATAGCTCTTCTGGCGGCCCCGCGTCAGCGCGTGGAACGCCTCCGCCAGCGCCGGGTCGGCGTCCAGCGCCGCCACGAGCTCATCGGGCAGCGGCAGGGCGCCGTCGTCCTTCGGCGGCTTCCTGCCGGCCTCGGCGTGGCCCTTCGCCTCCTCCAGATAGGCGCGGATCACCGGCTCCATCCTCGCGGGCCCGTCGTTGGAGGTGAAGCGGATCATGTCGGGATGGCGGGTGTTCGGCCCCTGCCTTTCCAGAACGCCCTCGGGGTCCTCCAGCAGTGCCGCGTCGAAGAAGCTGAGACGGAAGTTGCTCTGGAACGCGCCGATGATCGCGATGTTGCGGCCGGCGTGCATGTAGCAGGGGTGCCCCCACTTGACCGTCTCCGCGAGCCCGGCGGCAAGGCAGATGTCGCGAAGCCTCGCAAGGCCGCTCTGCCAGACCCGCGTCGAGCAGCCTTGCGTGTCGAAGCGCCCGCACCGCCCGCAGCCTTTCGCGAAATAGTCTTCGATGTCGGTGATCATCACCGGGGCGTGATAACACGCGCCCCCGCCGGTTGCCAAAGGGTGGCGGGCCGGGCTCGCCGTCGCCGTTCGCCGGCCCGTCATTCCGGCGATCGAGGCCCGGAGCGTCTCCAGGCGCCGTCGACACCCGGTCGCCGCTCCAGCGTTGCGGCAAGAAAAAAGGCCCCGCGCGGGGGGCCTTTCGTCGTTTCGCGCGAGGCGCCGGGGCTCAGATGCCGAGGCCCTCGTAGCGCTTCTTGAACTTCGACAGCCGGCCGCCGCGGTCGAGCAGCGTCTGCTGGCCGCCGGTCCAGGCGGGGTGCGTCGTGGGGTCGATGTCGAGGTGCAGCGTGTCGCCCTCCTTGCCCCAGGTCGAGCGCGTCTCGTACTCGGTGCCGTCGGTCATGACGACCTTGATCGTGTGGTAGTCGGGATGGATGTCGGCTTTCATCGGTCTGTCCTGCGGGTCCTTGGATCTGTCCTGCGGCGGGCGCCGGCGCGGCGGCTGCGGCAAAGTCGCCCGCACGCAAAAACTTGAAGCCGCGGCCGCGGGCGGCTACGGCTTCCGATGCGTCGGCGACGCCTATACATCAGCCGGCATGCGAGCACAAGGCCGGGGCCCGGCGGCAGAAAAAGACGAGACGAGCGGCAGATGGCGCAGACAAGCCCCCTCACCGACGAGCAGAAACGCCGTTCGCTGCGCCCGCTGCGGCGGCTGTTTCCTTATCTCGGGCGCTATCGCGGGCTGCTGGCCGGCGCGGTGTTCTTCCTGGTGCTGGCGGCGGCGACCACGCTGACCCTGCCGGTCGCCGTGCGGCGGATGATCGACCATGGCTTCTCGGAAGCCGATTCCGCCTTCATCGCCAACTACTTCACCATGCTGATCGTGATCGCGGCCGTGCTCGCCTTCGCCTCGGCCTGCCGCTACTACTTCGTCATCACGCTCGGCGAGCGCGTCGTCTCCGACCTGAGGCGCGACGTCTTCAGCCACGTCACCGAGCTGTCGCCCGGCTTCTTCGACCGCGCCCAGACGGGCGAGATCGTCTCGCGGCTCACGGCCGACACGACGCAGATCAAGTCGGCGGTCGGCGCCACCGCCTCGACCGCGCTGCGCAACGTCATCATGGGCATCGGCGCGGTCGCCATGATGGTGGTGACCAGCCCGCGGCTGTCGCTGCTGGTGGTCGTGGCGATCCCCGTCATCATCTTTCCGCTGGTCGCCTTCGGCCGCTCGGTGCGGCGCAAGTCGCGCTCGGCGCAGGACACGCTGGCCGCCGCCACCGCCTATGCCAGCGAGCATATCGGCGCCATCCGCACGCTGCAGGCCTTCACCAACGAGGCGCTGGTGACCGACCGCTACGGCGGCGCGGTGGAGCGCGCCTTCAGCGCGGCGCGCTCGGCCGTGTTCGCGCGGTCCTTCCTCACCTTCTTCGCCATCTTCGCCACCTTCGCCTCGGTGGTGGCGGTGCTGTGGGTCGGCTCGCGCGCGGTGCTCGACGGCGGCATGACGCCCGGCACGCTCGGCCAGTTCCTGCTCTACTCGGTGCTGGCGGCCGGCGCGCTCGGCGCGCTGTCGGAGGTGTGGGGCGAGCTCAGCCAGGCGGCCGGCGCGGCCGAACGGCTGACCGAGCTGCTGATCGAGGAGCCGGCGATCGCCGTGCCGGCCGACCCAACGCCGCTGCCCGAGCCGGCGCGCGGCGCCGTCGTCTTCCGCGACGTGCGCTTCGCCTATCCCTCGCGTCCCGACCGGCCGACGCTCGAGGGGCTGAGCTTCGCCGTCGAGCCGGGCGAGACGGTCGCGATCGTCGGGCCGTCGGGGGCGGGCAAGAGCACCGTGTTCTCGCTTCTGCTGCGCTATTACGATCCGCAGTCGGGCGCGGTCTCGATCGACGGCGTCGACCTCGCCGAGGCCGATCCGGCGGCGGTGCGCCGGCGCATCGCCATCGTGCCGCAGGACGTGGCGGTGTTCGCCGCCAGCGCCGGCGACAACATCGCCTTCGGCCGGCCCGGCGCCAGCCAGGCCGAGATCGAGGCGGCGGCGCGCTCGGCGCTCGCGCACGACTTCATCGCCGCGCTCGACCAGGGCTACGACACGCCGGTCGGCGAGCGCGGCGTCACGCTGTCTGGCGGCCAGCGCCAGCGCGTGGCGATCGCCCGCGCCATCCTGCGCGACGCGCCGGTCCTGCTGCTCGACGAGGCCACCTCGGCGCTCGATTCCGAGAGCGAGACGCTGGTGCAGACGGCGCTGGAGCGGCTGATGGAGGGGCGCACGACGCTGGTCATCGCGCACCGGCTGGCGACCGTGCTCAAGGCCGACCGCATCCTGGTGATGGACGGCGGGCGCATCGTCGAGCAAGGCACGCACGAGAGCCTGGTGCGCAAGGGCGGCACCTATGCCCGGCTCGCCCGGCTGCAGTTCGAGAGCGGAGCCGGCGCCTTCCGCGGCGCGGCGGAATGAGCCCGGCGCTGGCCGCCGCGCTCGCCACGGTCGCCGCGGCGGCGCCGGAAGACAGCAGCGACTGGTGGCTCATCGGCAGCACCGCGATGCGGCTTTGCGGCATCGCCGCAGCCGAGCCGCAGGATGTCGATCTGCTGGCTGGACGGGAGACCGCGCTGGCGTTTCTCGCGCGCCTCGGCGTGGCGGCGGAGCCGGCAGCCGCGCCGCAGGCCGGCGCGCGCTTCGCCTCCGATCCCTTCGTCCGCGTGCGGCGCCCCGGGGCGCTCGACATCGAGGTGATGGGCGATCTGCGGGTGCGCGACGGGCAGGGCTGGCAGTGGGTGCGCCTTGCCACCCGGCGCCCGGTCGCGGTCGCCGGCGGGCGGGTGTTCGTCGCCGAACCCGCCGAGCAGGCCGCGCTGATGCGCCTGTTCGGCCGCTCGAAGGATCGCGCCAAGGCGGCGCTGATCGAGCGCGCGCTGGCGGACGGTCAGACCGCCTGAGCGGCGTGCCGGCCGGCCGCCCGGCCGGAGAAGATGCAGCCGCCGAGAAAGGTGCCCTCCAGCGCATTGTAGCCGTGATAGCCGCCGCCGCCGAAGCCGGCCGCCTCGCCGGCCGCGTAGAGGCCGGGAACGACGGCGCCGTCGGCGTCGAGCGCGCGCGCGTCGAGATCGGTGTGCAGCCCGCCCAGCGTCTTGCGCGTCAGCACGTTGAGCCGCACCGCGATCAGCGGCCCGTTCGCCGGGTCGAGCAGCTTGTGCGGCGCGGCGGTGCGGATCAGCCGGTCGCCGAGATAGCCGCGCGCGCCGCGGATGGCGGTCACCTGCGCGTCCTTGCAGAAGGGGTTGTCGAGCTCGCGGTCGCGGGCGGCGATCTGGCGCTCGATGTGGTCGGCGTCGAGCCGCCCGTCGCCGGCGAGCGCGTTCATCGCCGCGACCAGCTCGGGCAGCGTGCGGCGCACGATGAAGTCCTCGCCCCGTTCCTTGAACGCCTCGACGGGCGGCGGCGCGCCGGCGCCGCGCCGGCTCTTCAGCACCTGGCGCCAGCTGCCGGACGTGAGGTCGGGATTCTGCTCGGAGCCCGACAGGGCGAACTCCTTCTCGATGATCTTCTGGGTGAGGATGAACCAGGAATAGGCGTGGCCGGTGGCCAGGATGTGGCGCAGCGTGGCGAGCGTGTCGAAGCCGGGCAGGCAGGGCGCCGGCAGCCGGTTGCCGGCGGAGTCGAACCACATCGAGGAGGGGCCGGGCAGGATGCGGATGCCGTGGTTCGGCCAGATCGGCGCCCAGTTGCGCACGCCCTCGGTGTAGTGCCACATGCGGTCGGCGTTGACGACGGCGGCGCCGGCCTCGGCGGCGATGCCGATCATGCGGCCGTCGACGTGGTCGGGCACGCCGGCGACCATCTCGGCCGGCGGCGGGCCGAGTCGGTCTTGCGGCCAGTTCTGCCGGACCAGCTCGAAATTGCCGCCGATGCCGCCCGAGGCGACGACCACGGCGCCGGCCGACAGCGCGAACGCGCCGACCGGGTCGCGGCCGGAGGACTGGCCGCGCGCGACCGTGGAGGGGGCGAGCACGGTGCCGGCGACGCCGGTGACGGCGCCGTTGTCGCGCACCAGGCGGTCGACGCGATGGCGGAACCTGAGCGCGATGCGGCCGGCGGCGGCATGCGCGCGCACGCGCCGCTCGAACGGCGCGACGACGCCCGGCCCGGTGCCCCAGGTGATGTGGAAGCGCGGCACCGAATTGCCGTGGCCATGCGCGTGGCCGCCGCCGCGCTCGGCCCAGCCGACGACGGGAAACCAGCGCATGCCCATGCCGTGCAGCCAGGAGCGCATCTCGCCGGCGGCGAAATCGACATAGGCTTCGGCGACGCGGCGCGGCCAGTGGTCCTCGGCACGGTCGAAGCCGGCCGAGCCGAGCCAGTCCTGCCAGGCGAGCGCACGGCTGTCGCGGATGCGCAGCCGGCGCTGCTCGGGGCTGTCGACGAAGAACAGGCCGCCGAGCGACCAGAAGGCCTGGCCGCCGACGCTGTTGTCGCCCTCCTGCTCGACGATGACGACGCGCCGGCCCGCGTCGGCCAGCTCGGCGGCGGCCGCCAGCCCGGCGAGCCCGGCCCCCACCACGATCGCGTCCGCATCGGCCATGGCCACTCCTCCCCCCTGTCGCGCCGCGCCGGAGCGCGGCTATTCGATCTCCTGCGGCGCCCGCTCGTCGAGAAGGTCGTTGCGGTCGGAGCGGGCGCGCTCCTCGGCCGCCTTGCGGCTGATGACGGTCTCCGCCCCGGTTGCCGCGGCCTGCGTCGTCTCGGCGGCGGCGGGCGGCGGCTCCGGCGCCGGTCGGGCCGGCGGCGTCCCGGCGGGCGGCCCGGCCATGCCTTCCAGGCGCACGCGGTAGCCCGGTTCGGGCAGCGCGTAGCCGGCCTGCTCGAGGGCCAGCTTGACCAGGCGGATCGCCTCGCTGCGGGCATGCACGAAGCTCGTCACCGACTGGTCGACCCAGCCGGTGAAGGCGAGCGCGACGGTGGAATCGCCGATCGTCTCGATCCACGCGTCGGGGGCGGGGTCGTCGAGCACGAAGGGCTGCTCGGCGAGCGTCGCCAGCCCGAGGTCGAGCGCGGCGCGCAGGTTGGCCGCCGGGTCGATGCCCAGCGCGACGGTGAAGCGGCGTTCGGGGTTGCGCGTGTAGTTGCGGATGATGCCCTTGAAGACGACGGCGTTGGGGATGCGGATGTGGTTGCCGTCGAGGTCCATCAGGATGGTGGCGCGCGAGGTCAGCATGATGACGCTGCCCTCCTCCTCGCCGATGCGGATGTAGTCGTTCGGCCGGAACGGCTGGCGCACCGACAGGAGGATGCTGGCGATGTAGTTCTCCACCGTGTCGCGCACCGCGAAGCCGACGGCCAGGCCGACGATGCCGGCCGCACCCAGGATGGTGCCGAGCAGCGCGGTGGCGCCGAGGATGTCGAGCGCGACCAGCGCGCCGGCGGCGACGAAGACGATGCGCACGAGCTGGCGCATGAGGCCGGCGATGAAGGCGTTCGGCGCCAGCCGGCCCCACGGCCAGTCGCGCGCCGCCACCCAGGCGCCGGCCAGCGCGATCAGCGCGAACAGCAGCCCGGCGACGGCGACCAGCGGCAGATAGCCGGCGAACTGCGCCAGCCGCGCGGCGAGCCGCTCGTAGACCGGCACGATGCGCTCGGAGACCGCGGTGGTCTCCTCGATGGCGTTGCGCACCGCGACGACGCCCTCGACGCGGCCGGCCAGCTCCTCCGCGCGCAGCGCCAACTCGGCCTCCGCGACGGTGCCGCGCAGCGTGACGACGCCCGAGCGCACGGTGGCCGAGACCTGCGCCAGGCCGTCGATCTCGTCGAAGATCGCCTCAAGCCGGCGGTCGATGCGGATGTCGGCGTCGGCGTCGGCGCCGGTCTCGCCGGCGGCGCTGATCGGCCCGGCCGGCTGGTTCTGCGCGCCGGCGGGCAGCGCGGCGGCGAGGGCGAGCAGCAGCGCGAGGACGAGGGCGGCCGCGCCGGAACGCCTGACGTCCGCCCCGCCGCGCCCGGCCATCACGGTCAGCGCTCGGTCAGCTTGAGCTCGATGCGCCGGTTGCGCGCGCGCGCCTCCGGCGTATCGGCCTCGTCGAGCGGCTGGAATTCGCCGAAGCCGGCGGCGACCAGCCGCTCGGCCGGCACGCCGTTGTCGATCAGGAACTTGACGACCGAGGTGGCGCGCGCGCTCGACAGCTCCCAGTTGTCGGCGAAGCGGCCGCTGCCCGACACCGGCACGTTGTCGGTGTGGCCGTCGACGCGCAGCACCCAGTTGATCTCCGGCGGGATCTCGCGCTGCAGGTCCTTGATCGCCTCGGCGAGCTTGCGCATCTCCTCGCGGCCGGCGTCGTTGATGACGTCGGAGCCAGACGGGAACAGCACCTCGGACTGGAAGACGAAGCGGTCGCCGACGATGCGGATGTTCTCGCGGTCGGACAGGATCTCGCGCAGCCGGCCGAAGAAGTCGGAGCGGTAGCGGTTGAGCTCCTGCACGCGCTGGGCGAGCGCCACGTTGAGCCGGCGGCCGAGGTCGGCGATCTTGGCGTTCGATTCGCGGTCGCGCTCCTCGGAGATCTCCAGCGCCGCCTCGAGCGCGCCGATCTGCTGGCGCAGGGCGGAGATCTGCTGGTTGAGAAGCTCGACCTGCGACAGCGCGCGCTGGCTGATCTGGCGCTCCTCGTCGAGCCGCTCCGACAGCGCGCCGACGCGCGCGCTGGCCGCCTCGCTGCGGCCGGCGTCGCGGGCCAGAAGCTCCTCGAGGCGCGAGCGCTCGGCTTCCGTTTCCGACAGCGAGGCGCGCAGGCTGGCGAGCGCGTCCTCGGCGTCCTGGGTGTTGGCGCGCTCGAGCGCCAGAAGCTGGGTCAGCTCGTTGATCTGGGCGTTCAGCCGGTTGAGCACGGCGTCCTTGCCGGTGATCTCCTGGCTCAGGAAGAACTGCGCCAGCACGAACACCGACAGCAGGAACATGATGGCGAGCAGCAGCGTCGCCAGGGCGTCGACGAAGCCCGGCCAGTAGTCGACCCCGCGGTCGCGACGGCGTGCGCGCGCCAGCGCCATGTCAGTCCTTCCCGTTGCGGTCGAGCGCCTTGGCGATGCGCTCCAGCGTCTCGCGCAGCGCCTTCTGGTCGCGCGCCTGCGCCTCGACCCAGTCGCGCATCATCTGCTGCTCGTGGCGCATGTTCTTGACCAGGCCGGAGATGCCGTCGGCGAGCGCGGCCATCGAGGCGGCGACGCGCGGATTGTGCTGGCCGCCCGCCTCCTGCATCGCCTGCAGGCGCTCGGAAAGCTGGCGCAGCTCCTCGGTCGGCTGGCCGCCCTTGGCGCCGTCGACCGACAGGTCGGAGCCGAGGTCGGTGACCGTCGACAGCCAGTTCTCGAGCTCGGTGTAGAAGCGGTTCTGGGCGCGCCCGGCCTGCAGGTCGAGAAAGCCGAGGATCAGCGAGCCGGCGAGGCCGAACAGCGACGAGGAGAACGCGGTGCCCATGCCGTCGAGCGGCGCGGCGAGCCCGGACTTCAGCGCGTCGAGGATGTCGTTGGCGTTGCCGGAGGCCGGGTCGAGCGACTGGATGGTGTCGCCGATCGAGCCGATCGTCTGCAGGAGGCCCCAGAAGGTGCCGAGCAGGCCGAGAAAGACCAGCAGCCCGATCAGGTAGCGCGAGATGTCGCGGCTCTCGTCGAGCCGCGTGGCGATGGAATCGAGGATCGAGCGCATCGAGGTGGTCGACAGCGCCATCGACGAGGAGCGGCTCAGGAGCGCCTTCATCGGCGCCAGCAGGACCGGCTCGGTGACCTCGGTGCCGGCGCGGAAGGAATTGACCCAGCGCACCTCGCGGAACAGCCGGATGACCTGCATGAAGGCGAGCAGGATGCCGACCGCCAGCACGCCGAGAATGAGCCCGTTGAGGCCCGGATTGGTGCGGAAGGCCTCGGCGATCTGGCGATAGAGGATGGCCGCGACGAAGCCGGAGATGGCAAGGAAGACCAGCATCGACAGCAGGAAGACCTGCGGGCTCGACAGCGTGCGCGGATCGAAGTCGGAATCGGCCGCCAGCCGATCCGCGCCCAGCGATTTCAGCAATGCCATCTGCGCCTCGAACTGGTTGCCGCATCAAGAACTGCGGGCGACTCTAAACGGAATTGTGACGAAATTGAAAGTTTGCTCACGGCGGCGCGCGAGCGGTCCGGCGCCGTTCGCGCGCGGCGCGTCAGCGCGCCGCCGGCTGGCGCGCGAGCGCGCTGAGCAGCGCGCCGTGGATGGCGTCGTTGCCGGCCACCACCGAGCCGCTGTCGAAGATCGCCTGGCCGCCCTTGCGGTCGGTGGCGAAGCCGCCCGCCTCGCGCACCAGCAGAATGCCGGCGGCCAGATCCCACGGCGCCAGGCCGTCTTCCCAGAAGCCGTCGAAGCGACCGGCCGCGACATAGGCGAGGTCGAGCGCGGCCGAGCCGAGGCGGCGGATGCCGGCGGTCTCCGGCATCACGTGGCGCAGGTCGAGCAGCGCCTGGCCGTGCCGGCCGCGGCCGAGATGCGGGATGCCGGTGCCGACGACGGCGTCCGACAGCCGGCGGCGCGCGGCGACGCGCAGCCGGCGGTCGTTCATGAAGGCGCCGCCGCCGCGCTCGGCCGTGTAGAGCTCGTCCATCGCCGGGTTGTAGACGAGGCCGGCGACGAGCTGGCCCTGGCGCTCCAGCGCGATCGACACCGAGAAGATCGGGATGCCGTGCATGAAGTTGGTGGTGCCGTCGAGCGGATCGACGATCCAGCGGTGCTGCGAATCCTGGCCCTCGATCGCGCCGCGCTCCTCCATCAGGAAGGAATAGCCCGGCCGGGCGCGCGACAGCTCGTTGTAGAGAATGTCCTCGGCGCGCCGGTCGGCCTGCGTGACGTAGTCGCCCGGCCCCTTGAGCGAGACCTGCAGGTTCTGCACCTCGCCGAAGTCGCGCGCCAGCGCGCGGCCGGCCTTGATGGCGGCCTGAACCATGACGTTGATGATCGCGGAGCGCGCCATTGTGTCAGCCGGTATCCGAAATTTGGGCGTGCCGCGCCGTCAGTCGGCGCGGCGCACGTAGGTGATCTCGTTGGTGTCGACGACGATGCGCTCGCCGGCGGAGACGAACGGCGGCACCATCACGCGCACGCCGTTCTCCATCACCGCGGGCTTGTAGGAGGAGGCCGCGGTCTGGCCCTTGACCACCGGGTCGGCCTCGCTGACCTCGAGCGTCACCTGGTCGGGCAGCGACACGCCGATCGGCTTGTCGTCGTAGAGCTCAACGGTCACCGTCATGCCGTCCTGCAGGAAGGCGGCACGCTCGCCGACGAAGTCCTTCTGCAGCTCGAGCTGCTCGTAGCTCTCGCTGTCCATGAAGACGAGCGCATCGCCCTGCTCGTAGAGATAGGTGAAGTCCTTCTGCTCGAGGCGCACGCGCTCGACCGTCTCCGCCGAGCGGAAGCGCTCGTTGGTCTTGGTGCCGTCGATCAGGTTCTTGAGCTCGACCTGGTTGTAGGCGCCGCCCTTGCCGGGCTTGACGTGGTTCGTCTTCACCGCGACCCACAAGCCGCCATTGTGCTCGATCACGTTGCCCGGCCGGATCTCGTTTCCGTTGATCTTCATCAGTCAGTTCCCGGAGCTGCGCGCTGGGCGCGCGCGAAAAGGCTGGATTTCGGGCGCCTCAAGACCACACTTCGCCGCCCGTGGCAAGACGCGACGGGCGGCGGCGGGCGCCCGGCGCGGCGCGTCAGCGCAGCCGGTTGGCCTGCTCGATGGCGGCGCGGCGCTGCTCGGGCGTCAGCCCCTCCATGAAGCCCTCGAGCGTCGGGTCGACGAGGCCGGCGCGGCGCGCCAGCACATACCAGGCCGCCGCCACGACCGGGTCGGGCTCGGTGCCGACGCCGGCGCGGTAGAGCTTGGCGAGGCGGTTCTGGGCGGCCACGTTGCCGCCCTCGGCGGCGCGCTTCAGCCAGGCGAAGCCGGCCTCGGGATCGGCTTCGCCGCCGCGTCCCTCGACCAGCCAGGTGCCGAGGTCGAGCTGTGCGGTGTCGTAGCCCTGGCGGGCGGCGCGCGCCAGCCAGCGGCGCGCCGCCGCCTCGTCCTGCGGCCGGCCGCCGGCGCCGTTGGCATGCACCTGCGCCATCGCGTACTGCGCGTCGGGCAGGCCGGCCTCGGCCGCCATCTCGTAGTAGCGAACCGCGCGCTCGGTGCTCTCGAAGCCGGCCTCGCGGTCGAGGATCATCTGGGCGTAGTTGAACTGGGCGAGCGGGTTGCCGTTCTCGGCCGCCTCGCGCATCAGCGCGAAGGCGCGCTCGGCGTCCTTGTCGACATAGCGGCCGTCGAGCAGCATCAGCGCGTATTGGAACTGCGCCTCCGCGACGTCCTGCTCGGCCGCCCGGGCATACCAGCGCGCGGCCGCCTCGCCGTCGCGCGGCACGCCGAGGCCGCGGGCGTAGATCTCGGCCGCCAGCGTCTGGGCGGCGGCATCGCCGGCCTCCGCGCGCGGCAGGGCGAGGTTCAGCGCGGTGATGTAGAGCCCGCGCTGGAAGGCGCCGTAGGCGGCGTCCGGCGCCTCGCCGAAGCGCTCGGGATCGATCCGGTCGGCGGTCGGCGGCCGGCCGAGCGCGTCGCGCTCCGCGGCCGGCCGGTCGCCGCGCGCGTCCTCGCTCGCCGGCGCGTCCTGCGCCAGGGCGGCCGGCGCGGCGGCGAGCGACAGGGCGGCGGCGAGGACGAGGCGGGCGGGAATGCGGTACGCCATGGTCATGCCTCCAGGTGCGGCGCCGTCTCGTCGAGCACCGCGTTGGCGCGCGCCACCGCCGCGGCCGGCCCGTCCGGCGCGGCGAAGACCGCCTGCGACAGCGCGACGAACTCCGCCCCGGTGGCCGCCACCGTCTCGACCGAGGCGATCGCGGCACCGCCCAGCACGATGCAGGGAATGCGGATCATCTCGGCCCACCAGCGGCCGAGCGCCAGGTTGCGCGGATGCGGCTCTTCCTTGCCGTCGTAGCCGAAGCGGCCGAAGAAGATGTAGTCGGGCTGCGCCTCGCCGAGCTCGAGCGCGTCGTCGCGCGTCCTGGCGCCGCCGCAGCCGACCATCAGCCGGTCGCGGTGGCGCGCCACCAGGTCGGCGAGCGCGGCCTTGCCGGCCTCGACATGGATGCCGTCGGCGCCGGTCCGCGCGGCGATGCGCGGCTCGGCCTCGAGCACCACGGCGACGTCGCGGCGGTGCGCTTCGGCGATGAGCGCCTCGGCGCGCGCCTGCAGCGCGTCGTCGTCGAGGCCGTGCGCGGGCACGATCAGCGAGGCCACGTCGCCGCCCGACAGCGCCGCGGCGAGCGCCGCGACGTCGCCGTCGGCCGGTGGCGGGGCGATCAGCACGAGGCGGCAGCGGTCGGTCACGGGTCTTGCGGTCATGGCGGTCACGGCGTCCGGAAGCGCCCTGATTGGCGGGCGATCGTGTTGGCAATGGGGCGGCATAGCCGATCGGCGGAGGCTCTGGAAGGGGCGGCGGCCGCCGCGCCGGCGGCCTCGCCAAGCCGCCGGCTTTGCCGTATGGGGCGCGGCGGAGGCGCCCGTCGCATGACCCCGCTGCTCACCGATCCGCTGTTTTATGCCGCCGCCGTGCCGGCCGTCGTGCTCGTCGGCCTGTCGAAGGGCGGCTTCGGCGGCGCCACGGCGCTGCTCGGCGTGCCGCTGATGGCGCTGGTCGTCTCGCCGGTGCAGGCGGCGGCCATCCTGCTGCCGATCCTGATCGTCATGGACCTCGTCTCGCTGTGGACCTGGCGCGGCTATCGCGACGGCCGCACGCTCGCCATCATGCTGCCGGGGGCGATGGTCGGCATCGGCATCGGCTGGCTGACCGCCGCGCTCGTCACCTCGGCGATGGTGCGGCTGATCGTCGGCGTCGTCACGCTGCTGTTCTTCCTGCGCTGGGCGCGCGAGCGGCTCGCCGGCGGCGGCCGCGCGGCGTCGCACAGCCCGGCGCGCGGCCTGTGGTGGAGCACGGTGTCGGGCTTCACCAGCTTCGTCGCGCATGCCGGCGGGCCGCCCTACCAGGTGTACACGCTGCCGCTGCGCCACGACCCGCGCGTCTACACCGGCACCAGCGTGATCTACTTCGCCGTCGTCAACGCGGTGAAGGTGGTGCCCTACATGGCGCTCGGCCAGTTCGACGCGACCAACCTGTCGGCCTCGCTGGTGCTGGTGCCGGTGGCGCCGCTGGCCACGCTGGCCGGCGCCTGGCTGGTGCGGCGCATGCGGGCGGCGGTGTTCTACCCCTTCATGTACGCGATGGTGCTGATCGTCGCGCTCAAGCTGATCTATGACGGGGTGGGGGCGCTCGTCGGCTGATGACGCGGCCCGCGCCGGCGTGCATAAACGCAGCCGGGAAGAAAAAAAGACGACGCGCAATGGGAGGCGCACCGTGACCACTCCGCCAGCCGAAAACCCCTACGAGATCGACCTCGACCGCAACGCGGCCAACCACCAGCCGCTGACGCCGCTGACCTTTCTGGAGCGCACGGCGAAGGTGTTTCCCGAGCACGTGGCGATCGTGCATGGCAGTCAGCGCACCAGCTATGCCGCGTTCTGGCGCCGCGCGCGGCAGCTCGCCGGCGCGCTCGCCGCCCACGGCATCGGCAAGGGCGACACCGTCTCGGTGATGCTGTCGAACACGCCGCCGATGCTGGAGGCGCATTTCGCCGTGCCGATGACGCGCGCGGTGCTGCATTCGCTCAACACGCGGCTCGACGCGGCGATCGTCGCCTTCCAGCTCGACCATGCCGACTGCAAGGTGCTGATCGTCGACCGCGAGTTCTCCGCCGTGGTGCGGGAGGCGCTGGAGCGCACACGGGTGCGGCCGCTGGTGATCGACTACGACGATCCCGAATACCCCGACGACGCGCCGTATCCG
Source organism: Aquibium sp. A9E412 (assembly GCF_030398335.1). Lineage (GTDB taxonomy): Bacteria > Pseudomonadota > Alphaproteobacteria > Rhizobiales > Rhizobiaceae > A9E412. Next base: position 18,822 of record NZ_JAOAOP010000005.1, read on the forward strand.
AAGGGGGCGCGGATCGGCAGCACCGACTACGAGGCCTTCGTCGCCTCCGGCGATCCCGACCACGCCTGGGCGATGCCCGACGACGAATGGGACGCGATCGCGCTCAACTACACCTCCGGCACGACGGGCAACCCCAAGGGCGTCGTCTACCACCACCGCGGCGCCGCGCTGATGGCCTATGCCAACACCATCCATGCCGGCATGGGGCGGCACGCGGTCTATCTGTGGACGCTGCCGATGTTCCACTGCAACGGCTGGTGCTTCCCGTGGACGCTGGCCATCCAGGCCGGCACCCATGTGTGCCTGCGCTGGGTGCGGGCGGCGGCGATATACGAGGCGATCGCCGAGCACGGGGTGACCCATCTGTGCGGCGCGCCGGTGGTCATGTCGGCGCTGGTCAACGCGCCGCCGGAGGCGCGCCGTGCCTTCCCGCAGACGGTCACCTTCAACACCGCGGCCGCGCCGCCGCCCGAGGCGGTGCTGTCGGCGATGGCCGACGCCGGCTTCGCCGTCACCCATCTCTACGGCCTCACCGAGACCTACGGCCCGGCCGTCGTCAACGAGTGGCACAGCGACTGGGACCATCTCGACCGGGCCGGCAAGGCGACGCGCAAGGCGCGCCAGGGCGTGCGCTACGCCGCGCTCGAGGACCTGACGGTGATGGACCCCAGGACCATGCGGCGCGTGCCGGACGACGGCGAGACGATCGGCGAGGTGATGTTCCGCGGCAACATCGTGATGAAGGGCTATCTGAAGAACCGCAAGGCGAGCGACGAGGCCTTCGCCGGCGGCTGGTTCCATTCCGGCGATCTCGGCGTCCTGCACCCGGACGGCTACATCCAGCTCAAGGACCGCTCCAAGGACATCATCATCTCGGGCGGCGAGAACATCTCGTCCATCGAGGTCGAGGACGCGCTCTACAAGCACCCGGCGGTGGCGGCGTGCGGCGTCGTCGCGCGGGCTGACGAACGCTGGGGCGAGACGCCGGTCGCCTATGTCGAGCTCAAGCCGGGCAGCAGCGCCAGCGAGGCGGAGATCGTCGCGCACTGCCGGTCGCTGCTGGCGCGCTTCAAGTGCCCGCGCCACGTGATCTTCGCCGAGATTCCCAAGACCTCGACCGGCAAGATCCAGAAGTTCCGGCTGCGCGACATGGCCCGGGCGCTCGACTGAGCGACGGCCGTCCCGTTTCGGCACAGACGGAGCCGGAAAGTTCGAGGGCGGCGCGCCGCGTTAACCCCGGGTTAAGCTTTACGTGCGTTTACTGGGGCATCCAGTGATCTGGATTCTTACCGAGTGGCTGGAGCCATTCTGTTTGACGCCTCCCTGTTAAACTCCTGAGAGCCGCCTGTGCGGCTCTTTTTTTCGCACCGACCGTTAACCCTCCGTTAGCCAGGGCCTTGCCTTGGCGCGCCTTCCGGCGCATTTTCCGCATCCGCCGGATGGGAATCCGTTATCCCGTGGGGAGCCGGTTTCGCCGGTGGGAGACGAAGGAAGGGTGATGTCGGAAACGGACGCGAACCGCGACAGGAAGACGGTCAGTCTCGCCGAGCGGCGCATCTTCTCGGAATCCTTCAAGCCGCTCTACGACGAGGGAATGGGCCTCGTGGAGGAGGCGGCCGAGTACCTCGACGGCGAGGGACGGGCGGCCGCGCGCACCCTGTCGCGCGTCGCCGCCACGCTCTATGCCGCCGAATCGATGCGGCTGACCACCCGGCTGATGCAGATCGCCTCCTGGCTGCTGCTTCAGCGCGCCGCCAATTCCGGCGAGATGACGCGCGAGCAGGTGGCGGCGGAAAAGACCAAGGTGCGCCTCGACACCGCCTCCGCGCAGGAGGACGTGCCGGGCTGGGGCGAGCTTCCCGCGCCGTTCCGCAGCATCGTCGAGCGCTCGCTCAGCCTGCAGGCGCTGGTGCGGCGCATGGACGAGCAGATCTATGGCGGCGCCCGGATCGAGGAGCCGCAGGGCTGGGCGGCGAGCAACCCCGTCTCCGACCAGATCACGCTTCTCAAGACGGCCTTCGGCGGCGGCTGAGGCGGCCGCGCGACGCGGGGTCGAGACCCCGTCTGCGCATGACGAAGCGGCGTCCGCTTCGCTTGTCGTTTTGACGCGTCTCCGGACGGCGAACCGGTTTCCACCTCGCCTGGAAACGCCTTAGCCGGCGACCGCCGAGGCGAGCGCGGAAAAGGCGCGGTCGAGCGGCGGCAGCGCGAGCACGGCGGCCAGCACGATCAGCCCGAAGGCCACCCGGCGATAGACCGCCTCGTTGGCGCGCGAGAACGCGAGCCAGCCGGCAAGCAGCCCGGCGAAGTAGACCGGCGCGGCGAGCACGCCGGTGGCGACCGCCTCGCGCGTCATCACGCCGGCGAGCCATAGATTGACGAGCGACACGAACTCGCCGAGCAGCAGCAGCGTCATCAGGTTGGCGCGCATCAGCGCGGCCGGGATCGTCGCGCCCAGCCAGTAGACGATGAGCGGCGGGCCGGGCAGCGAGGCGGTGCCCTGCAGCAGCCCGGCCAGCCCGCCGGCGGCGAACGAGGTGGCCGGCGTGCGCGGGCCGCGGTAGCGCCAGCCCGACAGAAGCAGGACGACGAGCGCCAGGATCAGCAGCGAGATCGCCCAGCGCAGCGCGACCGGGTCGCTCGCCTTGAGGATCAGCACGCCGGCCGGCACCAGCAGGAAGAGGCCGGCGAAGACCGGCAGCACCTCGCGCCAGCGGGCGAGCCGCAGCACCGGCAGCGTCAGCGGGACCGCCGGCAGCGTGTCGACGACCACGACGATGACGATCGCCGCCTGCGGGCCGTAGAGGGCGGCGGCCGGCGGCACGATGATCATGCCGGTGCCGAAGCCGGCCAGCCCGCGCGCCACGCCGGCCACGGCGACGCAGACGAACAGCACGATCAGGCGCGGGTCGATCTCGAACGGCACGGCACCGGCTCCTCCAGCAGCCGCCATAGCCGGTCGCGGCCGCCCGGCCGTTGATCCCGGCCGGCCCTATCGGTTGGTCCAGCGCGGCCACCGTCGCGTCGCGGCGAAAATTCGCGCGGGCGCCGCGGCGCGATTGGGTTAGCCTGCCGGCATGACACGCGCGATTCGCATCCTCGGCATCGACCCCGGCCTGCGGCGCACCGGCTGGGGCATCGTCGACAGCATCGGCAACGCGCTCGCCTTCGTGGCGGCCGGCACGGTGCGCTCCGACGACAAGGCCGACCTCGCCAGCCGGCTGTGCCAGATCCACGACGGCCTGGCCGCCGTGCTGGCGCGCCATGCGCCCGACATGGCGGCCGTCGAGAGCACCTTCGTCAACAAGGACGCCACGGCCACGCTGAAGCTCGGCCAGGCGCGCGGCATCGCCATGCTGGTGCCGGCGCGGGCCGGCCTGCCGGTCGCCGAGTACGCGCCCAATGCGGTGAAGAAGGCGGTCGTCGGCGTCGGCCATGGCGACAAGACGCAGATCCACATGATGGTCAAGGTGCTGCTGCCCAAGGCGGTGATCGACGGTGCCGATGCCGCCGACGCGCTGGCGGTGGCGATCTGCCATGCCCACCACCGCGCCAGCCCGGCGGCGCGGCTGGCCGCGGCCGGCTAGGATGTTCTTGACCTGTTCTCGCGCGGGGCGCTATGGCTTGCCGGCCGGACGGGGCCTGCTGCGACCTTTCGGGCCGGCGCGGGCGGATCGAGCAAGGGGGACCCGGCAATGAGGGGCGATGAGACGATGCTGCGCCGGTCCCGGCGCGTGCGCCCGGCCCCGGCATGCCGTGTCGTCCGGCGCGCTCTCGCCGTGCCGGACATGCGGCCATGATCGGCAAGCTCAAGGGCATCGTCGACGCGGTCGACGAGGATCACTGCATCATCGACGTCGGCGGCGTCGGCTATGTCGCCTTCTGTCCGGCGCGCACGCTGGCGGCGCTGGAAGCGGGCACGGCGGCGACGCTGTTCATCGAGACCTATGTGCGCGAGGACGCCATCCGGCTGTTCGGCTTCGCCTCGGCGGCCGAGCGCGAATGGTTCCGGCTGCTGCAGAACGTGCAGGGCGTCGGCGCGCGCGTCGCGCTGTCGGTGCTGTCGACCCTGTCGGCGGCCGACCTGTCGAACGCGATCGCGCTGCGCGACACGGCCATGGTGGCGCGCTCGCCCGGCGTCGGCAAGAAGGTGGCCGAGCGCATCGTCAGCGAGCTCAAGGGCAAGGGGCCGGCGCTGGCCGCGGGCGGCGGCGCCTCCGGCTTCGCGCAGGAGCTCGGCGAGGGCGCGGCGCCGGCGCCGGCGGCCGATGCGGTCTCGGCGCTGACCAATCTCGGCTATCCGCGCGACGTCGCGGCCAATGCCGTCGCCGCGGCGATGAAGGAAGCCGGCGAGGCGGCGGATTCGGCGCGGCTGATCCGTCTCGGGCTAAAGGCGCTGGCCGGCTGAGGCGCCGGGCGGCGCGCTTGCGCATGCGCGGCCCGTCTGCGAAGGCCGGGACGACAGGAATGGAGCGGACGATGGGGAAGAAAACCGCGCTGCCGCCCGAAGGCGAGCTCGCACCGCCGGCCGAGGCGCGGCGGCGACGCGCTCGCGCGCCGGCGGCTGCCTTGTGTTGCGCGCCGGGTTGCGCCAGTCTCGGGACATCCGACACCGAGGCGGCGGCGGGCCTTCCTGCCGCCGGACTGATGCCGTGAGCGATCCCGCCCGCCTGATCTCGCCCGACAAGCGCGGCGAGGACGCCGAGGCCACCATGCGGCCGCAGACGATCGACGATTTCGTCGGCCAGGCGGCCGCGCGCGCCAATCTCAAGGTCTTCGTCGAGGCCGCGCGCGGTCGCGGCGAGGCGCTCGACCACGTGCTGTTCGTCGGCCCGCCCGGCCTCGGCAAGACGACGCTGGCGCAGATCGTGGCGCGCGAGCTCGGCGTCAACTTCCGCGCCACCTCCGGCCCGGTGATCGCCAAGGCCGGCGACCTCGCCGCGCTGCTCACCAATCTGGAGGAGCGCGACGTCCTGTTCATCGACGAGATCCACCGGCTCAATCCGGCGGTCGAGGAGATCCTCTATCCGGCGATGGAGGACTACCAGCTCGACCTGATCATCGGCGAGGGGCCGGCCGCGCGCTCGGTCAAGATCGACCTCGCCCGCTTCACGCTGGTCGCCGCCACGACGCGGCTGGGGCTTCTGACGACGCCGCTGCGCGACCGCTTCGGCATTCCGATCCGGCTCGACTTCTACACCACCGAGGAGCTGGAGACGATCGTGCGGCGCGGCGCGCGCATCCTCGGCCTGCCGCTCGGCGCCGACGGCGCGCGCGAGATCGCGCAGCGCGCGCGCGGCACGCCGCGCATCGCCGGCCGGCTGTTGCGCCGGGTGCGCGACTTCGCCGCGGTGGCCGGCGAGGCGCATGTCTCGCGCGCCGTCGCCGACGCGGCGCTGTCGCGGCTCGAGGTCGACGGCCAGGGCCTCGACCAGCTCGACCGGCGCTACCTGACGATGATCGCGCGCAATTTCGGCGGCGGGCCGGTCGGCGTCGAGACACTGGCCGCCGCGCTGTCGGAGCCGCGCGACGCGATCGAGGACATCATCGAGCCCTATCTCATCCAGCAGGGCTTCATCCAGCGCACGCCGCGCGGCCGCGTGCTGGCCGGCCGCGCCTGGAGCCATCTCGGCCTCGAGGCGCCGCAGGGCGTGGCGCAGGCGCAGATCGCGCTGTTCCAGAACGAGGACTAGGCACCGGCGCGCGCACGGAGCGGCGCGAGGCAGCCGGTGACGGCGGGAGACGACATGAACGGACACAGCGACGGCGATGCGATGCTGGCGGCGGGGCTTGCCGGCCGGCTGACGGAGGACGGGCACCGGCTGCTCGTGCGGGTCTATTTCGCCGACACGGACTTTTCCGGCGTCGTCTATCACGCGCGCTATCTCGAGTTCTTCGAGCGCGGCCGCTCGGATTTCCTGCGCCTGGCCGGCGTCCACCACACCGAGCTCGCCGACGGCAAGCACGGCGAGAAGCTGGTCTGGGTCGTCAAGCGCATGGAGCTCGACTTTCGCGGTCCGGCGCGCATCGACGACGTGCTTATCGTCGACACGCGCACCGAGCGCATCTCGGGCGCGCGCATCTTCATGGCGCAGGAGATCCGGCGCGGCGAGCAGCGTCTCGTCTCCGCCCGCGTCGAGGCGGCGATCATCGGCGCCGAGGGCCGGCCGCGACGTTTTCCGCGCGACTGGATCGCCGCCTTCATGCCGCGCGGCGCGACCGGCGACGCCGCGTCCTGACGGCCGTTCCGCCCGCGAGCGGTCCGCCGGTCGGCTCCGCCTCGCCGCCGTGACGCGGTTGCGGGCGGCGAAGCGGCTACCCCTTCGCCGAAGAAGGCTCTAACAGATCCTTAACCATAACGGTCCATGAACGAAGCGGAGAGAATCCGCATGGACCGCAGACGCCTTCCTTTGACCAAAATTGACCGAAAGAAGCGGCCTGAACGCCGCTCGAGGCGGTGCGCCGCGGTTCATGCCGACGGCAAGTGCTCGCGGGAGCGGCCCGGCCGGCAAGGCCCCCGTGCCGCCCCCGCCGACTGAGGACGGGAATTCATGAACCCAAGCGAACTGGCCGCCCCCGGCGGCGATCTGTCGATCTGGGCGCTGTTCTGGCAGGCCGGCTGGGTCGTCAAGCTGGTGATGATCGGCCTGATCTTCGCCTCCGTGTGGAGCTGGGCCATCATCATCGACAAGGCGATCGCCTTCGCGCGCATGCGCACCGCGCTCGACCGCTTCGAGCAGGTGTTCTGGTCGGGCCAGTCGCTCGAGGAGCTCTATCGCGGCCTGTCGGAGAAGAAGACCAGCGGCATGGGCTCGATCTTCGTCGCCGCCATGCGCGAATGGAAGAAGTCGTTCGAAAAGGGCGCCCGTTCGCCGCTCGGGCTGCAGACGCGCATCGACAAGGCGATGGACCTGGCGCTGACGCGCGAGATGGAGCGGCTCGAGGGCCGGCTCGGCTTCCTCGCCTCGATCGGCTCGGCCGCCCCGTTCATCGGCCTGTTCGGCACCGTGGTCGGCATCATGACCTCGTTCCAGGCGATCGCCGGCTCGAAGTCGACCAATCTGGCCGTCGTGGCGCCGGGCATCGCCGAGGCGCTGCTGGCGACCGCGCTCGGCCTCTTGGCCGCGATCCCGGCCGTCATCGCCTACAACAAGCTGACGTCGGACGCCGGCAAGCTGGCCGTGCGCATGGAGGGCTTCGCCGACGAGTTCTCCGCCATACTGTCGCGGCAAATCGATGAGAAGGTCGCCGCCAGGGCGTAGGGAGCGGTCGCGATGGCAATGTCAGTGGGCTCGCAGGGGCGCAACGGCCACCGCCGCCGCGGTCGGCGGCAGGCGCTGATGTCGGAGATCAACGTCACGCCGTTCGTCGACGTGATGCTGGTGCTGCTCATCATCTTCATGGTGGCGGCGCCGCTGCTCACCGTCGGCGTGCCGATCGACCTGCCGGAGACGCAGGCGCAGGCGCTCAACTCGGAGACCGAGCCGATCACCGTGTCGGTCAACCAGTCCGGCCAGGTCTTCCTGCAGGAGACCGAGGTGCCGCTCGAGGAGGTCGTGGCCAAGCTGCAGGCCATCGCCCGGGCCGGCTATGACGAGCGCATCTACGTGCGCGGCGACCGGGCGGCCGACTACGGCACCGTGATGCGGGTGATGGCGCGCATCTCGGCCGCCGGCTACCGCAATCTCGGCCTGGTCACCCTGCAGGAACAGGACAACTGACGGCGCGATGAAGACCGGCCTCGTCACATCGGTGGCCCTGCATGCGGCCCTGATCGGCATCGGCCTCGTCTCGCTGCCGGCGCCGAAGGCGTTCGAGACGGCCGACGTCGAGGCGCTGCCGGTCGACATCGTGCCGATCGGCGCGATCACCCAGATGCAGGCCGGCGACAGCGCGGCCGAGCCCGCCGACACGCCGGCGCCGCAGCCGACCGAGCGGCCCGACACGGTGGAGGACGCGCGCACCGTGGGCGACAACGACGTCGACCTCGACACGCCGCCGACGCCGAACGAAAGCCCGCGCCCGGTGGAGAGCGCGGCGGCGCCGCCGCCCGAGCCCGAGCCGGCGCCGGAGCCCGACCCCGCGCCGGAGCCCGAACCCGCCCCGGCGCCCGCGCCGCAGGCCGAGGCCGAGCCGGCGCCGCCGCAGCCGGCGCCCGAGCCTGATCCGGTGGCCGAGACCATCGCCGAGGAGGCCGAGCCGGAGCCGCAGCCCGAGCCCGAGCCCGAGCCCGAGCGTGTGGCGCTGCCCGAAAGCGCGCCGGTGCCGCAGACGCGGCCGGAGCCGCCGCGGCCGCGGCCGCAGCAGACGGCCGACAGCGACAGCGCGTTCGACGAGGACCAGATCGCCGCGCTGCTCAACCAGGAGGACGACGCCGGCGGCGGCGCGCAGCGCTCGCGCCAGCAGGCCGCGCTGGGCGGCGAGCGCACCACCGCCGAGCAGCTCAGCCAGGGCGAGATGGAGGCGCTGCGCAGCCAGCTCAGCGGCTGCTGGAACATCCCGATCGGCGCGGAGGGCGCGGACGGGCTGCGCGCCTCGGTCGAGTTCAGCGTCGGCAGCGACGGGCGGATCGACGGCATGCCGCGGGTGGTCAGCTCGAGCGGCCACCGCCAGTTCGACGAGAGCGCGGTGCGCGCCATCCAGAAGTGCGACCAGCAGGGCCTGCGGCTGCCGGCCGGCAAGGCCGAGGTGTGGTCGCGCATCGTCGTCAACTTCGACCCCAGCGAGATGTTCTGAGACCCCAGTCCGACCACCGCGCGGGCGACCAGGAAGGCAAGGACCCCCAATGAGACGATCCCATCGCACGCTTCTCACCCTCTGCGCGCTCTTCGCCGCGTTCCTGACGGCGAGCCTGCCGGCGCGCGCGCTGGTCGAGATCGACGTCAACAAGGGCGTGGTCGAGCCGCTGCCGATCGCCGTCACCGAGTTCCTGTCGGCCGACGGCATGGGCGCGCAGATCGCCGCGGTCGTCGAGGCCGACCTGCGGCGCTCCGGCCTGTTCGCGCCGATCGACAAGGCCGCCTTCATCGAGAAGATCTCCAATCCCGACGTGGCGCCACGCTTCGAGGACTGGCGCGTGATCAACGCCCAGGCGCTGGTCACCGGCCGGGTGACGCAGGAATCCGGCGGCCGGCTGCGCGCCGAGTTCCGGCTGTGGGACACCTTCGCCGGCCAGCAGCTCGTCGGCGAGCAGTTCTTCGCCACGCCGGCCAACTGGCGCCGCGTCGCGCACATCATCGCCGACACGATCTACGAGCGGCTGACGGGCGAGAAGGGCTATTTCGACACCCGCATCGTCTACATCGACGAGTCGGGCCCGCGCGACCGCCGCGTCAAGCGACTGGCCATCATGGACCAGGACGGCGCCAACCACCGCTTCCTGTCTGACGGCCGGGCGATCGTGCTGACGCCGCGCTTCTCGCCGACGCGCCAGGAAATCACCTACATGTCCTACGAGAGCGGCCAGCCGCAGGTCTATCTCTTGCAGATCGAGACCGGGCAGCGCGAGCTCGTCGGCAACTTCCCCGGCATGACCTTCGCGCCGCGCTTCTCGCCCGACGGCCAGAAGGTCATCATGAGCCTGCTGCGCGACGACGGCAACTCGAACATCTTCACGATGGACCTGAGAAGCCGCAACACGACGCGGCTGACCAGCTCCAATTCGATCGACACCTCGCCGTCCTACGCGCCGGACGGGCAGCAGATCGTCTTCACCTCGGACCGCGGCGGCCGGCCGCAGATCTACGTGATGAACGCCGACGGCTCCGACCCGCGGCGCATCTCGTTCGGCAACGGCAACTACTCGACGCCGGTGTGGTCGCCGCGCGGCGACCTGATCGCCTTCACCAAGCAGTCGGGCGGCGAGTTCTCGATCGGCGTCATGCGCACCGACGGCTCGCAGGAGCGCATCCTGACCACCGGCTTCCTGCAGGAGGGACCGACCTGGGCGCCGAACGGGCGGGTGCTGATGTTCTTCCGCCAGCAGGCCGGCAGCGGCGGGCCGCAGCTCCACACGATCGACCTGACCGGCCGCAACGAGCAGCGCATCGACACGCCCAACTTCGCCTCCGACCCGGCCTGGTCGCCGCTGCTCGAATAGGGCGCAGACGCCGCGTTTCCGCCCCAATTGGCCCTACGGTGGCCGGGACGGGCCGTGGCCGGGGGACGATTCGGCCGGCGCGGCGCAACGATCCGTTAACCATCCGTCTTGAGGGGCGGTTAACCCACACGTGGTTACTGATCGTTGAACGGTTTCACTCGAATGCCAAGGAGAGGCGGCCATGCGCCGTATCGCAGCATTGACCCGCAGCCCGATGGCCGTGGCCCTGGTGGCCTCGCTCGCCCTTGCCGGCTGCGCTTCGAAGCAATCGGTGCCCAACACGGCCGCCGAGATCGGGCTCGACGGGGCGGCGACGCCCGGCTCGCGCCAGGAGTTCACCGTGAAGATCGGCGACCGCGTCTTCTTCGACACCGATTCCTCGGTGATCCGGGCCGACGCGCAGGCGACGCTGGCGCGCCAGGCGCAGTGGCTGCGCCAGTATCCGTCCTACTCGATCACCATCGAGGGCCATGCCGACGAGCGCGGCACGCGCGAGTACAACCTGGCGCTCGGCGCCCGGCGCGCGGCGGCCACCCGCGACTTCCTCGTCTCGCAGGGCGTGCAGGCCACGCGCATGAAGACGATCTCCTACGGCAAGGAGCGCCCGGTGGCGGTGTGCGACGACATCTCGTGCTGGTCGCAGAACCGGCGCGCGGTCACGGTGCTCAACGGCGCGGGAAGCTGACCCCGGCCGCCGTCCTGCGGCGCACAGAGGCGGCGGCATCAAAATTTGGCCGAAGTCTCGCGACCTGATAGAAGCCAATCGAGTGCGGCCGCGCGCCGCAGCCAATTGTCTTCAAGGGCGCGATCGACATGATAACGCGAACAGTCCTGAGCGGCGTCTTGGCGCTGCCGCTCCTGGCGGCCGTGGCAAGCCCGGCCGCCGCGCTCCGCGGCCCGGCCGACGGTGCACACGAGGCGCGGGCCGCGCTGGCCGCACAACCCGATCCGGTCCGCACGCCGCGTCCGGCGGCCGGGCTTCCGGACGGGTCGGACGCGCCGGTGCTGCTCGCCCAGGCGGTCGACCCGCGCGTCACCGCGCTGGAAGAGCAGGTGCGCCAGCTCAACGGCCGCATCGAGGAGCTCAACTTCCAGATCCTGCAGATGCAGGACCAGATGCGCCGCATGCAGGAAGACAACGAGTTCCGCTTCCAGCAGCTCGAGCAGCGCTCCGATGCCGGCGCCCCGGCCGGCGGCGAGGCGCCGCCGGCGACGGCGGCGCAGGAGGGCGCGCCGGCGGCCGGCGACGATGTCGCGGTGGCACGCGGCGAGCCCGAGCGCACCTTCGGCTCGATCACCTTCGATGCCGACGGCAACGTGGTGGGCGCGGCGCCGGGCGATCCGGCGCCGGCGGCCTCCGCGCCAGCAGAAGACGGGGCGGGCGCGGCCGCCGCCCCGCAGGGCTCGCAGGCCGCCGACCAGACCACCGTCGCAGCGCTGCCGCCGACCGACGACCCGGAAGAGCTCTACCGCAACGCCTACGAGTTCATCCTGTCGGGCGACTACCGCACGGCGGAGGCCGGATTCCGCGACCACATCGACCGCTTTCCCGGCGACCCGCGCGCCTCGGACGCGCATTTCTGGCTCGGCGAGGCGCTGCTCGGCCAGGACCGCTACCGCGACGCGGCCGAGGTCTTCCTGCGCGCCAACCGCGAGTATCCCGACGCGAAGAAGGCGCCCGACATGCTGCTCAAGCTCGGCATCTCGCTGGCCGCCATGAACCAGCGCGACGTCGCCTGCGCCACCTATGACGAGATCGGCAAGCGCTATCCCGGCGCCTCCGACGCGCTGCGCGAGCGCGTCCGGCAGGAACGGGCGCTGGCCGGGTGCTGACCCGGGCGCACGAGCCTCTTCCCGACCCCGGCCGCCTGTTCGGCGACCTCCACCTTGCAGGACGCACCACCGTCGTCGCCGCGGTGTCGGGCGGCGGCGATTCGCTCGCCCTGCTGCTGCTCTTCCAGGCCTATCTGGCGCGGCTCGCCGCGCCGCCGGCCCTCGTGGCCGTGACCGTCGACCACCGGCTGCGGCCCGGCTCGGGCGCGGAGGCGGAGGCGGTCGCGCGGCTGTGCGCGGCGCGCGGCATCGCCCACCGCACCGTCGCCTGGCGGGCGCGGCGGCCGGCGAGCGGCTTGCAGGCGGCCGCGCGCGCGGCGCGCCATGCGCTGCTTGCCGAAGCGGCCGGCGCGGCCGGCACCGACCTCGTGCTGACCGGCCACACCGCCGACGACCAGGCCGAGACGGTGGCCATGCGGGCCGGCCGCGGCGGCGGGCGCGGCATGGCCGGCATCGCGCCGGCGACGCTCTATGACGGCCGGGTGTGGTTCGTGCGCCCGCTGCTCGGCACGCGGCGGGTAGCGCTGCGCCGGGTGCTGCAGGCGCACGGCGTCGCCTGGCACGACGATCCGAGCAACCGCGACCCCGCCTTCGAGCGCGCCCGGCTGCGTGCCGCGCTCGACGAACCGGCGATCGCCGCCCGGCTGACCGAGGCCCGGCAGGCGGCGGCGGCGCGCCGCGGGCTCAACCGGTCGGCGGCGGCGCTGATCGACGCGGCGGCGGCGCGGGTCGCGCCGGGCCTCTTGCGTGTCGACCCGGCGGCGCTTGCGGGCGAGGCCGAGACGGCCGTCCACGCGCTGCGCCTGCTGCTCGCCGTGGCGGGCGGCCGCGACCAGCTCGCCGACCTGGCGCGCACCCGGGCGCTGGCCGCGCGGCTTGCCGCCGGGCCGTGCCGCGCCACCTTGTCGCGGGCGCTGGTCGTGCGCCGGCGCGAGGGCGTCTTCCTGCTGCGCGAGGCGCGCGGGCTGCCCGCCGTGCCGCTCGGCGCGGACCCGGTGGTGTGGGACGGCCGCTACCGGATCGCGCGCCGCGAGGCAGAAATCCCGCCGGCCGGCGGCGACGCAGCCACCATCGCCGCGCTCGGCCGGGTGCCGGTCCCGGCCGCGGCGATCGGCGACGGCGCTCCGGCCGCGCTGGCACGGGCGGCGATGGCGGCCGAACCGGCGCTGTGGCGCGGCGGCGTGTGCCTCGGCCCGACCGCCGGCCGCGCTGCGGTCGCGTGCACCCCGGTCACCGGGCCGTGGGTCCGCCATCTGCCGGCCTTCGACCTCGGCCCGGCGGCGGCGCTTGCGCGCCTCGTCGGCGCGCCGGAACCGCCCGCTTCGCCTTGGCGCGGACACATTGAACCGCTTGCTTAACCGAGACGGAGCGCCGCGCTTGGCAAGCCAGCGGGTGCTCCCTATGTTAGGCGAAACCACCTCACACGGACGGGGCCGCGCGCCGGCGCACCCAGCGGGACGCATATGAATCCGAACTATCGCAACTTCGCGCTGTGGGCGATCATCGCCGTTCTTCTCATCGCGCTGTTCAACCTGTTCCAGGCGCCGCAGCAGCGCACCGCCTCGCGCGACATCGCCTACTCGCAGTTCCTCGACGAGCTGTCGTCGGGCCGTATCGAGTCCGTGACGATCACCGGCGACCGCATCACCGGCACCTATGTCGACAGCTCCACCTCCTTCCAGACCTATTCGCCGGGCGACCCGACGCTGGTCGAGCGGCTGGAGGAGCGCGGCGTGACGATCAACGCGCGGCCGGAAAGCGACGGCTCCAACTCGATCCTCGGCTACCTGATCTCGTGGCTGCCGATGATCCTGATCCTCGCCGTGTGGATCTTCTTCATGCGGCAGATGCAGTCGGGCTCCGGACGCGCCATGGGCTTCGGCAAGTCGAAGGCCAAGCTCCTGACCGAGACGCACGGCCGCGTCACCTTCCAGGACGTCGCCGGCGTCGACGAGGCGAAGGAGGATCTCGAGGAGATCGTCGAGTTCCTGCGCGACCCGCAGAAGTTCCAGCGGCTCGGCGGCAAGATCCCGCGCGGCGTGCTGCTCGTCGGCCCGCCCGGCACCGGCAAGACGCTTCTGGCGCGCTCGGTCGCCGGCGAGGCGAACGTGCCGTTCTTCACCATCTCGGGCTCCGACTTCGTGGAGATGTTCGTCGGCGTCGGCGCCAGCCGCGTGCGCGACATGTTCGAGCAGGCCAAGAAGAACGCGCCCTGCATCATCTTCATCGACGAGATCGACGCCGTCGGCCGGCACCGCGGCGCCGGGCTGGGCGGCGGCAACGACGAGCGCGAGCAGACGCTCAACCAGCTGCTCGTCGAGATGGACGGCTTCGAGGCCAACGAGGGCATCATCCTGATCGCCGCGACCAACCGGCCCGACGTGCTCGACCCGGCGCTGCTGCGCCCCGGCCGCTTCGACCGCCAGGTGGTGGTGCCCAATCCCGACGTCGCCGGCCGCGAGAAGATCCTCAAGGTGCATGTGCGCAACGTGCCGCTGGCGCCGAACGTCGACCTCAAGGTGGTGGCGCGCGGCACGCCGGGCTTCTCCGGCGCCGATCTCGCCAACCTGGTCAACGAGGCGGCGCTGATGGCGGCCCGGCGCAACAAGCGCCTGGTCACCATGCAGGAGTTCGAGGACGCCAAGGACAAGGTGATGATGGGGGCGGAGCGCCGCTCGCACGTCATGACCCAGGAAGAGAAGGAGCTGACGGCCTATCACGAGGCGGGCCACGCCATCGTGGCGCTGCACGTGCCGTCGGCCGACCCGCTGCACAAGGCGACGATCATCCCGCGCGGCCGCGCGCTCGGCATGGTCATGCAGCTTCCCGAGGGCGACCGCTACTCGATGAGCTACAAGTGGATGGTCTCGCGGCTCGCCATCATGATGGGCGGCCGTGTCGCCGAGGAGATCAAGTTCGGCAAGGAGAACATCACCTCCGGGGCGGCCTCCGACATCGATCAGGCGACCAAGCTGGCGCGCGCCATGGTGACGCGCTGGGGCTTCTCCGACGAGCTCGGCCAGGTCGCCTATGGCGAGAACCAGGAGGAGGTGTTCCTCGGCCATTCCGTGGCGCGCCAGCAGAACATGTCGGAGGAGACGCAGCGCAAGATCGACGCCGAGGTGCGGCGGCTGATCGACGAGGCCTATGCCACCGCGCGGCAGATCCTGACCGACAAGAAGGACGAGTGGACGGCGATCGCCGAGGGCCTGCTCGAATACGAGACGCTGTCGGGCGACGAGATCCGCGCGCTGATCCGCGGCGAGAAGCCGTCGCGCGACATGGGCGACGACACGCCGCCCTCGCGCGGCTCGACCGTGCCCAAGGCCGGCGCCCGCAAGGAAGGCAAGAAGAAGGGCGGCGAGGAGCCGGACGCCGGCATGGAGCCGCAGCCGCAGGGTTGAGCCCGCCGCCTTCGCCAGAAAACGAGACGCCGCAGCCGCCGCTGCGGCGTTTTTCGTTTGGCAGAGGGTATGCGGCCGACGGCGGTCAGCCGTCGCCGGCGAGCGCCCGCTCGAGGGCGAGCAGCATGTGCGCCTCGATCTCGCCGCGTAGCGCCGCCCGGTCGGCCGGCTCCGGCGCCACGAGATAGAGGTCGACCAGCGTGCCGAGCAGAACCGCCATGAAGCGCAGCCGCTCCGGCGCCGGCGGCCCGCCGGCATAACGCGCGAGAAACGGCGCCAGCAGGTCGCCGGCCACCGACACCTCGTCGTTGCCGCCCTGGTCCTGGGCGATCGGGCGCAGCGCCCGCATGGCCGCCAGCAGCGGCGCGTGGGCCGGCTCGGCCTCGGCCGCCTCGAGATAGAGCGCCAGCACGCGGCGCGCCGCCCGGTGCACGTCGAGGCCGGCATCGAGCGTGTCGAGCGCCTGCCCGCAGCGGCGCACGATGCGCGTCACCGTGCCGTCATAGGCGGCCAGCAGCAGCGCCTCGCGGTCGGCGAAATAGCGGTAGATGGTGCCGACCGAGGCGCCGGTCTCGGCGGCGATGCGCGTGGTGGTGACGGCGTCGGCCCCCTCCCGCACGCAGACCCGCTCGACGGCGGCCAGCAGCGCCGCGCGCGTGGCCCGCGCCCGCGCCTGGCGCGGCTCCACCGTCCTGTCGCTGCCGTTCGGACTTCGCATGATAAATGAAACTCTTTCATGTTTCTTGACTCCCGTCCAGCACCGGCGCATCGTGGCCTGAGACAAACGGCCGCGGGCCGAGGGAGGACGTGATGAGGACAGGGATCGCCGCGGCGCTGGCCGCAGCGTTGACGCTCGGGGTTTCCGCCACCCCGCTGCTGGCGGCCGAGCTGACGGTAGAGCCGGGCGAGGGCGCCAACCAGCGGCTCATCGAGGCGCTGATCCTGGCTGAGCCGGGCGACACGGTGGCGATCGGCGCCGGCCGCTTCGAGCTCGTCGACGGGCTGTCGCTCGACGTCGACGACGTGACGGTGCGCGGCGCCGGGCCGGATGCGACGGTGCTCTCCTTCAAGGGCCAGACCGGAGCCGGCGAGGGGCTGCTGGTCACCTCCGACCGTGTGGTGCTGGAGGACTTCGCCGTCGAGGACACGCGCGGCGACGGCGTCAAGGCGAAGGGCTCCGACCAGATCACCTTCCGCAACCTGCGGGTCGAGTGGACCAACGGGCCGGACGCGGCGAACGGCGCCTACGGCGTCTATCCGGTGTCGTCGACGAACGTGCTGATCGATGGCGTGACGGTGCGCGGCGCCTCCGACGCCGGCATCTATGTCGGCCAGAGCCAGGACATCGTGGTGCGCAACAGCCGCGCCGAGTTCAACGTCGCGGGCATCGAGATCGAGAACTCCTTCCGCGCCGACGTCTACGGCAATGTCGCGACGCGCAACACCGGCGGCATCCTGATCTTCGACCTGCCCAACCTGCCGCAGCAGGGCGGCCACGACATCCGCGTCTTCGACAACGAGGTGGTCGACAACGACACGCCGAACTTCGCGCCGGAGGGCAACATCGTCGCCATCGTGCCGAAGGGCATGGGCATCATGGTGATGGCCAACCGCAACGTGCACGTCTTCGGCAACCGGCTGTCGGGCAACGGCACGGCGCATGTGCTGATCGCCGCCTATCCGGAGGACTACGACGACGACAGCTACATGTTCGTGCCGCGCGGCGTCTACGTGCACGACAACGAGTACGGGCCGGGCGGCGAGGCGCCGGACGGCGAGGTCGGCACGCTGATCTCCGACATCACCGGCACGCCGGTGCCCGACATCGTGTGGGACGGGGTGACGCGCATTCCGGAGTACTTCTCCTGGGTGGCGGCGCCGGACCGCATCTATGTCGAGGAGGCGGAGGGCACCACCTTCGCCAGCCTCAAGATGATCTCGCAGATGCTCTTGCCGTGGAGCGTGTCGCCCGACACCGACATCGCCGGCTATGCCGGCAGCCTGCCGGAGCCGGCGCCGGTCGAGCTGCCGCAGGACGGCGGCGCCTGACGTGACGGGCGCGGGCCGCGCAATCGCCCCGCTCGGCCGGGCCGCGGCGGGCGGCCTCGCCCTCGCCCTCGCGGTCGCTCTCGTGCTTGCCGCCGGCGCGGCGCCGGCACGGGCGGTGTCGGCCGAGGCGGTTCTCGCCGAGCGGCCGCCGCGGCTGTTGTCGGCCTTCGGCCTGTTCGCGGACCCGGCCGCGCAGGTGCCGGCGGCGGGCGTCGTGCCGTTCGCGCCGACCACGCCGCTGTTCACCGACCATGCGGTGAAGTTCCGCTTCGTGCACGTGCCGGAGGGCAAGGCGGCGCGCTATGACGGCGAGGAGGCGTTCGACTTCCCCGTCGGCAGCGTGCTGGTCAAGACCTTCGCCTTCGTGCGGCCCGACGCGCCGCAGGCGCGGCCGCGCCTCGTCGAGACGCGGCTTCTGCTGCGCCACGACGACGGCTGGCAGGCCTGGGCCTATCTGTGGAACGCGGCGCAGACCGACGCCGAGCTGACGATCGCCGGCGCGCGCGTGCCGGTCGAGACGCGCGACGCGGCCGGCCGGCCGGTCGCCTTCGAGCACGCGGTGCCCAACAAGAACCAGTGCAAGGGCTGCCACGCGCTCGACGGCGCGATCGTGCCGCTCGGCCCCAAGGCGCGCAACCTCAACGCCGTCTTCGCCTATCCCGACGGGACGACGGCCGACCAGCTCGCGCACTGGCGCGCGGCGGGCCTGCTCGAGGGCGGGCCGGCGCCGCAGGACGCACCGGCGGTGCCCGACTGGCGCGACGCCGGGGCGCCGCTCGACGCCCGCGCCCGCGCCTGGCTCGACGTCAACTGCGCGCACTGCCACCGGCGCGCCGGGCCGGCCAGCAATTCCGGCCTGTTCCTCACCTGGCAGGAGGACGATCCGGTGGCGCTCGGCATCGGCAAGCGGCCGGTCGCCGCCGGCCGCGGCTCGGGCGGCCGGCCCTTCGACATCGCGCCCGGCCGGCCCGACGAGTCCATCCTGCTCTACCGCGTGGAAAGCGTGGAGCCCGGCGTGATGATGCCGGAGCTCGGCCGCAGCTTGCCCGATCCGGAGGCGGTCGAACTGCTGCGCGCCTGGATCGCCGACATGCGCTGAGGCGGCCGTTAACCCGTCCTTACCGGAGTTTCGCTAGGGTCTGCGGCGGATCGGCAGACCCAGTGTCGCGCCCGTACCGCAACGTTTCACTTTCTCATAGAAAGTGATGCAAAACGGCCCGGATTCTGTGGCAATGAGGGCTTCGCGCGGGCAGCGACAGGAATCGGGGCGGGGACGCATGACGCGACGCTATTTCGGGACGGACGGCATCCGGGGACGGGCCAACAGATTTCCGATGACGGCCGAGGTGGCGATGAAGGTCGGCATGGCTGCCGGCCGCGCCTTCCAGAACGGCAGCCATCGCCACCGCGTCGTGCTCGGCAAGGACACCCGCCTGTCGGGCTACATGATCGAGAACGCGCTGGTCTCCGGCTTCTGCGCGGCCGGCATGGACGTCTTCCTGCTCGGCCCGATCCCGACGCCCGCCGTCGCCATGCTGGTGCGCTCGCTGCGCGCCGACATCGGCGTGATGATCTCGGCCTCGCACAACCCGTTCGAGGACAACGGCATCAAGCTGTTCGGCCCCGACGGCTACAAGCTGTCCGACAAGATCGAGGGGCGCATCGAGGCGATGCTCGACAAGGAGGTCGAGATCGCGCTGGCCGACGCCGACTCGCTCGGCCGGGCCAAGCGCGTCGACGGCGTGCACGACCGCTACATCGAGTTCGCCAAGCGCACGCTGCCGCGCTCCATGTCGCTGGCAGGCCTGCGCATCGTCGTCGACTGCGCCAACGGCGCGGCCTACAAGGTGGCGCCGGCCGCCCTGTGGGAGCTCGGCGCCGAGGTGGTGACGATCCACAACGAGCCGAACGGCCTCAACATCAATCTCGACTGCGGCTCCACGCACCCGGCCAGCCTGGCCAAGAAGGTGCACGAGGTGCGCGCCGACATCGGCATCGCGCTCGACGGCGACGCCGACCGCGTGGTGATGGTCGACGAGAACGGCAACGTCATCGACGGCGACCAGATCATGGCGCTGATCGCCCAGTCCTGGCACGAGAGCGGCCGGCTGGCCGGCGGCGGCGTGGTCGCCACCGTGATGTCCAATCTCGGGCTGGAGCGCTTCCTCGGCGATCTCGGCCTGGCGCTGCACCGCACCAAGGTGGGCGACCGCTACGTGGTCGAGCACATGCGCGCGCACGGCATGAATGTCGGCGGCGAGCAGTCGGGCCACATGGTGCTGTCGGACTTCTCGACCACCGGCGACGGCCTCGTCTCGGCGCTGCAGGTGCTGGCCTGCATCAAGCGCCAGAACAAGCCGGCGAGCGCGGTGTGCCGCAAGTTCGAGCCGGTGCCGCAGGTGCTGGAGAACGTGCGGGTGAGCGGCGACCAGCCGCTCGAGAGCGCGCCGGTCAAGGAAGCAATCGAGGAAGGCCGCGCCCGCCTCGGCGACCATGGCCGGCTGGTGATCCGCCCGTCGGGCACCGAGCCGCTGATCCGCGTGATGGCCGAGGCCGACGACATCGCGCTGGTGCGCGCCGTGGTCAAGGACATCGTCGGCGCGATCGCCGGCGCCAAGACGGCGGCCTGATTCGCCGCAGCGGACCGCAGCACGGCCCGCTTGTTCATCGCCATGCGGCCGCATGGCGGCCGATCTACAGCAATCTCTTGCACTGCTGGCAAGAAAATCCGCTTTTCGGCATGGTTAAGCGTTAGGGTTAAGTCCGGCTTAACCTTTCCCGTCCAATTTTCCTCATCGAGTTCAACCGAATGCGGCGTCCGTGGTCGATGCGGGGCCGAGCAAGGGATGGGAATGATGCTGAAGACCGTGAAGCCGCTGCTGATCGCTGCCGTCTTCGCCACGGCTTCGGCGGCCCAGGCCGCCGATCTCTACGAGCCGCCCGTGGTCGAGGTGCCGCCGCCGGAGATCGTCTACAAGGAGGTCTCCTACGGGGGCTGGTACCTGCGCGGCGACATCAACTACCACTGGAGCCAGTGGCGCAACGCCGACTACATCACCTATGGCTGCTGCGGCGTCGTCGATCCCGGCGTCAAGACCTTCGACAGCGGCGAGCTGAAGGGCGCGCTGTCGCTCGGTGCCGGCGTCGGCTACCAGATCAACCGCTACCTGCGCACCGACCTGACCGCCGACTACTGGTTCAACGCCGACTTCACCGGCACCACGTCGGGCACCTGCGGCGGCGTGCCGTGCGCCTCGATCGACAAGGCCTCCTACAGCGCGCTCGTGCTTCTGGCCAACGCCTATGCCGACCTCGGCACCTACTACGGCATCACGCCGTATGTCGGCGCGGGCATCGGCGGCGTGCGCATGAAGTGGGACGACCTGGAGAACGACATCGGCGGCGTCGTCACCAAGCACAAGGGCTCGCACAACTGGCGCTTCGCCTGGGCGCTGATGGCCGGCGCCTCCTACTGCCTGACCGACCGCCTGGCGCTCGACGTGGGCTACCGCTTCACCCGCATCGCGGCCGGCCGCATGTTCGAATACGCCAACGGCGTCGGCCCCGGCCGCGATCGCGGGCTCAACGTACACGAGGCGCGCGCCGGTGTGCGCTACCAGTTCGGCGGCGGCAATGCCGGCTGCCAGGAGCCCGAGGTGGTCGCCTACGAGCCGCCGCCCTACGAGCCGCCGGTCTACAAGTAGCCGGCAGCAGCAACGCTTCGCGCCGCCCGGCCCCTGGCCGGGCGGTTTGCTTTTGTCCGGGTCGCCGGAGCCCGATCCGCGCTTCACGGAATCGCAGAGCGGCTCCAAGTTGCTGTTTTCGCGTTTGCGGACGGCGAACCGGCGTCCGCTTCGCCTGGAAACGCTGCAAAGCCGCTTTACCGGGCATTAGCCTTAACCGCGACTTAACCCTCATGGTTAACACTGGCTCCGAACGCGGCATCCGGCCGGCCTTCCGGCGCTGCCGTCCTCATGGAGTCTCGCGATGCGCCACACCGCTCTTCTTCTCGCTTCCGCCGCAGGCCTGGCGCTTGCGGCGCCGGCCATGGCGGCCGACTACGACCCGCCGCTGGTCGACTACGACCCGCCCGTCTACGAGCAGGCGCCGGAATACGTGCCCGTCGAAATCGGCTCCGGCTGGTATCTGCGCGGCGACATCGGCTATTCGCTCAAGACGAAGGCGCATGGCGACTTCACCTACCGCACCTACGATCCGGTCGCCGGCACCTATGGCGCCGACCGCTTCGACACGGCCCGGCTGGCCGACGATTTCAGCTTCGCCGTCGGTTTCGGCTACGCCTTCACCGACTGGCTGCGCGCCGACGTGACGGCCGAGCGCTTCGGCACCAGCTTCACCGGCACCACGACGAGCCCGGCGCCCTGCCTGCCCGATCCGGCCTATGCCGGCACCACCTGCCGGTCGGAGGACGGCGCCGACATGACCGCCTATGCGGCGATGCTCAACGCTTATGTCGACCTCGGCACCTATGTCGGCATCACGCCCTATGTCGGCGCCGGCGCCGGCGTCAGCTACGTCGACTGGGATACGCTCAACAGCGGCATCTACTGCGCCGGCGCCGGCTGTCCCGCCGCCTATGTCGCCGATGCCAGCCACCCGGGCGAGGCGAGCTGGCGCTTCACCTACGCGCTGATGGCCGGCCTGGCCTACGACGTTACCGACAACCTGAAGGTCGATCTCGGCTACAAGTACCGGCGCGTGGCCGACGGCGCGATGTTCGGCTTCGACGCGGCGACCGCCGCGGCCGGGGCGAGCGGCACGCAGGGCCGCGATCCCGGCTTCAGCCAGCACGAGGTGCGCGTCGGCCTGCGCTACGAGCTCTGGTAGGCGCCACGCCCACCTGGACGACGCGGCGGCGGGCCGGCCGCCCGCCGCGGCCCGCCGTGCCACCCGAAGCGGCGGCGAATCCGCTCGCCGGGGCTTGTTTCGGGCGGCGGAAAGGCTAAGTGTTTCTGAGGACGAGCCTGCGCGACGATCCGTCTTTCGCGCCGCGAGGCGGCGCCGTTCCTGATCTTCCTTCCGATCGCGGTCGAGGGCGCGCGTCGGGTCCGCGGCCCGGCGCAGGCGAGGCCATCCGGCTGCACCATGCCCCATGCACGATCGGAAGACCGCTGCTGCGGCCCGGATGCGGCCAACAGGTCCGCGCGCCCGACGGTTTCCGGTCGGCGGCCGCGGATCAAGGGCGCCGGATCGCGGCGCTGGCGGGGGCCGGCCCGATAGCCGGCCTGCTGCGTTTGCGGCTCACGCAGCCGAGAAAGGAGCCGATATGGCGCTGACCAAGGACACCCTGTTCCGCACCCCCTCGCGGGCCGAACAGAAGCAGGCGACCACCGACAGCATCGCCCGCTCGATCGTCGATGCCGAGACGGCGGCGCGCGAGGCGAAGTCGGAACGCCTCAGGAAGGCGCGCCTCGAGCGGGAAGCCGCCGAGCGCGAGGCGGCGGCGGAGCGCCCGGCGGCCAAGCCGCGCCCCCGCGCCAAGTCGCGCCGCGGCTAAGGCGGCTTTCAGGCGAACCAGGCGAGCAGCGCGCCGAGCACCACCAGGCCGGCCAGCCCGAGGATGAAGACGCGGCGCTGCCACGGGCGGCGCAGCACGATGTGTCCCTGGCTGGTGTCGCGGCCGGAAAAGGTGCGCGGTTCGGGTTCCCGACCCGCCTTGTCGTTGCCGTCGTCGCTCATCGCGGTGGCCTCCGTCTCGTGTCGGGATCAACGGCACGAGGGCCTCGTCGTTCCGCCGGCGTCGCGGACGGAACCGGGCGCGGCGGCGGGTCGTTGCGACCTGCGACGGCGCAAGCCGCCGGCGACCCCGGCCGGCCGCCGCGACAGAGGAGACAGCGCCGATGACAGAGACCCGCATGCTGACCGACCACGAGGAGATCCGCACCTGGGCAGCCGCGCGCGGCGGCGCGCCGGCCGTGCGCGAGCCGCATCCCGCGCATGCCGGGGACGCGCCGACGCTGCTTCTCGTCTTCGGCCAGCAGGCCTATCAGGACCAGGACGTCGGCCACGACCGGGCCGACACGGTGGCCGGCCCGCAGCTCGTCGAGTGGGACGAATGGCTGGCGATCTTCGACCGGCGGCGCCTCGGCCTGGTGGTCGCCGCCGAGACGCCCGGCCAGCGCTACGAGTTCCACGAGATCGTCGCGCGCGGCGACGGCTGAACCGCCCGGCGGCTCGGTCTCACGCCTCGCGGATGGCGTAGCCGGCGCCGCGGATGGTGCGGATCACGTCCGGCAGGCGGCCCTGGTTGACCGCCTTGCGCAGCCGTCCGACATGGACGTCGACGGTGCGCTCGTCGATGTAGATCGTCTCGCCCCACACATTGTCGAGAAGCTGGCTGCGCGAGAAGACGCGGCCGGGGTGCTGCATCATGAACTCGAGCAGGCGAAACTCCGTCGGACCGAGGCGGATCTCGCTCTTGCGCCGGTAGACGCGATGCGATTCGCGGTCGAGCATGATGTCGCCGACGCGCAGCACCGTCGACAGCACCTCCGGCTTGGCGCGGCGCAGCAGGGCGCGCACGCGGGCGATGAACTCCGGCGTGGAGAACGGCTTGACGAGGTAGTCGTCGGCGCCCGTCGACAGGCCGCGCACGCGGTCGCTCTCCTCGCCGCGCGCCGTCAGCATGATGATCGGCAGGCGCTCGGTCTCCGGCCGCATGCGCAGCCGGCGGCACAGCTCGATGCCGGAGACGGCCGGCACCATCCAGTCGAGCACCAGCAGGTCCGGCACATGCTCCTGCAGCCGCAGCTCGGCTTCGTCGCCGCGCGTCACCACCTCGACCTCGTAGCCCTCGGCCTCGAGGTTGTAGCGCAGGAGCACGCATAGCGGCTCCTCGTCCTCCACCACCATGATCTTGGGAGCAATCATTTCCCGCCGGTCCTTCGGTATCGCCGTCTTGGCCGCCGCGCGCCGCTCAGTCCGCCGAGGCGGAGATCTGCGTCTCGTCGAGCCGCGGCCGCTGCACGGGGAGCTGGTCGCCGGTCATCACGTAGTAGGCGTTCTCGGCGATGTTGGTGACGTGGTCGCCGATGCGCTCCAGGTTCTTGGCGCAGAACAGGAGATGCGTGCAGGCGGTGATGTTGCGCGGGTCCTCCATCATGTAGGTCAGCAGCTCGCGGAACACCGAGGTGTACTCGACGTCGATCTGCTCGTCGTCGTCGCGCAGCCGCACCAGCGCCTCCGCGTTGCGCGCCACATAGTGGTCGACCACCGCCTTGACCTGGCGCAGCACCATCTCCGCCATGGTGTTGATCGAATGGGCGAGGTCGCGCGGCGGCGCGCTCTGGCCGACCGCGCCGACGCGCTTGGCGATGTTCTTGGCCAGGTCGCCGATGCGCTCGAGATCGGAGCCCATGCGGATGGCGCCGACCACCGAGCGCAGGTCCTGCGCCATCGGCTGGCGCTTGGCGATCAGCGTGATGGCGCACTCGTCGAGCTCGCGCTGCTTGGCGTCCATCACCGCGTCGTCGGAAATCACGCGCTGGGCGAGCGGCACGTCGGAATCGAGCAGGGCGCCGGTGGCCGCCTGCGTCATCGCGCCGGACAGGTCGCCCATGTCGCGGATCAGCCGGTCGATGTGCTCCAGCTCCTCGTCGAAGGAGGTGACGGTGTGCTCGCCCATGAATGTCGTCCTTTCAGCGGATCGCGGCGCCGGCTCAGCCGAAGCGGCCGGTGATGTAGTCCTGCGTCCGCTTGTTCTCGGGATTGGTGAACATCTTGTCGGTCGGCCCCTCCTCGACGAGGTAGCCGAGATGGAACATGGCGGTGCGCTGCGAGACGCGCGCGGCCTGCTGCATGGAGTGGGTGACGATGACGATCGTGTAGTTCTCGCGCAGCTCGTCGATCAGCTCCTCGACCTTGGCCGTGGCGATCGGGTCGAGGGCCGAGCACGGCTCGTCCATCAGGATCACCTCGGGCGACACGGCGATGGCGCGGGCGATGCACAGGCGCTGCTGCTGGCCGCCGGAAAGCCCGGTGCCGGGCTCGGCCATGCGGTCCTTCACCTCCTCGAACAGGCCGGCCCGCTTCAGGCTGTCCTCGACGATGCCGTCGAGCTCGCTCTTGGAGCGCGCCAGGCCGTGGATGCGCGGGCCGTAGGCGACGTTCTCGTAGATCGACTTGGGAAACGGGTTCGGCTTCTGGAACACCATGCCGACGCGCGCCCGGAGCTCGACGACGTCGATCCGCGGGTCGTAGATGTCCTGGCCGTCGAGCGTGATGTCGCCCTCGACGCGGCAGATGTCGATGGTGTCGTTCATCCGGTTGAGGCAGCGCAGGAACGTCGACTTGCCGCAGCCGGACGGGCCGATCAGCGCCGTCACGTGGTTCTCGCGGATGTCGAGCCCGACGTCGAAGAGCGCCTGCTTCTCGCCGTAGAAGACGTTGACGCCGGTGCCGCGCATCTTGACGCGGGTCTTGTCGGCGTGCGGATCGAGGGCCTTTTCGGTCGCCGCTTCTGTCAGCATGTTCATATCCTTCAGCTCCATCACCAGCGCCGCTCGAAACGCTTGCGCAGCACGACCGCGATCGCGTTCATCAGGACCAGAAACGCCAGCAGGATCAAAATAGCCGCCGACGTCTTCTGCTGAAAGGCGGGCTCCGGAAAGTCCGCCCACATGAAGATCTGCACCGGCAGCACGGTGGCCGGATCGGTGAAGCCGCCCGGCACGTCGACGATGAAGGCGACCATGCCGATCATCAAAAGCGGCGCGGTCTCGCCGAGCGCCTGGGCCATGCCGATGATGGTGCCCGTCAGGATGCCGGGCATCGCCAGCGGCAGCACGTGGTGGAACACCGTCTGCACCTTCGAGGCGCCGACGCCGAGCGCGGCCTCGCGGATCGACGGCGGCACGGCGCGCAGCGCGGCGCGCGCGGCGATGATCATGGTGGGCAGCGTCATCAGCGCCAGCACCATGCCGCCCACCAGCGGAGCCGAGCGCGGCAGGTTGAACCAGTTGAGGAACACGGCCAGGCCGAGCAGGCCGAAGACGATCGACGGCACGGCGGCGAGGTTGTTGATGTTGACCTCGATGATGCCGGTCAGCCGGTTCTTCGGCGCGAACTCCTCGAGGTAGATCGCCGCGGCGACGCCGATCGGAAAGGACAGCGCCAGCGTGACCAGCATGGTCAGCGCCGAGCCGACGACGGCGCCCCAGATGCCGGCCATCTCCGCCTCGCGGCTGGCGCCGCTCGACAGGAAGATGGTGTTCCAGGTGGTCTGCGTCAGGCCGCGCTCGGCCAGGCCGTCGATCCACACCACCTCCTGGTCGGTGATCTTGCGCTGGCCTTCCGGGGTGGCGATGACGCGCAGCCCGGCCTCGCCGTCGGCCGCCGTCGCCGCGTCGGCCAGCGGCCGCAGCACGGCGGCCTCGGCGCGCGCGCCGTCGTCGGCCGGCGCCACGCCGGTCAGCTTGAAGACGCCGCTGTCGAGGCGCACGAGCAGCGAGGCGGTCGAGGCCGTCAGCGCCAGCGCGCCGTCCTCGCCGGCCGTCGCGCCGGCCTCCCGCGCGCGGTCGAGGATGGCGGCGTCGGTGAAGGCGAGCGTGGCCGCGCCCTCCTCCACGGTCGCCCGCACGGTGCCGGCCAGCCGCTGGACCCTGCCCTCCTCGGCGAGCAGGCCCTTGAGATAGAGGTCGGCGAAATCGTCGAGCGGCAGCGCCACCTCGACCGTGCCGCCGAGCGGCACGTCGCCGTCGACCACACGGTCGCGCAGCAGCGGCGGGGCGCCGCTCGAGATCAGACCGCGCGCCAGCCGGCGCTCCTGGCGGCCCGTCACCGCGGGAAACTGCGCCAGGATGGCGTCGTTGACGATGCCGTCATAGTTGGCCGCGCCGGGATCGGCCGGGTCGACGCGCTCGGCCGACAGGTCGACCGGCAGCGTCACGTAGTTCATGCGGAAGGCCGGCAGCGCCTGCGCGACGATGGTCGACAGCAGGATGAGCAGGAACAGGGCGGCGAGCGCCACGGCGCCGGCGCCGAGCCACTTGAAGCGTGCCTCCGCGCGGTAGCGGCGGCCCAGCCGCTGCTTGGCGGCCTCGGAGGTGTGCAGGCCGGTCCGGCCGTCCGTTTCGCCGGCGGTCGAGGTCAGGTCACTCATATTGCTCTCGGTATTTCTTCACCACGCGCAGCGCGATGATGTTGAGGGCGAGCGTGGCGCAGAACAGCACCAGGCCGAGCGCGAAGGCGGCAAGCGTCTTGGCGCTGTCGAACTCCTGGTCGCCGACCAGCAGCGTGACGATCTGCACGGTCACGGTGGTCACCGCCTCGACCGGGTTGATGGTCAGGTTGGCGGCGAGCCCGGCGGCCATGACGACGATCATCGTCTCGCCGATGGCGCGGCTGACGGCCAGAAGCAGGGCCGAGACGATGCCGGGCAGGGCGGCCGGCAGCACCACCTTGCGGATCGTCTCCGACTTGGTGGCGCCGAGGCCGGCAGAGCCGTCGCGCAGCGACTGCGGCACCGCGTTGATGACGTCGTCGGACAGCGACGAGACGAAGGGGATGATCATGATGCCCATCACCACGCCGGCGGCGAGGGCGGATTCGGAGGCGACGTCGAGACCGAGCGCCTCGCCGGAGCGGCGGAAGAAGGGCGCCACGGTGAGCGCGGCGAAGAAGCCGTAGACGACGGTCGGGATGCCGGCGAGGATCTCCAGCATCGGCTTGGCGACGGCGCGCACGCGCCGCGAGGCATAGTCGGACAGGTAGATCGCCGACATCAGCCCGACCGGGGCGGCGACCAGCATGGCGATCACCGTGATGAGCAGCGTGCCGGCGAACAGCGGCACGGCGCCGAAGATGTCGGTGTTGACCGCGCCTTCCTCCGCGCCGGCGCCGGTGAAGGCGCTCTGCGGGCTCCAGTGCGTGCCGAACAGGAACTTGTAGATCGGCACCTGCTGGAAGAAGCGCAGCGATTCGAAGATCAGCGACAGCACGATGCCGATGGTCGTCAGGATGGCGACCACCGAGCACAGGATCAGGAAGCCGCGCACGGTGCGCTCCACCATGTGGCGGGCGCGGAAGGCGGGCGCGATGCGGGCGATGCCGTAGAGATAGCCGGCGGCGGCGAGCGCCAGCGACAGGACGACGGCGATCCGGACGCTCCAGCCGTGCAGCGTGCCAAACAGCGCGGCCGCCGCCTCCTTGGTCTCGTCGGGAAAGCCGGCGATGCCGCCGAAGGCGATGGCGCGGGCGTCGCGGATGAAGGCCTGCACCTGCGGCAGGCTCATCTCGGCGACCTCGGCGGCGAAGCGCGCGCGCACGATGGAGGCCTCGATCGCCGGCGTCACCAGGCTCCACAACACGAGGAGAAGCAGCGCCGGCACGCAGGACAGCAGCGCCAGGTAGAGGCCGTGCTGGCTCGGCCGCGAGTGCAGCCGCGCCACGTCGCCCTCGACCGAGGCGACGGCGCGCCGGTGGCCGGCGTAGAAGGCGACGACGAACAGGCCGAGGAGAGCGAGGACGAGGTAGCCGATCATGGCGATGCGCTGCTTCCGTGGATCATGGCCGCCACCGGGCGGTGCGGATCAAGGCCGCCATCCGGCGGCGTGTCGCGGCCGGTTCGGACGAGAGCGGCCCGGGCGCTGGGCGCGCCCGGGCCCTGATAGCAGGCGTCGGCCTAGCTGCCCATGCCCTTGAGGGCGATGGCATCCTCGCGCTGCTGGGCGCGGTCGGCCTCGGGCAGCGGGATCAGGCCCTTGTCGGCGAGATAGCCGTCGGGACCCCAGGCGGCCTCGGAGGTGTACTCCTTGATGAACTCCGCCATGCCGGGGATGACGCCGACATGCTCCTTCTTGGCGTAGACGAAGAGCGACCGCGACACGCCGTAGTCGCCGGAGGCGATGTTGTCGAAGGTCGGCTCGACGCCGCCGATGGTGGAGCCCTGCAGCTTGTCGGCGTTCTGGTCGAGGAAGGAGAAGCCGAAGATGCCGAAGGCGTCCGGATTGGCCTCGAGCTTCTGGACGATCAGGTTGTCGTTCTCGCCGGCCTCGACATAGGCACCGTCCTCGCGGACCTGGGTGCAGCCGTCGGCCTCCTCGATCGCCTCGGGGCAGGCCTCTTCCATGACCAGCTCGACGAAGGCGTCGCGCGTGCCGGAGGTGGGCGGCGGGCCGAGAACCTCGATCTCCTTGTCGGGCAGCGCGGAGTCGATCTGCGACCAGTTGGTGTAGGGGTTCTCCACCACCGCGCCGTCGACGACGACGTTCTTGGCGAGCGCGTTGAAGATCTGCTCCTTGGTGAGATCGACCCGCTCGCTCGTCTTCGAGTTGGCCAGCACGATGCCGTCGAAGCCGACCTTGATCTCGACCGGGGTGACGCCGGCGGCCATGCAGCTCTCGAGCTCGGAGTCCTTGATCGGCCGCGAGGCGTTGGTGAAGTCGGGGTGGCTCTCGCCGATGCCGGCGCAGAACAGCTTCATGCCGCCGCCGGTGCCGGTCGATTCCACGACGGGCGTCTGGTTGCCGGTGCCCTGGCCGAAGCGCTCGGCCACCGCGGTGGTGAAGGGGAAGACGGTCGAGGACCCGACGATCTGAATCTGGTCGCGCGCGGCCGCGACGCCGGCGGACATCGCCACGGCAAGCGCCGCAGCCGACGTCGTCACGAGAATCCTGTTCATGTGGCCTGCTCCTGTTGGCAATTTGTCGCGTCGCCAGTGCCAGGCGACGGCTGTGCGCTTAGCGGCCGTTTGTTACAGCGGGATGACAGTTTTGTGTCGCGCCAATCACGCCTGCCGGGGACCGCCAAGCGGCGTCCGCGGCGGCGGCGTCCGCCGTCGCGGGAAGGCGTCGGGAATCAACCGCTTGGAGGTTCCGGCGATGGACAGCCGGCGAAGGATGCGGGCGAAGGCGGCGACAAAAAAAGCCGGACGGAGGAGGCGCCGTGAGAGACCAGTCGCGCATGGGCGCGGTTTTTCTGGCCTGACGGGTCCCGTTGGGGCAATTCGGACCCGTGCAATCGCGGTGGCGCTCCGACCGTCCGGAAAGCTGCTCAACCTGGGAAGCGAACCCCGGTCACGCAGACCCTAGAACGGCGATCTTCGCACCCGCTATGGTGCGATCGCACCATGCCGGCGCCGGGCATCGTCGCGGGGGCGCGCGGCGCCGGCGGGCGGCCGTTTGAGCCGTTCTGCGTGTCACGGAATCGCAGGCCGGCCCTAACGCATTGTTTTCGCGCATTTGCGAACGGCGAACCGGTTTCCACTTCGTCTGGAAACGCTTAGCCGGCGCGGCTCATGCCGGGGCGGGCCCGCCCGAGGCGTGGCGCGGCTGGCGCTCCGCCGGTGCGATGCCGCCCCAGCGCTCGAGCTTTTCCAGCAGGGCGCGCGGGCTGATCGGCTTCGACAGATAGTCGTCCATCCCCGCTTCGAGACAGCGCTCGCGGTCGCCCTTGAGCGCGTGCGCCGTGACGCCGATGATCGGCACGCGCAGGTCGCTGCCGGCTTCCGCCCTGCGGATCGCGGCGGCCGCCTCGAGCCCGTTCATCTCCGGCATCGACACGTCCATCAAGACGAGGCGCGGCCGCGCCGTGCGGTAGGCCTGGAGCGCCAGCCGGCCGTTGCCGACGATCTCGAAGGCGATGCCGGCCTCGCCGAGAATCTGGGTGAAGACGAGCTGGTTGACCTCGTTGTCCTCGGCGACCAGCACGTCGACGCGATGCCCGCCATCGGGCGGGCTGCGCAGCGGCGCAGCCGGCGCGCGGGTGGCCGGAACCGGCGCGCCGTGGTCGCCCGGCGGCGCGGCGGCCGGCGCGGTCTGGCCTTCGCCCTCGGCCGCCGGCGCAAGCGATCCGCGGCAGCGCTGGATGGTCTCGACCAGCGTTTCCAATAGCGCGGCCGAGCGCGCCGGCTTGACGAGCCTGGCATCGGCGCAGGTCTCGCGGCCGCCGCTTTCGAGCGACTGGTCGACCGACGTCAGCATGACGATCGGCGTTTCGGCGATCTCCGGCGTGGCGCGGATGGCGCGCGCCGCCTCGCCGCCCGACATGCCGGGCATCTGGTAGTCGAGGACGACGCAGTCGACCGGCATGCCGAGACCGGCCGCCGCCTTGAGCACCAGCAGCCCTTCCGCGCCGCTTTCGGCGGCGCAGGCGTCGAAGCCCCAGGCGGTCATCTGTTCCATCAGGATCGCCCGGTTGACGGCGTTGTCGTCGACCACCAGGACGCGCGCCCCGGACACGTCGCACACCGGCACGCGGCTCTCCTCCCGCTGGCTTTCCGGCAGGGCGACCTCGAACCAGAAGGTGGAGCCGCAGCCCTCCTGGCTCTCCACGCCCATCTGGCCGCCCATCAGCGCCACCAGGCGCGAGGAGATGGCCAGCCCCAGGCCGGTGCCCTCGTGGCGCCGCGTCGACGAGGCGTCGACCTGGCTGAACTTGTCGAAGATCAGCTCGCGCTTGTCGGCGGGGATGCCGATGCCGGTGTCGGCGACGCGCACGTGCAGCGCGATGCCGCCCTCGGCCGGCCGCCCCGTGACGTCGACCAGCACGTGGCCGCGCTCGGTGAACTTGATCGCGTTGCCGACGAGATTGGTGATGATCTGGCGGATGCGCCCGACGTCGCCCTCCAGGCAGGCGGGAAGGTCGGGGTCGACGCGCAGGATCAGCTCGAGGTCCTTCTCCTGCGCCCGCATCGACAACAGCGCGGCGACGTCCTCGACCGCCTCGGCCAGGTTGAAGGGCACCGGGTCGAGTACGAGCTGGCCGGCGTCGATCTTGGAGAAGTCGAGGATGTCGTTGATGATCGTCAGCAGCGCGTTGCCCGACTTGACGATGATGTTGGTGAAGGTGCGCTGCTTGGCGGTCAGCTCCGACTTGGCGAGCAGCTCGGCCATGCCGAGCACGCCGTTCATCGGCGTGCGGATCTCGTGGCTCATGTTGGCCAGGAACTCCGACTTGGCGCGGTCGGCCGCCTCGGCCTTGCGGCGCGCCACGCGAAGCTCGTCCTCGCGGCGGCGCTGCTCGGTGATGTCGGTGGTCGAGCCGATCAGGTAGAACGAGCCGTCGGAGGCGACCATGGCGGCCTTGCGGGCGATCTGGTGGCGCTCGCCGCCCGCGGAATCGGTCATCGTTTCCTCGATCTCCTGGGTCTGGCGCGTGCGCAGCACGGCCAGGTCGCCTTCCATGAAGGCGCGCCCCTGCTCGCCGAAGATGTCGATGTCGTTCTTGCCGATCGCCTCCTGCTTGCTGCGGCCGGTGAGCCGGCACCAGCCCTCGTTGACGTACATCAGCTTGAGGTCGGGCCGCTTGGCGTAGATCGCCACGGGCACGTTGTCGATCAGGTTCCGGAAGACCTCGTTCTCGCGCATGCTCTCGCGCAGCGCCGACTCGCGGTCCTTGAGCTCGGTGATGTCGACGCGCACGCCGATGAAGGTGCCGTCCTCGGTGCGCGTGTCGTAGACCTGGAACCAGCGGCCGTCGGGGTTCTGCCGCTCGTGCGCGGCATGGCGGGCGCGGTAGCGCCGGCAGTAGGCCTCGATCCAGGCGGCCGGATCGGCGTCGTAGAGCGCGTCGAGCGCGGCGTCGCCGGTCTCGCGGAAGTAGCCGGCGCGGTGGGCGGCGGCGATGGCGTCGCGCAGCGGCCGGCCGGGCTGCATCGCCTCCACCATCGCCGGCAGGCTGTCGTGCACCTTGCGGTTGGCGAGCACGAAACGGTCGTCGCGGTCGTAGATGACGACGCCGGCCGGCAGCGATTCGATGACCTCCTCGAGCCGGCGCCGCGCCTCCTCGGCGTCGCGCTCGCGCCGCTTGAGCTCGCTGACGTCGAAGATCGAGCAGGCGACGTAGCCGGTGTCGCGTCCCGTCGATACGCGGTGCTTGCGCACCACGCGCGCCTGGCCGAGGCCGGCATACTCGAAATCCTCCTCGACGGTGTAGTCCGCGCCGGTCTCGAGCACGCTGCGCTCGCTCGCCTCGAAGGTGGCGGCGTGCTCGGAACCGACGAAGTCGGCGCCCTTGCGCCCGAGCATCGCCTGCGGGCTGGTGCCGAACAGCCCGGCGAACGCCTTGTTGGCGAGCACGAACTCGAGGTTGGCGTCCTTGACGAAGATCGGATTGGGCAGGCTGTCGATGACCGCCTCGGCGAGCTTCGACTTCTCCAGCGCTGCGGCGAGCGCGGCCTCGCGCGTCTTCATGTCGGTGATGTCGAAGAAGGACACGAGCCGCTTGCCGCCCGACAGCGCCGTCACCGAATAGATCACCGTGCGGCCGTCGGCGCGGAGGAACTCGCGCGGCGCCACGCTGCCGCCGCCGATCTCGGCCAGCCGGGCCATCACGTGGTCGCCCCACGCCTCGTCGGGAATGTCGTAGATGCCGGCGCGGCGGTTGATCTCCATCAGGAGGCGATAGTGGCTGCCGAGCGGAAAGCGCGCCTCGTCGAGCGACCACATCTCGTAGAAGACGCGGTTGGCGTAGACCGCGCGCAGGTCGCGGTCGACCACCACGACCGCCATGCGCATGGTGTCGAGGGTCGTCTTGAGGTCCGACAGCACCGCCTCGGAGTTCTCCTTGGCGCGCTCGAGCTCGGTGACGTCGGTGCACACCACGATCGTGCCGCCGGCGGTGCTCTTCTCGCGGTGCAGCACGCGGCGGCCGTTGCGGAACGCGATCACCGCTTCGGCTTCGCACTCCTGGCGCCGCTTGGCGAGGATCGCCGCGCGCCACGCGGCTGCGTCGAGCGGGCCGGTGTCCCAGATGCCGCGGGCCAGGCCGATGTCGAGCAGCACCTCGAAGGACAGGCCGGGCCGCAGCACGTCCTCGAGCTCGCCATACATCTCGACCATGGCGCGGTTGTAGAGCACGACGCGGTCGTGCTCGTCGTAGAAGCAGAAGGCATCCTGCATCACCTCGAGCGCCGCCATCAGCGGGCGCGCGGCGTCGGCCTCGGCCGGGCGCGGCGAGGCGGCCAGGCGCGCGGCGAGCGCGGTGACGTTGCGGCCCGTGCCGCGGTAGCCGGCGAAGCGGCCGGCCTCGTCGCGGCACGGCGTGCCGGAAACGCTCAGAAGGCGCGTTCCGTCGGGCCGCTCGATGCGCAGGAGCAGATCGCGGAAGGGGCGCGGCGTGTCGTCTGCGAGCGCGCGCCGGCTGTCGCGGTCGGCGGCCGCGCCCGCCATCACCTCGCGGCGCGGCCGGCCGAGCACGCGCGCCGGGTCGAGGCCGGTCGCCGCGCAGAAGCCGTCCGACAGGACCGTGAAGCGGTCCTGCGCGTCGGTCGCCCACAGCCAGTCCGCGCCGAGTTCGGCGAGCGTCGCCGCGGCCGCCGCCGCGGCAACGTCCGTCTGCGCCTCCTCGGCCGGTGCGCCGGGATGCGCGGTCTCCCCGTCCTCCCTCTCGCTGCACCTCAAGGAAGACACTCCCCGCTTGTTTGTTGGGACCGATTGTTGCCGGCGAGACTTAACGTTCGGCTAAGATTAATCGAGGCGCGTCAAATGCTTGTTGCCGCAGCGGAAGAACAGGCTTAAGGGCGGCAGAGCAACGCCGCGTTGCCGCGGCCGTCCTTGGCCGGCGGGTCTCGCCGCCTTGTCCGCCGCCGGCGTTAACCCTGCGGAAGGGAAGCGCTTCGTCGCCACTATGGCGCCGGCTATGCTTCGAACAGGGCGGCAGGGACGGTGGAGCAAGACAATGACGGGATGTGTTTCGGGCTGGTTCGGCAGGACCGTTGCCCTGTCGGTGGCGGTCGGCCTGGTGTTCGGCGTGGTGGCCTATCGCTATCTCGTGGAAGGGGTGCGGGTACTCCAGAAGTATCCGCCGGCGCTCGACGCGCGCGGCCTTGCGGTGTCGCTCGTGCTGGCGGTGGCGGGCTACGCGCTGGTGCGCGCGCTGCGGCCGTCGGCGGCCGCGGAGCGGCCGTTCGACTGGGCGGCGCTGCGGCTGCCCGGCACGCTCTACGGCGCCATGTTCGGCACGCTTGCCGCCACCATGGTCGTGATGCTGGTCGAGCCGACGGTGTTCGCCGTCACCGTGCGCGAGGGCCAGTTCCTCAGCATCGCCACCGAGGTGGTGTTCATCGCCGCGTTGTGGGTCCTGGCGCGCACGGCGCTCGCGGTGCGGCGGGTCGCCGTCGCGCGGGTTTTCGGGCTGCGCCCGGCCGTGCTGGTGTGGCTGATGTTCCTCGGCGTCGCGGTCGTGCTGGGCGAGGAGATGTCGTGGGGCCAGCACTGGCTCGGCTGGGGCACGCCGGAGCTCTTCGAGGGCAATCTGCAGCGCGAGACCAACCTGCACAATTTCTACACGCACCGCTTCGAGGCGGCCTATTACAGCGCCGCCGTGCTGCTTCTGGTGCTGGTGCCCTATGCGTGGCCGCAGCGCGCGCCGCGCCTCCTGGCGCCGCTCGCGCCCTACATCCCGCCGCCGAGCATGGCCGTCCTCGCGCTGCCCTTGTGCGGGCTGATGTACAACAGCTGGAACTTCGCGGCCTACCAGCTCTGGTTCTTCGCCGGGCTGTGGATCGCGCTCGACCTGTGGCGCCATGCGCCGCGGCGCGAGGCGCTCGCCGCTGCGGCGATGGGCGGTCTGCTGGCCGTCTCGCAGGCGGTGTTCGTGCTGTTCGGCGGCGGCATGGCGGAAGGCCACGAGCTGACCGAGATCCGCGAGTTCCTGATCGCGATCGTGGTGTGGGGCTATGCGCTCATGCTGGCCGGCCGCCTGCGCGCCATGGCGGCGGCAAGCGCCGGGCGGTCGGCCGCCCTCGGCGCCAGGGCGCAGCCGCGCACGGCGTGAGGCCGGACGCCGGCCGAATCGAGAACCGGGCGTGCCCGCGCACGCCCGGTGCCGGCCGCACAACGCGCACCCGGCGCATCGGCGAGCCGAATGCCGTTCACCAGGGACATGCCGTGAGTGATTGGAAAAAGAGCGCGAAGTGGCACTCCCAAGGGGACTCGAACCCCTGTTTCCGCCGTGAGAGGGCGGCTAGCCCACCTGCATGGGTTCGCCTACGAATCGGCGGGTGATGCTAGACGGCGACGATGTGCTGGACCAGCGCCGCTTTCGCCACGCGGTCAACGAGCGCGCCGAGGTCCGACTGCCGGAGTCGCGCAAGGCGCAGTTCGAGGCGCAGATGGATGCCCTGTTCGCCGAGGAGGAGTATGTCGACCCGCCGCCCGGCGCGACACTGCTGGATCATTTCGCGGAGCTGCTGCAGACGTTCCTGACTGACCGCTACCGAGCACAAGAGCGGGACGAGATACTCTAGGCAAGCCATGATACGACGAGGAGCGGTGTCTGTACTGGTTCCGCATCCAGGACCTCATGAAGTTCATGGAGCGCGAGAACAGCCATCCCTGGCGGGTGCAGCGGATCAAAGTCGCCAACGTCCTACGGAAGCACTTCGCCGCAGCCGCCAAGGAGATATACCCCCGCAAGGCGAAGACCAACATCTTCTACCTTCCGGCCGACCAGTTCTCGCGGCAGACCGAGCCGTTTCCCGTTCCGCGCGGACCCCGATCACCGATATAGGTCTCCGGGGAAGGGGTATGCTACGGTTGCAAGACCATGGCGTTGACCAGCAACTCGACGCCTCCCCAAATCAATGTGCCCAGCCCCCAGACTCCGATGACTACGAACGCCGATTGGAGATAGTTGATTCTCCCATGGGGGTGCCCGTCTTCTGGCGTACCGGGATAATCTGCGATCTCCGCAAAGACTAGAGCTATTATCCCGGCAAGTCCGCTGGCCGCCAGAGGCGACAGAGCCCGTGAGACGCCAGCGGCGTATTCGAGATTGCCAGCGGACACTCCGGCCCCAACAAGCTGGAGTGCTGCAAACAGCAGAGCGCCTGCTGCTGTCAAAAGGCCGATGGCGAGACGTCTTGTGTTGGCCGCATCCAGCATTTTGATAAACGGCCTCCTCTAAGGAGCACGTCTGCTATAAATTCGACGCAGCAGGAATGATGCCAAACTAAGATGGTCAAGACAAAGATCAAGAGACTCGTTATTTCCTACTGTGTGCCCGCGAGGGTTTCTTATCGCAGTAGCCGCTCCCGCAAATAAATGCGAGAATCCTCTCTGTTCATCTTTTTCACTTAGTGTGGTCAGGTCATTAAGGCGGATTTTAGGGCTTTCTGCATTGAACGCAGCCATCATCAATTTGTAACCTGTTTCAGAAATGCCAGCTAGCTCGGATACCTTATTATCCAATAACTTGTACGCTTCAAACGTTGCTTGCGAATAATGCCCATCATCGAACAGCTTAATGGCCACGGATGATATGTCCGGGTGAATATTCCTTTCGTCGAATGGATGAAGCTTCCCTTCGTCAACCTCACTCGGCTGCGAACTTACGAGGTGCGCACTCCTTACAAAAGCTTCGAATTTTCCGAAGTTCTCAGTCATTCATCAAGTTTGCCCTGATACTCCTAAAAATGTTGTCGTACGTTTCGGCACTAGCATCAGCCGGCAAGTTAACCTCCACGCGCACAGTCAGCGCCCAATCTTTTTTCGGATTATATCCATTGTCAGTTGTGCTCGCTTGCTCAGGTTGAGCCACCGGCGCCAATTTTATGCTCTTTGCTTCCGGGTTCCTCTTTTGGCGCTTATCTTCGCGAGACCCCTTCGGGGCTGCCTTCCGTTCTGTGGGCTTCTGCCGCGTTGGAAGCTCCCCGTGGCCGGAGAGCGCGGCAAACACTTGAAATGTGCCAGCCTGCCTCGCGCCTATCGCTGCGCTTGTCCCATCCGCTCGTCGAAAGAAGGTGATTAAGGCATCCTTGTCCTTTTCCCACGCAGGATCTCCGTAGAGGTCGAAGAGATCTTTGTAACCTGACTTGACGAGTTCGGAGAATGCCTGCGCAAAATCCTCATCTCTATGATGAGAGAATACATCGGCGGCCTCCTTCGTCTTTTTTCCCTCGCCATCGATAATCCCAACAAACACGAGAGCGTTTATGACGTAACTTTCGTTGTTGGGTGCAATACCCAACCTTTTGACGGTCTCGGACGTGATAGTCGCCGGAAAGCTGCTCCTGAGGTTGTTTACCATTAGAGCGATGTTGCCCGGCCCCGAAATGTATGGATGCGCAGCTGCCATGCCCCTGATCCACCCCCGCCCAGCTCTGATGTGCAAAATTTGTCTGCTTGGCGGCCCAACGTCAAACGCTAACTTTTTTGGACATTAGGCGATATTTAGCTCGTCGACGTCTTCGCTAAAATCGCAAAGAAGCCAAGCCCTTGGAAAAGTTATGAAAAAAGTGGCACTCCCAAGGGGACTCGAACCCCTGTTTCCGCCGTGAGAGGGCGGCGTCCTAGACCGCTAGACGATGGGAGCGCGGTGCGCCGCGACGATATAGTCGCGATCGACGGCAAATGCAACACGTCGTGTGGGGTCGCGTCAACTCTTTCGCGGCGCGGGCTCGATGAGGTCCCAGAGATTGCCGGACAGGTCGGCGAAGACGGCGACGGTGCCGTAGGGCTCCTCGCGCGGCGTCTCGCGGAAGGCGACGCCGGCCGCGCTCATGCGCCGGTAGGCGCTCCAGAAAT
Organism: Aquibium sp. A9E412; assembly: GCF_030398335.1. GTDB lineage: Bacteria > Pseudomonadota > Alphaproteobacteria > Rhizobiales > Rhizobiaceae > A9E412. The sequence goes on from NZ_JAOAOP010000005.1 coordinate 57,692, forward strand.
CGTCGGTCTCAAGGAACAGGAACACGCGGTCGCCGGCCTGGGCGCCGACGCCGGCGCGCTGGCGCGGGCCGCGGGCGCGGGCCAGCAGCAGCCGGGCGCCGGCATCGCCGGGCGGCGCGACGACGACCCAGCGCTTGCCGCCGGCAAGCGGCCTGTCCTCGATCAGCCGGAAGCCGAGCCGCTCGCGATACCAGGCGATCGCCGCGTCGTAGTCGTCGACCAGGATGGTGACCTGGGCGACGCGGATGCTCACTCGGCGCCCTCGGGCACCGCGCCGGCCGGCGCGGTGGCGAGCGCGAAGCGCCCGACCATCGCACCGGCGGCCATGTCGTAGACGAGGATCGCGGCGCTGCCGTCGGGCAGCGCCACATGCAGGGTGAGCTGCCGGCCGCTCGCCGCGTGCGAGACGAGCCGCGCGCCGTCGGGCAGCGCGATGGTGCCTTCGGCGAGCGTTTCGCCGCCGGCGAGGGCGGGCGGTTCCGCGGCGTCCTCGCCGGTCCACCAGGTCTGGTAGACAACCGCGCCCATCACCGCCATAACGGCGACGAAGAGCAGGCCGAGATTGATCGCCACGAAGCGCATCAGCTTGCGGCGCACCCGCTCGGCGGCCGGGTCGAGCGGGCGTTCGGTCTCGTCGTCGTGGGAAGGTGTGGCCATCGGGCGGCGGTCCGGAATCAGTTGTGATGGGCGATCTGGATAACGAAGCCGTCGAGGCAAGGAAAGAGGCGCGGGTGGCGCCCGATGACGCGGGCGCGCGGCTCGACCGCTGGCTGGCCGGCGTCTTCGCGCCCGATCTGTCGCGCAGCCGCGTGCAGGCGCTGATCCGCGCCGGCGCGGTGTCGTGCGACGGCGCGGCGGTGGCGGAGGCCAGCCGCAAGGTCGCCGAGGGCGAGGTCTACACGCTCGCGCTGCCGCCGGCGGCGGAGCCGGTGCCGGCGCCGCAGGCGATCCCGCTGGCGATCCTGCACGAGGACGCGGCGCTGATCGTGATCGACAAGCCGGCGGGCCTGGTGGTCCATCCCGGCGCGGGAAATCCCGACGGCACGCTGGTCAACGCGCTGATCCACCATTGCGGCGACACGCTGTCGGGCATCGGCGGCGTGCGCCGGCCGGGCATCGTGCACCGGCTCGACCGCGACACCAGCGGCGTGATGGTGGTGGCCAAGACGGACCGGGCGCATCGCCGGCTGTCGGGGGGTTTCGCCCGCAAGGCCGAGGAGGGCGGCGTCGAACGCGCCTATCTGGCGCTGGTGTGGGGCGCGCCGGAACCGGCGCAGGGCCGCGTCGACGCGCCGCTCGGGCGCGCGCCGGGCGACCGCACGCTGCGCGCCGTGGTGCCCGAGGGCCGCGCCGACGCGCGCCGCGCCGTCACCCGCTACCGCGTGCTGGAGCGCTATGGCGGGGCCGGCGGCGAGGCGCTGGCGAGCCTCGTCGAATGCCGGCTGGAGACCGGCCGCACGCACCAGATCCGCGTCCACATGGCGCATCTCGGCCATCCGCTGGTCGGCGACCCGGCCTATGGCCGCGGCTTCCGCAGCAAGGCGAACCGCCTGCCCGAGCCGCTGCGCGGCCATGTCGCGGGGTTCGCGCGGCAGGCGCTGCACGCCAACGTCATCGTCTTCCGCCACCCCGAAACCGGTGCCGCGATGCGCTTTCAGGCCGATCCGCCGGCCGACATGGCCGCCCTGGTGGAGGCGTTCAGGCGCTTGTGATGTGCGCGTGAAGCGCCGCCGTGCTAGCAAAATCGACGGCTGCCGCGGAACCGTGGCCGCGGCCTTCAAATTTCCCCAGTCGTGCCTATATGTCATGTGGCGCAGTGCGTCTTTCGCGGAGCACGGCGCCGACGCCCGCCTGTCGCAAAGGGGGCGAACAGCAAGAGAGGAGGGTGCTTTATGGCCCAGACACTGCCCAGCATCGTCTCCGGCGAGGGTGGCCTGACGCGCTACCTGGAGGAGATCCGACGCTTCCCCATGCTCCAGCCGCAGGAAGAGTACATGCTCGCCAAGCGGTATCAGGAGCACGACGACACCGACGCCGCACACAAGCTTGTGACCAGCCATCTGCGGCTCGTCGCCAAGATCGCCATGGGCTATCGCGGCTACGGCCTGCCGATCGGCGAGGTGATCTCGGAAGGCAATGTCGGCCTGATGCAGGCCGTCAAGAAGTTCGAGCCGGAGCGCGGCTTCCGGCTGGCGACCTATGCCATGTGGTGGATCAAGGCCGCCATCCAGGAGTACATCCTGCGCTCGTGGAGCCTGGTCAAGATGGGCACCACGGCGAACCAGAAGCGGCTGTTCTTCAACCTGCGCAAGGTGAAGGGCAAGATCCGCGCGCTCGACGAGGGCGACCTCAACCCCGAGCAGGTCTCGGAGATCGCCACCCGCCTCAATGTCAGCGAGGAAGAGGTGATCTCGATGAACCGCCGGCTGTCGGGCGACGCCTCGCTCAACGCGCCGATCCGCGCGACGGAGGGCGAATCCGGCGAGTGGCAGGACTGGCTGGTCGACGAGCAGGAGAGCCAGGAGGACATGCTCGTCCAGCAGGACGAGCTGGAGAACCGGCGCGAGATGCTCGCCGACGCCATGAAGGTGCTCAACGAGCGCGAGCGGCGCATCTTCGAGGCGCGCCGGCTGGCCGAGGACCCGATGACGCTCGAGGAGCTGTCGGGCGAGTTCGACATCTCGCGCGAGCGCGTGCGCCAGATCGAGGTGCGCGCCTTCGAAAAGGTGCAGGAGGCCGTCAAGGCCTCCGCCCGCCGCCAGGCCGCCCGGGTGATCGAGGCGGAGGAAGGCCGCGCGGCCGCGGGCTGAGCCCCGCCGTTGCGTCCGGCGCGGCCAGGACCGCGCCGCATGTCACGGCAATCGCAGTTCGGCTCCACGTTGTCGTTGTGACGCGTTTTCGAACGGCGAACCGGTTTCCACTTCGTCGGGAATGCGTCAGGCGGCACTCATGCGCTGGTGTCGCGTCGGGCTCGACCGTCATCTCGCGCGGGGTCGGGTGCCGTCGCACGAACCGCCGCGGGCCCTGCGGCAACATGGAAGAGCGCGGCCGGCCGGCGGCCCGGGGCGCGGGTGCCGGAGCCGCGCCGGCTCAGCCGCTCGTCGCGGCCTGCCAGGCGTCGAGCGCCTCGTCGAAGACCTTGTCGCCCGGAATGCCCTTTTCCATCGTGATCAGCGCGCGCCGTCCCGAACGGTAGATGATCGGGATGTCGATCCAGCTCTGCCGCCGCAGCAGCGTGCGGTTGGCCTCCAGCTCCGCCTGGCTGTCGCTCAGCGCCAGCAGGAAGAAGCCGTCGGCGATCTTGGCCGGGATGCCGAGCAGCGGATTGCCGGTGTCCTCCTCCGACTGCTTCATCGCCACGCGCAGCACGTTGTCGATGCCGCCCTCGGCGAAGTTGTCGGGCGTCAGGAAGATCATCTCGATGATGTGGCTGGCCGGCAGCGACGGGTCGGCGTTGCGCCGGATCGTCATGCGAAGCTGCAGGTCTTTGCCGGGAATCGTCGCCTCGGCGCGGATCGCCGGCTCCGGCGGCTGGTCGGCGCCGGGCGATTCCTGGACGAGCGACCACACGGTGGCGCCGGATTCGGCCGAGCCCTGGGCGGCGTTCGTGCCTTCCTCGTAGAAGATCGCCTTCTGGCCGACCGGCACCTCGGCGCTCGGTTCGGCGGCGGCGCCCGTCTCGCCCTCGGGCGGCGGGTTGGCGGCCGCGACGGAGGTGCCTTCGCCGAGGCCCGGCTCGCCGCCGGCGGGCCCCTCGTCCACCTCGGTGCCGTCCGACAGAAGCCGCTGGGTGAATTTCTGCGGCGCCTCGTCGGCCGGCGCCGTCGGTGCCGCGGGAGCGGGCTCGGCCGGCGCGGCGGCCTGCTCCTGCCCGGCATCGCCGTCGGCCGGCGGCGCCTCGTCGTCCGCCGCCGTCTCGGGCTGTGCGCCGTCCTCGGTGTCGATCGCCACGGGCGCCTCCGGCGCGGCGCCGAAGCCGAGCATCGGGCCGATCTCGGCACGGTTGAGCCACACGGCATAGCCGGCGCCGGCCAGCACCAGCAGGACGACGAGCGCGGCGATCATGCCGCCGACGCCGCGCCGGCCGCGCCGGCGGGGCGGCGGAACGGCCGCGGCCGGCTCGAGCGGCTCGCTCTCGTCGGGCTCGCGCGCGGGCTCCTCGTCCGTCCGTCCGGCCGGCTCGTCCGCGGCGGCGGTCGTGCCGGGACCGGGCGCGACGCTCTCGGCGGCCTGGCCGGCGGCGGCGGCCGGGGTTTCGGGCTCGCGCGGCGCGGGCGGCTCTGCATGTGCGGTCGCCGGCGGCGCCCGGTCGGCGGCCGGCGCGGGGCTCGCGGGCTCGGCGGCCGGCTCCGGTCGGGGCGGTTCGGGCGCCGGCTCCGGCTCCGGCGCAGCAGCCGCGGACGCCGCGGCCTCCTGCGCGGCGTGCGAGGCCTCGACCTCGGCGATCGCCTCCTCGAGCAGGCCCTTCTGGCGGGCGACCACGGCTTCGGAGGGCGGCGGCGACAGGGCGGCCAGCTTGGCGGCGATCGTCGCGCGCGCCTTTTCGTAGACGCGCTGACGCATCTCGGGCGTGTTCTCGCTCAGCCCGCCGATCGTCTTGTTCAAGACCGCTACAAAATCCGCCATGCTATCCCGGTCCGTTGGTCCCTTTTTTCGTCGTTCTTCTTCGCTGGTCGAGGTGCTGGCGCGTGCGCCGGCGGCCCGGCCGCGAGCCTAGTCGCGAAAGGGGTCGGTCACAAGTATGGTGTCCTCGCGCTCCGGGCTGGTCGACAGGAGGGCGACCGGCGCGCCGATCAGCTCCTCGACCAGGCGCACATACTTGACCGCCTGCGCCGGCAGCGCGGCCCAGCTTCGCGCGCCCCTGGTGCTGCTCTTCCAGCCCTCCAGCGTCTCGTAGATCGGCTCGACGCGCGCCTGCGCGCCCTGGCTGGCCGGTAGGTAGTCGATCGTCTGGCCGTCGAGCCGATAGCCGGTGCAGATGCGGATCTCGTCGAGCCCGTCGAGCACGTCGAGCTTGGTCAGCGCGATGCCGTCGATGCCGTTGGCCGCCACGGCCTGGCGCACCAGGACGGCGTCGAACCAGCCGCAGCGCCGCTTGCGCCCGGTCACGGTGCCGAACTCGCGGCCCTGCTCGCCGAGAAAGGCGCCGATCTCGTTGTCCTGCTCGGTCGGGAAGGGGCCTTCGCCGACGCGCGTGGTGTAGGCCTTGGTGATGCCGAGCACGTAGCCGATGGCGCCCGGCCCGACGCCCGAGCCGGTGGCCGCCTGGCCGGCGACCGTGTTTGAGGAGGTGACGAAGGGATAGGTGCCGTGGTCGATGTCGAGCAGCGTGCCCTGGGCGCCCTCGAACAGGATGCGCCGGCCGTCGCGGCGCGCGTCGTCGAGCACCTTCCACACGCGGTCCATGTAGGGCAGCACCTTGTCGGCCACGTCGCCGAGCTCGCCGAGCAGCGCGGCCGCGTCGACCTCGGCCACGCCGAGGCCGCGACGCAGCGGGTTGTGGTGGGCGAGCAGGCGGTCGACCTTGGCCGGCAGCGTGTCGGGATCGGCCAGATCCATCAGGCGGATGGCGCGCCGGCCGACCTTGTCCTCGTAGGCCGGGCCGATGCCGCGGCCGGTCGTGCCGATCCGCGTTCCCTTGCCTGCCTTTTCCTCGCGCATGCGGTCGAGCTCCCCGTGCACGGACAGGATAAGCGCCGTGTTTTCGGCGATTTTCAGGCGCTCCGGCGTGACGTCGACGCCGAGCTCGGCAAGCCGCTCGAGCTCGGCGACGAAGGCGTGCGGGTCGAACACCACGCCGTTGCCGATCACCGACAGCTTGCCGCCGCGCACGACGCCGGACGGCAGCAGCGACAGCTTGTAGCTGACGCCGTCGATGACCAGCGTGTGGCCGGCATTGTGGCCGCCCTGGAAGCGCACCACCACGTCGGCCCGCTCCGACAGCCAGTCGACGATCTTGCCCTTGCCCTCGTCGCCCCACTGCGAGCCGACCACCACCACATTCGTCATCGCGCGTCCCCGTTTCGCTGTTGCGCGCGGCCGCCCCCGGCGACCGACAGGCCTCTATAGCCTCGCGCATGCGGCGGCGCGAGCCCCCAATCCCGGCCCTCCGGCTGCGGCGGATTCCCGCGTTCCGCGTTTACGAACGCGGCGACACACTTTATGCGTCAGTCTTTGCGCTCCCACCCGACGGACCCGCCGCCCGCCATGCACCGCACCGCCTATGCCATGCTCACCGCCACCGCCCTGTTCTGGGGCGGCAACGCGGTCGCCGGCAAGCTGGCGGTCGGCCACATCTCGCCGCTGCTTCTGACCAGCCTGCGCTGGACGATCGCGCTCGCAGTGCTCGGCGCCTTCTCGTGGCGCCACGTGCGGCGCGACTGGCCGGTGATTCGCCGGCACCTGCCGCTGTTCTTCTTTCTCGGCGTGATCGGCTTCACCGGCTTCAACGCCGCGCTCTACAGCGCCCTGACGATGACCTCGGCGATCAACGTGTCGATCGAGCAGGCCGGCATGCCGATGGTGGTGGTGCTGATCAACTTCGTGCTGTTCCGCCTCGGCATCACCTGGCTGCACGCCGTCGGCTTCGTGCTGTCGGTCACCGGCGTGGCGCTGACGGCCACGCATGGCGACCTGACGCGGCTCGCCGCGCTCGAGCTCAACGGCGGCGACGCGCTGATGCTGTTCGCAGTGCTGATCTACAGCGTCTACACCGTGTTCCTGCGCTTCAAGCCGGCGTTGCACTGGCAAAGCACGATCACCGCGCTTGCCGTGACGGCGATGATCACCTCGCTGCCCTTCGCCGCCTGGGAATATGCCACCGGCCGCATGGTCTGGCCCGACGCCGCCGGCTGGGGCGTGGCGGCCTACACGGCGATCTTCCCGTCGCTCCTGGCGCAGATCTTCTTCATCCGCGGCAACGAACTGCTCGGCGGCAACCGCGCCAGCCTGTTCATCAACCTCGTGCCGATCTTCGGCACCGGGCTGTCGGTGCTGCTGCTCGGCGAGGCGTTCCGTCCCTATCACGGGCTCGCCATGGTGCTGGTGCTCGGCGGCATCTGGCTGGCCGAGCACAGCGGCCGCAACGCCGCGCTGCGCCAGGCGGCGCGGCAGCCGCGGCCGTAGAGCGGGCGCGGCCGGCGGCAGGCGGCCGGCCGGCCGGCGCGGCGGCGGTCAGCCCGAGACGTCGAAGCGCAGCGGCTTGGCCGACAGGATCTCCTGGTGGCCGCGCAGCTCCGCGAGCACGTTCGGGGCGATCGGCTCGTCGAGATAGAGCAGCGCGATGGCGTCGCCGCCCGGCCGGTTGCGGCCGAGCTGGAAGTTGGCGATGTTGACGCCGTGCCGCGCGCACACGGTGCCGAGCAGGCCGATGATGCCCGGCTCGTCGTTGTTGGTCGTGTAGAGCATGTGCTCGCCGATCTCGGCATCGAGGTTGATGCCCTTGATCTGGATGAAGCGCGGCTTGCCGTCGGAGAACACGGTGCCGGCGATGGTGCGCGTCTTCTCGGCGGTCTTCACCGTCAGCTTGATGTAGCCGTCGAACACGCCGGACTTGTCGCGCTTGACCTCCGACAGGATGATGCCGCGCTCCTTGGCCATGATCGGCGCCGACACCATGTTGACGTCGGAGACCTGCGGCCGGATCAGCCCGGCCAGCGTGGCGCTGACCAGCGCGCGCGTGTTCATCTCGCGCGTGGCGCCGTCGAACAGGATCTCGACCTCGCGGATCGGCTCCTCGGTCACCTGGCCGACGAAGGCGCCGAGCACCTCGGCGAGCTTGACGAAGGGCTTCAGCCGCGGTGCCTCCTCGGCGCTGATCGAGGGCATGTTGATGGCGTTGGTGACCGCGCCCTTGGTCAGGTAGTCGGCCATCTGCTCGGCCACCTGCAGGGCCACGTTCTCCTGCGCCTCGCGCGTCGAGGCGCCGAGATGCGGCGTGCACACCACGTTGGGCAGGTTGAACAGCGGGTTGTCGGTCGCCGGCTCCACCTCGAAGACGTCGATGCCGGCGCCGGCCACCTTGCCGGCCTTCAGCGCCTCGACCAGGTCGGCCTCGACCACCAGGCCGCCGCGCGCGCAGTTGATGATGCGCACGCCATCCTTCATGCGCGCGATCGCCGCCTTGTCGACGACGCCGCGCGTCTTGTCGGTGAGCGGCGTGTGCAGGGTGATGAAGTCGGCGCGCTGGAACAGCTCGTCGAGCTCGACCTTCTCGACGCCGAGCTCGTCGGCCCGCTTCTGCGACAGGAAGGGGTCGAAGGCGACGACGTGCATGCGCAGGCCGACGGCGCGCATGGCGACCACCGAGCCGATGTTGCCGCAGCCGATGACGCCGAGCGTCTTGCCGGTGATCTCGACACCCATGAAGCGGTTCTTCTCCCACTTGCCGGCATGGGTCGACGCGTTGGCCTCGGGGATCTGCCGGGCGACGGCGAACAGCATGGCGATGGCGTGCTCGGCCGTGGTGATCGAGTTGCCGAACGGCGTGTTCATCACGATGATGCCGCGCCGCGAGGCCGCCGGGATGTCGACATTGTCGACGCCGATGCCGGCGCGGCCGACGACCTTGAGCCGGTCGGCGGCGGCGATCAGCTTTTCGGTGACCTTGGTGGCCGAGCGGATCGCAAGGCCGTCATAGTCGCCGATCGCCGACAGGAGCTTGTCCTTGTCCTTGCCGAGATCGGGCAGGTAGTCGACCTCGACCCCGCGGGTCTTGAAGATGTCGACGGCGGTGGGGGAAAGCTTGTCGGAGACGAGCACGCGCGGCATGGCGGATTCCTCGGGTGACGGAAGAAGAAGGGGAGGGCCGACGGGCCGCCCCGGCAAGGGGCGGCGCCTCAGGCATTGGCGACGGCGTGGCCGGGCGGCTCAGGCGGCGGCGCGCAGCGCCGAGCGGGCGCCGGCGAAGGCCCAGTCGAGCCACGGCATCAGCGCCTCGAGATCGGCGGTCTCGACCGTGGCGCCGGCCCAGATGCGCAGGCCGGGCGGGGCGTCGCGATAGGCGCCGATGTCGTAGGCGACGCCCTCGGCCTCGAGCCGCGCCGCCATGTCCTTGGCGAAGGCGGCCTGGGCGGCCGGATCGAGCGCGCGGATCTCGGGATCGGCGATCGACAGGCAGACCGAGGTGTTGGAGCGCGTCGCCGGGTCGACGGCGAGATGCTCGGCCCAGTCGCTGGCCGCCACGAAGCGGTCGATGACCGCGAAGTTGGCGTCGGCGCGGGCGATCAGCGCGTCGAGCCCGCCCAGGCCCTCGGCCCATTCGAGCGCGTCGAGATAGTCCTCCACGCACAGCATGGAGGGCGTGTTGATCGTCTCGCCCTTGAAGATGCCCTCGTTCAGCTTGCCGCCCTTGGTCAGGCGGAAGATCTTGGGTAGCGGCCAGGGCGGCGTGTGCGTCTCCAGCCGCTCCACCGCGCGCGGCGACAGGATGAGGACGCCGTGCGCGGCCTCGCCGCCCAGCACCTTCTGCCAGGAGAAGGTGACGACGTCGAGCTTGGCGAAGTCGAGGCGCTGGGCGAAGGCGGCCGAGGTGGCGTCGCAGATCGTCAGGCCGGCCCGGTCGGCAGGGATGAAGCCGCCGTCGGGAACGCGCACGCCGGAGGTGGTGCCGTTCCAGGTGAACACCACGTCGCGGTCGAAATCGACCTCGGCGAGGTTCGGCAAGTGGCCGTAGTCGGCCTCGATGCGGCGCAGATCGGCGATCCTGAGCTGCTTGGCGATGTCGGTCACCCAGCCGGCGCCGAAGGATTCCCAGGCCAGCACGTCGACGCCGCGGGCGCCGAGCAGCGACCACAGCGCCATCTCGACGGCGCCGGTGTCGGACGCCGGCACGATGCCGATGCGGTGGCTTTCGGGAACCTGCAGCACCTGGCGCGTCAGCGCGATGGCGCGCGCCAGCTTGGCCTTGCCGAGCTTGGCGCGGTGCGAGCGGCCGAGCGCGGCGTCGGCGAGCGCATCCAGGGTCCAGCCGGGACGCTTGGCACAGGGACCGGATGAAAAACGGGGATTGGCCGGACGCAGGTCCGGCTTGGCAAGCGGGGTCGTCATGGTTCTATCCTTCCAGATAGCACGCCCCTCGGTGGGGAGGGGTGGCCCGCCGCGGCGCATAGCGCAGGCGCCGCGAAAGCGCAAGCGCCTTGTCGGCCGGCGCGCCGCGCGCTGCCGCGACGCGGGCCGGCATGGACGGCGGTTCCGCCTGGAAGATCAGCCCTTTGCGTCGCCGCCGGCGGTTCGCGTCGTCAGCAGCACGTCGCGCGTCAGGTCGCCCTCCAGCACCGCCCGCGGCCCCTCGGCGGCAAAGCGCGTGCCGGTGTCCTCGACGACGGAGTAGAGCAGCGGATTGCGGAACGCGCTGGCGAAGCTGGTCGACACGCCGTCGCCCGGCTTGGCGTCGACCTCGAGGAAATCGGCCTCGGCTTCGGACGCCACCAGGCGGGCGTCGGCGGGCGATTCGGCGCGCACGATCACCGTGCCCTGGGTCGGCGCGTTGTCCCAGCGCGGGTCGTCGGGTGCGGCGCTCGGCTCGAGACGGTATATGGGCATCGCGGCCTCCGTTCGGCTGGCGGCGACGCGTGCCGCCACGCCCGGATAACCGGCGGCGCGGGCGGATGTTCCCTCACTCGGGCGGGTACCAGTAGCGCACGTCGGCGGCGCCGCGCGCCAGATGCACGAAGTTGTTGGCGAAGACGCGGTAGGGCGCGCTCCACTCGCCGTCCGGCCACTTGACGCGGATCGTCGCGCGCTCGGCCGTGCCGATGCCGAAATGCAGGAAGCCGAGGCGGCCGGAGGCGTGGCCGCCGCCGACCTGCACGGTGCGGTTGAGGGTCCTGGCGCCCCAGCGCAGCGAGACGAGCGCGCCGACGGCGTTGCGGTTGGCGCCGTCCTGGGCGAGCTCGACGGCGACGAAGTTGCCGCCCTGGCGCGGGCCGTCGGCGCTGGCGGCGCCCATGTTGCGGAACAGCGAGACGGGCGCCTCGCGGTTGACGACGAGAAGGTCGAGCCGGCCGTCGCGGTTGAAGTCGTCGACCACCGCGCCGCGCCCCCTGGTGTCGCGGTCGATGCCGGCCAGGTCGCCGGCCTCCGCGAAGCCGCCGTCCCACTGGCCGATCAGCAGGTTGTCGGGATCGAAGGCGGCGAAGTCCTCCATCTTCTCGACGTTGCCCTTGGCGATGAACAGGTCGAACAGCCCGTCATTGTTGAAGTCGGCGAACTCGGCGTGCCAGCCGGTCGACGGCTTGAGGTCGTCGCCGCGGTAGGGCCGGTGCGCCGTCGCGCCGCGCGCGTAGGCGATGTCGGCATAGACCGGCCGGTCCTCCTCGGCCTCCTCGTCGAGGCGCTGCAGCTTGGTGTCGCCCATCGAGGTGAGGGCGTATTCGGGATAGCCGTCGCCGTCGATGTCGCCCTCGGCGATGCCCATGCCCCAGATGGTGAGGCGCTGCCAGCCGTCGGCGCGGGTGAACAGGCGCGGCGGCCGGTCCGGCTCGACATGCCAGAGCTGCTCCTCGCCGCCGCGATAGTAGTGCCGGTCGTTGGTCACGCGCAGCGCCGGCAGGCCGGAGCGGTTCCAGTCGGTGAACAGCATCGACAGCGCGCAGTGGCCGGGCGCGAGCGCCAGCGCCGTGCCGTAGTCCGGCGCCGCCCCGGCGGCCGGCCGATGCAGCGCGTTGTCGTGGCAGGTGCCCCAGGGCGCGCCGGGCGCCTGGCGGTCGACATAGTTGCCGAAGGCGAGGGTGGGGAACGCGCCGTCCTTCTCCCACGCCGCGGCGAAGGCGGTCGTCCAGGCGCGGCCGCCGTCGAAGGCGAAGCGGCGGTTGGCCTTGGTGAAGCGGCAGTCCGGCCCGCCCCTGAGGATCAGGTTCTCGCCGAGGCGCAGCAGCACCAGGTCGGGGTGGCCGTCGCTGTCGATGTCGAGCGGATAGGCGCCGAGCACCCTTTCCAGGTCGCGCGCGGCGAGCCCGGTGTCGGTCTCGGCGAAGCGCAGCGGCCCGCCGGCGCGGCCGCGGTTGACGTAGAGGCGGGCGGGCGCCTTGCCGCCGGCGACGAACAGGTCCGGCATGCGGTCGCCGTTGCAGTCGAGCGCGGCGGCGCCGCCGCCGACGAAGTACTCCCACGGCCCGCGATAGGCGTGCGCGATGCCGGCCTCCGCCGCCTCCTCGCGCATCGCCGGCACGTCGCCGGCCGGCATGTCGCGCTCGGCCGCCGCGGCCGGGGCCAGCGCGAGAAGCGCGAGCGCGGCGGCCAGCCGCCTCACGGCGCGATCACCAGGGTGCGCAGGAAGGCGATCAGCGCCCGCCGGTCGGTCTCGGCGGCCGCGACATAGGCGTCGCGCGCGGCGCGCGCCGCGCCGCCGTGGGCGCGGATCACCGCGTCGAGCGTCGTCAGGTCGTTGCGGTGGCCGTAGGGCGCGGTTTCGGCGACGCCCCACAGCTCGGCGGTCATGAAGACGTTGCGCTCGACGAAGCGCTGGGCGAGCAGCTCGTTGCCGAGCGTCGCCACCTGGCGGTCGGCGATCACGTGGCGCTTCAGGTCGCCGAAGAGCGGCACCAGGATGCGGCCGTCAGCATCGCGCGGCAGGCGCTCGGCCCAGGCCATCAGCGCCAGGTCGTAGACGGCGCCGTGCGGCGTCTCGCCGGCGCGCAGCGTGCCGGCCATGTCGAGCGGTCCGGGATCGGCGAACTCCAGGCTGTCGAGCGGCAGGGCGCGGCGGTGGCAGGCCTGGCAGCCGAGCCCGTCGAACAGCGCGTCGCCGCGCCGGGCGGCGGCGCGCCAGGCCGCGTCGGCCGGCGTTTCGACCGCCGGCGGGGCGAGACCGGCCTGCCAGGCGACGAGAGCGGAGATCTCGCCGGCGCCGATCTCGTCGTCGACGCCGTCGCCGTCATGGTCGCGCGTGCCGGTCCAGCGCGGGCCGAAGCGCTCGTCGGCCTGGATGCCGTGGTGGTGGTTGAGCGCGTTGACGGTGAACTGGCGCAGCGACGTCATCACGCCCTTCTGGCTGAACGGGCGGATGACGAGATCGTCGTCGACGCCCTCGACCGCGCCGAGGTCGAGCATGCCGTCGGGATGGGCGGTGACGGCGCCGAAGCCGACGCCCTTGGCGGCGAGCGCGGCGGTGACCGGCGCGCCGCCGGCGCGCGCCTCGGCCAGCGCGGCGCGCCGCACGGCGTGCAGCTCGGCCGTCATCTCGCGCGCCAGAAGCTCGATCAGCCCGGCACCGAACAGGTGGTTGGTGCCGCGCTCGTTGGAGAATTGCGGATCGAGGCTGTCGAAGTCGGCGCTCTCGAAGCCCTCGGAGACGAACACGTTGGCGACGAAGTCGCCGGCGCCGCCGGTGGCCGGCTGGTTGTGGCAGCCCGAGCAGGCGTTGGCGTCGAGCCCGGCGGAGCGGAAGAAGGCGTTCTCGGGCGCGCGCCGGCGCGCGGTCGGCACGATCGCCTGGGTGGCGAACGGGCGGCCGACGCCGTCGGCCTCGGTGAAGCGGCCGACGAACAGGCGCTCGCCCGTCGCACGCAGCGCCGCCAGCGCCGCGGCGTCGAGCCGGCCGGCGACCGCGGCGGGATCGACGCGCTCGAGGAGCACGCGCTCGGCCCACGGCTCGGCGACCGGCTCGGCCGCCGCCGGCGCGGCGAGCGCGAGCGCGAGCGCTGCGGCGGGCGCCCTCATGCCACCGCGCGGCCGCGCGCGGCGGCCGGCTCGGCGCCGAGCGCGAAGACCGCCCGGTCGAGCTGGGTGAGCGCCGTCATGGCGCAGCCGTGGCGGATGAGCGGCAATTCGTTGGCCTCCGTCTCGAAGGCGAGCGCGCCGGCGGCCTGGCCGCCGGCGGTGCGGCCGAGCGCTTCGCGGATCACCGGCTCGAGCAGGTCGAAGGCCGCGGTGCCCTGGCCGACGAAGACGACGGGGGCGGGATCGAACACGGCGAACAGGCTGCCGAGCCCGAAGCCGATCGCCTCGCCGGCGGCGCGGAAGGCGGTGCGCTCCGGCCCGTCGGCGGCGCGGGCGCGCGCGGCGAGCGCGGCCATCGCGCCGGCGTCGATGTCGGCCACCGGGCGCTGCTGCTCGTCGTGCCCCTCGGCCTTGCGCCAGATGGCGTAGTTGCCGGCATAGGCCTCGATGCAGCCCCGCCGGCCGCAGCGGCACAGGGCGCCGTGCGGACGGTGGATCATGTGGCCGAACTCGCCGGCCGACGAGCGCGTGCCGGAAAACAGCGCGCCCTTGTGCATCAGGCCCATGCCGATGCCGTTGGACAGAAGCACGGCGACGAAGTCGTCGCCGTGGCGCTGCGGCGCGCGCCAGGTCAGCGCGGTGGCGATCATGTTGCAGTCGTTGACGACGGCGACCGGCACGGCGAAGGCCTTTTCCAGCGCCGGGGCGAAGGCGATGTCGCTGTGCGGCGTGATCGGCGACCACAGCAGCGTGCGGCCGGCCGAATCGGTGATGCCCTGCACGGCGAGGCAGATGCGCATCAGCCGCCCGGCGTCGCCGCCGCCGCGCGCGAGCAGGCCGCGCAGCGCCGCCGTCACGCGCGCGACCAGCGCACCCGGCTCGGCGGTCAGCGTCGGCAGGCGCTCGCTCTGCTCGGCGACCACCGTGCCGGCATAGTCGACCAGCGCGACCGACAGCCGGCCGAGCGACAGCACCACGGTCGCCACGGCGCCGGCACGCGGGTTGAGCGCGAGCGCCACCTGCGGCCGGCCGCGCCGGCTGGCGGCGGCATCGGCCGGCTTGGTCTCGGCGAGCGTGCCCTCGGCGATCAGGTCGGCGGCGATGGCCGAGATGGTCGAATGGCTGAGCCCGGTCAGCCCGGCGAGCTCGGTGCGCGAGGGCTGGCCGGCGCGCCGCACGGCGCGGATGACGAGGGCGCGGTTGCGCTTTCTCAGGTCGTCGTGACGGATGCCCGCCGTCATGGCGCCGTTCCTCCCTGTGCCGCCCGCCCGCGCCGCCCCGCGCGAGCCCGCGGCGCGCGGCTCGCCGGCGGCCGCTTGCGGCATATTGACATAGGGGGCGCTCTGAGTCATTCTTTTTTTCGAGGCTCGAAAAAAAGGGCTTCGCTCGATACAGAGCCCGCGCGCCAAGGCCGGGCCAAGGGAGGAACATCATGAGGAAGATCACGACCGCCCTGGTGGCGGGTTTCGCCGTGTCGGTGGCGCTTTCGAGCGCGGCGCTGGCCGAGGGCAGGACCATCGGCGTGTCCTGGTCGAACTTCCAGGAGGAGCGCTGGAAGACCGACGAGGCGGCGATGCAGACGCAGATCGAGGCCGACGGCAACACCTACATCTCGGCCGACGCCCAGTCGTCGGCGGCCAAGCAGCTCACCGACGTGGAGGCGCTGATCGCGCAGGGCGCCGACGCGCTGATCATCCTGGCGCAGGACGCCTCGGCCATCGGCCCGGCGGTCGAGAAGGCGGTCGCCGAGGGCATCCCGGTGGTCGGCTACGACCGGCTGATCGAGAATCCCAACGCCTTCTACCTGACCTTCGACAACAAGGAGGTCGGCCGCATGCAGGCGCGGGCCGTCTACGAGGCGCAGCCGGAGGGCAACTACGCCTTCATCAAGGGCTCGTCGGCCGATCCCAATGCCGACTTCCTGTTCTCCGGCCAGATGGAGGTGCTGCAGGAGGCGATCGATTCGGGCAAGATCAAGAATGTCGGCGAGGCCTACACGGACGGCTGGCTGCCGGCCAACGCGCAGAAGAACATGGAGCAGATCCTGACCTCCAACAACAACGAGGTCGACGCGGTGGTCGCCTCCAACGACGGCACGGCCGGCGGCGCCATCGCCGCGCTCGAGGCGCAGGGCATGGCCGGCTCGGTGCCGGTGTCGGGCCAGGACGGCGACCACGCCGCGCTCAACCGCATCGCCAAGGGCACGCAGACGGTCTCGGTGTGGAAGGACGCGCGCGAGCTCGGCAAGGCGGCCGCGCAGATCGCCGACCAGCTCGCCGCGGGCACGGCGATGGACGAGGTCGAGGGCGCCACCGCGTGGTCGGACGGGCCGAACGGCGTGGAGATGAACGCCATCTTCCTCAAGCCGGTGCCGATCACCCGCGACAATCTCGACGTCGTCATCGACGCGGGGTGGGTCTCGAAGGACGTGGTCTGCCAGGGCGTCGAGCCGGGCTCGGCCGAGGTCTGCGGCTGAGGTGACGCGCCGGCGGCCGCGCGGTGCGCCGCGCGGCCGCCCCGCCGCACCGGGAGGGTCGGCCGCGACGACGGGCGGCCGGCGGGAGGAGAGCATGACGCAGGTGACGACGCATGCGCCGGTCGACGGCGCGCGCGCGGATGCGGGCGGGCCGCTCGGCCGCTTCCTCAAGGCGACCGAGCTCGACACCCGCATGCTCGGCATGCTGGCGGCGCTGGCGCTGATCTGGGTCGGCTTCCACATCCTGTCGGGCGGGCTGTTCCTGACGCCGCGCAACCTGTGGAACCTGTCGGTGCAGTCGGCCTCGATCGCGGTGATGTCGACCGGCATGGTGCTGGTCATCGTCACCCGCAACATCGACCTGTCGGTCGGCTCGGTGCTCGGCTTCGTCGGCATGGTGATGGGCGTCACCCAGGCGCAGCTCCTGCCCGGGCTGCTCGGCTTCGACCATCCGGCGACCTGGATGCTGGCGCTCGCCGTCGGGCTCGTGGCGGGCGCGGCGATCGGCGGCCTGCAGGGCTACATCATCGCCTATCTCGGCGTGCCGGCCTTCATCGTCACGCTCGGCGGCCTGCTGGTGTGGCGCGGCGCGGCCTGGTGGGTGACCAGCGGGCGCACCGTGGCGCCGATGGATTCCACCTTCCGGCTGATGGGCGGTGGCCCCGAGGGGGCGATCGGCGCGACCTGGAGCTGGATCGTCGGGCTCGTCGCCGGCGCCGCGCTCGTGCTGGCGCTCGCCAGCGGCCGCAACCAGCGCCGCAAGTTCCACTTCCCGCTGCGCCCGCTGTGGGCCGAGGCGTTTCTGGCCGGCGTCGGCTGCGCGGTCATCCTCGGTGCGGTGGCGGTGGCCAACGCCTATCCCTGGCCGGTCGGCATCGTGCGGCGCTACGCCGAGGCGACCGGCATCGCCGTGCCCGAGGGCGGCCTGTTCATCGCGCACGGCATCGCCATCCCGGTGCTGATCGCCGTCGGCGTCGGCATCGTCATGACCTTCATCGCCACGCGCACCCGCTTCGGGCGCTACGTCTTCGCCATCGGCGGCAACCCGGAGGCGGCCGAACTCGCCGGCATCAACACGCGCTGGGTGGTGATGAAGATCTTCATCCTGATGGGCATGCTGGCCGCCATCGGCTCGGCCATCTCGACGGCCCGGCTCAACGCGGCGACCAACGCGCAGGGCACGCTCGACGAGCTGCTGGTGATCGCCGCGGCGGTGATCGGCGGCACCTCGCTGTCGGGCGGCATCGGCACCATCGCCGGAGCGATGATCGGCGCCGTGCTGATGCAGTCGCTGGCCACCGGCATGATCCTGCTCGGCGTCGACACGCCGCTGCAGAACATCGTGGTCGGCATGGTGCTGGTGCTGGCCGTGTGGCTCGACACGCTCTACCGGCGCCGGCTGCAGTAGACGCGACACGGAGCGGCGGAGGGAGCGCCATGCCCCTGGTCCCTGCCGCCGCATCGTCATCGGCGAGAAACCGGCAGCCGCTCTGTGGCGGGACGCGCCGGGAGGAGGAACGGCAATGAGCGACGCGCCCCTGGTCGAGATGCAGAACATCTCCATCGCCTTCGGCGGCATCCATGCCGTCGACAACGTTTCGGTCGACCTGCGGGCCGGCGAGGTGGTCGCGCTGCTTGGCCACAACGGCGCCGGCAAGTCGACGCTGATCAAGATCCTGTCGGGTGCTTACCGGCGCGACGCGGGCACGATCTGGGTCAACGGCCGCGAGGCGGCCATCGCCAACCCGCGCGACGCCAAGCGCTACGGCATCGAGACGATCTACCAGACGCTGGCGCTGGCAGACAACGTCGACGCGGCGGCCAACCTGTTCCTCGGCCGCGAACTGCGCACGCGCTGGGGCACGCTCGACGACGTGGCGATGGAATCGGAGACGCGCAAGGTGATGGGTCGCCTCAACCCGCGTTTCCAGCGCTTCAAGGACCCGGTCAGCCGGCTGTCGGGCGGCCAGCGGCAGTCGGTCGCCATCGCTCGGGCGATCCATTTCGACGCGCGCATCCTCATCATGGACGAGCCGACCGCCGCGCTCGGCCCGCAGGAGACCGCGCAGGTCGGCGAGCTGGTGCTGCAGCTTAAGAACGAGGGCATCGGCATTTTCCTGATCAGCCACGACATCCACGACGTCTTCGACCTCGCCGACCGCGTGGTGGTGATGAAGAACGGCCAGGTGGTGGGCAGCGCGGCGACCGGCGACGTCAGCAAGGACGACGTGCTCGGCATGATCATCCTCGGCAAGTGCCCGGCGGGCGCGGTGCCGGGTCCGGGCGCCATCGACGGGGCCGCCGCGGCCTGACGGTGGCGCCTTGCGGCTCGAGCCGATCTGCTTTTCACGGAATCGCAGACCGGCTCCAGGCTATTGTCTTTCCAAGCTATTGTCTTGCCGCGTTGCGAAACGGCGAACCGGTTTCCACTTCGCCTGGAAGCGCTTCAAAAAAGAAAGGCCGGCGTCGCCGCCGGCCCGGATTTCAGTGTCGCGCGCGCCAGCTCAGCGGCAGGGCGCCTCGTAGATGCGGCCGTAGCGGTCGCGATAGCGGCAGTAGCCGGTGCGCGCCGCCTTGCCGATCAGCACGCCGGCCGCGGCACCCGCCACGCCGCCGATCACGGCGCCGCCGACCGAGTCGCTCGCCAGCCCGCCGATCACCGCGCCGGCCGCGCCGCCGACCGCGGCATCCTGCTCGGTCGTCGTGCATCCGGCGAGCGCACCCACCAGCGCCAGGGAAATCACCATCTTCTTCATGTGCCTGTCTCTCCGTTCGGCCTCCCCTCCGGCACCGACGGGGTGCCGCACCGACGCAGCACGTCCGCAGGCGATCGTCCGTCAGGGACGGGCCATGGCCGGCGTCTGCTGCTCCTCGCGCGAGGCGACGAGCACGTCGGTCACGGGTTCGATCGAGGCAACCAGGTTGCCGCTGCCGGTGATATCCCATACCAGTTCGGCGTCGACATACTCAAGCGCCGGATCAACCGACACGCACTTGCCGAGAATCTGCGGATACTGCCCGACGAAGCCGCGGATCGACGTCTCCAGCTCGGCGTCGCATTCCGCCTCCGTCTGGTAGAGCGGGGCCGGGGCGGGAAGCTCGCGGCAGTAGGACAGGTCGTCCGAGCAGCCGACGATGAGAAGAAGCGCAGCAATGTGTTCCATGGCGTGTTCCTTTCGCCATGACAACGCGCATGCGACTGCGCGGGTTCCGCTTCTTCTGTCAAGTGCGAAAGTGGAATCGCGACAAGAAATCGTCCGTGCGCCGGCCGTCGCTTGCCGCCAAAAGGAAAGGCCGCCCCGTTTCTTGCGAAAGCGGGGTGGCCTTCTGGTTCGTCGCGTCGGTTCGACTTGCGTCGTCGTCGTGGCGTCTCACAAGACCGTGAACACGATCAGCGCCAGCAGGAAGGCGGCGAAGATGAGGATCGCCAGCCGGAAGTAACCGAACGGCCCGTAGTTGGGACCGGGCGGCAGCGGGTCCTCGCTCTCGCCCTCGGGATGGCCGAGCGCCAGGCGGGCGGCGTTCTCGAGCTCGCTGATGGCCGTTCTGTTCATGGTCTCCCTCCTCGCATGCGGGTGGCGGTGCCGGCGCCGCGCGTCAGCGGGACCGCCGCATCAGGCCGGCGACCAGCGATATTGCCAGAAGCACGAGGAAAATGAAGAACAGGATCTGGGCGATGCCGGCCGAGGCGCCGGCAATGCCGCCGAAGCCGAGAACGCCGGCGACCAGCGCCACGACGAGAAAAATGAGGGCCCAATAAAGCATAGGTCTGGCTCCTTTCGCGCAGCCGCCGGTGCGGCAGTCATCGCGGAGGAAACGACCGGCGAGGCCATTGGTTCCGCAGCAAAAAGGCCGCCCGGGGGCGGCCTTGCCGAAGGGTTGGCGCCCGCGCCTGCGGGGTCGGCGGCCTCAGGCGGCGGCCTTGGCCTGGCGGTCGAAGAACAGCGCCTGGCTGATCAGCGCCTTGACCATGTCGGGGCTGAACGGCTTGGTGACCAGGAAGGTCGGCTCCGGCCGCTCGCCGGTCAACAGCCGCTCGGGGAAGGCGGTGATGAAGATCACCGGCACCGGGGTGGCGGCGAGGATCTCGTTGACCGCCTCGATGCCCGAGCTGCCGTCGGCGAGCTGGATGTCGGCCAGCACCATGCTCGGGTTGGACTTGGCGAACAGCTCGGTCGCCTCGGCATGGGTGCGCGCGGTGCCGACCACCCGGTGGCCGAGGCTTTCGACCATCTCCTCGATGTCGAGCGCGATCAGCGGCTCGTCCTCGATGATCATGATGTCGGTCTCGACCTGGCGCGAGATCTCCTGGCTCGCCTCGCTCAACAGGGCGTTGAGCTCGCTTTCCTCGACGGCGAGGATCTCGGCCGCCTCGGCCGAATCGAAGCCCTCGACGGCGACCAGCAGGAAGGCCTGGCGCGGCTGCGGCGCGAGCGCCGACAGATTGTCGATGGCGCGCTTCTCCCACAGCGAGGTGGGCGCGGCTTCGGGCACGGGAATGTCGATGGAATCGAACAGGCGGGAGAACAGCTTGTAGAGCGCGACGCGGTCGCTCGAGGCTTCGGGAAAGATGTCGACGTCGGCGATGATCGCTTCCAGCGTTGCCGCCACCAGCGCGTCGCCGCTCGTCTGCGCGCCGGAGACCGCCCTCGCGTAACGCCTCAGATAGGGAAGGTGGGGGGCAATTCGGTTGGACAGACTCATGCTGGCGCGTCTCCCTCGGTGACAGGTGGGTCGGTCGAACGACCGTTGGGCTGCAAACGCGGCGGAGAAAAAAAAGTTCCGCCGGCCGGAACGAAATTCTTCAATGTGCGTTGAGAGGCGGATTTGGTGCGGCCCGGGCCATTGCGCAACCGGGGCGGGCCACCGGGCCGGAACGCGCTTGCGCTGGGGTTCGGAGGTGCAACGGGCGAAGAGACATTTTATGGCGAACGAAAAGACCGCCGCACGAAAGGCGGGCCCCAAGGGGAACGGAAAGAACGATCCCCTGGGCACGAACACGGAGATCGGCCGCAAGCTCCGGCAGTATTACGACGAGCTGATGGCCGACGATGTGCCGGACCGCTTCACCGAGCTGCTCAAGCAGCTCGAGCAGAAAGAAAGCGATCGGTCCGGCACGGAAAGGAATTAGCCCCATGGGCGATATCGCCGCCTTCCGGGAGGGTCTCCTCGAGGCCATCCCCAGCCTGCGCGCGTTCGCCGTGTCGCTGGTCAAGAGCTCCGACCGGGCCGACGATCTGGTGCAGGAAACGCTGGTCAAGGCATGGGACAAGCAGAAAAGCTTCCAGCCCGGCACCAATCTCAAGGCCTGGCTGTTCACCATTCTGCGCAACGAGTTCTATTCGCAGATGCGCAAGCGCGGCCGCGAGGTGCAGGACAGCGACGGCGTGATGACCGCGCGGCTGGCCATCCACCCAAACCAGGATTCCTCGCTCGACCTCGACGATTTCAAGCGCGCGCTGGCCACGCTGCCGGAAGACCAGCGCGAGGCGATCGTGCTGATCGGCGCGTCGGGCTTCTCCTACGAGGAGGCGGCGGAAATCTGCGACTGCGCCGTGGGCACGATCAAGAGCCGGGTGAGCCGGGCGCGCTCGCGCCTGCAGGAGATCCTCGGCGTGTCGGGCGAGACGGAGTACGGCCCCGACGGCATCAGCGCCCAGGTGACGAATTCATCCGCCGTCGCCTAGGCCGCCGCGGCGCCCGAGCGTGGCGGCGGCGAGCGCGTCGACCATGGCGGCCGTCGCATAGGGCTTGCCGACCACCGCGACGCCGGGAAACTCGTCGCGCAACGCGCCGAGATCGCCGTAGCCGGTGGCGAAGATGAAGGGGATGCCGCGGCTGGCGAGAAGCCGGGCGAATTCGAGCGTGTGTTCGCCGCCGAGCTTGACGTCGAGGATGACCACGTCGGTCGGCGCGTCGAGTGCGGCGGCCGTCAACGCCTCGCGCTGGCCGATCACCCGCACGTCCACGGCGCCGCTGTCGCGGCACACCTGCTCCACGTCCATCGCGATCAGGAATTCGTCCTCGACGACGAGGACGCTGAGGCCTCGCAGCAACTGATTGTCCAAACAGCGACTCCCTTGTATGAGGAGCGTTGATGCCCGCGCGGCGGCTTGCTGTCATTAAGATTTGACAATGCCGGCATGGTTTGCGCCGCAACCGGCGCAGACGGGCGGGCCGGGGACGGGCGGGGATGGCACCAGCGACCAACGGGCATGAGACGGCGGCGGTCAGTTGCGAGCACTGCCCGCTGCGCCGGAACGAGACATTCCGCAGCTTCCGCGAGGCGGAGCTCGACTTCATGCGCCGGTTCAAGCAGGGCGAGCTGAAGGTCAACCGCGGCGCCTCCATCCTGATGGAGGGGGCGCAGAACCCGCACTTCTACACCGTGCTGTCGGGCTGGGCCTTCCGCTACAAGACGCTGGAGGACGGCCGCCGGCAGATCGTCAATTTCGCCATGCCCGGCGATCTCGTCGGCCTGCAGGGCAGTCTGCTCGGCGCCATGCAGCACTCGGTCGAGGCGCTGTCGCCGATGACGCTGTGCGTGTTCGACCGCAACGAGCTGTTCACGCTCTACCAGGCGCATCCGGAGCTCGCCTACGACGTCACCTGGATCGCCTCGCGCGAGGAGTGCATGCTCGACGAGAACCTGCTGACGATCGGCCGGCGCAGCGCGCTCGAGCGCATCGCCTATCTGCTCGCCTTCATCGGCAGCCGCTCGATCGCCAGCGGGCTGATGAAGCGCAGCAACGCGGTGACCATCGGCATGACGCAGCAGCACGTCGCCGACACGCTCGGCCTGTCGCTCGTGCACACCAACAAGACGCTGCGCAAGCTGGTGCGCCGCGACCTGCTTCGCTGGGGCGACGGCGGCTGTCAGGTGTTCGACCTGAAGGGTCTGGCGGAGCTGGCCGGCTGGGAGGACACGGCGACGGAGGCGCGGCCGTTTCTGTGAGGCGGCGCGGCGCGGCCCGCCGCGGGCGGTGCCGGCTGCCAGTCCGAGGCCGGCACCAGGTTGGCGACGATCGTGCCGGCGGCGAGCAGCGCGGGGATCGCCACGAAGCCGCCGATCGGACCCCACAGCCACAGCCAGAAGGTGATCGCCAGGAACACCACGAACGGGTTGAGCGTCATGCGCCGGCCGATCACCAGCGGCGTGACGAACTGCGCCTCGATCAGGTTGAGCGACAGGTAGACGAGCGGCGGCATGAAGCTCGCCGACAGGGTGTCGAACGTCGCCAGCCCGACGCCGAACAGGATCACCGCCATGACGGCCGGGCCGATGTACATGATGAAGTTGAGCAGCCCGGCGAGCGCGCCCCACAGCGCGGCGGACGGCACGCCGACGAGGAAGAGCGCCGTGCCGACGGCGAGGCCGAGGCCGGTGTTGATCAGGGCGATCGACAGCAGGTAGCGCGAGATCGCCGCCTCCACGTCGCGGAAGATGTGCGCCACGCGCCAGCGCAGCCGCCGGTTGACGCACAGCCGCAGGATCGACAGCCGCGTCTCGTGCCGGGTGGCGACGAAGAAGTAGAGGCCGGCCAGGAAGATCAGCACCTGCGCGATCAGCGCCGGCGCCAGGCTCGCCACCTCCTCCACCGCGGAGCCCTCCTCGACCGTCACGGTGACGCCGGATTCGCCGGTCGCGGCGCGGATCTGGTCGCGCATGTTGCGCACCGTGTCGAGCGGCTCGCGCAGGCTCGAGAGCTGGAACTGGAGCTCGCTCCACACCTGCGGCAGGCGGCGCGACCAGGAGGTGAGCGGCACCGCGATGAGGATGGCCAGCGTGCCGACGAGCAGCACGAAGGCGAGCGTCACGAACAGCGCCGACAGCACCGGCGGCAGGCCGCCGCGCTCGATGCGCGCGGCGAGCGGCCCGAGCATCAGGCCGATGACGATCGCCAGCGCGGCCGGTGCGAGCAGGAACCGGCCGTAGTGCAGCGCGACGACCGCGACCACCAGCCCCATCAGGATGATGGCGCTCTGCGAGGAGCGCTGCAGCACCACCTCGAGGCTCGATTTGGGCGGCAGCCGGACGATCGGCGGCTTCTTGCGGCTGGCGGGGATCATCGGCAATTCCGGCTGGACAGGTAGAAGCAAACGGCCTTTGATGCCCGGCGGTTCCACCCCGGCCGGCCGGAGCGCGGTCGCCGTGCCCGCGGCGCAACGGGCGGGGAACCCGCGAACGCCTGCTGCGTTTGCGTTGATCTTCGAGAAAGGAGTCCGGCAATGGCAACGAGCTCGACGACGAGCAAGACCGCAAAGACGGCCGATGCGGAAACGGCCAAGTCCCAACAGGATCTCGAGGCCGACATCCGCCAGTTGCGCGAGGACGTGGCCCAGCTGACCCGCCACATCAAGGAGATGGGCGAGCGCAGGATGGACTCCGCGCGCCGCCAAGCCTCGGCGCGCGCCGAAAAGCTCAGAGCCCAGGGGGAAGAGACGATGGCCGATATGCGTGAAGGCATGCGCGACATGGAGCGCGAGCTGAGCGGGGCGGTGCGCGAGAAGCCGCTGACGGCGCTCGCCATGGCTGCCGGCGTGGGCTTCCTGCTGGCGCTCATGACCCGCCGCTAGACATGCGTTTTCTCATCACCGTGATCACCTCGATCGCGTCGGGCGAAGTGTCCGACGCGATGAAGCGGACGCGCCTGGCGGTAGTCTACTACGGACTGGCGGCGCTGGCCGCACTTTTCGCGCTCGCGTTCCTGGTCGTCGCCCTCTACATCCTGGCGGCCGAGGAATGGGGCGCGCTGGCGGCGGCGACCGGCTTCGGCGTCGGCTTCCTCGTCATCGCGGTGATCGTCCTGATCGTGCAGCGCGTGGTGACGCGGCGCAGCGCCAAGAAGGTGGCGCGCCGGCGGGCGACCGACGCGCGCGCCCTTGCCGGCACGGCGGCCGTGGCGCTGCTGCCGTCGCTGCTTGCCCGGCGCAGCGGCATGCTCGCGCTGCTTGCGCCGATCGTCGCGCTCGGCGCCTATGCCGTCTACCGCGAGAACATGGAGCCGGACGGCGACGATTTCGACTGAAGGCCCGGCGCGGCGCGGTGGCGCACGCGGGCCCCTCTCGCCGCCGCTGCCGGCGGCGAGGGAACCTGCCGCGCAAGCGCGCATTTCCTCCTGAGGCGGTCGACGACCGGCCCCGCGCATGGTGCCGCCATGCGCAAAGATCAACGGGAAGGACCACGGCGCCGTGCGAGGCGCTGCCCGGCTCCCGGCATCGTGGTCCGACGGAGGAATTCATGAACAAGCAAGTCGACCAGAACGACGCCAAGCAGGGGCGCCGCGGCTCGCCGGTGCTGCTGGTGCTGATCGGCGGGCTGATCCTGGCCGGTCTGGTGTGGTGGGGCGTCGAGGTCTTCGTGGCCGACATCGGCGACGAGGTTCCGCCGACGGTCGAGCCGGCCGACGACCTGCCGACCGACTGAGGCGGCGCCGGCCTGCCGCCGGCCGCGCCATGCGAGCGAACACGCGACAACCGAGCACGCGACAACCGAGGAGGCGACGATGAGCGAGGCAACGGCCGTCCTGAAGCCGAAGATGCAGGGCGAGAGCATGAATGTCGGCATCGGCGACGTCGAGCGCGAGCAGATTGCCGAGGGGCTCTCGGCCATCCTGGTCGCGACCTACCGGCTGGTCATCAAGACGCACATCTACCACTGGAACGTGGTCGGCCCGCTGTTCCATCCCATCCACGTGCTGACGGAAGAGCAGTATGGCGACCTGTTCGAGGCGACCGACACGATCGCCGAGCGCATCCGCGCACTCGGCCATCACGCGCCGATGATGGCCGGCAAGGGCGTCGACACCGGAATCGAGCTGCGCGCCTCCGGCCGCTCGGCCAAGGAGATGGTCGAGGACCTGATCTCCGACCACGAGGAGATCGTGCGCCAGATGCGCTCGGCCGCCGACCTCGCCGAGGACAAGAGCGACTTCGTCACGCACGACATGCTGACGGAGCGGCTGACCTTCCACGAAAAGGCGCTGTGGATGCTGCGCGCCACCGTGGCCGACTGAGCGGGCGGCCGGCGCGCGCCGCCGTCACGCTTCGGCGGCGGCGCCGGGCTCGAGCAGCGGCGCCAGCCGCTGGCGCACGAATGCGAGGTCCTCGGGCAGGAAGTCGTTGGCCTCGATCTCGCGCAGCAGCAGCCGGGCGTGCTCCTCGAGGGCGGCCCGCACCTCGTCGCGCGCGACCTCCGCCAGGCGCACCAGCGCGTCGGCCAGATGGCGCGCCATCAGAACGTTGTCGCGCGAGGCGCGCCGCATGGGATGGTAGGCGGTGCCGATCAGGTCGGCCGCCGACATGCCGGGCACCAGCACGCGCGGCACCCCGTCGTCGTCGGGCATCACCTGCTGGCGCATGCCGCTTTCGGCCGGTCCGGCCAGCGCCGAGGACAGGCGGTCGACGCAGGTGATGGCGGTGAAGGTGTCGTTGACCCCCGGCGACAGCGCGCGCAGCGCGATCTCGAGCAGCAGATGGATGGAGAACTCGATGTTGTCGCGCATCGAGCGCGCCTCGGCGATCTCGATGCAGTTGCGCATCGCCGCCACGCTGTCGTCGCCGATCGCGTCCGAAAGGTGCAGCAGCGTCTGGCCGCGGATCAGGAAGCGGCCGCGGCGCTCGGCGAACTTCACCACCACGTCCTCCTCGGCGGCAAGCGTCGCCAGGCGGTGCCAGTCGACATGGCCGATATAGCCGGAGCGCTCGGTGCGCAGCGTGTGCGAGAAGTCGATCCGGTCCTCGTCGAGGGTGACCGAGGTGGTCTCGCCGCCGGCGATCAGCCGGCCGATGTCGCGCTCCAGCCCGTTGGCGATCTCGGCGATCTCGTCGTCGATCGACACGCTGGTCGACACCTCGCGCACGAAATAGATGAGCTGGGCGACGCTGAGCACCGCCAGGAACCCGGTGCCGCCGATGGCGAGCTGCGGCACGAAGCCGGGCTCCGTCGCGTAGAGCGTCGTCAGCGCGTGCAGGAACGTGCCGCCGAACAGCCCCGCCGTCACCTGGTTGACGCGGTCGGTGCTGAAGCGCTTGAGCAGGCGCGGCCCGATGTTGCCGGCGGCCAGCGTGAAGACCACCAGAACGAGCGAATAGGCCAGGCTGAGCGCGGTGATGGCGCCCGTCGCCACGACCGACAGGAAGCTCGTCGCCGTGTCGTAGGAGATGTCGAGCGGCCACAGCGTCTCGGCCGCCTCCTCGCGCAGCGTCTCCATCCAGATGAGCACGAAGGCCAGGCCCATCAGCAACAGCGCGATCATCGCCGGCACGGTGACCAGCGACAGCAGCCGGACGCCGGCGATGCGGTAGCGCAGCTTGGCGAGGAAGGCGTACAAGGGGCTCAGGTCTCCGCGCCGTCGGCCGGCACCACCACCTCGAGCGCGCCGGCGTGAATCTTCACATGCGTCTCGCCGTCGAGCGGCTTCAACTCGCCGTCGATGGCGCATTTGAAGCGCCGCCGCGGCGACAGCACGGCGACGTGCACGGCCTTCGCCTCGTGCATCTCGACCTGGTCGTTGGCCCGCCAGCGGCCGAGCGCCATGTTGAGGAAGAAGCGCAGGACGTCGCGGCGGCGGCGCGCGCGGGTGACGTAGACGCCGAGCACACCGCCGTCGGGCGTGTCGGTGTAGGGCAGGTGGCCTTCGCCGTAGGGATTGTTGGTCACCGCCAGTCCCGCCACGGAGACGGTGCGCCTGGCGCCGCCGTCGAGCGCCAGCGCCAGGCGCAGCCGCGGCGGGCGCCAGACGATCTCGAGCGCGGCGCGCGCGGTGGCGCGCAGCTTGCCGAGCTTGGTTTCGAAATGCATGCGCGATCGCACGTCGATCAGCTCCGGGTGCATGCCGAGCGAGTACTGATGCACGAAAGGGTGACCGTTCGCGCTGGCGATGTCGACCCTGCGGCGGCGGCCGGCGGCCAGCGCGCTGACGGCGGCATAGGGCTCGAGCGGGATGCCGAGGCTGCGCGCGAACAGGTTCATGGTGCCGGCGGGCAGGATGGCGAGCGCCTTGCCGCTGTCCATCAGGCGTCCGGCGAAGGCGGAGATCGTGCCGTCGCCGCCGCCGGCCAGCACCGCCTCGGCCTGGTGCGCGCCGGCCGCCGCCTCGAGCGCGGCGGGAATCTCCGCGCCGCTCACGACGCGGATCTCGACGGTGTGGCCGGCGGCGGCGAACTCGGCCGCGATGTGATCGGCCAGCGCGTCGAGGTCCATCGTCGCCAGCGCGCCGCCGTTCCGGTTGAGAACCGCAAGGAAATGCATCGTCCGTCCTTTCCGCCGTGCCCGCTCAGGGCCGTGCGGCCCCTGCGGCAATGGCCGAGGGGCGCTGCGGTTCCGCGAGGCGCGGGCACGGGGCGCGGCGCATCCGCCGGCCGCTGCTCGCGGAACAACTTCCCGTGATCGGCGTTTAGGGCGAGTGATGGCCGCACCCGAACCTTCCCCGCGACGTTCAGACCCGGATGCGACCGTGCAAGGAACATGCACAAGGAGAGACTAACATGATGCGCAATCTCTTGGCGACCACCGCCATCGCCACGCTGGTGGCGACGGGCGCCGTGGCGCAGACGACCGACCCGAGCGCCTCGACCACCGCGCCGACGGCCCAGACCGAGGGCATTAACCAGGCACCCGAGATGGTGGTGCGCGCGGACGGCCACCTGGCCTCCAACATCATCGGCGAGACCGTCTACAACGGTACCGGCGAGGGCGCCGAGAACATCGGCGAGGTCGACGACATCATCATCGGCGAGAACGGCGACGTCGAGGCCGTGGTGATCGGCGTCGGCGGCTTCCTCGGCCTTGGCCAGAAGAAGGTCGCGATCGAGTACGACGTCGTGAAGTGGTCGGAGCTCGACGGCGAGCGCTTCCTGGTGGTCGAGACCACCGCCGACCAGCTCAAGGCGCAGGAAGAGTTCGACGCTGCCGCCTACGAGCCGATGCCGGCCGATGTCGAGGTCAGCGAGACCAGGCCCGCGAGCGAGGAGGATCTCGCTTCCGCGCCGGCCGAGGGCGAGCAGGCCGGCGACCAGCAGGCCGACGAGCAGATGGCGGCCGAGGACGGTGCGCAGTCCGACGACGAGATGGTCTCGGCGCCGTCCGACCGCGACGCCGTCGGCGACGACCAGCAGCAGGCGGCCGATGCGCAGCAGGACAACGCGCAGAGCCAGGACGGCGAGCAGATGGCCGCCGAGGACGAGGCCGCCGGCGAGCAGGACATGGCCGCCAGCGACGAGCAGGCTGCCGACGGGCAGGCGAGCGACGAGATGGCCGCCACCGACGGGCAGGCGACCGAGGACGGCCAGGACGGCGAGCAGATGGCCGCCGAGGACGAGGCCGCCGGCGAGCAGGACATGGCGGCGAGTGACGAGCAGGCCGCCGACCAGCAGGCCGGCGAGGAGATGGCGGCCGAGGACGAGACGGTCATCCGCGACGAGCAGACGGCCGCCGAGGCCGGCGACGAGCAGGTCGGCGAGGAGACCACCGCCGCGATCGACCGCGACGGCCTGAGCCGCATGGAGACCGACCAGATCCGCGCCGAGGAGTTCATCGGCACGACCGTCTACGGCGCCAACGAGGACACGATCGGCGAGATCGGCGACGTCCTGCTGACGGCCGACGGCGAGATCGACGCCATCATCGTCGATGTCGGCGGGTTCCTCGGCCTCGGCGAGAAGGAAGTCGCCATCGGGCTGGACAACCTGGTGTTCCTGTCGGACGACGGCGGCGACCTCTACCTCTACACCGACTTCACCGAGGAGCAGCTCGAGTCGCAGCCGGAGTTCGAGGAGGACGCCTATGCCGACCGGCGCGACGAGATGCGCCTGACCATCCAGTAAGCGTAGGCAACGCGTATTCCGTTGCAGGAAGGGCCCGCGCCGCCGGCGCGGGCCTTTTCGTGCGCGGTATCGAACGAAGCGGCGTCGCGCGTTCGGCGATGGTGAACACTGCATTCGCCCGCGCGGCGTTTTTTGCGCCCGCGTGCCGCGCCATATAGCCTTCGACACGTCCCACGGAGGAACCCGCGATGAACACCGCGATCAAAGGCCTGCACCACGTCACCTCGCTGGCGAGCGACGCGGCGCAGAACAACCGCTTCTTCACCCGCACGCTCGGCCTGCGCCGCGTCAAGAAGACGGTCAACTTCGACGCGCCGGAGGTCTATCACCTCTACTATGCCGACGGCGCCGGCACGCCCGGCACGGTGATGACCTACTTTCCGTTTCCCGGCGCCAGGCGCGGCCGGCGCGGCACCGGAGAGGCGGGCGAGACCGCCTTCGCCATTCCGCAGGGCGCCAGCGCCTTCTGGCAGGAGCGCCTGGCGGCGGCCGGCGTGAGCGGGATCGCCGCCGAGGAGCGCTTCGGCGAGCGGCGGCTCAGCTTTGCCGGGCCGGACGGCGACGGCTTCGCGCTGGTCGAGACGGCCGCCGACGGCCGCACGCCGTGGACCGGCGCCGACGTGCCGGAGGAAGCGGCGATCCGCGGCTTCCATTCCGTCACGCTGACGCTGCGCGAGGCCGGCCCGACCGAGGCGCTGCTCGAAGGCTGGGGCTACGCGGCGGCCGGCGAGGAGGGCCGGCTGCGCCGGCTGGCGCTTGCCGGCGGCAACGGCGCGCACATCCTCGACATCGTCGTCGCCTCGGACGCGCCGCCGGCCGAGCAGGGCGCGGGCTCCGTCCACCACATCGCCTTCGCGGTCGAGGACCGCGCCGCGCAGGCGAAGGTGCAAGAGGCGCTGGCGGCGGCCGGCCACCAGGTGACCCCGGTGATCGACCGCGACTATTTCTACGCCATCTATTTCCGCAGCCCCGGCGGAGTGCTGTTCGAGGTGGCCACGCACGAGCCGGGCTTCGACCGCGACGAGGCGCCGGAGCGTCTCGGCGAGGCGCTCAAGCTGCCCAAGCAGCACGCGCATCTGCGCGCCGAGCTCGAGCGGCACCTGCCGCCGATCGGCGACTGAAGGGGCGGGCGATGACGACCGACGCCTACCCGCACGAGGCACGGCCGGCCGGCGCCGGCCGGCCGCTGGTCTTCCTGTTCCACGGCACGGGCGGCGACGAGACGCAGCTGCTCGGCCTCGCCGACGAGCTGGTGCCCGGCGCCGGCCTGGTGGCGCCGCGCGGCGACGTCTCGGAGCACGGCGCGGCGCGCTTCTTCCGCCGCGCGGCCGAGGGCGTCTACGACATGGACGACCTCGCCCGCGCCACCGACAAGATGCGGCGCTTCGTGTGCGCGCATGTCGAGGCCGCGGCGCCCTCGGCGGTGCTCGGGCTCGGCTATTCGAACGGCGCCAACATCCTGGCGAGCGTGGTGTTCGCCGAGCCGGCGCTGTTCGACGCCGTCGTGCTGATGCATCCGCTCATCCCCTTCGCGCCGCAGATCGCCGGCGAGCTCACCGACCGGCCGATCCTGATGACGGCCGGCCGGCGCGACCCGATCTGCCCGCCGGAGCTGACGGCGCGGCTCGAAAGCCACCTGCGGGCCGCCGGCGCCGCGGTGACGGTGGACTGGCACGAGGGTGGCCACGAGGTGCGGCCGGGCGAGATCGCGGCGGCGCGGCGCTTCCTTGCGCCGTGGCGCGAGACACATGCGGAGGAACGACCGTGACCAACGACAACAGCGCACCGATCACCCTCGAGGACGGCCCGTCCAAGGGCCGCTACGTGCTCGCCATGGACGGCGCGGAGGCCGAGCTCACCTTCACCAAGGTGGGCGCCGGCCAGATCATCCTCGACCACACCGGCGTGCCCGACGCCTTTCGCGGCCGCGGCGTCGGCGAGCGGCTGGTCGAGCACGCGGTCAAGCAGGCGCGCGCGGCCGGCAAGACCGTCATCCCGCTCTGCCCCTTCGCCAAGGCGCAGTTCGAGCGCCACCCCGAATGGGCCGACGTGCTGCGCCGGCCCTCGCAGAAGCGCTGAGCGGCGGACGACCGGAAGCCGAACGGCAATTTCAGCGAAGCGCGGATCGGCTCCGGCTCATGGTCTTGTCGCGCTTGCGGGCGGCGGAGCGGGGTTCCGTCCGGCCGGAAACGGCTCAGCCGGCCGGCCCCCAGCCGCCGCCATTGGCGGTGTCGACGGCGATCTCGTCGCCTGGCTCGACGGCGAGCCCGCTGACGAAGGCGTGGCGCTCGACCGCGCCGTCGCGGCGGTGCACCGACAGGCCGTTGGTGCCGCCCGCCGCGCCGCCCGCCAGGCCCCAGACCGGCTGGCGGTTGCGGCTGTAGCCGGCCGACAGGACGGCGCGGCCGCGCGGCCGGTAGCGCACCGAAAGACCCTTGCCGCCGCGATGCCGGCCGGCGCCCTCGCCGGTCTCGTTCAAGCGCTTGTGGATGACGTCGATGCCGTAGCGCGCCTCGCAGATCTCGACCGGGCAGTTGAAGGTCTCGCCGTGGCTCGCCGAATACATGGCGTCGAGCCCGTCGCGCGTCGCCGTCGCGCCCCAGCCGCCCATCTGCGGTTCGACCATGGTGTAGCGGCGGCCGGTGTCGGGATGATCGCCGGCGATCACCGTGCCGCAGATCGAGGCGAAGTGGCCGGCCGGCAGGCGCTCCGGCATGGCGCGGGCGAGGCACTGCCACAGCATGTCGTAGAGCCGGATGCGCGTCTCGAAATAGTAGCCGTGCGGCGCGGTGCCGGTGGCGTGGAACACGCTGCCCGGCTCGGTGACGACCTCGAGGGGGCGGAACGAGCCGCCATTGGCGAACAGCGTCGGGTCGGTCAGCGCCTTGAAGATCATCTGGGCGGAGATCACGGCGCCGTCGCGGCTGGTGTTGTAGGGCGCGGCGCGCTGCGGCGGGTTGCCGCGCAGGTCGACCAGAAAGCGCTCGGCCGACACGGTGATCGCCGCGCGCCAGATCGCGCCGTCGTCCTGCTCCTCCTCGATCGTGTAGGTGCCGGCCGGCAGCGCGGCGAGGCCGGCGCGGCCGCGCCGTTCGCCCTCCTCGAACAGCGCGGCGAGTGCTGCGCGGTAGGCGGCGAGCCCGTAGCTCTCGACGAGCTGGCGGATGCGCGCCTCCGCCTTGCGGCTGGCGGCCACCTGCGCCCACAGGTCGCCGCGCACGAAGTCGGGCAGGCGCGAGTTGGCCGCGATGATGTCGAACACGGCGCCGATCGGCCGGCCTGCCTCGAACAGCCGCACCGCCGGCAGCCGCAGCCCCTCCTGGAAGATCTCCGTGACATCGACCGCCATCGAGCCGGGCGTGGCGCCGCCGATGTCGTTCCAGTGGGCGATCGAGGCCGTCCAGGCGACGAGGGCGCCCTCGGCGAACACCGGCTGGGCGATGACGACGTCGCTCAGATGCGTGACGCCGCCATAGTAGGGGTCGTTGGTGACGAACAGGTCGCCCTCGCGGATCGCCTCGCGGCCGTGCAGAGCGAGGATGCGCTTGACCGCCTTGTCGAGCACGCCGACGAAGGTGGGAATGCCGGCGCCCGAGGAGACCAGCTCGCCGTCGGCATCGGTGATGCCGGTGCCGACGTCGAGCACCTCGTAGATGATCGGGCTCATCGCCGTCTTGCGAAGAACCGCGAACATCTCGTCGGCGGCGGCCACGAGGCTCGCCTGGATCACCGTGGCGGTGATCGGGTCGCCGGCCTCGGGCGCGGCCGCGGCGGGGCGGGCTGCCATGGGGACTCCTTCCTGCCTGTCCGGCATGCGCCGGCCTAAGCGCCGGCCACGTGGAGGTCGCGCGGCAGATCGGAGAAGATCTCCGGCCCGTCGGCGCGCAGGATGACGATCTCCTCGAGCCGGATGCCGAAGCGTCCCGGCAGGTAGATGCCCGGCTCGATGGAGAACACCATGCCCTCCTCCAGCTCGGTCTCGGAGGTCGAGGTGAGATAGGGCGGCTCGTGGCCGTCGATGCCGAGCCCGTGCCCGGTGCGGTGGACGAAGTAGTCGCCGTAGCCGGCCTCGGCGATGACGCCGCGCGCGGCCGCGTCGACCGCCTTGGCCGGCACGCCCGGCCGGGCAGCGGCGAGCGCGGCCTGAACGGCCCGCTCGACCACCGCGTGCACGTCGCGGTAGCCCTCGGGCGGCCGGCCGACGACGGCCATGCGCGTGATGTCGCTCGGATAGCCGCCCTTGCGCGCGCCGATGTCGATCACCACCGCGTCGCCCTCCTCGAAGCGGCGCTCGCCGGCCTGGTGGTGCGGGAAGGCGCCGTTGCCGCCGCCGCCGACGATGGTGAACAGCGGCGCCGCGCCCTGCTCGGCGAATGCGGCGCGGATCTCGGCGGCCAGCTCGGTCTCCGACAGGCCGGGGCGCAGGGCGGAGAAGGCGCGCTGCATCGCCCGGTCGGCGGCGGTCGCGCTCGCCTTCAGCGCGGCGAACTCCGTCTCGTCCTTGCGCATGCGCAGCGCGCCGACCGTCGCATCGGTGAAGGCATGGCCGGCCTGCGGCAGCGCCTCGAGCAGGGTCAGCGCAAAGTCGGCGCGCATCGTCTCGTCGAGCACGACACGGCGCGCATCGGTGGCGCCGGCATCCGCGAGCGCGGCGGCGAGCGCGGCCTGCGGCCCCTCGGCGTCGCTCCACGGATGGAACGGGATGTCGGTCGCGCCGCGGCTGCCCTCGGCGTTGAGCGCGGGCATCAGGAAGGCTTCGCGCTGCGGCCCGACGAACAGCAGGCAGGGGCGCTCGTCCGGGTGCGGGTGGAAGCCGAGCAGCCACTGCATGTGCGAGCCGGGGCCGAGCGCCACCAGGTCGGTGCCGGTCTGCCGCATCCGTTCGCGCAGGGCGGCCAGTCGTTTCGCCGTGTCGGCCATGGCGGAGGTCCTTTCGATGGTCGGGGTGTGTCCTGGCGGCGCGTGGCGCCGGGCACGGGGCGGCCGGCGGCCGCCCCGTGCGGTCGGTGGTGGCGGGAGCGCCGCTCAGGCGGCCTTGCGCTGCGGGCCGGGCGTTTCGGCCTCGACCACGACGCGGTTGCCGAACACCTCGCCGCCGTCGAACACGCCGATGCGGGCGATCTCGTCTTCCGGCGGCGCCTCGCACGACCATTTGCGGCTCGGAGCCCAGCCGCACTGGCGCTTCAGCACCGCGGCGTACTCGGCCCGCTTGAGCGCGGCGATCGACGGGTCGATGACCGGCACGCCGAGCTCCTTCTCGACCTCGCGGTAGAAGCCGATCTCCATGGTGCAGCCGAGGATCAGCGCCTCGGCGTATTCCTCCTCGACCGCCTTGTGGCCGGCCGCGATCAACCGGCGGCCGGTCTCCTCGTGGTCGCACTGGAACTCGGTGACGCCGAGCTCGACATGGTAGAAGCCCGACAGCCGGTGGTCGTGGCCGTGCTCGCGCACGGTCGAATGCATCTGGTGCACCCACTTGCGGCGGCCGACGATGATGCCGAAGCGGTTGGACAGGCTGGCGGCGATCTCGCAGGAGGCGACGCAGGGTGCCGTCACGATCATGTCGCCGGAGACCTCGCGGGCGTCGTGCAGCGCGGTGTCGTAGAAGCAGCCGATCGCCAGCGCGTCGAAGCCCTCGCGGGCGGCCTGGCGGGCGGCGCGGATGATGCCGCGCGTCACCATCGCCTCGTAGGAGCGGTACTCGATGTGCGTGAAGCCGCCCTCGGCCTCCGGCAGCGAGGTCACATGCACCTCGGTGCCCGGCAGCTTGTGGTCGCGTGCCATGGCGGCGAAGATGTCGTCATAGGCCGCGCTGCTCGCCAGCGGGTTGAGATACATGATCTTGAGCGGTGTTTCGGTCATTTTCTTCCTCCTGAATGGCGGTCAGCCGGCAAAGCCGTAGACCTCCCTTGCCCGCTCCGGCGTCAGATAGCCGTTGCGGATGTCCTGCCGGATCTTGTCCGGGTCGCGCTGCTCGGGATCGCCGACGCCGCCGCCGGTGCCGGTGATGACGCGGATGACGTCGTCCTTGTTGACCGTGAGGCCGGAGACGAAGGCGTACTGCTCCTTGCTGCCGTCGGTGCGCAGCACCTCGACATAGTTGGGCGAGCCCTCGCAGCCGCCGTCGAGCGCCCATGGCGGGAACTTCGAGCGCGTGTAGCCGGCGGTCAGGAAGCCGTTGTCGGCGCGGATGCGGTAGTCCATGACGATGCCGCGGCCGCCGGCGAACTCGCCCTCGCCGCCGGGCGCCAGGTTGAGCTCCATGCGGTCGACGATCAGCCCGTTGCGCGCCTCGTTGACCTCGGCCGGGCAGTTGTAGGTCTCGCCGTGGAAGCCGCAGAAGATCGCCGAGTTGCCGTCATGGCCGTGGCTGGCGCCCCAGCCGCCGAGCTGCGGCTCGATGATGGTGTACTGGCGCCCGGTGTCGGGGTGGGTGCCGCCGATGAAGGTGCCGCACACCGAGGCGAAGTGGCCGGAGGCCAGCCGCTCGGGCATGTGCGGCGCCAGGCAGCGCCAGATGATGTCGTAAACGCGCAGCTCGATCTCGTAGTAGAAGCCGATCGGCGCGGGCTCCCTGGCGTGGAACACCGAGCCCTCGCGGGTGAGCAGGCGGATCGGCCGGAACGAGCCCTCATTGGCCGGCGAGTAGGGGTCGGTCAGCGACTTGAAGATCATCTGCGCGGCGACCATCACGCCGTCGCGGCTGGTGTTGACCGGATTGTTCGACTGGTCGGGATTGTCGCGCAGGTCGACGGTGAAGGCGTCGTCGGTGATGGTGATCTTGACGTTGAAGATGCGCCCGTCGTCCTGCTCCTCCGACAGCTCGAAGGTGCCCTTGGGCAGGTTGGCGAGCTCCTTGAGCGAGACCTGCTCGCCGAAGTCGAGGAACGAGGCCATCGCCTTCTCGAAGGTGCCGACGCCGTATTTGTCGGCCAGCTCGGCGAGCCGCCTGGCACCGATGCGCACCGAGGCGATGGCCGCCCACAGGTCGCCCTCCAGCACGTCGGGCATGCGCGAGTTGACCTTGACGATCTCCATCACCGAGCGGATCGGCTCGCCGCCGTCGATGATCTTGACGGCGGGCAGGCGCAGGCCCTCCTGGAAGATCTCGGTCGCCTCGCCGGACAGCGAGCCCGGCGCCATGCCGCCGACGTCGGAATTGTGCGCGATGTTGGCGGTCCAGGCGATCAGCCGGTCGCCGGCGAACACCGGCATCGCCACGACGATGTCGTTGAGATGGGTGACGCCGCCGTAATAGGGATCGTTGGTCGCGAACACGTCGCCGGGCTTGATCTCGCCGGGCCCGGCGAACTTCTCGACGACCACCTTGACCGCCTTGTCGAGCACGCCGATGAAGGCCGGGATGCCGGCGCCCGAGGAGGCCAGCGCGCCGCGCGCGTCGGTGATGCCGGTGCCCATGTCGAGCACCTCGTAGATGATCGAGCTCATCGCCGTCTTCTTCATCACGGCGAACATCTCGTCGGCGGTCGCCTGCAGCGAGTTCTGGATGATCTCCAGCGTGATCGGGTCGTTGGAACGGTCCGTCATGGCCGCCTCCCTCAAGCTTCGAGATGGATGAGGATGTTGCCGTAGCCGTCGATCTCCACCCGGTTGCCGGGATGGATGACGATGGTGGTGCCGGGATCCTCGACGATGGCGGGGCCGGCGAAGCGCATGCCGGGCTCCAGCTTCGTGCCGTCGTAGATGGTCGCCTCGTGCACGCCCTCGAGCGCATAGTCGACCTTGCGCCGGCCCTTGACCGCGGCCTCCGGCGCGGTGCCGGTCGGCTGCCGTTCGGCCATGGTCAGCTTGCCCACCTCGGCGGCGGCGACGAGATGGATGCCGACCATCTCGACCGGCGCGTCGAGCCGGTAGGTGTATTCGCGCTCGTAGGTCTCGTGGAAGGCGTCCTCGATGGCCGACAGCCGGTCGTCGGTGACGGCGCCGGCGTCGAGCAGCACCTCGGTCGTGTGCTCCTGGTTCTGGTAGCGGAACTTGCCGTAGCGCAGGAAGGTGACGCGGTCGCCGGCGATGCCCTCGGCCTCGAACTGCTTGCGCGCGCGCGCCTCGGTCTCGGCGAACAGCCGCTCGATCCCTTCCGAGGCGCCCGGCTTCAGGTCGGCCAGCCGGGTGACGAAGTAGTCGCGGCGCAGGTCCGACATCATCATGCCCCAGGCCGAGAACACCGAGGCGGCGGCCGGCACGACGACCTTCCTGACGCCGAGCTCGCCGGCCAGCGCCACCGCATGCATGGCGCCGCCGCCGCCGAAGGCGACGAGGGTGAAGTCGCGCGGGTCGTGGCCGCGGTTGAGCGACACCAGCTTGAGCGCGTTGACCATGTTGTTGTTGGCGATGCGCACGATGCCGCGCGCCGCCTCGTCGGCGTCGACGCCGAGCCGCTCGCCGACCGCCCTAATCGCGGTCTCGGCCGCGCCCATGTCGGCCTCGACGTCGCCGCCGCAGAAGTAGTCGCGGTTGATGCGGCCGAGCCACAGATTGGCGTCGGTCGTCGTCGCCTTGTCGCCGCCGCGGCCATAGGCGGCCGGCCCCGGCATGGCGCCGGCCGATTGCGGACCGACATGCAGCTTGCCGAAATCGTCGACCCAGGCGATCGAGCCGCCGCCATTGCCGATCTCGACCAGGTCGACGACGGGCACCATGATCGGATAGCCGGCCGTGGTGCGGTCGCGCTCGATCCAGTAGTCGGTCATGATCTTGACCTGGCCGTCCTCGATCAGCGAGCACTTCGCCGTCGTGCCGCCGATGTCGAGCGCCAGCACGTTGGGCTCGCCGATCAGCTTGCCGAGCTCGGCCGCGCCCCAGAAGCCGGAGGCGGGGCCCGATTCCACCATGGTGATGGGGATCTGCGACACCGCCTCGAGCGAATCGACGCCGCAGTTCGACTGCATGATGTAGGGGCTGCGGGCGAAGCCCTTGTCCTTCAGCCCGCCGGCGAGCCGCGACAGGTAGCGCTCGGCGATCGGCTGCACATAGGCCGACAGAACGGCCGTGTTGGTGCGCTCGTATTCGCGCCATTCGCGGGTGATCTGGTGCGAGGCGACGACCGCGACGTCGTTCCACAGGCGCCGCACCTCGGCGAGCGCGGCCTGCTCGTGCGCCGGGTCGGCGTAGGAATGCAGGAAGCTGATGGCGACGGCCTCGACGCCGTCGGCCCGGAAGTCGTCGAGGATCGCCGGCAGGCCCGACAGGTCGAGCGGGCGCATCTCCTCGCCCTTGTAGCTGATGCGGCCGGGCACCTCGCGGCGCAGGTAGCGCGGCACGAAGGGCTCGGGCTTCTGGTAGTGCAGGTTGAAGAAGTCGGGCCGGTTGCCGCGCGCGATCTCCAGCGTGTCGCGGAAGCCCTCGGTGGTGATGAGGCCGACCTTGACGCCCTTGCGCTCGGTCAACGCGTTGATGACCACCGTGGTGCCGTGCGCCAGGAAGTCGACCTGGGCCGGGTCGACGCCGCCCTTCTCCAGCACCTTGAGCACGCCCTGCTCGAAATCCGGCGGCGTGGTGTCGGACTTGGCGGTGGTGATGCGCGAGACCCCGGCGCCGGGCTCGCTCTCGAAGCAGACGAGGTCGGTGAAGGTGCCGCCCACGTCGGTCGCCACGCGTATCGTCTTGTCGGCCATCATGCGGCTCCCCGGTTCTTGGCTTGCTGCTGCAGAAGGAAGCAGGCTGCCGCCGGCAGCTTCAGCGCCTCGCCGGCGCGCAGCCTGTCATCGGTGTAGAAGCCCGCTTCGTGCAGGCAATTGACGGTGCCCGCCACATGGCCGTCGAGCACGATCGGGATGTTGACGACCGCCTCGCAGCCGAGCGAGCGGATCAGCGGGTGGTCGTCGAAGACGGCGGCGATGCCGTCGATGTCGTTGGCGACGAAGCAGCGCTTTTCCTCGAGCACCTGGCGCGCCCAGTCGGTGGTGTTGACCGGCTTGGTGCCGGACACCGGATAGGCGTCGGGCATGTTGGAGTAGAAGCGCTCGGCGACGCCGCTCGCGAAGTCGAAGCTCATCAGCGTGAACAGCTTGACGCCGAGCGTCGCCTCGGTGAGGCGGCACAGCGCGTCGCAGGCCGGGCCGGGCTGGCCGGTCTCGGCCAGCGCGGCGGTGAAGGGCGCGTAGTCAGGCAAGGGTGGTCTCGCTTTGCTGTTTGGAAAGGCTGTCGCGCAGCCGCTCCTCCTCGCGGGTGACGACGGGCACCGCCGCGATGAGGCCGCGCGTGTAGGGATGGGCGGGGGCGGAGAAGATCCGCTCGACGTCGCCGAGCTCGACCAGCCGGCCCTTCTCGAACACCGCCACGCGGTCGGCGATGTTGCGCACCACCGACAGGTCGTGGGTGATGAAGACGTAGGTCAGACCGCGCCGCCGCTTGAGCTCGTCGAGCAGCTTGAGGATGCGCGCCTGCACCAGCACGTCGAGCGCCGAGGTCGGCTCGTCGAGCACCACCAGGTCGGACTCGCAGGCCAGCGCCCGGGCGATGGCGACGCGCTGGCGCTGGCCGCCCGACAGTGCGGCCGGCGAGCGGTTGCGGTGGTCGGCCGGCAGGCCAACCTCCTCGAGCAGCGCGCCGACGCGGTCCCAGCGGCCGGCCTTGTCGCCGATGCCGTGCACGTCGAGCGGCAGGCGCAGCGAGGCGCCGATCGAGCGCTTCGGATTGAGCGAGGACAGCGGGTTCTGCTGCACGAGCTGGATGGCGCGGCGGTGCGCCAGCGTGCGCCGCTCGGGCAGCGCCTCGCCGCGATAGGCGATCCGGCCGGCGCTCGGCGGATAGATGCCGAGGATCATGTTGGCGATCGTCGACTTGCCGGAGCCCGACTCGCCGACGACGGCCAGGCACTCGCCCTCGGCCACGTCGAACGAGACGTCGGCGACGGCGCGCACCTCGCGCTCGCCGACGTGGAAGGTCTTGCCGACGTCGCGGAGGGACAGCAGCGGGTTGCTCATCGGGCGCCCTCCGGCTCGCCGCAGCCCTCGTGCACGACGAGCGGCGCGTAGTAGTCGTCCGAGGTGTCCTCGATCTCGGGGATGCCGCCGCCGGTGATGCGCGGGATGGCGCGCATCAGGGCGCGGGTGTAGGGGTGGCGCGGGTCCTCGAACAGCGCCTCGGCCGTGCCGTGCTCGACGATGCGGCCCTTGTAGATGACGTAGACGCGGTCGGCGAACTCGCGCACCACGCCGAGATTGTGCGAGATGAACAGCACCGCCGTGTTGTGCTCGATGACCAGATCGCGCATCAGGCTCAGCGTCTGCGCCTGCACGGTCACGTCGAGCGCGGTGCCCGGCTCGTCGGCGATCAGCAGCGAGGGCTCGTTGGCGAGCGCCATGGCGATCATCACGCGCTGGTTCATGCCGCCGGAAAGCTGGAAGGGATAGCTCTCCAGCACACGCGCCGATTCGGCGATCGAGACGTCCTCGAGCAGGCGCGCCGCGCGGGCGTCGGCCGCCTCACGCGTGATCGCCGCGTCGGCGCGCCGGAGCACCTCGTGGAACTGCTCGCCGATGCGGTAGACCGGGTTGAGCGAGGAGGTCGGATCCTGGAAGATCATCGACATGCGCGTGCCGCGCAGCCGGTGGCGCTGGCGCCACGACAGCGCCTCCAGGTCCTGGCCCTCGAACTCGACCAGGCCGTCGACGCGGGCGCTGCGCAGGGTCTGCAGCAGGCCGAGGATGATGCGCGCGGTGACCGACTTGCCGGAGCCCGATTCGCCGACCAGCGCGACGCGCTCGCCGCGGCGGATGTGGAGCGAGATGCCGTGCAGCACCTCGATCAGGCCGCTGTAGGTCTTGAACGACAGGTGCAGGTCGCGGATGCGCAGGGTGGGCGGGGTCACTGGTCCACTCCCAGGATTTCGCGCAGCGCGTCGCCGAGCAGGTTGAAGCCGAAGACCGCGATCAGGATGGCCATGCCGGGAAACACGGTGAGCCACCAGGAGTCCGGCAGGTACTTGGCGCCGTCGGCGACCATCGAGCCGAGGTCGGGGGTGGGCGGCTGCACGCCAAGGCCGAGGAAGGACAGCGATGAGGCGATCAGGATGACGAAGCCGAGGTCGAGCGTCATCTTGGTGAGAACGGCCGGCACGCAGTTGGGCAGGATCTCGCGGAAGACGACGTGCAGCCGCGAGGCGCCGATCACCTCGGCGGCGAGCACGTAGCCCTCCTCCTTCTCGCCGCGCGTCAGGTTGTAGACGAGGCGCGTGTACCACGGCCACCACATGGCGGTGACCGCCAGCATGCCGTTGGTCAGCGTCGGCTCGAGCAGGCCCATCATCGACATGGCCAGCACCAGCGGCGGGATCGACAGGAAGACGTCGGTGATGCGCATCAGCACCGCTTCCGTCCAGCCGCCGAAATAGCCGGCGACCAGGCCGATGGTGACGCCGATCGGCACCGCGATGGCGAGCACGACGATGCCGAGCATCAGCGAGATGCGGTAGGCGTAGATGACGCGCGAGAACAGGTCGCGGCCGACCAGGTCGGTGCCGAACAGATAGGGCCAGCCGGGCGCCTTGTTGAAATTGGCGAAGTCGACGACGGCGCCGCGATGCTCGGGGAAGGGCGCGATGAAATCGGCGAAGACGGCCGACAGGACGACGAGCGCGACGAGCGCGACGCCGAGCGCCGACAGCGGATTGGCGATCAGGATGGCGGCGGTTCGCTTCATGGCTCAGGACCTCTGCGACAGACGGATGCGCGGGTTGATGAGCGCGATCAGCAGGTCGACCACGATGTTCACGATCAGGAACATCGCCGAGATGATGAGCACCGTGCCGACGATGGCGTTGAGATCCTTGCGCAGGATCACCGCGACGCCGTAGCGCGACAGGCCCGGCCAGGCGAACACCGCCTCCACCAGGAAGGCGTTGCCGAGCAGCGCGGCGAAGTCGAGGCCGATGATCGTCAGCGAGGGGATCAGCGACGGCCGGAAGGCGTAGCGGTTGGCGATGCGCCGCTCGGGAAAGCCGTAGGAGCGCGCCATCTCGATGAACGGGCGGTCGTAGGTCTCCACCATGTTGGCGCGGGTCAGCCGGGCGGCCTGGCCGATGCCCGACAGCGCCAGCGCGAAGGCCGGCAGCACGAGGTGCCAGGCGGCGTTGCCGAAGGCGCGGATGTCGCCGGCCAGCAGCGTGTCGATCAGCAGGAAGCCGGTGACCGACGGCACCGAGAAGCTGTCGGCGATGCGCCCGGCGATCGGAAACAGCGGCAGGAAGAAGGCGAAGATCAGCATCAGGATCACCGCCCACACGAAGCTCGGGGCGGAGACGCCGAGCATGGCGACGATGCGGATGGCGTTGTCGGGCCAGGCGCCGCGGTAGCGCGCCGAAAGCACGCCGAGCGGCAGGCCGATCATGATCATCATCAGGCCGGCGACGATGATCAGCTCCAGCGTGGCCGGCAGGAACTGGGCGATGTCGGTCGTCACCGGCCGGTTGGTGTAGAGCGACACGCCGAGGTCGCCCTGCGCCAGGTCGGCGATGAAGTAGGCGTATTGCAGCGGCAGCGGCTCGTCGAGGTGGAGCCTTTCGCGCAGGGCCTCGACCTGCTCGGCCGAGGCGTTGGGGCCCAGCGCGATGCGCGCCGGGTCGCCGGGGATGACCCGGGCGATGGCGAAGATCAGCATCGAGACCCCGACCAGCACGATCAAGGAGATCCCCAGCCGCTTCAGGATGAGGCGGACGACAGGCGACATTGCGCTCGCTTTCCAGTGGTGGCGTGGGCGGGCCGGCGGCTGGCCGCCGGCCCGCGGGGCGCGCGGCCCCTTACTCTTCGGTCATTTCCATGAGCCGGAACGAGAAGCCCATGCCGTCGAGGCCGAAGGCCTTGTCCGGATCGGACAGCGCCGGCGCCCTGACGCGGTCGGAGGCGGCGAAGATCGACTGCCGGTCATAGGCGTAGATCGACGGCGCGATCTCCATCAGCCGGTCGTTGAGCTCGGAGTAGACGGCGTCGCGCTCCTCCTTGCCGCTCACCGTGCGGCCCTTCTCGAGCAGCGCGTCGACCGTCTCGTCGTTCAGGTATTCCGGCGACTGCCAGGTGCCGGCGAGCGAGGAGTGGTACATCGGGAAGAGCAGCGTGTCGGGATCGCCGGTCACCGCGTTGACGAAGATCTGCGAGATGTGCGGCGTGTTCTCCGGCTTGGTCACCTGCTCGGTGAACAGCGCCCACGGCACCTTGCGGATCTCCGACTTGATGCCGAGCTCGGCGAAGTTGGCCTGCATGAGCAGCGCGAAGCGCTCCTCGATCGGCACCTCGCCGATCCACGAGATCTCGAGCGTGAAGTCGGCCGGGTCGTACTGGCAGTCGGCCAGGTACTGCTTGGCCGCCTCGAGGTCGCGCTCGAGCGTCTCGGATTCCGGAT
This sequence comes from Aquibium sp. A9E412, assembly GCF_030398335.1. Classification (GTDB taxonomy): domain Bacteria; phylum Pseudomonadota; class Alphaproteobacteria; order Rhizobiales; family Rhizobiaceae; genus A9E412. The sequence continues at coordinate 102,012 of NZ_JAOAOP010000005.1, forward strand.
TGGCGCCGAACATGCCGACCGGCACCGCGCCCGTCGCCGGGCTGCCCTGGGCCACCTCGTCGGTGATCGCCACCATGGTCAGGCCGGCGGCGTAGTCGTAGGCGTTGGCCAGCGCCAGACGGCAGTTCACGTCGTCGAGCGGCGGCTTGGTGGTGTTCATCTTGACGTAGAAGGCGCCGCCGCCGGTCTCGGTGAGGAGCTGCGCGCCGTCGGCCGCCAGCGACTTGATGACCTCCGGCGGCAGCCACTGCGAGGAGATGTCGTGCTCGCCCTGGGCGAGCAGCGTGCGCACGGTGGCCGCCTCCAGGCTGTAGCGCAGGCGCACCTCGTCCGGCGCCTTGTCGGCGATGCCGAGGAAGTAGTCGGGATTTTTCTGCATCACCGTCTCTTCCTGCGGATTGTGCGCCGACACCGAATAGGCGCCGGTGCCGGCGGCGTTGGCCGACAGGAAGGCCTGGCCCCAGTCGCCCATCTCGCCTTCGCCCTCGCCGAGGTTCTCCATCACCAGCTTCTTGTCGACGATCGGCAGGCGCACCAGCGAGGCGACGAAGGGCGAGTAGGTCTCGCTGAGGTTGAAGCGCACGGTGCGCTCGTCGATCGCCTCGGCGCTCTCCACCTTGTCGAACAGGAAGGACAGGCCCTGGCCGAGCGCCTTCATGCGGTCGAAGGAGAAGACCACGTCCTCGGCGGTCATCTTGTTGCCGGACTGGAAGGTGACGTCGTCGCGCAGCGTGAAGACGAAGTCGCTGCCGTCGGTCTCCCAGCTCTCGGCCAGGTGCGGCGCGTAGCCCGGGCCGCCCTGCACCGGCAGCACCAGCGTGTCGTAGACGTTGAACATCAGGATGGAGTCGGCGTAGTCGGTCGCCTTGCCGGGGTCGAGCTCGCCGACGGCCGATTCGTCGAGGCGCAGCACCGTCTGGGCGGCGGCCGGCAGGGCGGTCGTCGCGGTCAGCGCGGTGGCGGCGAGGAGGGCGCCTGCCCAGGCGCTCATGGTTCTGGTCTTCATGACTTGTCCTCTCTGGTGGAAGTTCGCTTCTGGTTGGGCGAAGGACGGCCGGATCCGGTCGCGCCGGCCGCCTTTCTCGCTGTGGGCAGCTTCTTTCGGCTGCTGCTCCTGCGCACGGCCGGCGCCGGGTCGGTCCTGGCCGCCTCGTGCGCGTCGCCGAAGACGTCCATCGTGCAGGTGTGCAGGATGGTCGCCGGACGGTCGGTGTGGTTCCAGGTCGAGTGGGTGCGGTCGGAGGGGAAGTGGATGGAGTCGCCCGCCTCCAGGATGGTGCGCTCGCCCTCGACCTCGACGGTGATCGCGCCGTCGAGCAGGAAGAAGATCTCCTCGCCCTCGTGGGCGATCGGCTCGCTGCGGTGGCCCGGCGGCTCGTGGATGATGACGCTGCGCAGCACGTTGCCGGGGAAGGAGGCCGACAGCCGCTCGTAGCTGAGCGAGGCGCCGCCGAGCGAGTAGACCGGCCGCTGGTTGCGCCGCGTCGCCGCCGCGTCGCCGCGCGGCTGCGACAGGAACTCGCCGACGTCGGTGCCGAGCACCCGCGAGACGGAGGCCAGCGAGGACAGCGAGGGCGTGGTGATGTCGCGCTCGATCTGCGAGATGAAGCCGACCGAGAGGCCCGCCGCGCTCGCCACCTCCTTGAGCGTGAGGCCGAGCTCCTGGCGGCGCTCGCGCAGCCGCTTGCCGAGCTGGCTGTGCGCGATGGCGATGCCTTCACTGCCACTGGCGGCGTCGTTCAAGCCGGGCCTCCCGTTTTAGTCTTGCTAAAACTGTGACAGGCTGGCGACGCGAGTCAAGCGGTTTTTAGTATAGGTAAAACGCGCTGTCGAAAAACCGCGTGCTGAAACGCGTTCCGCTCATGTTTCCAATGGCTTAGATTGCGTCGTCCGGGGCCGCGCGCGGCGCCGGTTCGGTGCCGGGCAGGCGCGTGCAGACCACCAGGATGCGCGCGTCGGCGGCGCCGGCCGAGGCGTAGAGGTGGCCGCGGCGGCTGTCGAAATAGATGCTCTCGCCGGTCTCCAGCGCGACCGGCTCCCGGCCTTGCAGATGCACCGTGACGCGGCCCTCGAGCACCATCAGGAACTCCTCGCCCGGATGGCTGACGAAGCGGTCGAAGCGCATCGCCTCGTAGGGCCGCAGCGTGCCCAGCATTGGCGTCATCGCCTTCTGCCAGAGCTGCGGAAACAGCATCTCGTAGACGTAGTTGGGCGTCTCGTGCAGCATGAAGTCGCCGCGCCGGGCGACCGCCACCTCGCCGGGCAGGAACTGGCCGCCCTCGTCGGAAAACAGCGCCGCGATGTCGACGCCGAGCCCGTCGGCGAGCTGGCTGAAGCGGTCGTAGGTCAGCGCCATGATGCCGCGCTCGACCTTGGAGACCGTCGACACGGCGAGGCCGGAGCGCTGCGCCACCTCGGCGAGCGTGAGGCCGCGCTCGTGCCGGATCTGGCGCAGCCGCTCGCCCATCTCGGCGCGGCGCTCCGCGCGTACCGGTTCCGATCGCAGCCGTTCGTCCATGCCTCACTCTAGCGGTGCCGGGGGGCGGCGTCCATGCCGGTTTTCCGATACGAAAATTTTCGGTTTTCCCATCGGAAAAGCTCTGTTACGCTTCCCGCCGCTCCGCCTCGTGCGGGGCTGAGATCGGGGGGTGCCATGCCGGCCGGAGCGCGAGAGAGCTGCGACATCGCCGTGATCGGCGCCGGCATCGCCGGTGCCTCGCTGGCGAGCGAGCTCGCCGCCACGCATCGCGTCGTCCTCGTCGAGCGCGAGCCGCAGCCCGGCTATCACACCACCGGCCGTTCGGCGGCGCTGTTTTCCACCACCTACGGGCCGCCGGTGATCCGCGCCATGTCGCGTGCCTCGGCCGGCTTCTTCGAGGCGCCGCCGCAGGCCTTCGCCGAGCACGCGCTGCTCGGCCCGCGCGGCATGCTGATGATCGCCAGGGCCGACCAGGCCGAGGCGCTGGAGGCCGCGCATGCCGCGCTGGCCGAGCACGGCACGGTCGAGCGGCTGACCGGCGAGGCGGCACGGCAGCGCGCGCCGCTGCTGCGCGCCGGCTATGCCGCCGGCGCCATCGCCGAGGCGGGCGCGCGCGACATCGACGTGCATGCGCTGCACCAGGGCTATCTGCGCCGCTTCCGCCGCGCCGGCGGGCGGCTTGTGACCGATGCCGAGCTCGTGGCGCTGGCGCCGGAGGGCGGCCGCTGGCGGGTCGACACGCGCGCCGGCACCGTGTTGGCCGACGCGGTGGTCAACGCGGCGGGCGCCTGGGCCGACGCGGTGGCGCAGATGGCGGGCGCCGCGCCGGTTGGCCTGGTGCCGAAGCGGCGCACGGCGCTGATCGTCGCCGCGCCGGAGGGCGCCAGGCCGGCGGGCTGGCCGATGGTCGTCGACGTCGCCGAGGAGTTCTACATGAAGCCCGACGCCGGCCGGCTGCTCGTCTCGCCGGCCGACGAGACGCCGTCGCCGCCCTGCGACGCGCAGCCCGAGGAGCTCGACGTGGCGATCTGCGTCGACCGCATCGAGCGCGCCTTCGACATCGCGGTGCGGCGCATCGAGAACAAGTGGGCGGGTCTGCGAAGCTTCGTCGCCGACAAGGGGCCGGTGGTCGGCTACGCGCCCGAGCGGCCCGGCTTCTTCTGGCTCGCCGGCCAGGGCGGCTACGGCATCCAGTCGGCGCCGGCCATGGCGCGCGCGGCGGCCGCGCTGGTGCGCGGCGAGGCGCTGCCGGCCGACATCGCCGACCAGGGCGTGACGCCGGCCGCGCTGGCGCCGGCCCGGCTGGCGCAAGCGGCATGATCGGCTTCGTCCCCGTCGCCGCACTGGTGCTGCTGGCATCGGGTCTGGCGCTCGCCTACGTGATCGGCGCGTCCGCCGTGCTCGCCTTCGTGGCGGCCGACAAGGCGCGCTATCTCGCCATCCTGCCGCAGCAGATCTTCTCCAAGATCGACGTCTTCGCGCTGATGGCGATGCCGCTGTTCATCCTCGCCGGCGAGGTGATGAACCGCGGCGGCGTGACGCGCGCGCTGATCGACCTGTCGATGGCGCTGGTCGGGCGGCTGCGCGGCGGTCTCGGCCACGTCAACATCATGACCAGCGTGTTCTTCGCCGGCATCTCCGGCTCGGCGGTGGCCGACGCCGCGGCGCTGTCCAACACGCTGGTGCCGGCGATGCGCGAGCGCGGCTATTCCGACACCTATGCCGGGGCGATCACCGCGGCCTCCTCGATCATCGGGCCGATCGTGCCGCCGTCGATCATCCTGATCTTCTACGGCGCCCTGATGGGCACCTCGGTGACCGCGCTCTTCCTCGCCGGCATCGTGCCGGGGCTGGTGCTGGCGCTGGCGCTGTTCATCGTCAACGCCGTCTATGCCTGGCGCGCCGGCCACCCCAAGCTGGCGCGCGGCGAGACGCCGCCGCTCGTCCCGACGCTGCTGCGCTCGGCGCCGGCGCTGGTGCTGCCGGTCGTCATCGTCGGCGGCATCGTGCTCGGCTGGATGACGCCGACCGAGGCCGCGGCCGTCGCCGTGTTCGCGGCGCTGGCGGCCTCGGCCTTCTACAACGGCCTGACCCGCGCCGCGCTGCTGGCCGGCCTCAAGCGCACCGCGACGCTGTCGGGCTCGATCTTCATGATCATCGCGGCGATCGCAGCGCTCGGCCATCTCGGCGCGCTCGAGCGGCTGCCCGAGACGATCGCTGCCACCGTCACCGAGCTCGGCCTCGGGCCGGTCGCCTTCATGATCGTGCTCAACGTCATCCTGCTGGTCGCCGGCATGGTGCTCGACATTCCCGTGGCGCTCGCCCTGCTCGTGCCGCTGCTGGCGCCGGTCGCCCTGGCGCAGGGCGCCGACCCGGTGCATCTCGGCATCATCGTGTGCTTCAACCTGTCGCTCGGCCTCGCCACGCCGCCCGTCGGCGGCTGCCTGCTCGTCGTGTCGGCGGTGACGCGCACCAACTACTGGCGGCTCGCCGCCGCCGTCATTCCCTTCGTGCTGGCCGAGATCGCCGTGCTGGCGCTGCTCGTCGCCGTGCCGGAGATCAGCCTGGCGCTGCCGCGCGCGCTCGGCCTGATCGGCGGCTAGCCGGGGAAACCGCAAGACCCGCAACCAATGGGAGGAGAACCGACATGACACTGACCAGACTGACCAGGGCGGCGGCCGTCGCCGCGACGCTCGCCTTCGCCGCCCCGGCGGCCGCGCAGGTCAAGGTGGCGCTCGACAGCCCGCCCGACCTCGAAGGCTCCGGCAGCTATGTGTGGGCGCACACCTTCGTCGAGCACCTCAAGCAGAACGGCATCGAGGCCGAGGAGTACCAGCGCGGCGCGCTGGGCGGCGACGACGAGCTGTTCGACCAGGTCTCGCAGGGCCTGCTCGAGGTGTCGATGTCGCCGCTCAACATCGTCGCCTCGCTCGACGACCTGATCTTCGGCCTGCGGCTGCCCTACTTCTTCGACGGCATGCAGGACGTCGACCGCGCGCTCTACGAGGGCGGCATGCTGGAGCAGATCAACGCCGAGACGACGCCGTCGGGCGTGCGCGTGCTGGCCGTCAACACGGTCGGCCAGGGCAGCGGCATCTTCAACACCAAGCACCCCGTCGAGACGCTCGACGACATGGCGGACCTGCGCATGCGCGCGCTCGACGAAAGCCAGATCGAGCTGTTCAAGGCGTGGGGCGCGACCGGCACGATCGTCAGCTGGGCGGAGGTGCCGAACGCGCTGCAGACGGGCGTCGCCGACGGCTACCTCAACCCGCCGATCGTGCCGCTGCTGTTCGGCCACACCGACTTCATCAAGCACTTCACCGACGCGGAGATCTCGCCGTCGCTGCGCATCACCATCGTCTCGGAGGACTGGTACCAGGGGCTTTCGGACGAGGAGCGCGCCGTGGTCGACGCCGCGGCGGATGCGGCCAACGCGGCCAACCGCGAATGGCTGAAGACGCAGGGCGGCGTCTACGACAAGCTCGAGGCGGCCGGCGTGTCGATCGTGCGGCTCGACGAGGCGGCGCGCGAGGCCTTCCGCGCGGCGTCGGAGGAGACCTACGACAGCGGCCTGCTGACGGCCGAGCAGCTCGACGCCTGGCGCGCCGCCAAGGGCGAGTGAGCCCGTGCGGGCGGCGGCGCTTCTGACCCGTCTTTCCGACGGGCTCAACCGGCTGGCGCTGTGGGGCGCCATCGCGGCCGTGGCGACCATGGCCGCGGCGGCCGCCTACCAGGTCGTCGCCCGCTACCTGTTCGACGCGCCGCCGATCTGGACCGAGGAGCTCGCCCGCCGCGCCATGGTGTGGGCCGGCATGCTGGGCGCCTCGGTCGCCTTCCACGAGCGCTCCGACCCGGTGCTGTTCGCCGGCATGGCGGCGCTCGACGGGGCGGCGGGCAAGGCGCTGGCGCTGGTGCGCGCGGCCGGCGTCGCCGTTTTCGCCTTCCCCGTCCTCTACTATTCGCTGTTCGGCGCCAACATGCAGCTTTCCCGCGGCTTCCTCGGCCGCAGCCTGGAGCGCCAGGCCGAGATGCTCGGCGTGCCGATGATCTGGTTCACCGCCGCGGTGCCGGTCGCTTTCGCCATCATCATGGTGCACGTGCTGGCCGGCCTCGTCACCCGCTTCGCCGGCGCGCCCGCGCCGGACCCCGACCCGGCGCGCAAGGAGAGCCCCGCATGAAGACCTTCATCGCCAGCCTGAGCACGGAGACAAACTCCTTCTCGCCGCTGCCCACGGGCATGCTGTCCTTCGAGGAGGCGGTGATCGCGCATGGCGACGCCTCGCGCGGGCCCGTGCAGTACTGGTCGGCGCCGATGCGGCTGTGGCGCGAGGCGGCGGAAGAGCGCGGCTGGCCGGTCGTCGAGAGCCTGACGGCGCACGCCCAGCCGGCCGGCCCGACCGTCAGGACCGTCTACGAGGGCTTCCGCGACGAGATCCTGCGCGACCTCGAGGCGGCGATGCCGGTCGACGTCGTGCTTCTGTCGCTGCACGGCGCGATGATGGCCGACGGCTACGAGGACTGCGAGGGCGACCTGATCGCGCGCTGCCGGCAGGTCGTCGGCCGCGACGCGGTGATCGGTGCGCTGCTCGATCCGCACTGCCACCTCACCGAGGCGATGATCGAGGCGGCGACGCTGCTGGTCGCCTACCGCGAGTATCCGCATGTCGACATTCCCGAGCGGGCGCAGGACCTGTTCGCGCTCGCCGCCGACGCGGCCGAGGGCAGGACGCGGCCGGTGATGCGCGACCACGACTGCCGGATGATCTGCGCCATGCACACGCCGCGCGAGCCGATGCGCGGCTTCGTCGAGGCGATGAAGGCGCGCGAGCGCGAGCCCGGCATCCTGTCGCTGTCGCTGGCGCACGGCTTTCCCTGGGGCGACCATCCGCGCGTCGGCGCGCGCATGCTGGCGATCGCCGACGGCGATGCCGAGCTGGCCGACAGCACGGCCCGCGCGATGGGCGACCGGCTGTTCGCCATGCGGCGCGAGGTGGCGCCGGCCTATCCCGACATCGACGCCGCGCTCGCGCGTGCGGCGGCGGCGCCGGCCGGGCCGGTGGTGCTGGCCGACGTCTCCGACAATGCCGGCGGCGGCGCGCCGAGCGACGCGACCTTCCTGCTCGAGGCGATCCTCGCGCGCGGGCTGACCAATGTGGCGAGCGGCGTCTACTGGGACCCGGTCGCCGTGCGCATCTGCCGCGAGGCGGGCGAGGGCGCGACCCTGCCGCTCAGGCTCGGCGGCAAGTGCGGCCCGATGTCGGGCCGGCCGCTCGACCTCGAGGTCACCGTGCGGCGCGTCGCCGAGGGGCTGACGCAGCGCTTCGGCGAGCTGTCGACGCCGCTCGGCCAGACGGTGTGGCTGTCGCTGGCCGGCGACATCGACCTCGTGATCAACGACCAGCGCACGCAGACCTTCCATCCGGAAGCCTTCACCGGGCTCGGCATCGACCTGGCCGGCAAGGCGATCGTGTGCGTGAAGTCCTCGCAGCACTTTTATGCCGGCTTCGCGCCGATCGCCGCCGAGGTGATCCACGTCGCCACGCCCGGCGCCATCACGCCCGACTTCGCCAACATCCCCTACACGCGGCGGGCGCCGAACTACTGGCCGAAGATGGAGGACCCCTTCGCATGACCAACAGCCTGATCGCCGCGCGCGAGCGCTTCGCGGCCGCGCATCCCGAGCGCCGCACCGTGCTCGGCGGCCGCGAATGGGGCGTCGTCGAGCTGCGCGGCGACGGGCCGGCGCTGCTGCTCATCCCCGGCACGCTCGGCCGGGCCGACATCTTCTGGCAGCAGATCGCCGCGCTGGAGGGCCGGGCGCACGTGCTCGCCGTCAGCTATCCCGCCGCGGGCGGGGTCGCCGAATGGGCCGACGACCTGGCCGCGCTGCTCGGCCGGGCCGGCATCGCCCGCGCCACCGTGCTCGGCTCATCGCTCGGCGGCTATCTGGCGCAGCATTTCGCCGCCGTGCACGCGGCGATGACCGACGGGCTGATCGCGGCCAACACGCTGCACTCGGTCGCCGACATCCGCACGCGCCCGCCCTATGCCTCCGACCTCGACGGCGGCCCGATCGAGGAGCTGCGGGCCGGCTTCGGCAGCGGGCTCAAGGCCTGGGCGGCGGCGCATCCCGACCAGGCGGAGCTGGTCGAGCTGCTCCTGGCCGAGGTCGGCGGCCGCATCCCGGAAGCCGAGCTGCGCACGCGGCTGAAGGCGCTCAAGCACGGCGCGGAGCTGCCGCCCGTCGGCCTCGCGCCGGCGCGCATCGCCACGGTGGAGGGCGACGACGACCCGCTGATCCCGCCGCCCATGCGCGCGGCCGTGCGCGCACGGCTGAAGCCGGCGACCGCCTACCGCTTCGCCTGGGGCGGCCACTTTCCCTACGTGGTGCGGCCGGCGCTCTACACCACGCTGATCGAGGAGCGGCTCGGCCTCGTCGGCGACGGGCGGACCGCGTGGGGCGGCGGCGCGGAGCGCGTGCGGTGATCGTGCTGAGCGAGCGCGACGTCGCCGCGCTGCTGCCGATCGGGACCGCCATCGCGCTGGTGGAACGCGTGATGATCGCTGTGTCGCGCGGCGGCGCGACGCTGCCGCTGCGCACCATCATGGACGTCGGCGGCGGCAACCGCATGGGCATGATGCCCGGCGCGCTCGACGAGCCGGCCTGCTACGGCATCAAGCTCGTCAGCCTGTTTCCCGACAATCCGAAGTCCGGCCGCTCCTCGCACCAGGGCGCGATGGTGCTGTTCGAGCCGCGGCACGGCGCGGCGGTCGGCATGATGAACGCCGGCCTTCTGACGGCGCTGCGCACGGCGGCGGCGAGCGCGGTCGCGACGCGGGCGCTGGCGCGGCCGCAGGCGAGCCGCCTCGCCATCATCGGCACCGGCGAGCAGGCGCGCCATCATCTCGACGCCATGCTGGCGGTGCGGCCGGTGACAGAGCTCAGCGTCGCCGGCCGGCGCGCCGAGGCGGCAGCCGCCTTCGCCGCGTCCGCCGCCGAGCGCCATCCCGGGCTGCAGGCGACGGCCGGGACCGACGTCGCCGCCGCCGTGCGCGAGGCCGACATCGTGTGCGCGGTCACGGCGGCGGCCGAGCCTGTGCTGTGCGGCGACTGGATCGCGCCCGGCACGCATGTCAACGCGGTCGGCGCCTCGATTCCCGCCAAGCGCGAGATCGACGAGGCGCTGGTCGTCAAGGCGCGGCTGTTCGCCGACTACCGGCCGTCGCTGTTCGCCCAGGCGGGCGAGGTGATCGGCGCGCTGGAGCGCGGCGCGATCGGCAAGGACCATGTCGCCGGCGAGATCGGCGAGGTGCTCGCCGGGCAGGTCGCGGGGCGGCGCAGCGAGACCGACATCACGCTCTATCGCTCGCTCGGCATCGCCGCGCAGGATCTGGCATGCGCGGCGCACTGCCTGGAGGCGGCCCGCGCGCGCGGCCTCGGCATCGCGGCGCCGCTCGACTGACGGGGCATCGCCGGACGAAAAAACGCCGCGCATCGGCCGATGCGCGGCGTTCGTTGTCGGTGCGTCTGTCCGTCGGGCCCGCCGGTCAGGCGGCGTCGGCCAGCTCCTCGCGCGCGGTATCGCTTTCCACGAAGGTGCGGTGCAGCGCGCGCACGGCGGTGTCCTTCTCCTCGCCGCGCACGACGAACTGGACGTCGACGCCGCGGCCGGTCTCCAGCGCGGAGATCGGCACGATGCCCTCTTCCTTCAGCGCCGCCAGCCCGCGCAGCATGACGTCGAGGCCGCCGAGCTCGCGGCCGATGACCGCGACGATCGCGGTGCGGCGCGCCGTCACCCGGGCGGCCGGATAGCGCTCGCCGAGATCGCGCTCGACGCGGCGGATCGCCTTCAGCGTCGCGTCGACATGATGCACGATGGTGTTGGCGTTGGAGGCCTTGGCGACGATGCGCACCCGGTGGCGCGTCAGCACGTCGAGGATCGCCGCATCGTAGCCCTTGACGCCGACCATGTCCTGCTCGAACAGCTCGAGGCTGGTGATCGGCAGGCCGGTGACCATCTCGACGCCGGCGCTGCGCGCCGGCTCGGCGTCGATCAGCGTGCCGGGGTCCTCCGGCTCGAAGGCGTTGGCCACGCGCAGCGGCACGCCGGCCTGGCGCAGCTTCTTGGCCGCCTTCGGGTGGATCGCCTCCATGCCCATGTTGGAGAGCTGGTCGGCCACGTCGTAGTTGGTGCGGCCGATCTTGCGCACCTTGTCCTCGCCGACCAGGCGCGGGTCGGCGCTCGACAGGTGGAACTCCTTGTGGATGATCGCCTCGCGCGCGCCGGTCAGCGCGGCGATGGTGGCGAAGGTCACCTCGGAGTAGCCGCGGTCGAACTCGCGCATCAGCCCCTCGCGGCACTGCGCGTAGCCGGTGACGATCGGCAGCTCGCGCTCCAGATCGATGTCGGAGAAGGCGTTGAGGATGCGCTCGTCGAGCGAGGGCTGCGTCTCGTCGCGCCAGCCGGTCAGGTCGACGAAGCGGGCGTCGACGCGGTGGCGGCGCAGCAGCAGCGTCAGGTTGTGCGCCGAATGCGCCTCGCCGAGCGCCGACAGCAGCTCGCGGATGGTCTGCATGTGCTCGACGAGCTGGAAGTGCCCGTAGGAGCACAGCCGCTGCAGGTCGATCAGGCAGCCGCGGGCGCCCTCGATGCGCTCGCGCACGAAGTCGTCGGCGGCGTTGCGGTCGCCGGCGTCGTCGAACATCGCCGCGTTGATCTCGCGCATGGCGCGGCCGACCTCGCTCAGCGCGTCCATCCAGCCATGCTCGTTGTCGGCCTGCGCGAACAGGCCGTAGACGCCGGGCTCGCCCGACTTCTTGTTCTCCAGCAGCTTGTCGGTGATGCCGCCGAAGGCTGACACCACGAAGGCGCGCCGATAGAGCGCCTCGCCCTCGCGGCGGCCGATCAGGATGGTGTCGATCAGCTCGCGCGCGCGGCTCATCGAGGTGCCGCCGATCTTCTCGACGGTGTGGCGGCCGCGGGCCGGTTCCCCGCCGCCGCGCCCGTCGGGCGCAGCGGCACTGCTGTCTTGTTGTCGTGTGATCATTCTGTCCTTCAATGCTCCGCCGTTACGCCAGCGCGCCCGAGACGACCTCGACCGGCTTCGCCGCGTCGCGCTGGGCCAGGAAGTCGGGCCGCGGCTTCTTGGCTGCGAAGGGTGCCTCGAGCGCGTTCGAAACGGCGTTGAACACGAAGAAGGCGTTGGAGCGGGCGAACGGCGTGATGTTGCCGTTGGAGCCGTGCATCGTGTTGCAGTCGAAGAAGACCAGCGTGCCGGCCGGGCCGGTGGCGGCGGTGATGCCGCTCTGCTCGGCGAGCTTGGCGAGCGCGGCGTGCGAGGGCACGCCCACCTCCTGCTTCTTGAGCGAGGACTTGTGGTTGTCGTCCGGCGTCTCGCCGGCGCACGCGATGAAGTGCTTGTGCGAGCCGGGCATCAGCATCAGCGGCCCGTTCAGCGCGTCGTTGTCGGTCAGCAGCAGCGAGGCGGAGACGGCGCGCATGCGCGGCATGCCGTCCTCGGCGTGCCAGGTCTCGAAATCGGAGTGCCAGTAGAACTCCTTGCCGGTGAAGCCCGGCTTGTAGTTCAGCCTGGACTGATGGACGTAGACGTCCTCGCCGAGCAGGAAGCTGGCGATGCCGGCCAGCCGCCGGTCGCGCGACAGCCGGTCGAACAGCGCGCTCTGCTCGGGCAGCTTGAAGACCGTGCGCACGGCTTCCGAGCCGGGCTCGGTGATGACGCTGCCGTCCATCAGCTCGCGCTCGCCGGAGCGCATCGCCGCGGACTCGGCGACCAGCGCGGCCACCTCGTCGGGCGAGAACAGATCCTTGAGCACCAGGAAGCCGTCGCGGTCGAAGGCGTCGGCCTGCTGCGCGGTCAGCGGCGCGTCGGGGCGCCACTGGCTCCAGACCACCTTGTCGGCGCGCGGCAGCCACTTCTCCTCGGGCAGGCGCGACGGATAGGGATCGGATTGTCGGGGCATCGACATGGTAGACATCGTCTTCGGTCTCCTTGTTCTTGTGTTCTACGGAACGGCGCGTCCTCGCGTCCGGGTCACACGGGCTCGCCCTCCAGGGCATAGGAGCCGTCGTCCTGATGCACTTCGCGGCCGGTAACCGGCGGGTTGAAGACGCAGGCCATCACCATCTCGGTGTCGGCGCGCAGGATGTGCTGGTCGTGCTTGTCCAGCGCGTACATGACGCCGGGATGGATGGGGTGGACGTCGCCGGTGGCCACGTCCTCGATCGAGCCGGTGCCCGACACGCAGTACACGCACTCCAGATGGTTCTTGTAGTGCATGGGCAGGTCGGCGCCGGCGTAGATGGTCGTGATGTGGAAGCTGAAGCCCATCTCGTCCGACTTGAGCAGCAGCCGCACGCTCTCCCAGCCGTTCGACACGACGCGGCGGGTGGTCTTGTTCTCGGTGTTGAGGTCCCTGACGATCATCGGTTGCTTACTCCGCGGCGATCTTGCTGGTGGTCGAAACGTCCCTGACGGCGTCCTCGAGAATGTCGAGGCCGCGTGCGAACAGCGCTTCGTCGATGGTCAGCGGCGCCAGCACCTTGACCACCTCGTCGTGTGCGCCCGAGGTCTCGATCACCAGGCCGGCCTCGAAGCAGCGCGCGCAGATCTCCGAAGCCGTCTCGCCGGAGCCGACGTCGACGCCCATCATCATGCCGCGGCCCTTGAGCCGTGCGGCGGGCAGATGCTCGGCGATCTTGCGCAGCCGGCGCTCGAGGAACGCGGACTTGTTGCCGATGGTTTCCTGGAAACCGGCATCGGCCCAGAACTTCTCGAGCGCCACGCGGGCCGTCAGGAAGGCATGGTTGTTGCCGCGGAAGGTGCCGTTGTGCTCGGCAGGGCCGAAGATGTCGTGCTCGGGGCGCACGAGCAGCGCGGCGAGCGGCAGGCCGAAGCCGGACAGCGACTTGGCCATCGTCACCAGATCCGGCTTCACGCCCATCTCCTCGAAGGAGAAGAAGCTGCCGGTGCGGCCGCAGCCGGCCTGGATGTCGTCGACGATCAGCAGCGCGCCGTGGGCGCGCGCGATCTGCTCGACGCGGCGCACCCAGTCGCGCGAGGCGGCGTTGAGGCCGCCCTCGCCCTGCACCGTCTCCAGCAGGATGGCGGCCGGCTCGTCGACGCCGCTCGACGGGTCGGCGAGCATGCGGTTGAGCACGTCGGCGGTGTCGGCGCCGCGGCCGAGGAAGCCGTCATAGGGCAGCCGCGTGACGTCGGGCAGCGACACGCCGCTGGCGCCGCCGCGGTGGTAGCCGTTGCCGGTCGCCGCGAGCGCGCCGTGGGTGACGCCGTGGAAGCCGTTGGTGAAGGCGATGACGTTGGTGCGGCCGGTCACCTTGCGGGCGAGCTTGAGCGCCGCCTCGACCGCGTTGGCGCCCGTCGGCCCGGTGAACATGACCTTGTAGTCCATGTTGCGCGGCTTGAGGATCAGCCGCTCGAAGGCCTCGAGGAAGTCCGCCTTGGCGGCGGTGTGCATGTCGAGGCCGTGCGCCACCCCGTCGGCCTCGAGATAGGCGATCAGGGCGGCCTTCATGTCGGGATCGTTGTGGCCGTAATTGAGCGACGAGCAGCCGGCCAGGAAGTCGATGTACTCCCGGCCGTCCTTCGTCCTCAGGGTCGCGCCGCTGGCGCTGTCGAACACGACGGGGAAGCTGCGGCAGTAGCTGCGCGCTTCCGACTCGCGTCGAGTGAAAATCTCAGTGTCGTCCGGCGTGGCGGTCGTCATTGCGGTCCTTTCGGGTGGTTCTTTTTGGGAAGACGTCGGGGACGGATCAGGCGGCGTCGCGCGCCGCCTCCTCGAACCGGATCGTCACCATGTGCTCGGTGGCGTGCTCGCCATCGAAATGCGCGTCCTTGCGGAAGTAGGGCTCGCGCTTCATGCTGCCGCCGCGGCGGCGGGCGAGCGAGCCGAACAGCGCCCAGCTCGCATCGTTGTCGGCGGTGATCGTCGTCTTGAGCCGGCGCACGTCGGCGCAGACCTCGCGCTCGAGCAGCGCGTTGAGCATCGCCTTGCCGACGCCGCGTCCCTGGACGCTGGCATCGACGGCGACCTGCCAGACGAAGACCGTGTCGGGCTCGTCGGGCACGATGTAGCCGGAAACCCAGCCGACCACGGCGCCGTCGCACTCGGCCACCACGCAGGTGTCGCCGAAGTGGTCGCACTGGAGCAGATTGCAGTACAGGGAGTTTTCGTCGAGGGGCTCGCACGACTGGATCAGACGCCACACATCGGAGCCGTCCTCCGTCCGCGGCGTGCGGTAGGTGATGTCGTCAGATCGCTTTCGAACCAGCTTTATGTCGCTCGCAGGCACTTCAACCTCCTCTTTGGGACGGGCCGGATATTACGATTGACGAACCATATTTCAACCGCCTGCTCCTCAAATGGTTCCGAAATGGCGCGCGCAGCCGGTTCCGCGTGCCAGAAGGGCCTGAATATGCTTTGCTAATCGAAACAATGTTTTTCTGCTATCACCGGGCAGGGATAGCGGCCGGGGGCGACGAGGCATGGAAGACCGCACACAGACCAGTCTGATCGCGCTCCGGCGCATCCTGCGCGCCACCGAACTCAACGCGCGCACGCTGGCGCGCGCCACGGGGCTGACGACGCCGCAGCTCATCGTGCTGGAGATCGTCTCGGCCGCCGGCCAGGCGACGCCGAAGGAGATCGCCGCGCAGGCCGGCGTCGGCCAGGCGACGGCGACCGCGCTGGTCGACAAGCTGGAATCGCGCGGCCTGGTGCGGCGCCAGCGCGGCGACCGCGACCGCCGCCTCGTCTGGGTGACGGCGACCGACGAGGGCCGGCGGGTGCTGGAGGCCGCGCCCGACCCGCTGCAGCGCATCTTCGCCCAGCAGTTCGGCGCGCTGCCGAGCTGGGAGCAGGCGATGATCGTGGCGGCGCTCGAAAAGGTCGGCGCGATGCTCAACGCCGGCGCCATCGACGCCTCGCCGCTGCTCGACGTGGGCGCCGTCGACCGGCGCTGAGGACGCGGCGCGGGCTGCCGCCGGCCTGCGGCGGAACGGACCGCACGACGCAACGCGGCGGGCCGGCTGCGCATTGACCTGGCACGCGGCGGCAGGCCGGCACCGGCCCGCCGCCCATCCGCATCAGCCAGGAGGTCCCGTCATGCGCCCATCCGTCTCCATCCTCAGCGCCCTCGTCGCGGTCGCGCCGCTCGCGGCCGCGGCCGGGCCGGCCGTCGCCGACGAGCACGGCGGCAACGTCCCCGAAACGGTCGTCGGGCTGGTCGAGCCCGAGCAGCAAGAGATCCTCGCCGACATCCGCGACAACAACATGAGCGCGGAGGAGATCCGCGGCGAGCCGCTGGTCGGCGCGGTGACGGTCGTCGACCTGTCCGGCTTCCGCGGCGAGGGCGACCTGCAGGCGCTGCAGCGCATCCTCGACAACGCCGAGGACGAGTTCGCCGAGATCCGCACGGCGATCGCCGTCAACGAGCATTTCGAGGCGGCGATCGAGGACAAGGACGTGCCGGTCAGCAAGGTGATCGCGGTGACGCGCCAGGAGGACGCGGCGATCACCGTCTACTACCGCTCCAGCCTGGAACCGTGAGCGCTGCGGCACGGTGCCGCAGGAATTTCGGAACAAATGTGGCGGGGCGTTGTTGGTCCCCAGCATCGCGGCCAGCGCGGCGCCCCGGCAGCCCCGGCGGCGCACGGGCCGATGCCACAACCGAAACACCGAACCGCCAAACCGCAACCAGATACGGAGCAGACACCATGACCAGACTGTCGATTCCGCTCCTGCTCGCGGCCACGGCCCTCGTGCCGGCGGCCCATGCCCAGGACAACCAGCAGCAGAACGCCGACCAGATGGCGCAGAGCTGCGACCAGCTCGTCAACTATGTCGAGCAGAACCGGACCGACGACACCGGCATCACCGCCGAGCGGGCCGAGCGCATCGCCGGCGAAGGCGACCGCCAGACCTGCAACGACGCCCTGCGCATGGCGCGCGGCGACATCTCGGCCGACGAGGACGCGCAGAACTACGATGCTGACGCCATGGCGCGCATCCGCGTTATCGTGCCCGATCCGCAGGTGACCGTCGACCAGTCGGCGCCGGAGGTCACCGTCGACCAGCGTGCGCCCGAAGTGGCCGTCGATCCCGGCCGGCCGCAGGTGACGGTCAACCAGAAGCAGCCGGTCGTCTCGGTCGAGACCACGCCGCCGCGCATCACCATCGACATGCCGAAGCCGGAGATCCTCGTCCAGATGCCGGACCCGGATGTCGACATCGCCATGGCCAAGCCGCGCATCAGCGTCGAGCAGCCCGAGCCCGAGGTGAATGTCGAGCAGGGCGAGGTGCGCGTGCAGATGGGCAAGGAGACCGACACCGGCGAGGACACGGGCCGGCAGGCCAGCGTCGACGTTGAGTCGGAGCAGGCCGAGGTGCAGGTCCAGCAGCCGGCGCAGAGCCAGGTGCAGATCAGCGAGGTGCGTCCGCGCGTGCGCTACAACGCCGCCGAGCCGCGCGTCGAGGTCAGCGAGGCCGGCGAGCCCGAGATCCAGTTCAACCAGTCGGGTGAGGCGAACGTCCAGTTCCGGCAGATGACCGCCGACGAGACGCGCCAGGCGGCCGCCGAGGAGCGCGACCGCGCCACGCAGGACCAGGCCCGCAACGAGGCCGGCGGTCAGACCCAGGACCAGGCCCAGGATCAGAACCAGGCCCAGAATCAGGCCCAGAATCAGGCAATGACCGAGACCGGCGAGCAGGGCTCGCAGGATCGGACCGGCCAGGACCAGGCGATGGACGAGCGCGATGCGCAGGACGCCAACCTGGAGGCCCGCATGGCCGATGAGCCGGCCGGCCAGGATGGCGAGCGCGCCGATGTCGGCACCGCCGAGGAGGCGCCCGACGCCGTCGCCGCGGTCGACAGCGAGCAGGCCGCGGGTGAGCAGGCCCGGCAGCCGGCCGATGCGAACCAGAACCTGTCGGTGATGCGCTCGCAGGGCGGCGAGGCCGACCAGAACCGGGCGACCGAGCTGGTCCGCGTCGAGCAGCTTCTCGACATGAGCGTCATCGGCTCGGAGGGCGAGTCGATCGGCGATGTCGAGAACGTCGTCTTCCGCGGCGACGCGGTCTATGTGGTCGTCGGCAGCGGCGGCTTCCTCGGCCTCGGCGAGAAGCAGGTCGCGCTGCCCTTCGCCGACATGATGCTGCGCGGTGACGAACTGGTCATGCGCCAGATCACCGACGAGGACGTGGCGTCGATGGAAGAGGTCGATGTCGACGACTTCGAGAACTTCGGCCCCGACGGCGAGCTCGAGGTCGGCGTGCAGGGCTGATCGCCCGCAACGCTTCGGCGGCCGGCCCGCGCGGGCCGGCCGCGG
>NZ_JAOAOP010000060.1 GCF_030398335.1 Aquibium sp. A9E412
CGCCGAGCTCGACGTCGACGGTCTCCAGCGGCGCGGCCTCGACGATGTGGCGCGCGCCGGTGTCGCCCTGCAGCCGCGCGACCTCGGCGAACAGCGCGCGCGGCAGGATGACCGGATTGCCGCGCTTGCCGTCATGCGTGGCGCGCACCACCGCCCTGCCGCCGGACGCGGCGAAGGCGGCGATCAGCCGGTCGAGATCGGCCGCCGTCACCTGCGGCATGTCGGCCAGCACCACCAGCGCCCCGTCGGCCTTAGCCGGCAGCGCGGCGATGCCGGCCCTGAGCGAGCCGGCGAGGCCGTCCGCATAGGCGGGATTGACCACCGTCGTGACGGCAAGGCCGGCGAGCGCGGCAGCGACCGCGTCGGCCTGGTGGCCGAGCACGGCGACGACGCCCGCGCCCTGCGCGGCCAGGCAGCGCCGGGCCGTGCGCCGGACCAGCGGCTCGCCCGCGAAGTCGGCCAGCAGCTTGTTGCCGGCGCCCATCCGGCTGGAGCGGCCGGCGGCGAGCAGCACGGTCCACACGGCCGGGCGGCCGGCGGCCCGCGGCTTCGGCTCGCGCGGCTGCGGCCGGGTCGGGATCTCCATCAGGAGCCCGCCCACCCCCATGCCGGCGATCGCATCCGAGGTGACGTCGAGCCCGGCGCACAGCCGGTCGAGCACCCAGTCGAAGCCGTTCGGCCTGGGGCTGCGGGCGCAGCCCGGCGCACCGAGCACGGCCACCTCGCCGAGCCGGCCGAGCACCAGCAGGTTGCCCGGATCGACCGGCATGCCGACGCGCTCGACCGTGCCGCCGGCGGCCCGGATGGCGGCCGGAATCACGTCGTCGTCGTCGCAGACCGCCGAGGCGCCGAACACCACCACCATGTCGCTGTCGGCGGCCAGGTCGGCGATCGCGGCGGCCACGGCGGCCTCGTCATGCGCCGGGCGCAGCTCGCGGCCGGGCGTCGAGCCCGAGCGGGCGAGCCGGCCGGCGGTGATGCGCGCGGTCTTGTCGAGCACGCTCTGCTTGACGTTGGGCAGCACCGTCTGGGCGATGCCCACCCGGTGCGGTCGGAACGGCCGCAGGTCGAGCACCAGCCGGCCGTGCGCGGCCGCCACCGCCGCCGCGACCCGCGCCTCCGGCACCGCGAAGGGAATGATCTTGACCGTGGCCACCATCTGGCCGGCCTCGACGGCGCGGTGGCTGTCGAGCGTCGCCAGCGTGACGGTCGGATCGATGCGGTTGATGGCGTCGACCAGCGCCCGGTCGACGACGAACAGGCCGGCCTCGCGCGCATGCAGGTTGACGCGGCCGGTCGCCGGCGGCTTCGCCTCGATGCCGGCACCGACCAGCGCGGCGGCCAGCCGCCCGGCCGCCGCGTCCTCGTCGAGGTCGCCCGGCTCGAGCGTCGCGGCGACCACCGTCTCCACCCCGGCGGCGGCGAGCGCGGCCACGTCGTCGGCCGTCAGCCGGTGCGCCTTGCGCAACCGCGTCGCGCCGGCCGTCGTCGCATGGGCGAGGACGGCGCCCTCGGCCTCGGCGACCGCTATGGTGCCGAACCTCACGCCGCCGCGCCCCGGCGCGCCTCGAGCCCGCGCGAGCGCAGCGCCGCGATGATCTCGGCCAGCACCGCGACGGCGATCTCGGCCGGGCTCGCCGCGCCGATGGCAAGCCCGATCGGCGCGTGAATGCGGCCGATCTCGGCTTCGCCGAAGCCCGCCGCCGTCAGCCGCTCGACGCGCCGGGCATGCGTCTTGCGGCTGCCCAGCGCCCCGACATAGAAGCACTGCGCCGACAGCGCGGCGGCCAGTGCGGGATCGTCGATCTTGGGATCGTGGGTGAGCGCGGCGAGCGCGGTGAAGGCGTCGAGCGGCCACGCGGCGAGCGCCTCCTGCGGCCATTCGGCGACCAGGTCGACGCCGGGAAAGCGCTCCGGCGAGGCGAAGGCGGTGCGCGGATCGACGACCCGCAGGTCGAAGCCGGCGATCGCCGCCATCGGCGCCAGCGCCTGGCTGATGTGCACGGCGCCGATCACCACGAGGCGCGGCGGCGGCAGGTGCACGTTGAGAAAGAAGCGCCGGCCGTCGGCCTCGACCGTCGTCGAGCGCCCGGAGCGGAAGGCGGCCGCCACCGCCTCGCCGAGCACGCCGGCAACCGCCTCGTCGTCGCCGACCACGCGGTCGTCGCCGCCGTCCAGATCGGTGATCCGCATGACGGCCCGGCGTTCGCGCCGCGCGGCGTTCAGCGTCTTCAGCGAAAGCGCGTCCATCGCCCGTCAGCCCACACGCTCGACATAGACCCGGATGCGGCCGCCGCAGGACAGCCCGACCCGCCAGGCGGTCTCGTCGGCGACGCCGAACTCCAGCATGCGCGGCTTGCCGTCGTCGAGCACCTCGGCGGCCTCGGCCACCACGGCGCCCTCCACGCAGCCGCCGGACACCGAGCCCTCGAAATTGCCCTCGGCGTCGATCACCAGATGGCTGCCCACCGGGCGCGGCGCCGAGCCCCAGGTCTCGACCACCGTGGCGAGCGCGACCTCACGCCCCGCCTGCAGCCAGGCTTCCGCCGTGGTCAGCGGATCGGCCGGCTCGCCGGCCGGTTGCATGTCGGACATGGCACGTCCTCCTCGTGGCGAAATATGGTCACGCGGAAACGCGCTTGCCAACCCCCCGCAGCGCCGGCGCGGCCTCGCCCGCGCGCCGCTCGTCGGCCAGCGAGGCGCACAGGTCGGCGAGCGCGTCGAGCGTGTGCACGGGGCGGAACTCGTCGACATGCGGCAGCATCGCCTGGACGCCGCGCGCCTTGGCCTCGAAACCGTCGAAGCGCAGCAGCGGGTTGAGCCAGATCAGCCGGCGGCACGACTTGTGCAGCCGCTCCATCTCGTGCGCCAGCCCGGCCACGTGGTCGCGTTCCAGCCCGTCGGTGATCAGGAGCACCACCGCGCCCTGGCCGAGCACGCGGCGCGACCATTGCCGGTTGAAGGCGCCGATCGCCTCGCCGATGCGCGTGCCGCCCGACCAGTCCTGCACCGCGCGCGCGGCCTCGGCGAGCGCCTCGTCGGGATCGCGGTGGCGCATCTGCCGCGTCAGATTGGTGAGCCGGGTGCCGAACACGAAGGTGTGCACGCGACGCCGCTTCTCGGCGATGGCGTGCAGGAAATGCAGGAAGATGCGCGTGTACTGGCTCATCGAGCCGGAAATGTCGGCCAGAACGACGAGCGGCGGCTGGACGCGGCGCGGCGAGCGGAACTTCGGCAGGATGATGTCGCCGCCGGTGCGCAGACCGAAGCGCATCATGGCGCGCGGATCGGTGCGCCGGCCGCGCGCGTCGGCGCGGAAGCGGCGCGTCGGCACGGTCTCGAAGGGCAGTCGCAGCGCGTCGATGGCGCGCCGCGCCTCGGCCAGCTCGTCGGCCGTCATCGCCGCGAAGTCCTTGTCGCGCAGCACCTCGTTGCCCGACACGGTGAGCCGCGCGTCGATCTCCACCTCGGGGATCTCCTGCGGCGTCTGGCGCTTGCGGTGGCCCTCGAACAGCGCGTCGGCGACGCGCTGCTCGGCGGCGCGCGGCTTCTGCTTCTCGCGCGTGTCGGGCGCCACCGGCGAGAACATCGCCAGCATCTTCTCGATCAGCTCGCGCGAGCGCCAGAACAGCCGGAACGCCTCGTCGAAGGTCGCGTGGTCCTCGCGCCGGTTCACCAGCACGGCGTGCAGCGTCCAGTAGAAGTCGTCGCGCGAGCCGATGCCGGCGACGAGCACCGCCTCGATCGCCTGTTTGACCGCGGCCGGGCCGACGCGCATGCCCGCCTTGCGCAGCGTGCGCGCGAAATAGACGATGTTGTCGGCGATCCGCCCGTCGGGATCGGCGCGGCGGGTCTCGCTCGTCTCGCTGCGGGTCCCGGTCATGGCGCTACTCGGCGGCCGACAGCTCGGACTTGACCTCGTCGAGGATGCGCCGGCCCTCGCCCTGCTCGATGCGGGCGATGTCGTCCTGGTACTTGAGCAGCACGCCGATCGTGTCCGACACCGTCTCGGGGTCGAGCGCGACCTTGTCGAGCTCGGTCAGCGCGCCGGCCCAGTCGATCGTCTCGGCCACGCCCGGCGCCTTGAACAGGTCCATCCCGCGCAGCTGCTGGACGAAGCGCACGACCTCTTCCGACAGCCGCCGGTTGGCCTGCGGCACCTTGCGGTAGACGATCTCCAGCTCGCGCTCGGCGTCGGGATAGTCGACCCAGTGATAGAGGCAGCGCCGCTTCAGCGCGTCGTGGATCTCGCGCGTGCGGTTGGTGGTGATGACGACGATCGGCGGCTCGGCGGCGCGGATCGTGCCGAGCTCCGGCACGGTGACCTGATAGTCCGACAGGATCTCCAGCAGGAAGGCCTCGAAGGCCTCGTCGGTGCGGTCGAGTTCGTCGATCAGGAACACCGGCGCCTGGCCGGGCTCGCCGCTCAGCGCCTCGAGCACGGGCCGGCGGATGAGGTACTTTTCGGAAAAGACGTTGCGCTCCATCGCGTCGCGCTCGACCGAGCCGGCCGCCTCCTCCATGCGGATCTCGATCATCTGCGCGGCGTAGTTCCACTCGTAGACGGCCGACGACACGTCGAGGCCCTCGTAGCACTGCAGGCGGATCAGCCGGCGGCCGAGCGCGCTCGCCAGCACCTTGGCGATCTCCGTCTTGCCCACACCGGCCTCGCCCTCCAGGAACAGCGGCCGCCGCATGCGCAGGCTGAGGAAGAGCACCGTGGCCAGCGCCCGGCCGGCGACGTAGTCGGCGTCCGCAAGCAGCGCGAGCGTGTCGTCGATCGTCTGCGGCAGGGCACGCGGGGTCAGATCGGGCATGGGCACTCCGGGGCAGGCAGGGCGCGGCGCGTCACAGAACGCGATAGCCGCGGTCGTGGTAGATCAGCGGGCCGAGGTTAGAGCCGATGGCGAGCCCTGTCACCCGGCCGAAATAGACCCGGTGGGTGGCGAAATCCTTGTGCTCGACGAGCGTGCAGTCGAACACCGCCAGCGCGCCGACAAGGGTCGGTGCGCCCGAGGCGAGCACGCGCCATTCGGCGAGCGCGAAGCGGTCGTCCTGCGACAGGCCGGTCAGGCCGGAAAACGCATTCGACAGCTCCTTGTGCCCGGCGGCCAGCGTGTTGAGGGCGAACACGCCGTTCTTCAGGAAGCGCTCGTTCTCGGGGTTCTCGCGGTTGAGGCAGACCAGCACGGTCGGCGGGTTGTCGGAGACCGAACAGGCGGCGATCGCCGTCACGCCGCGCCGGCCGGCCGCACCGTCGGTGGTCACCACATGCACGGCGCCGGCGAAGCGGGCCATGGCGTCGCGGTAGTGTTGCGGCTCGATGTCGTTCTTCTTCAGCACAATCGGTTCCGGTTCTGCGGGTCCCCCGCAATATAGGCAGGGGCATGCCCGCCACAAGCGCGGGCGGCCGAGCGATAGCGTGTTGCGTCGCCTGCCGCCAGCCTTTACCTGTTGCCGGCAATTGTCCCGGCAAGCTCCCAACACGCCAGAGGTTCCCGCCCTGCCGATCCCGCGCCCCGCCCGCCCCGTCGTCATGGCCGCGCTCGTCGCCCTGACCTGCGACACCGCGGCGGCGCGCGATCTCGGCATCGGCCTGGCCGCGCCGCTGAGCGGCGATGCCGCGCTGCTCGGCCAGCAGGTGCTCGACGGCGCGCGCGCGGCCGTCGCCTCGCGCGCCGACACCGTGCGCCTGGAGATCGCCGATTCGCGCTGCGACGCGGAAGGCGGCGCGGCGGCGGCGCGCCACTTCGTCCAGCGCGCGGTACCGGTCGCCGTCGGCTTCCTGTGCACCGAGGCGATCGAGGCCGCCCTGCCGATTCTCACCGAGGCCGGCATTCCGGTCGTCACGCCGGGCGTGCGCACCAACGCGCTGACCGACGGGCGCGCGCGCACCGGCTGGCAGGTCTTCCGCCTGGCGCCGCGCGCCGACGACGAGGAGAAGGCCGTCGCGCGCATCCTCACCGAGCGCTGGCGCGAGGCGCTGTTCGCCATCGTCGACGACGGCACCATCTACGGCCGCGAGCTCGCCGAGAGCCTGCGCGCGGAGGCCGAGCTGGCCGGGCTGGAGCCGGTCTTCGTCGACACCTACCGACCGCAGCTCGACAACCAGATCGGCCTGGTCGGCCGGCTGCGGCGCGCCGGCGCCACGCATGTCTTCGTCGGCGGCGACCGCAGCGACATCGCGCTGATCGCGCGCGACGCGGCCGAGCTCGACTACGCGCTGACGATCGCCGGCGGCGAGGCCCTGCGCGCGCCCGGCGGCGAGGTGCCGCTGGCCGACGGCGTGCTGATGGTCGGCCTGCCGGACTGGCCGGACATCGCCGCGCCGGACTCGCTGGCCGCCTTCGAGGCGCTCGGCACCGAGCCGGACGGCTACGCCGTGCCCGCCTTCGCCGCCGTCGAGGTGGCGGCCGCGGCCGCCCACGCCGCCGCCGAGGGCGAGCGACCGCCCGCCGAGGTGCTGGCCGCGCGCCGCTTCGAAAGCGCGCTCGGCCCGCTGCGGTTCGGCGCCGACGGCGAGCTGCAGCGCCCGCTCTACGGCCTCTACCGCTACCGGGACGGCCGGTTCGTGGAGGTGGAATGACGATTCCCCGCCCCGGTCCGCTGAACCTGATCACCGACGTTGCGGGCCTGGCCGTCGGCAACATCGACGACGCGAAGCTGAAATCGGGCGTCACCGTGCTGGTCTGCGAGGAGCCGGCGGTGGCCGGCGTGCAGGTGCTGGGCGGCGCGCCGGGCACGCGCGAGACCGACCTGCTGGAGCCGCACAACGCCGTCGAGCGCGTCAACGCGCTGGTGCTGTCGGGTGGCTCGGCCTTCGGTCTCGACGCGGCGTCCGGCGTGCAGGCGGCGCTGCGCGAGGTGGGCGCCGGTTTCGCCGTGCGCGGCCACCGCGTGCCGATCGTGCCGGCGGCGATCCTGTTCGATCTGCCCAATGGCGGCGACAAGGACTGGGGGCTCTACCCGCCCTACCGCGAGCTCGGCTACGCGGCCGCCACGACGGCCGGCCGGGACTTCGCCATCGGCTCGGCCGGCGCCGGCGCCGGCGCTCTGACGGCGGGGCTGAAAGGCGGGCTGGGCTCGGCCTCCACCGTGCTCGACAACGGCGTCACGGTCGGCGCGCTGGTCGCCGTCAACGCCACCGGCTCGGTCACGGTCGGCCGCAGCGCCCATTTCTGGGCCGCACCCTTCGAGGCGGGGGACGAGTTCGGCGGCCTCGGCCTGCCGGCACCGCTGCCGGCCGACGCGGCCGAGGTGATCGTCAAGTTCCGCGAGGCGCTGCGCGCCGGCGCCAACACCACGATCGGCATCGTGGCGACCGACGCGGCCCTCGACAAGGCGGCCGCCAAGCGGCTGGCGATCGCCGCGCATGACGGCTTCGCGCGCGCCATCTGGCCGGCGCACACGCCGGTCGACGGCGATCTGGTGTTTTCCCTGGCGACCGGGCGCAAGGCCGTGCCGCTCGACCTGGAGACGGCGATCGACCTTTATGCCGCGGCCGGCGCGACCATGGCGCGCGCCATCGCGCGCGGCGTCTTCGCCGCCAGCGCGGCCGACGGCGACACCATGCCGGTGTGGCGCGAGCGGCGGGCGGCGGCGGCCGGCTGAGCCCGGCGCCCTCGCCGCCCGGCCGGCGTCCGTGCTATGGTCCGGCCCGGCCGGGCGGATTCGCCTGGCGCCGCACGAACGCGGCGGAATCAACGACATGGACCATGATGTGCGCGCGAAGGCCGCGGCAGGCATTCCGGCATCATGGCGCAAGGCGTGCTACGGCCGACCGGCCCCGCACGCGCCGCGACAGGAGTTCCCGATGACCGCCGCCCGACCGACCGGCCTCGCCGCCCTCTTGCTGTTCCAGCTCCTGCTCCTGCTTGCGGCCGGCGGCGCGCGCGCCGGCGACAGCGCGACGCTCGCGGTGCTCGGCTTCAGCGCCGACGGCGGCGTCTTCGCCTTCGAGGAGTACGGCGTGCAGGACGGCTCGGGCTTTCCCTACGCCAACCGCTACTACATCGACACCGCGCGCGACCGCTTCCTGCCCGGCACGCCGATCCGCGTCGCGCTGCGCGACGAGGGCGCGTCGCTCGAGGCGGCGCGGCGGCAGGCCCGCGACGAGGGCCAGGCGGTGATCGCCGACGCCGAGCTGGCGCGCAACCGCGGCCACCGCGCCGGCTGGAACGCGGTGACCGAGCTGTCGGCCGACCCGCACCGCATGCGCGTCAACCCGCGGCCGGTCGTCCCGCCGATCGACGCGCCGCTCGAGTTCACGCTGGAAGAGCTGCCGATGCCGCAGACCGGGCGCTGCGAGCCGTTCGGCACGACGATGGGCTTCCGGCTCCTGCGCATCGCCACCGAGGCCGGCGCGCGCACCGAAACCGTGCACGAGGACGGCCGCGTGCCGCAAAGCCGCGGCTGCCCGCTCGGCTACCGGCTGGGCGGCGTGCAGACCTTCTTTCCGAGCGGCGGCGCGCCGGTCTATGCGGTGCTCATCACCATCCGCCAGGTCGGCTTCGAGGGGCCCGACCACCGCTGGATGGCGGTGACCGGCACGCTGCCGCGCTAGACCGTGATGCCCGGACGCGCGAACCGGTGCCGCGACACGACGGCCTTGCCGCGCGACGCGGCCGCACGGGTGCGGCGCCAGGCGGCAATGCCTGGCTGCGCCGTGCTCTATAGCGTTTCCAGGCGAAGTGGAAACCGGTTCGCCGTTCGGAAACGCGTGAAAACAATGAGTTAGAGCCGATGTGCGATTCCGTGAAACGCAGATCGGCTCTAAGGGCGTGATGCGGCGCCTGCTTCGCGCCCTGCCCGGCCCGCGCCTGGCCGCGGGCGGCAGCCTGGCCTGGGCGGCGGCGATGGCGGCGAGCGCGCTGTGGCACGTCTGGCAGACGGGCTGGCGCGACGACGGCGCGGTCGCGGCCGTGGCGCTGCTGGCGGCGGCCGGCGGCCTGCTCGCCTTCGTGCCGGCGCATGCGGCGACGGGCCTGCTGTCGGCCGGCCGCGGCCACGGCGCGCGCGTCGCCGCGGCCGTCCTGAGCTTCGCCGTGCTGACGGCCGGCCTCACCGCCGCGCTGTTCGCGCTGCACTACCGGCTCTACTACGCCGCCTGGCATGCCGAGGCGTTCACGGTCGAGTGGGCCTTCCAGTTCGCCTTCACGACGGCCAATGCGGGCTACCAGTTCGCCGTGCTCGGCCTGCGCCTCTACCTGCCGATCGGGCTCGCCGCGCTGCTGGCGGTTTCTTTCCTTTACGCACGGCTGCCGCGTTGAGCCGGCCGGCCCGCTCTGCTACGAGCCACGGGTTCCGTCTGTCTGCAGGACCCACGACATGATTCCGCGCTATTCGCGGCCGGAAATGGCCGCCCTCTGGTCGCCCGAGACCAAGTTCCGCATCTGGTTCGAGATCGAGGCGCACGCGGCCGACGCGATGGCCGAGCTCGGCGTCATCCCGGCCGAGGCGGCGCGCGTCATCTGGGACAAGGGCGGGCCGGCGACCTTCGACGTGGCGCGCATCGACGCCATCGAGCGCGAGACCAGGCACGACGTCATCGCCTTCCTCACGCATCTGGCCGAGATCGTCGGGCCTGAGGCGCGCTTCGTGCACCAGGGCATGACGTCGTCCGACGTGCTCGACACCTGCTTCAACGTGCAGCTCGTGCGCGCGGCGGACCTGCTGATCGCCGATCTCGACGCACTGCTCGCCGCGCTCAAGCGGCGCGCCTTCGAGCACCGCGACACCGTCACCATCGGCCGCAGCCACGGCATCCACGCCGAGCCGACCACCTTCGGCCTCAAGCTGGCGCAGGCCTATGCCGAGTTCGACCGCTGCCGCGGCCGGCTCGCGCTGGCGCGCACCGAGGTGGCGACCTGCGCGCTGTCCGGCGCGGTCGGCACCTTCGCCAACATCGATCCGCGCGTCGAGGCGCATGTCGCCGACAGGCTCGGCCTGACGCCCGAGCCGATCTCGACCCAGGTGGTGCCGCGCGACCGGCATGCGATGTTCTTCGCCACGCTGGGCGTCGTCGCCTCGAGCGTCGAGCGGCTGGCGACCGAGATCCGCCACCTGCAGCGCACCGAGGTGCTGGAGGCTGAGGAGTATTTCGCGCCGGGCCAGAAGGGCTCGTCGGCGATGCCGCACAAGCGCAACCCGGTGCTGACGGAGAACCTGACCGGGCTTGCCCGCATGGTGCGCGCCTACGCGCTGCCGGCGATGGAGAACGTCGCGCTGTGGCACGAGCGCGACATCTCGCACTCCTCGGTCGAGCGCATGATCGGGCCCGACGCCACGGTGACGCTCGACTTCGCGCTGGTGCGGCTGGCCGGCGTCGTCGACAAGCTGCTCGTCTACCCCGAGGCGATGCGGCGCAACCTCGAGCTGCACCGCGGGCTGGTCCATTCGCAGCGCGTGCTGCTGGCGCTGACCCAGGCCGGCGTGTCGCGCGAGGACGCCTACCGGCTGGTGCAGCGCAACGCGATGAAGGTGTGGCAGGAAGGCAAGGACTTCCTGGCCGAGCTGCTCGCCGACCAGGAGGTGCGCGCGGCGCTGTCGGAGGCCGAGATCCGCGACAAGTTCGACCTCGGCTACCACACGCGCCACGTTGGCACGATCTTCGCGCGCGTGTTCGGCGAGAGCGGCTGAGCCGCCCCGCCGGCATCTCGTTCAGGCGGCGGCCGGCACGACCCGCACCTCGGTGCCCCACGGATCCTCGAGCGTGGCGCCGGCCTGGCGGCCGCGCGCGGCGAGCTCGACCCAGGCGAGGCCCGCCCGGCCCGCCTCGCGGCGGCCCGCGCCGGCCGAGCGCCAGGCGTTGGCGCCGACATGGTGGTGGTAGCCGCCGGTCGCCAGGAACACCGCCTTCTCGCCATAGCGCGCCATGGTCTCGAAACCGAGCGCATCGGCCCACCAGCGTGCGGCGCGCGCCGGATCGCCGACGCGCAGATGCACGTGGCCGACGATGGTGCCGTCGGGCGCGCCGTTCCAGTCCGGCGCGTCGGCCGCCTCGCGCATCAGCGCCTCGAGATCGAGCGGCAGCGTCGCCATGGCGATCGCCCCGTCGCGGCGCGGCCAGGCGTCGGGCGCGCGGTCGGCGTAGATCTCGACGCCGTTGCCCTCCGGGTCGTCGAGATAGAGCGCCTCGCTCACCAGATGGTCGGAGGCGCCGTCGAGGCCGATGCCGCGCGCGGCGGCGTGGCGCAGCCAGCGGCCGAGATCGCGCCGCGCGGGCAGCAGGAAGGCGGTGTGGAACAGGCCGGCCGCCTGCGGGTCGTCGGGCCGGGCCTCGGGCGCCGGCTCGATGTCGAGCAGGCCGGTGCCGCCGACGCCGAGGTGGATGACGCCGCCGGTGCGGCCGAGCTCGGCGAGGCCGACGGTCTCGCGGTACCAGGCGGCCAGCGCCTCGGCGTCGCGCGCCCTGAGGCCGACGCGGGCGACACGGACGGGCGCGGTGGCAGCGGTTGCGGTGGCGGTCATGATCGGCTCCGGCGACGATTGCGGTTCATGCACCGCTAGATCGGGCCTGCGGCGCGCCGGCGCAAGCGCGCGGCCGTTGCACAGGCTGTCAACGCGGCGCCGACGCCGGGAGGCGCTCAGCCGATCGAGGCGCGCGCGGCGGCGAGCAGCGGCCCGGCGCCTTCGGCCATGTAGCGCGCCTCCGAGCCGAGCGCGACCAGCCGGAAGCCCATGCCGACATAGCGGCCGACCAGGCCGGGATCGATGACATAGATGGCGGCATGCTTGCCGGCCGCGCGCGCCCGGCCGGC
The DNA here is from genome assembly GCF_030398335.1 of Aquibium sp. A9E412. Classification (GTDB taxonomy): domain Bacteria; phylum Pseudomonadota; class Alphaproteobacteria; order Rhizobiales; family Rhizobiaceae; genus A9E412. Next base: position 11,760 of record NZ_JAOAOP010000060.1, read on the forward strand.
GATGTCGGCGATCGCCGGCATCATGGCCTCGAGCCCGGGATCGACCGTCGCGCCGCCGCTCCAGGCGATGGAGAAGTCCGACGGCCCGACCAGCACGCCGTCGATGCCGGGCACGGCGAGGATGCCGTCGAGCGCGTCGAGCGCGGCGCGCGTCTCGATCATCGCGAAGGCGAGCGTGTCGGCGTTGGCCGCGGCGAGCCAGGCGCGCGAATCGCCGCCGCCGGCGCGCGGCAGGGCGAAGTTCGGCCCCCAGGACCGCTCGCCGACCGGCGGATACTTCATCGCCGCGGCGAAGCGCCGGGCGTCCTCGACCGCGTTGATCATCGGCGCGATGACCGCCTCGGCGCCGAAGTCGAGCGCGCGACTGGCCATGTCGAAGCGGCCGACGGGAATGCGCACCAGCCGGTGCCGGCCCTTGGCGGCGACCGGCAGCAGGCCGCGCACGACGCTGTCCTCGTGATGGCCGCCATGCTGCATGTCGAGGGTGACCGCGTCGAAGCCGAGGCCCGCGACGGCCTCGAGCGTCAGCGCGTCGGGAATGGCGGACCAGGCGGAAAACAGCGTTTCGCCGGCTTGAAGACGGGCGGCAAGCGACATGGCGGGCATCATCCTTCGAATCGGGGCCGCCGCGGCGGCCAAAGCGGGCTCGGACCGGGCCGGCGCGCCGGAGCGCAGCGGCGGCGGCCCGCCGACGATTGACGCCGAAGCGCGCTTGCCGTCAAGAGACGGGCGGGCGGCCGCGCGGAGCGGCGCGACGCGGGGGAGAAGGCGCCATGGCGGACGAACCGATCAAGAAGGCCTCGGGCCAGCCGACCAATGACCTGGTGCTGGCGCTCGTCGCCGAGGCGCTCGCCGACGGGCCGAAGCGCATCCTCGACCTGGGCTGCGGCGCCGGCTACACGCTGGAGCTGATCGCCGCGCTCTACCGGGCGCGTGGCTGGGACCCGGCGGCCTATCTGAGCGGCGTCGACATCGACCTGTCGGGCTACCGCGCCTCGGTGCCGAGCGCGCCGATGGACCTCAACGAGCCGCTGCCGCAGGGCTGGGGGCCGTTCGACATCGTGCTGTCGATCGAGGTGCTGGAGCACTCGCGCCGCCCCTACATGCTGCTTGCCGATATCAGGCGGATCCTGGCGCCCGGCGGCCGCTTCATCTTCAGCGTGCCGAATCCCGGCAACATGAGCAGCCGCTGGAAATACTTCCTCTACGGCCACCACCACATGTTCTACGGGCCGAGCGACCGGCCGCAGGACGCCGGCCGGCTGTGCGGCCACATCAACCCGCTCGCCGTGCACTACTGGGACTACGGATTGCGCTATGCCGGCTTCGCGGAGGTCGACTACCGCATCGACCGGCGCAAGAAGAGCGCGGCCGCGCTGGCGGTGCTGTTCTGGCCGCTGATCGCGCTCGGCACGGCGCTGATGCATCGCCACCAGCGGCGCTACTCGGCGGAGGTCTACGCGCAGAACCGGCGCGTGCTCGCCCGGGTCAACCACTTCGACACGCTGGCCGGCCGCACGCTGATCTTCCTGTGCCGCTAGAGCCGTTCTGCGTTTCACGGAATCGCAGACCGGCTCTAACTCATTGTTTTCCCGCGTTTCCGCACGGCGAACCGGTTTCCACTTCGCCTGGAAACGCTATAGACCTGTGCGGTCAGGGACGACCGCAGCCGGGCGGCGACGCGCCTGCCGGGCCGGGTGTGAGCGCGGCTACTCGGCCTTGACCTGCTCGATCGCCTTTTCCAGCAGCTCCAACATGGTGCGGCGGATCTGGTGGTCGGACTGCTCGACGCCGGCGGCGTCGAAATCGGCGCGGATCTTGCGGAACACGTCCTCGTCGCCGGCCTCCTCGAAGTCGGCCTTGATGACCTCGCGGGCGTAGTCGGCCGCCTCCTCCTCGGACTTGCCGAGCTTCTCGGCCGCCCACAGGCCGAGCAGCCGGTTGCGGCGCGACATCGCCTTGAACTTCAGCTCCTCGTCATGGACGAACTTGCGCTCGAACGCGTCCTCGCGATCCTTCATGTTGGTCATCGCCTACCTCCGATCCGGGGCATCCTGCCGCTGCGGCGCCCATCCTTCCCTTGCGCACAAACCAGAACCCCGCGAGAGGGTCAATATGGGCGCCGCGCGACCGGTTGGCGCGCCGGGCGGCGCGGCGGCGGCGGGCAAATGGCGATTGAGCCCGGCCGGGCTTTGCGCTACAGACCGGTGGGAAAACCCGACACCGGCCGCAGTCTTCCCGCCCGGCGCGCGCGAGGTCACGGGCGGCCGGCCGCCCTTTCCGACCACAGGAACCGTCATGAACCGACGCCGCCGAATCTACGAAGGCAAGGCCAAGATCCTCTACGAAGGACCGGAGCCCGGCACGCTGATCCAGTTCTTCAAGGACGACGCGACCGCCTTCAACCGCAAGAAGCACGAGGTGATCGACGGCAAGGGCGTGCTCAATAACCGCATCTCCGAGCACATCTTCACGCACCTCAACCGAATCGGCATCCCGACGCACTTCATCCGCCGGCTCAACATGCGCGAGCAGCTCATCAAGGAGGTGGAGATCATCCCCCTCGAGGTGGTGGTGCGCAACATCGCCGCCGGCTCGCTGGCCAAGCGGCTGGGCATCGAGGAAGGCACCGTGCTGCCGCGCTCGATCATCGAGTTCTACTACAAGGCCGACGCGCTCGACGATCCGATGGTCTCGGAGGAGCACGTCACTGCCTTCGGCTGGGCGAGCCCGCAGGAGATCGACGACATCATGGCGCTGGCCATCCGCGTCAACGACTTCCTGTCCGGCCTCTTCCTCGGTGTCGGCATCCAGCTCGTCGACTTCAAGATGGAGTGCGGCCGGCTGTGGGAAGGCGAGATGATGCGCATCGTCGTGGCCGACGAGATCTCGCCCGATTCGTGCCGCCTGTGGGACATCTCCACGCACGACAAGTTCGACAAGGATCGCTTCCGGCAGGACCTCGGCGGGCTGGTCGAGGCCTATCAGGAGGTCGCCCGCCGGCTCGGCATCATGAACGAGAACGAGCCGCCGCGCCCCAGCGGGCCGGTTCTCGTCTCCTCCAAGGACAACAAGACCCGCCACTGAGCGGCCAGACGAGAAGGACGGTGCGCCCGTGATCGAGGCCCGCGTGACCGTGACCCTGAAGACCGGCGTGCTCGACCCGCAAGGCAAGGCCATCGAGGGCGCGCTCGCCGCGCTCGGCTTTGCCGACGTCGGCGCCGTGCGCCAGGGCAAGGTGTTCGACATCGTGCTCGAGGACGGCGACCCGCAGGCCGCGCGCGCCCGGCTCGAGGCGATGTGCGAGAAGCTGCTCGCCAACACGGTGATCGAGGACTACGCGATCACGCTGCCGCCGGCGCGGTGAGCCCGGGCGGGCTGCGCCGCCGCGACCTGGTGAAGGGCGCGGCCCTGACGCCGCTCGCCCTGGCCGCCCCGCCGATCGCGACGGCCGCCGCGCAGGCCGCGGACGCGATCGTCGTCGGTGCCGGGATGGCCGGCCTGGCGGCTGCGAATCACCTCCGCCAGGCCGGGCGCTCGGTGATCGTGCTGGAGGCGCGCCGGCGCATCGGCGGGCGCATCCTGACCGACCGCAGCCTCGGCTTTCCCGTCGAGATCGGCGCCAACTGGATCCACGGCACGCGCGACAACCCGCTGACCGCCCTCGCCGCAGCGGCCGGCATGCGGCCGGTCGCCTTCGACCACGACGCGCTCGCCGTGCTGCATGCGGACGGCCGGCCGGCCGGCCCGGCGGCGGCCCATGCGCAGGCGCAGGACGACCTGGATGCGGCGCTCGCCCGCCTGGACGGCACCTGCCGGCGCCACCGCGACCTGGCGGCCGGGCTTGCGGCCGCGCTGCCGGACGGCCCGCCCGGCGCGACCGGCCGGGCGGTGCGCCAGGTGCTGATCGATCGCGAACTTGTCAGCGACTACGGCGCCGACGTGCCGGCGCTGTCGGCCTGCGTCGATCGCTTCGGCGCAGCCTTCGGCGGTCCGGACGCGCTGGTCACCGACGGCTACGACCGCCTGCCGGCGCACCTGGCGCAGGGGCTCGACCTGCGGCTCGGCCAGCCGGTGCTGGCGCTGCGCAGCGAGGCCCGGCGGGTGACCGTCGAGACGGGCGGGATGCGACACACCGCGCGCGCGGCGATCTGCACCGTGCCGCTCGGCGTGCTCAAGCGCAGCGCGGTGCGCTTCGAGCCGGCGCTGCCGCCGGCCGTTGCGGGCGCCATCGCGCGGATCGGCTTCGGCGCGCTCGCCAAGGCCGTCGTCACCTTCGACCGGGACGTCGCCATGCCGCAGCCGAACGTCGCCTTTACGCCCGGCGGCGGCCGCCTGTTCCGCAACCTGGTCGACCTGTCGCCCTTCGCCGGGCGCCCGGCAGTGCTCGCCTATTGCGGCGGCGGCGATGCCGTGCGGGCGGCGGAGAGGGACGACGGCGCGATCGCCGGCGAGATCGCGGCGAGCGTGCGGCTGGCCGCGCGACGCAGCGGGCTCGTCGCAACCGCGGCGCGGGTCAGCCGCTGGCTCGACGACCCGTTGTGCGCCGGCGCCTACGCGTTTCCCGCGCCGGCCACCCGCAGCGGCGACTTCGCCGCGCTCGGGCAGCCCATCGGCGGGCGCCTGTGGCTCGCCGGCGAGGCGGCCTCGGCGCATTTCGGCACCGTGCACGGCGCCTATCTTTCCGGCCGCAGCGCCGCGATGGCCGTCGACGCCGTATTGTAGAATGGCCGCGCCGGCGCTATGGCGTGAACACCGTCCTGTCGCGGCACTCGCCTGAGCGCCGCCCGCGCCCGAGCCCGAACCACCATGAAGACTGCCGTCGTCCTGCTTCCCGGCCTCAACCGCGACCGCGACATGATCGCGGCGCTGACCAAGATCGCCGGCACGCCGCCGCTGACCGTGTGGCAGACCGAGACGGAGATCCCGGACGTCGACCTGATCGTCATCCCCGGCGGCTTCTCCTATGGCGACTATCTGCGCTGCGGGGCGATCGCCGCGCGCATGCCGGTGATGCGCGCCGTCGCCGCGCATGCCGCGCGCGGCACGCTGGTGATGGGCGTGTGCAACGGCTTCCAGATCCTGCTCGAGGCGGGGCTGTTGCCCGGTGCGCTGATGCGCAACGCCTCGCTGAAATTCGTCTGCCGCAAGGTGCGGCTGGCGGTGACCAACGCCAACACCGCCTTCACCCGCGGCTACCGGCCGGGCCAGGTGATCGACTGCCCGGTGGCGCATCACGACGGCAACTATTTCGCCGATGCCGAGACGCTGGCGCGCCTCGAGGGGCAAGGCCAGGTGGTGTTCCGCTACGCCGAGGGCACCAACCCGAACGGTTCGCTCAACGACATCGCCGGCATCGTCAGCGACCGCGGCAACGTGCTCGGCCTGATGCCGCACCCGGAGAACCTGATCGAGCCGGCGCATGGCGGCAGCGACGGGCGGGCGCTGTTCGAGGGCGTGCTGGGACGCGCCGCATGACGGCGCGGCCGGGCCGCCGCTCGCTGCCGGCGGCCGCCGCTGCGGCCACCGCCACCGCCCTGCTCCTGTCCGCCTGCCAGAGCGAGCCGATGGGCGGCCCGCTGGTGCTCGAGGTGGGCGCCAGCGCGCCGGTCGCCGCGCTGCAGCAGATCAACGAGGCGGGCGCGCGCTGCTGGATGCGCTCCGGCGACCGCGCCTTCGCCGACTACCGGCTGGTGCCCGAGCTCGACACGCGCGTCGGCACGCCGCGGCTTCTCATCGTCGAGCGGGCCCGCAGCGAAGGCCTGCCGCAGCTCGTCATCGAGGCGGCCGGCGATCCCGTGCGCATCGTCACCTACGGGCCGCTGACGGCGCAGCGGCTCGGCGGGCGCATCAACGGCGACATCATGCGCTGGTCGGCCGGCTCGCGCGCCTGCCGCGGCTGAGCCCGGCGGCAGGCCGCGCCGCCTCAATCCCAGAACGGCCGTGCGCTCTCGCGCCGCGCCTGGGCGCGGCTGATGCCGATGTCGCGCAGCGCCTCGTCGGTGAGCGCGGCGAGCGCGCGGCGGCTGCGCCGGCGCTCGGCCATGCGCGCGAGCGCGGCGAACAGGTCGCGCAACCGGCACCGCAGCCGCGCGGCAAGCGACGCCCGACGCCGCGGCGCGGCAAGGCCGCAGCGCATTGCATCGATTGTCTCTGTCGTTCTCGCCATGACTCCGCGCCTTCTCGTCCCGCAAACGCCCGCATACGGGCGTATGGCGGCATTGATTGTCACGGTTTTCTGTATGACTTGACTCCCGACTTGGCGCAATCTACGAAATTGTCACCATGACAAGTTGGACGCCAGACCTCGCCCGCGGCGGCGGGCCCATCTACCGCCGGCTCGCCGAGGAGATCGAGCGCGCCATCGCGGCCGGCCAGCTCTCGGCCGGCCACAAGCTGCCGCCGCAGCGCGATCTCGCCTACGATCTCGGCATCACCATCGGCACGGTGGGGCGCGCCTACGCGCTGGCGCGCGAGCGCGGCCTGGTCAGCGGCGAGGTCGGCCGCGGCACCTATGTGCGGGCGCGCGAGGAGGCGGCGCCGGCGGCGACGCTGAGCTTCGGCGGCACGCGCAGCATGGTGGTGTCGCCCGGCCGGCTGCGCATGGATTCGACCGCCGCGCCGGATGTCGGCCAGGGCCCGGTGATCGAGGCGCTGAGCCGCCGCGTCGTCGCCGACAACCCGGTCGGCGTGGCGAGCTACACGCGCACCCTGCCCGACCACTGGCAGGAGGCCGGCAGCCGCTGGCTCGCCGCGGCCGGCTGGCGCCCGGCGCCGGAGAGCGTGGTGCCGACGCTCGGCGGCCACGCCGCGGTGATGGCGGCGATCGGCGCGGTGACGGCGCCGGGCGAGCGCATCGCGCTCGAGGCGCTGACCTATGCGCCGGTGGCGCGCGGCGCCCATCTCATCGGCCGGCGCGTCGTCACGGTGGCGCTCGGCCCCGGCGGCATGGACGCGGCGGATTTCGAGCGGCTGTGCCGGCAGCAGCACCCCAAGCTCGCCTTCATCGTCGCCTCGCTGCACAACCCGACGCTGGCGGTGATGGACGAGGCGGAGCGGCGCGCCATCGCCGAGACCGCGCGGCGCCACGACGTGTGGATCGTCGAGGACAACGTCTACGGCACGCTGCTGTCCGACCCGCCGGTGCCGATCGCGGCGCTGGCGCCGGAGCGCACCTTCCATGTCGGCAGCCTGTCGAAGGCGGTGGCCGCGGGGGTGCGCGGCGGCTGGGTGTCGTGCCCGCCGCATCTGGCGCCGCGCGTGCTGACCGCGCACAAGATGCTGTCGGGCGGCCTGCCCTTCCTGCTCGCCGAGCTCGCCGCCGCGCTGGTCCTGTCCGGCGAGGCGGCGGCGATCCGCAGCCGCGTGGTGGCGGAGATCGGCGCCCGCGTGGCGCTGGCGCGCAGCCACCTGGCCGGCCTCGACTTCACCGCCCGCGACGCGGCGCCGTTCGTCTGGCTGCGCCTGCCGGAGCCCTGGCTGTCGGGCACCTTCCGCACCGCGGCCGCGGCGGAGGGCGTGCTGATCGACGACGAGGACGAGTTCAAGCCGGCGCGCACGGAGACCGTGCACCACCGCGCGCGCATCGCCCTGACCGTGCCGCACGCGCGCGCCGAGCTCGCCGAGGGGCTGGCGACGATCCGCCGGCTGACCGACAACGCCGTGGCCGGCTACGACAGCTACAGCTAGGCCGGTCCCGGTCCGGCCCGGGCAGGCGTCGCCGCGCCGCGCAGCCGCCCGGCCCGGCGCGGATGCGGCAAAATCAACTGGACAGACCGCGCCAGCGGCCGAATGCCGCTTCACAGCTTTCGCCATCATGGTCTAAGGGAGCGCAACGCCGGAGCCGCCCGCCGATGTCGATACCGAACACGCTCACCGTCACCGCCGAACTCGTCGCCGCGCACGGACTGACCGAGGAGGAGTACCAGCGCATCCTGGCGCTGATCGGCCGCGCGCCGAGCTTCACCGAACTCGGCATCTTCTCGGCCATGTGGAACGAGCACTGCTCCTACAAGAGCTCGAAGAAGTGGCTGCGCACGCTGCCGACCAGCGGGCCGCGGGTGATCCAGGGGCCGGGCGAGAACGCCGGCGTCGTCGACATCGGCGACGGCCAGTGCGTCGTCTTCAAGATGGAGAGCCACAACCACCCCTCCTACATCGAGCCCTACCAGGGGGCGGCGACCGGTGTCGGCGGCATCCTGCGCGACGTCTTCACCATGGGCGCGCGGCCGGTGGCGGCGATGAACGCGCTGCGCTTCGGCGCGCCCGACCACCCCAAGACGCGCCACCTGGTGGCCGGCGTCGTCGCCGGCATCGGCGGCTACGGCAATTCGTTCGGCGTGCCGACCGTCGGCGGCGAGGTGAACTTCGACAGCCGCTACGACGGCAACATCCTGGTCAACGCGTTTGCCGCCGGCATCGCCGAGACGGACAAGATCTTCTACTCCAGGGCCGAGGGCGTCGGCCTTCCGGTCGTCTATCTCGGCGCCAAGACCGGGCGCGACGGCGTCGGCGGCGCCACCATGGCCTCGGCCGAGTTCGACGACAGCATCGAGGAGAAGCGGCCGACCGTGCAGGTCGGCGATCCGTTCACCGAGAAGTGCCTGCTGGAGGCCTGCCTGGAGCTGATGGCCTCCGGCGCCGTCATCGCCATCCAGGACATGGGCGCGGCGGGGCTGACCTGCTCGGCCGTCGAGATGGGCGCCAAGGGCGACCTCGGCATCGCCCTCGACCTCGACCAGGTGCCGGTGCGCGAGACGGCGATGAGCGCCTACGAGATGATGCTGTCGGAAAGCCAGGAGCGCATGCTCATGGTGCTGAGGCCCGACCGGCGGGCGGCGGCCGAGGCGATCTTCCGCAAGTGGGGTCTCGACTTCGCCGTCGTCGGCACCACCACCGACGACCTGCGCTTCCGCGTCGTGCATGGCGGCGAGGTGATGGCCGACCTGCCGATCAAGGAGCTGGGCGACGAGGCGCCGGAATACGACCGGCCGTGGGTGGCGCCCGAGCCGCCGACCCCGCTCGACGCGGCCGCGCTCGGCGACACCGACGTCGCCGCCGACCTGCTGGCGCTGGTCGGCTCGCCCGACCAGTGCAGCCGGCGCTGGGTGTGGGAGCAGTACGACACGCTGATCCAGGGCAACTCGCTGCAGCTTCCGGGCGGCGACGCCGGCGTGGTGCGCGTCGACGGCGACCCGAAAAAGGCGCTCGCCTTCGCCTGCGACGTCACCCCGCGCTACTGCGAGGCCGACCCCTTCGAGGGCGGCAAGCAGGCGGTCGCGGAGTGCTGGCGCAACCTGACGGCGGTCGGCGCGGAGCCGCTGGCGGCGACCGACAACCTGAACTTCGGCAATCCCGAGCGGCCCGAGATCATGGGCCAGTTCGTCGGCGCGGTGCGCGGCATCGGCGAGGCCTGCCGGGCGCTCGGCTTTCCCATCGTGTCGGGCAACGTGTCGCTCTACAACGAGACCAACGGCCGGGCGATCCCGCCGACGCCGACGATCGCCGGCGTCGGGCTGTTGCCCGACTGGCAGCGCATGGCGCGCATCGGCTTTGCCGGCGACGGCGAGACGATCGTGCTGGTCGGCGCGCCGCCCGAGTGGGGCCGTCATCTCGGCCAGTCGGCCTGGCTCCGCACCGTGCGCGACACCGTCGCCGGCGCGCCGCCGCCGGTCGACCTGGCGCACGAGAAGGCGGTCGGCGACCAGGTGCGCGGGCTGATCCGCGACGGGCTTGCCGGCGCGGTGCACGACTGCTCGGACGGCGGGCTGGCGCTGGCGCTGGCCGAGATGGCGATGGCGTCGGGCATCGGCGCCACCGTGGCCGCGCCGCCGGGCGGCGCGGCGACCGCCGCCTTCTTCGGCGAGGACCAGGGGCGCTACGTCGTCGCCCTGGCGCCCGAAGCGGCCGAGCGGGCCGTCACGGCGCTGCACGCGGCCGGCGTCGCGGCCGTGGCGATCGGCACCACCGGCGGGCGCGAATTGAAACTCGGCGAGGCGCGTGCCATATCGGTGGACGAGCTCAAAGAGGCCCACGAGGGCTGGTTCCCCCGCTTCATGGAAGCGTGAGGGGCAGGCGAAGGACGAGGCACAGACCATGGCGATGGACGCGCGCGAGATCGAGCGGATGATCAAGGAGTCGATCCCCGACGCCCGGGTGACGATCCGCGATCTCGCCGGCGACGGCGACCACTACGCCGCAGAGGTCGTGGCCGAGAGCTTCCGCGGCAAGACCCGCGTGCAGCAGCACCAGATGGTCTACGACGCGCTCAAGGGCAACATGGGCGGCCAGCTGCACGCACTGGCGCTGCAGACGGGCGTGCCCGACTAGCGAGCGGCCTCCCTAGAGCCCCTCTGCGTTTCACGGAATCGCAGATCGGCTCTAACTCATTGTTTTCACGCGTTTCCGAACGGCGAACCGGTTTCCACTTCGCCTGGAAACGCTATA
>NZ_JAOAOP010000061.1 GCF_030398335.1 Aquibium sp. A9E412
AACGACTTGTCGAGGACGACGTTGCGGCCCTTCGGCCCGAGCGTCACCTTGACGGCGTTGGCGAGAATGTCGACGCCGCGCAGCATGCGCTCGCGCGCGTCACGCGAAAATTTGACTTCCTTGGCAGACATGTTCTGTGCTCCCGGGCGTCATGCGCCCTGTTTCGCTTTGGGTGAACCGGTCAGGGGTCGCCTCAGGCGATGACGCCCATGATGTCGGACTCCTTCATGATCAGGAGATCCTCACCGTTGAGCTTGACCTCGGTGCCCGACCACTTGCCGAACAGGACCCGGTCGCCCTTCTTCACGTCGAGCGGCACGACCTTGCCGCTCTCGTCGCGGGCGCCCGAACCGACGGCGACGATCTCGCCTTCCTGCGGCTTCTCCTTGGCGGTGTCGGGAATGATGATGCCGCCGGCGGTCTTTTCCTCGGATTCGACCCGACGTACGACCACGCGGTCGTGAAGCGGGCGGAAATTGGTCTTTGCCATGATGTGAATCCTTGAGTTCGGATCGGATTGATGTCCCTCCGGCCGGCGACGCCGGCCCGGTTGGCACTCGTCCGGAGAGAGTGCTAACGGCGGCGAGATAGTCGGTCGCCGGTGGCAAGTCAAGATGGCGGGGCGCGGCCGGGGCGGGACGGCCGGGCGCGGCGGGCGCCGCTCTGAACGCCGGCATTTCACATCGCGGGGCGGCCTGTCAAACCGGGCGGCGGAAGGCGGCGCGTTCGGCCTCGACCACCGGCCGCAGCGCGCAGCCCTCGATGTGGTCGTTGACCAGCCCCATCGCCTGCATGAAGGCGTAGACGGTGGTCGGGCCGACGAAGCTGAAGCCGCGCTTCTTCAGGTCGCGCGACAGCCGCGTCGAGGCCTCCGTCGTGGCCATCGCCGCGACGGCGGCGCGGTCGAGGCGGGCCGGGCGCTCGTGCGCCGGCGGCTCGTGGCGCCAGATGTAGCGGGCCAGCGAGCCCTCCCGCCGCACCAGGTCCAGCGTGCGCTGGGCGTTGTTGATGGTCGAGCGGATCTTGCCGGCATGGCGCACGATGCCGGCGACGGCGAGAAGCCGCGCCACGTCGTCCTCGGTGTAGCGCGCCACGCGCTCGAAATCGAAGCCGTCGAAGGCGGCGCGGAAGTTGTCGCGCTTGCGCAGGATGGTCAGCCACGACAGGCCGGACTGGAAGCCCTCCAGGCACAGCTTCTCGAACAGCCGCCGGTCGTCGGCCACCGGCCGGCCCCACTCGGCGTCGTGATAGGCGCGGTAGTCGGGCTGGTTGGCGTGCCAGAAGCAGCCCATCGTGCCGTCCGGCGCCGCGATCAGTCCCGTGTCGTGGCCCGCCATGTCCGCTCCGCCGCAAGAAGGGTTAACGGCGCACGCGGCGCCGAAACGTCGCCTTTACCAGATTCCTGAACCGCGCGGTAACCAAACCGAAAGCTTTCCGGCCTGCGGCGCATTTTATCGGCTTTGATTCACTTTTGGCAGACTCGCTGCGCGCCAGCATGCCGGTCGTGCCGCGGTGCGACGCTGCGGTACGACGCGATGTTCCGCCGGACGAAAGGACGTGCGATGAGACGAATTCTGCTTGCCTGCGCCGGCCTCGCCCTGGCGCTCGCGCCGGCCGCCGGCCAGGGGCGTGACCGCTATGTCGAGCCGCCGCCGGTGGTCGTCAGCCCCGACCTGTCGGCGCCCTGGGTGCTGCAGCTGAGCCGCGCGCCTGCCGGTGCCGCGCGCACCGCCGCCAGCCGCGTCGCGCCGGGCGTGCGCGTCGGCGTGGCGCCCGATCCCGTCTACCGCCAGCGCGTGCTGCGCCAGCGCGCCGCGCCGCCGGCCGCCCGCGCCGCCGCGCCGGTTCGCACCGCCGCCGTCGCCGCCGGGGCCGGGCGCCAGGCCGCCGCCGGCCTCGATCCGAGATTCCTGCCGCAGGTCGTCGACTATGCCGGCCCGCATGCCGCCGGCACGCTGGTCGTCGACACCCGGCAGCGCTTCCTCTACCACGTGCTGCCCGGCGGCAAGGCGCGCCGCTACGGCGTCGGCGTCGGCAAGCCGGGCTTCGAGTGGGCCGGCACCCACAAGGTGAGCCAGAAGCGCGAGTGGCCCGACTGGCGTCCGCCGGCCGCGATGATCGCGCGCGAGAAGAAGAAGGGCAACATCCTGCCCGCCCACATGAAGGGCGGCCCGGCCAACCCGCTCGGCGCGCGCGCGCTCTATCTCGGCTCGACGCTCTACCGCATCCACGGCACCAACGCGCCGTGGACGATCGGCCAGGCCGTCTCGTCGGGCTGCATCCGCATGCGCAACGAGGATGTCATCGAGCTCTACAACACGGTGCCGGTCGGCGCGAAGGTCGTCGTCATCTGAGCTGCGGGGGACGGTCCGGCGGGTAGCGACCCGCCGCCGTCGGGAGAGGGACGGCGTACCGGGGGGTGCGCCGTCCCTCGCGCTCCGCCGGAACCGCCGGAAAGCGAGGAACGCCCATGGGTTTCGCCATCACCCTCTTCGTGCCGCTGGCGCTCGCGGTGATGATGTTCTCGCTCGGGCTGGGGCTCGCCGTCGGCGACTTCGTCCGCGTGGCGCGCCATCCCAGAGCCTTCGCCGTCGGCCTCTTCGCCCAGTTCGTCCTGCTGCCCGCCGTCGGCTTCGCCATCTGCCATCTGTTCGCCCTGGCGCCGGAGATGGCGGTCGGGCTGATGATCCTGGCGCTCAGCCCCGGCGGCGTCACCTCGAACATGATGACCCGCTACTGCGACGGCGACGTCGCGCTGTCGATCTCGCTCAACGGCGTGTCGAACCTGGCCGCCGTCTTCACCATGCCGCTGCTGGTCGCCGTCTTCGCCGACTATTTTCTCGGGCTCGACAGTCCCGACATCGCGGTCGCCAATCTCGGCCTGACGATGTTCGCCCTCACCGCGGCGCCGGTCGCCGCGGGGCTTCTGGTGCGGCGCTACGCCCAGCCCCTCGCCGAGGCCATCGACGCGCCGGTCCGCAAGGCGGCGATGATCCTGCTGGTCGTCGTCATCGCGGGCGCGGTGGCGAGCAACTGGCAGAGCTTCATGCACCACCTGCCGAGCCTCGGACCGAGCATCGTGCTGCTCGCCGTCACGCTGCTCGTCGCCGGTCTGCTGCTTGCCCGGCTCGCCGCGCTGGGCCCGCCGCAGGCGACGGCGATCGCGCTCGACACCGGCATCCAGAACGCCGCCTTCGGCATCACCGTGGGTGCCGTCATCGGCGGCGGCGAGGGGCTGGTCCCCGCCTACAGCGTGCCGTCCGGCGTCTATGGCGTGCTGATGTATCTGGTGATCGTCCCGTTCATGTTCTGGCGCCGGGCCGCACTCCTGCCGGCGCTACACGGCCGCTGAGGCCTCGGCGCGGCCGGCATCCGGCACGCCGGCCGGCCGCGGCCCGCCATAGGCCCAGTCGAGCAGCGCCACCGTGTGCACCACCGGCAGCGCCGCGCCCGCCGCGATCTGCGTGATGCAGCCGATGTTGCCGGTCGCCACCACCGCCGCGCCGGTGGCGGCGAGGTTGCGCACCTTGCGGTCGCGCAGCCGCGTGGCGATCTCCGGCTGCATGATGTTGTAGGTGCCGGCCGAGCCGCAGCACAGATGCCCCTCGCGCGGCTCGCTGACGACGAAGCCGGCCTTTTCCAGGAGTGCCTTGGGCTGGCGGCGGATGCGCTGGCCGTGCTGCATCGAGCAGGCCGCGTGATAGGCGACGGCGAGCCCCGGCCGGTGCGCCGGCTCGGGCAGCTCGAGCGTGGCGAGATACTCGGTGACGTCGCGGGCGAGCGCGGAGACCCGCGCCGCCTTGTCGGCATAGGCGGGATCGTGGCGCAGCATGTGGCCGTAATCCTTGATCGTCGTGCCGCAGCCCGAAGCGGTGACGATGATGGCGTCGAGGCCGTCGCCGTCGATCTGCGCCGTCCAGGCGTCGACGTTGCGCCGCGCGGCCGCGAGCGCGGCCTCCTCCTTGCCCATGTGATGCACCAGCGCGCCGCAGCAGCCTTCGCCGGCCGGCACCGCGACCTCGATGCCGAGCCGCGTCAGAAGCCGGATCGTCGCCTCGTTGATGTCCGGCGCCAGCACCGGCTGGGCGCAGCCGGTCAGGATGGCGACGCGGCCGCGCCGCGCGCCCGCGGCGGCGTGCCGGCCGGGCTGCGCCATGGGCGAGGGGGCCGGCACGGCCGCCGGCGCCAGCGCCAGCATCGCCGCGGTCGGCCGCAGCGCCGGCACCAGCCGCATCGCCCGCGCGAAGGGCCGGCCGAGCCGGGCGAGCTTGAGCGCGGCGCGGAAGCGTCCGGGGTGGGGCAGCACGAAGGCGAGCAGCGCCCGCGTCGCGCGGTCGGGCAGCGGCCGCCGGTAGGTCTTCTCGATATGCGCGCGCGCATGGTCGACCAGGTGCATGTAGTCGACGCCCGACGGGCAGGTGGTCATGCAGGCCAGGCACGACAGGCAGCGGTCGATATGGGTGACGATCTCGCGGTCGGCGGGCCGGCCGTTCTCCAGCATGTCCTTGATCAGGTAGATGCGGCCGCGCGGGCTGTCGAGCTCGTTGCCGAGCTCGACATAGGTCGGGCAGGTCGCCGTGCAGAAGCCGCAATGCACGCATTTGCGCAGGATGTCGTTGGCCTCGGCGATCTTCGGATCGGCGAGCTGCTCGGGCGTGAAGGTGGTCTGCATCGTGCCTCTTGCCTGGACCGTGGTGCCGGGATCGGCAGGCGGTCTGCGCCCGCGCCGGCGTGTCGAACGGTTGTTGCGGCCTGTCCGCGCGGCCGAGCGGTGCCGCCCGGCCGCGACACGCGCTAGATCAGCCAGCTCTGCGGGTCGCGGATCGGGTCGCCGCGGCTGACCGCCTGCAGGCCGACCACGCAGCGCACCACCACCCAGACCGCGACCGCGATCATCAGCAGGAAGCCGATGCCGACCACCATCAGGATGGCCGAGACGATGGCGCCGAGCACGCCGAGCCAGAAGGTGCGGATCGCCCAGGTGTAGTGCGTCTCGACCCAGCCGCCGGCCTTGCCGCGGTTCATGTGCGCCAGCACGATGCCGACCAGCGCCGACACGCCGATGGCGAAGCCGACGAGGTAGAGCACGTAGATCACGGTGACATTGGTCGGGCCGGGTTCGAGCCAGCGGTCTGTCTGGCGCGGCTGCGGCGTCTGGTTCTCGGTCTCGCTCATGGTCGGGTCGCTTCCTGTCTGGCTCCGGGTCCGTCGGGGATCGGCCGATCCCCGGCAGACCCTAGCTGCGTCGCGGCTCGATGTCAGCCGGCCGCCATGCGGCCGGGGTTGAGGATGCCGTGCGGGTCGAACTGCGCCCTAAGCCGCGCCGACAGCGCGGCCAGCGCCTCGGGCTGCGGCTGGAACACCGGCACGGTCGACCGCAGCGCCGGCTCGGCGCGCACCAGCGTCGCGTGGCCGCCGCCGCAGCGCGCGATCAGCGCGCGCAACAGGTCGGCCTCCGGGTCGGCCTCCATGCGCAGCCACACGAGCCCGCCCTGCCAGTCGTAGAAGGCGTTGACGCCGGCCTCCATGCGCAGCGCCGCCACCATGCGGTGGCCGTCGCCCGGCGCCATCGACACGCGCCACACCGGCGCCATGGTGCCGTCGGCGAAGGGAGCGCAGTCGCGGATCGCCCGCCACAGCGCGCGCGAGGCCTCCTCTTCGATGCGCCGCACCGGGCCGTGCGCGGCCATCAGCGCGGCCAGCGCCTCGGCGCGATAGGCGACCGACGGGCCGAAGCCTTCCAGGCGCAGCACCGTCTGCGCCCCGTCCGGCGCCTCCAGGAGCCCGGGCGCGACCAGTTCGGGCAGGTGGGCGGCGCCGGAGACCTCGGCGCTCGAGCCCATCGCCTCGGCCATCGCGGCTGCGGCCGCGGCGTCGTCAAGCCCGCCGATCGCGAGCGTCGCCTCCGTCTCGGCCGCCGGCAGCACCTTGAAGGTGACGTCGGTGGCCACGGCGAGCGTGCCCCACGAGCCGGCCAGCCCCTTCGACAGGTCGTAGCCGGTGACGTTCTTGACCACCCGGCCGCCCGACTTGAAGGCCTCGCCGCGGCCCGACACCGCGGCGATGCCGAGCGCGTGGTCGCGCGCCGCGCCGGCGCGGATGCGTCGCGGCCCCGACAGATTGGCCATCAGCACGCCGCCGATCGTGCCGCGCCCGGCCGGCCCGCCGAGCAGCGGGCCGTAGTCCATCGGCTCGAAGGCGAGCTCCTGGCGGTTCTCGGCCAGCAGCGCCGTGATCTCGGCGAGCGGCGTGCCGGCGCGCGCCGACAGCACCAGCTCCTCGGGCTCGTAGAGCGTGACGCCGGACAGGCCCGACAGGTCGACCGTGTGCTCGCTCTGCGCCGGCCGGCCGATGCCGCGCTTGGAGCCGTGGCCGAGCACCTCGACGGGCGTCTCCTCGGCCACCGCCCAGGCGATCGCGGCCAGCACGTCCTCGGGGCTTTGCGGGGTGAAGGTGGTCATGGCGCGGCGTCAGAAGCGCGGGATGTCGGGAAACGGCATCTGGCCGCGGTGGATGTGCATGCGGCCGAGCTCGGCGCAGCGGTGCAGCTCGGGAAACACCTTGCCCGGATTGAGCAGGTGGTTGGCGTCGAAGGCGCATTTCACGCGCATCTGCTGTTCCAGATCGGCCTTGGTGAACATCGTCGGCATCAAGTCGCGCTTTTCCACGCCGACGCCGTGCTCGCCGGTCAGCACGCCGCCGACCTCCACGCACAGCTTCAGGATGTCGGCGCCGAACGCCTCCGCCCGCTCCAGCTCGCCCGGCCGGTTGGCGTCGTAGAGGATCAAGGGATGCAGGTTGCCGTCGCCGGCGTGGAAGACGTTGGCCACGCGCAGGTCGTATTTCTCCGACAGCGCCCGCATGCCGGCCAGCACCCGCGGCAGCTCCTTGCGCGGGATCGTGCCGTCCATGCAGTAATAGTCGGGCGAGATGCGCCCGACGGCGGGGAACGCCGCCTTGCGCCCGGCCCAGAAGGCGGCGCGCTCCTCGTCGGAGGTCGACACCCGGCTCGTCGTCGCGCCGTTGGCCGCGGCGATCTCGTCGACGCGCGCGATCAGATGGTCGACCTCGGCCGCCGGCCCGTCGAGCTCGACGATCAGCAGCGCCTCGACGTCGCGCGGATAGCCGGCCTGCACGAAGTCCTCCGCGGCGTGGATCGCCGGCCGGTCCATCATCTCCATGCCGCCGGGCACGATGCCGGCGCCGATGATGTCGGCGACGCACTGGCCGGCCGCCTCGCTGGAGGGAAAGCCGACCAGCATGGCGCGCGCCGTCTCCGGCGCCCTGAGGATGCGCACGGTGACCTCGGTGACGACGCCGAGCAGCCCCTCCGAGCCGGTCATCAGGCCGAGCAGGTCGTAGCCCTCGGCGTCGAGATGCCGGCCGCCGATGCGGACCACGTCGCCGTTCATCAGCACCATCTCCAGGCCGAGCACGTTGTTGGTGGTCAGGCCGTATTTCAGGCAGTGCACGCCGCCGGAATTTTCCGCCACGTTGCCGCCGATCGAGCAGGCGATCTGCGACGAGGGGTCGGGCGCGTAGTAGAAGCCGCGCGCCTCCACCGCGTGGGTGATGCCGAGATTGGTCACGCCGGGCTGGGCGACGACGGCGCGGTTGGCGTAGTCGATGTCGAGGATGCGGTTGAAGCGGCTCATCACCAGCAGCACCGCGTCCTCGAGCGGCAGCGCGCCGCCCGACAGCGAGGTGCCGGCGCCGCGCGGCACCACCTTGATGTTGCGCTCATGGCAGTATTTCAGGATGCGCGCGACCTGCGCCGTCGTCTCCGGCAGCACGACGACGAGCGGCAGCTGGCGGTAGGCGGTCAGTCCGTCGCTCTCGAAGGCACGCATCCGGTTGGCCGTGTCGACGACGCCCTCGCCGGGCACGATGATGCGCATGTCGGCGACGATCTCGTCGCGCCGCGCGAGCGTCGCCGCGTCGGGCTTGGGCATGGCGGGACCCGTCATCGCGGCTCCTTTCCCGATACTGGTTAATTCCTTTTACCAGTGAGTCGCGGCTGCGGCAATCCGCGCGCGCCGCCGGCGGTCACTCCGCTTCGCGGCGCGGCGCGTCGTCGCTGCCGTGCTTGCGCCGCAGCCGGCGCACGAACAGCCAGATGGCGACGACGACGACGGGCACGGCGGCCGCCGTCACCGTCTCGGCCGGCAGGTCGAGGCCGTAGGGCCTGCCGCCCTTGGCGAGGTAGCCGATCAGCCCGACGACGTAGTAGGAGACGGCCGCCACCGACAGCCCCTCGACGGTCTGCTGCAGGCGAAGCTGCATCTTGGCGCGCCGGTTCATCGAGGCGAGCAGGTCGCGGTTCTGCCGCTCGACGTCGACGTCGACCCAGGTGCGCAGCAGCGTGGTGGCGCGCGCCAGCTTGCGCGACAGGTTGGCCTGTCGCTCCTCGACCGAGCGGCAGGTGCGCATGGCCGGCGCCACGCGCCGCTGCAGGAAGGCCGCCCAGGTCTCGTGGCCGGGCACCGCCTCCTCGTTGAGCATGTCGAGCCGCTCCTCCACGATGCCGTGATAGGCGCGGCTGGCGCCGAAGCGGTAGAGGCTGGCCGCCGCGTCGGCCTCGAGCTCGGCGGCGAGCTCGGTCAGGTCCGACAACAGCTCCTGGCTCGGCCGCTGGCTGCGCGTGCGCATCTCGGCGGTGAGCTGCGCCAGCCGGTCCTCCATGCGCCGGATGCGCGAGGACAGCGACTGCGCCAGCGGCAGGCCGAGCATGGCGAAAATGCGGTAGGTCTCGATCTCGATCAGCCGCTGCGACAGGGCGCCGACGCGCGCCGGCGACAGCCCCTTGTCGAGGATCAGGATGCGCGTCAGCCCGTCGCCGTCCTGGCGGAAGTCGGTCGCCGCGGCCGCCTTGCCGTTCTCCACCAGCGAGTAGCTCAGGCTCGCCGGGTCGAAGCTGTCGACCAGCTTCTCGCTGGCCGGCGTCCATTTGCGGATCTCCAGCCGCACGCCCGACATCACCGTTCCCGGCGGGCTGAAGCTCTCGCCGAACGGCGAATCCTCGAGCGGCCTGCCGGTGCGCGCCGACAGCGGGCAGTCCCACAGATAGGTCGAGAACTCGGTGTGCCGCTCCCAGCGCAGCGTGCCCTTGCCCCAGCGCATGGTGTGGTGGCGGGCGTTGCGGTCGGGCGGCGAGATGCCGAGCCGGCGCGACAGCTCGGCCAGCACCGCCGCGTCGACCGACGAGCCGCCCTCGGTCATGAAGGAAAGCTGGATCATCAGGCGCGGTGTCTCGACCAGCGGGTGCGGCCGCGCGTGCACCTCGCCGACCGCGCCCGCGCGCCCTTCGTGCGCGGCGAAGCCGAGCACGCTGCCGGTGGTCTGCGCCGCCGCGGCGCGCCCGTTCCTGCCGCGCCCGGCGTCGTCCGCCGTCTCGCTGTCCCTCTTCGCCATACCCTCTCCGGCCGCCCGCTCGACGTTGCGCCATCATCCACCGACAGACGGGCCGGCGCAATGGGCCGGCGCGATTCGCGTCGCGGGCGAGTGGATAAGCAATTTGACCACTTGCCGGCAGCGGCGCTATCATCGCCGACGACCGCCGCTCCCGCCGGCCGAGCCATGGGTGTCCGTTGAGCGTCTTCTCCCGCATCGTCCACACGCGCACCGCCGACGGCGTCGTGCGGCAGATCGAGAGCCTGATCCTGGAGGGCGTGCTCGATGCCGGCGACCGGCTGCCCGGCGAGCGCGACCTGGCGCGCCAGTTCGACGTCTCGCGGCCGATCCTGCGCGCCGCCCTCAAGCGGCTCGAGGCGCAGGGCCTGCTCGTTACCCGGCACGGCGGCGGCACCCATATCGCCGACGTCACCGGCCAGGTGTTCACCGAACCGGTGCGCGCGCTGTTTGCCACCCACGGCAAGGCGACGGCCGACTATCTGGAGTATCGCCGCGAGATCGAGGCGGTGACGGCCGACTTCGCCGCCCGCCGCGCCACCGCGGCCGATCGCGCGCTGCTCGAGCGGCTGATGGCGCGCATGACCGAGGCCCACGCGGCCGAGGACTTCGAGGCGGAGGCGGCCGCCGACGTCGCCTTTCACAACGCGATCGGCGAGTGCGCCCACAACATCGTGCTGCTGCACACGCTGCGCGGCTGCTACCGGCTGCTGGCCGACGGCGTGTTCTACAACCGGGCGATGGTCTACGGCCAGCCGGGCGCCCGCGAGGCGCTGCTGTCGCAGCACCGCGCCATCCATGCCGCGGTGGCCGCCGGCGATCCGGTCGCCGCGCGCGCCGCGGCGGTCGGCCATATCGACTATGTCGAACGCGCGCTCGCCGAGGCGACGCGCGCCGACGACTGGCAGCGCGTCTCGCGCCTCAGGCTCAGCCAGCGCCGCGCCGCCCAGCCGCCCTTGCCGGAGGAGTCCGGCCGTGTTCTATAACCCCGTGCAACGTCCGGAGACGCCGTGACCGAGACCGCTCCAGCCGCACCCCGCGTCGGCCTGTTCGTCACCTGCCTGGTCGACCTGTTCCGCCCGTCGGTCGGCTTTGCCGCCGTCAAGCTGCTCGAGGAGGCGGGCTGCACGGTCGAGGTGCCTGCCGCGCAGACCTGCTGCGGCCAGCCGGCCTACAACTCAGGCGACCGCGACGACACCCGCGCCATCGCCGAGGCCACCATCGCGGCCTTCGAGGGCTACGACTACGTGGTCGCGCCGTCGGGCTCGTGCGCCGGCATGCTGAAGAAGCACTATCCGCCGCTGTTCGAGGAGGGGCTGCAGCGCCAGCGCGCGGAAGCCTTCGCGGCGCGCGTGCACGAGCTCGTCTCGTTCCTGGTCGACGTGCGCGGCATGACGGGCGTCGCCGCGCGCCACGCCGGCACCGCGACCTACCACGATTCCTGCTCGGGCCTGCGCGAGCTCGGCATCCGCGAGCAGCCGCGCCGGCTGCTTGCCAGCGTCGACGGCCTGACGCTGAGCGAGATGAAGGACGCCGACGTGTGCTGCGGCTTCGGCGGCACCTTCTGCGTCAAGTATCCCGACATCTCCAACGCCATCGTCGAGAAGAAGACGGCGGCGATCGGCGCCAGCGGGGCCGAGCTGCTTCTGGCCGGCGACCTCGGCTGCCTGATGAACATGGCCGGCAAGCTGCGCCGCGAGGGCACGCCGGTCGCCGCGCGCCACGTGGCGGAGGTGCTGGCCGGCATGGACGGCACGCCGCCGATCGGCGGGGAGCGGCGCTGATGGACATCCGCTCGCCGGCCTTCAAGCAGAGCGCGCGGGCGGCGCTGTCGGACGCCCAACTCCAGCGCGCGCTCGGCAACGTGCGCACCGGCTTCATCGACAAGCGCCGCCAGGCGGTCGACGCGCTGCCGGAGTTCGACGCCCTGCGCGACAGCGCCAAGGCGATCAAGGACCACACGCTCGCCCATCTCGACCTCTATCTCGAAGCCTACGAGGCGAAGGCGACGGAGGCGGGCGGCCACGTCCACTGGGCCGAGACGGCCGAGGACGCGCGGCGCATCGTGCTCGACATCTGCCGCGCCGCCGGCGCGCGCACGGTGACCAAGGGCAAGTCGATGATCACCGAGGAGATCGACCTCAACGCCTTCCTCGAGGCCGAGGGCATCCGGCCGGTCGAGACCGACCTCGGCGAATACATCATCCAGCTGCGCAACGAGCACCCGAGCCACATCATCGCGCCGGCGGTGCACCTCAACAAGGACCAGGTCGAAAGCGACTTCCGCCGCGTGCACGACCACCTGCCGGCCGCCCGCGACCTGTCGGAGCCGGCGGCGCTGCTCGGCGAGGCGCGCCGGGTGCTGCGCTCGCAGTATTTCGCCGCCGATGTCGGCATCACCGGCGCCAACTTCCTGGTCGCCGAGACCGGCACCTCGATCATCGTCACCAACGAGGGCAACGGCGACCTGACGCAGCTCCTGCCGCGCGTGCACGTCGTCGTCGCGTCGATCGAGAAGCTGGTGCCGACGCTGGAGGACGCCAGCCAGATCCTGCGCGTGCTGGCCCGCTCGGCGACCGGCCAGGACATGAGCGTCTACACCACCTTCTCCACCGGTCCGCGCCGGCCGGGCGACCCGGACGGGCCGGAGGAGTATCACGTGGTGCTGCTCGACAACGGCCGCTCGTCGATGCTCGGCAGCGAGTTCCAGGACATGCTGCGCTGCATCCGCTGCGGCGCCTGCATGAACCACTGCCCTGTCTATCACGCGGTGGGCGGCCACGCCTATGGCTGGGTCTATCCCGGGCCGATGGGGGCGGTGCTCACCCCCTCGCTGATCGGTGTCGACAAGTCGGGCCACCTGCCCAACGCCTCGACCTTCTGCGGCCGCTGCGAGGCGGTCTGCCCGATGCGCATCCCGCTGCCCAAGATGATGCGCCACTGGCGCGAGCGCGAGTTCGAGCGCGGCCTCAACCCGGCCGCCCAGCGCTACGGCCTCGGCCTGTGGGCCTTCTTCGCCCGCCGGCCGCGGCTCTACCGGTTCGCCACCTCGCTCGCCGTTCCCGCGCTGGCGGCGATGGCGCGCGGCCGCGGCGCGTTCCGCCGGCTGCCGCTCGCCGGCGGCTGGACGCGGCACCGCGACCTGCCGGCGCCCGAATCGCGCACCTTCATGCAGCAGTGGCGCGACCGCAGCGCCGGCGGCGAGACCGCCGCCGCGCGCGGACCGGAGGGCCTGGCATGAGCGCGCGCGACACCATCCTGCAGCGCGTGCGCACCGCGCTCGGGGCTGCGGGCGGCGATGCCGCGCGCAGCCGCGCGGTCGCCGCGCGCCTCGCCGAGGCGCCGGCCGGCATCGTGCCGGCGCGCGGCCGCCTCGACGGCAAGGCGCGCACCGACCTGTTCGTCGAGATGGCGGAAAAGGCGGCGGCCACGGTGCAGCGCGTCCGCAAGCCCGACAGCGTGCCGCGCGCCGTCGCCGCCTATCTGCGCGGGCGCAACCTGCCGGCCGCCGTGCGCATGGGCGACGATCCGCGCCTGGCGGCGATGCCGTGGGACAAGGTGCGCGCACTGGAGATCGGCCGCGGCGCCGCCGATCCGGACGACGAGGTCGGCGTCAGCCACGCCTATGCCGGCATCGCCGAGACCGGCACCGTGATGGTCCATTCCGGCGCCGACAACCCGACCGGCATCAACTTCCTGCCCGAGCACCACATCGTGGTGGTCGACGCGGCCGACATCGAGGGCGACATGGAGGCGGTTATCGCGCGGGTCAGGGCCGGGTTCGGCAAGGGGACGATGCCGCGCAGCCTCAACCTGATCACCGGGCCGTCGCGCTCCGGCGACATCGAGCAGACGCTGCTGCTCGGCGCGCACGGGCCGCGCGCGGTCCATCTGATCGTGATCGGCTGAGCGATGACGGCCGGCGTCCACTGCCGCGAGGCCCGGGCGCCCGAGGGCATGCGCCTTTACGCGATCGGCGACGTGCACGGCCGCTTCGACCTGATGACGGCCATGCACGGCCGCATCATGCAGGAGATCATGCGCGACCGGCCGGCCGACTGGCGCGTCGTCTATGTCGGCGACTATGTCGACCGCGGGCCCGATTCGGCCAAGGTGATCGAGTTCCTGTCCCGCACGACGGCGGCCGAGCCGCGGGTCATCGCGCTCGCCGGCAACCACGACGTCGGCTTCGTCGAGTTTCTCGACGCGCCCAGCGCGCAAAGCACCTTCGCGGCCAATGGCGGCGAGGACACGGCGGCCTCTTATGGCGTGGCGCTCGACTTCGCGCCGCCGGAGGCGCTGGCACGCGGCCACGCCGCCCTCCTCGACGCGATGCCGGACGCGCATATCAGCTTCATGCGCGCGCTGCCGCTGTCGGCGAGCTTCGGCGATTTCTTCTTCTGCCATGCCGGCATCCGGCCCGGCGTGCCGCTCGACCGGCAAGACCCGCACGACCTGCTGTGGATTCGCGAGACCTTTCGCGGCCATGCCGGCCTGCACCCCAAGCTGGTGGTGCATGGCCACACCCCGGTCGAGGCGGCCGAACTGCTGCCCAACCGCATCAATCTTGACACCGGGGCGTGGTTCTCGGGCCTGATGACGGCCGTCGCCCTCGAAGGCGCCGACAAGCGCCTGCTCGAGGTCGATGGCTGAATGCGGGCTGCGGCGAGGGCCGGAAAGGCGCCCGACCGGGCGTCAGGGCCGATCCGTCATGCGGCGAAAGGCTGGAGCCGTTCTGCTCGTCACGGTATCGCAGACCGGCTCCGACCTGTTGTCTTGACGCGTTCCGGCACGGCCAACCGGCGTCCACTTCGCCCGAAAACGCTATGGACGGCCCTATCGGGTCGTGGCGGTGACGCCGTAACCGTCGACCGACGCGTAGTTGCCGGCCGCGCCCGCTGCATAGATGCCCACGCCGCTGACGGCGATCGCGGACAGCATCATCAGGGATAGTAAGGCGGCTCTCATCGGGGTCATCTCTCGCTGTCGGTCCCTTCGACAATGCAACGGATCGGTTACCATAGGGTTCCCGCGCGGCCGGCTGCTCTTGCCGCCTTGCGGCGGAAAAATCCAGCGCCGTCGGCACGGCCGTCCACAGGGAAGACCGCCCGTGACAAATCCGCCACGCCATCCGCCCGATCCGTCCCGCTCCAAGGATCGCCGGAGCGCGCCGCTGCAAAACCGCGTCGATCCGTTCGGCGCCGTCCATGCCGTGGCCGCGCGCGGCCTGTTCACCGGCAACCGCGGCGTGCTGCACGATCCCGACCGCCGCATCCTGACCGGCCGGCGCTGGACGACCAGGGCATGGCTGATCTGCGCGCTCGACTGGCGCGGCCGGCGCCGCGACCCGATGGGCCGCAACGCGCCGAACGGCGGCGCCGGCTGGACGGCGCTGTTCTTTCTCGACGAGGTGACGGCGCTCGCCGCCGGCCATCGTCCCTGCTTCCACTGCCGCCGGGCGGCCGCCCGGGCCTTCCTCGCCGCCGGCATGGCGGGAACGCACGCGCCGTCGCTGGCGGCCGGCGACGTCGATCGCCGGCTGCACGCCACGCGGGCCTGGTCGGGCGGCAGCCCGCGCGCCCTGACGCCGGCCGGGCTCGCCGCGCTGCCCGACGGGGCGATGGTCGCCTGCGGCAGGACCGCCTTCGCGCTGCGCGGCGGCCGCGCGCTGCCCTGGGCCTTCACCGGCTACGGCGCGGCCTTGCCGCTTGCCGCGCTCGGCGCCGGGGTCGTCTGTCTCACCCCGCCGATCACGCTCGCCGCCCTCTCGGCCGGCTACCGGCCCGTCTGGCATGCCGGCGCCGCGGCCGGCTGAGCGGGCTTGACCGGCACCGCGCGCCGGCCCATCAAGCGCCATGCGCGCGAACCACCGGATGCAGCGGCTCTTCGTCGAGGCGGCGCTCGGCGAGGCCGCCGAGATCGAGCCGAACCCGAAGCAGGCGCACTACCTTCTCAACGTGCTGCGCCTGCGCGCCGGCGCCGAGCTGCTGGTCTTCAACGGCCATGACGGCGAATGGCTGGCCGGTATCGCCGAAGCCGGCAAGAAGCGGCTGCGCCTGGTCGCCCGCGCGCAAACGCGGCCGCAGCCGCCCGCCGCCGATCTCGTCTACTGCTTTGCGCCGCTCAAGCAGGGTCGGCTCGACTACATGGTGCAGAAGGCCGTCGAGATGGGGGCCGGCCACCTGCAGCCGGTGCTGACCCACCACACCCAGGCCGCGCGCGTGCCGCGCCACCGGCTCGAGGCGAATGTCGTGGAGGCGGCCGAGCAGTGCGGCGTGCTGGCCCTGCCGACCGTCGGCGAGCCGCTCGGTCTCGACGCCCTGCTCGCGGGCTGGGATGCGGCGCGTCGGCTCGTCTTCTGCGACGAGGCGGCCGAGGGCGACAATCCGCTCGAGGCGCTGCAGGCCATCGCCGAGCGCCGCCTGGCGCTGCTCGTCGGGCCGGAGGGCGGCTTTTCCGACGCCGAGCGGGCGCGGCTCGCGGCCATGCCCTCCGTCACCGCGATCCCGCTCGGGCCGCGCATCCTGCGCGCCGACACCGCCGCCGTCGCCGCGCTGGCGTTGATCCAGGCGACCGTCGGCGACTGGTAGCCGCGCGCCGCCCCGGCGTCCTGTCAGGAAAATTCGCTTGAACCCGGGCGGCGATTTGGCCAAGCAGGCTCACGCACGCCCGGCTTCGAGGACACCTTATGGCTCGCGACACCACCGACACCGCGCCCGTCGAGACGGTCGACGAACTCGTCGCCTATCTCGCCGCCGGCTGCAAGCCGCGCGAGGCCTGGCGCATCGGCACCGAGCACGAGAAGATTCCGTTCTATGTCGACGGCAACCGCCCGGTGCCCTATGGCGGCGACAACGGCATCCGCGCCGTGCTCGAGGCGATGCGCGAGAAGCTCGGCTGGGAGCCGATCCTCGACGCCGGCAACATCATCGGCCTCGTCGAGCCGACGGGGCAGGGCGCCATCTCGCTCGAGCCGGGCGGCCAGTTCGAGCTGTCGGGCGCGCCGCTGGAGACGATCCACCAGACCTGCCGCGAGGGCAACGCCCACCTGGCGCAGCTGCGCGAGGTGGCCGAGCCGCTTGGCATCCGCTTCCTCGGCCTCGGCGCCAGCCCGAAATGGACGCTCGCCGAGACGCCGCGCATGCCCAAGTCGCGCTACGACATCATGACCGCCTACATGCCGAAGGTCGGCCGGCACGGGCTCGACATGATGTACCGCACCTGCACGATCCAGGTGAATCTCGACTTCGAGTCGGAAGCCGACATGCGGCGCAAGATGCAGGTCTCGCTCAAGCTGCAGCCGCTCGCCACCGCGCTGTTCGCCAACTCGCCCTTCACCGAGGGCCGCACCAACGGCTTCCAGTCGTGGCGCGGCGAGATCTGGCGCGACACCGACAACCAGCGCGCCGGGCTGCTGCCGTTCTGCTTCGCGGCCGATTTCGGCTTCGCCGACTATGTCGAATGGGCGCTCGACGTGCCGATGTACTTCGTGCTGCGCGAGGGGCGCTATCACGACGTCACCCACGTCACCTTCCGCCAGTTCATGGCCGGCGCGCTGCGCAACTCCGTGCCCGACGGCGTGCCGACCATGGGCGACTGGGCGAACCACCTGTCGACGCTGTTTCCCGACGTGCGGCTGAAGCGCTTTCTCGAGATGCGCGGCGCCGACGGCGGGCCGTGGCGGCGCATCTGCGCCCTGCCGGCGTTCTGGGTCGGGCTGCTCTACGACCCGATCGCGCTCGACGGCGCGGAGGCGCTGACGCGCGACTGGAGCGTGGCCGAGGTCGCGGCGATGCGCGACGCGGTGCCGCGCAAGGGGCTCGCCACGCCGTTTCGCGGCGGCGACCTGCACGCCACGGCGCGCGCGGTGCTGGCGCTGTCGCGCGACGGGCTCGAGCGGCGCGCCCGGTACAACGCCGACGGCTACGACGAGACCGGCTTTCTCGGTCCGCTCGAGGAGGCGGTGGCGCGCGGCACCACGAGCGCGGAGGAGATGGTGCAGGCCTTCCACACCCGCTGGGGCGGCTCGATCGAGCCGGTCTTCCTCGAATACGCCTACTGAACGCGGCCCGGTTTCCGCTTTGCCGCGCGATGCGCTAGTCTGGCCGCGGGCGATGCTGCCGGCGGCGAGAAGGTGCGCACGATGCTTCCCCTCTACGACATGCTGGCCCATGCGGGCCGCGGCCAGGCGATGGAGCGCATGGCGCGCCAGTTCGGCTTGACCGCCGAGCAGACCGAGGCCGCCTTCGAGGCGCTGCTGCCGGCCTTCAGCCAGGGGCTGAAGCGCAACGCCGCCGACCCCTACGGGCTCGGCGCCTTCGTCGCCGCGCTGGCGTCGGGCCAGCACGCCCGGTTCTTCGACGACCCGGCCGCCGCGCTGTCGCCGGCCGGCCGCGCGGCGGGCGAGCAGGTGCTCGGCCAGCTCTTCGGCTCCCGCGAGCTGAGCCGGGCGGTGGCGCGCTACGCGGCCGCCGCGACCGGTCTTGCCGAAGAGACGATGAAGCAGATGCTGCCGACCATGGCGGCGATGATCATGGGCGGGCTGCACAAGCAGACGACCGGCGCGATGGCCGGTGCCGCGGGCACGGAGCCGCCCTTCGCCGCGATGATGCGGCAGATGGCGGGCGGTGCCGGAACCGCGCCCGCCGGGCTCGACAACCCGTTCCTGCGCATGGCGCAGGGCTCGTTTTCCGGCGGCGCGCGCACCGACGCGCCGCGCGGCGGCGCCCTGCCGGGCAACCCGTTCGCGGCGATGCTGGCGGCCATGACCGGCGGCGCAACGTCGCAGGACGATGCGCCGCCGCCGCCGCCGAGGACGCCGAGCGGCCGGCCGGTCAACGCTTATGACGAGCTGTTCGGCGAGATGTTCGAGGCCGGGCGCAAGACCCGCGAGGCCTACCAGGAGGGCATGGCGGCGGTCTTCGACCGCTTCGCCCGGCCGCCGCCCCCGGGCGGCGGCGCGCCGTGAGCCCCGTGCCGGGTCCTGCCGACGGCGGCACCGGTCGCCGCGGCCGCCGCCTCGATTGACACCGCCGGGGCTTCTTTCTATAAGCCCGGCCACGCTCGGGCGGGCCGCCCGGCGACCGTTTCGTCGTGTCGCCAAACGGCCGAAGACGCTCCTGTTCGCCAGTGGCACGGCCGGGGAGATCGCCTGTCGGTTTCGCCGGATGCGCGTGTCGAGACAACGAGCCAGATCCTGGCGCCGCTCCGGCCGGACGGTGCTGCGGTCTGAGCGACAGATCCAAGAAGGGCCGCACGCCGCGGTATCAAACAAATGAAGCGCACCTATCAGCCCTCCAAGCTCGTCCGCAAGCGGCGTCACGGTTTCCGTGCCCGCATGGCCACCAAGGGTGGCCGCCGCGTCATCGCCGCGCGCCGCGCCCGCGGCCGCAAGAACCTGTCGGCCTGAGCCGGGAGGCGGGGCCGGACCGTTGACCTGCCGGTCCGACACGCCGCCCGCGCGCCTGAAGACGCGCCAGGAGTTCCTGGCCGTGCGCCGCGGCAGCAAGCGCCGCGGCCGGTATTTTCTGCTCGAAGTGCTCGACCGGCATGATGACGGGCCGCCGCGGCTCGGCATCACGGTCACGAAAAAGACCGGGAATGCCGTTAAGCGCAACCGCATCCGCCGGCGGCTGCGCGAGGCGTGCCGCACCGGCGCCGCGGGTGACATGGCCTGCGGCAAGGATTATGTGATCGTGGGACGGCGCGACATCCTCGACGTTCCGTTTCCGCTCTTGAAGGACGAACTCTCCCGGCGCTTTCGCGGCACGGTCTAGGGAAGCCTCGATGGACAACAACCGCAATTTCCTCATCACCATCGCGCTCTCGGTGCTGATCCTGACCCTGTGGCAGGTGTTCTACATGCAGCCGCGCATCGATGCCGAGCGCGAGGCCGCCCGCATCGAGACCGAGTCGGCCCAGCCGGCCCCCGGCACCGCCGCCGACGGCGAGGCCGCGATCCCGGCGCCGCAGCGCCAGGGCGGCAGCGAGGCCGACATTCCCGGCGCCGACACGCCCGCCCCCGACGGCGGCGCGGCGGCCGCGGCCAACCGCGACGCGGTGCTCGCCGGCACGCCGCGCGTGCCGATCGACACGCCGCGCCTGGCCGGCTCGATCAACCTGACCGGCGCGCGCATCGACGACCTGCTGCTCAAGGACTACCGCGTCAGCGTCGACGACGATTCCCCCAACATCGAGCTGCTCAACCCGTCGACCATGCCGAACGGCTATTACGCCGAGTTCGGTTTCGTCGGCGGCGAGGGGACCGGCGACGTGCCGGGGCCGAACACGGTGTGGCAGGCGCCCGAGGATGCCCGCCTGACGCCCGGCAACCCGGTCACGCTGACCTACCAGAACGATGCCGGCCTCACGTTCCGGCGCACCGTCGCGGTCGACGAGAACTACATGTTCACCGTCTCCGACACGGTGGACAACGCCTCCGGCCAGCCGGTGACGCTGTCGAGCTACGGCCGCACCACCCGGCTCGGCAAGCCCGAGACCTCGAGCCTGTTCATCCTGCACGAGGGCATGATCGGCGTCACCGGCGAGGAGGGCCTGCAGGAGATCGACTACTCCGACGTCGAGGAGGAGGGCTCGATCCGCCCGGCCATGTCGAGCGACGGCTGGCTCGGCATCACCGACAAGTACTGGGCGGTGACCATGGTGCCGCGCGCCGGCCAGTCCTTCCAGCCGCGCTATTCCTACTTCTCCGACCAGCGCGCGCGCTACCAGGCCGACTTCCTGACCGAGCCGGTCACCGTGCCGGCCGGCGGCGCGACCAGCGTCGAGACGCTGCTTTTCGCCGGTGCCAAGGAGGTGCAGCGCGTCGACGCCTACGAGGAGACCCTCGGCATCCGCCAGTTCGAGCTGCTGATCGACTGGGGCTGGTTCTACTTCATCACCAAGCCGATGTTCTACCTGATCGACTGGCTGTTCAAGCTGCTCGGCAATTTCGGCCTGGCGATCCTCGCCACCACCGTCGTCGTCAAGCTGATCTTCTTCCCGCTCGCCAACAAGTCGTACAAGTCGATGGCGAACATGAAGAAGGTGCAGCCTGCCATGCTCGAGATCCGCGAGAAATACGCGGACGACAAGATGAAGCAGCAGCAGGCGATGATGGAGCTCTACAAGAAGGAGAAGATCAACCCGCTGGCCGGCTGCTGGCCGATCCTCATCCAGATCCCGGTGTTCTTCGCCCTCTACAAGGTGCTCTACGTCACCATCGAGATGCGCCACGCGCCGTTCTTCGGCTGGATCCAGGACCTGGCGGCGCCCGACCCGACCTCGATCTTCAACCTGTTCGGCCTGCTGCCCTACGACGTGCCGGCCTTCCTGATGATCGGCGTGTGGCCCATCATCATGGGCATCACGATGTTCCTGCAGATGCGCATGAACCCGACGCCGCCCGACCCGACCCAGGCGATGATCTTCAACTGGATGCCGGTGGTGTTCACCTTCATGCTGGCCACCTTCCCGGCCGGCCTGGTGATCTACTGGGCGTGGAACAACTTCCTGTCGATCGTCCAGCAGGGCGTGATCATGAAGCGCCAGGGCGCCAAGATCGAGCTCTGGGACAATCTGGTCGGCCTGTTCAAGAAGAAGCCGAAGCAACCGGCCGAATAGACCGCCGGCTTCGGCCGCGCGGCCGCACGTTCACCCACCAGGCGCCCCGGCCCCCGTGCCGGGGCGTTTGCGTTGGCGCCCCGGCCGCCGGCGTTCACAAAGACTTTATCGGGCGAAACCCCTGCCGCCGCGTGCCGTGTCTTGGCCATCGCCCCTGGCGAAACCGAGAGAGGAGCACGTTGATGACCATGCCTATGACCACGATCCGGGCGCTCGCCCTTTGCGCCGGCCTTGCCGTTTCGGGCGCCGCCGTCGCGCAGGACAATCCCATGGTGGGCGGCGCGCCGATGCTGCCCGAGCGCAACATCGTCGAGAACGCCGTCAATTCGGCCGACCACACCACGCTGGTCGCCGCGGTGAAGGCCGCCGGCCTGGTCGAGACGCTGTCGGGCGAGGGGCCGTTCACCGTCTTCGCGCCGACCAACGCCGCCTTCGAGAAGCTGCCGGCCGGCACGGTGGAAAGCCTGCTCGAGCCGCAGAACAAGGACCAGCTCGTCAAGGTGCTGACCGCGCATGTCGTGGCCGGCGAGCTGAAGGCGGCCGACATCGTCAAGCATGCCCGCGCCATGGGCGGCCGCTTCAACATGCAGACGGTGTCCGGCGACGCGCTGACCGCCGTTCTCAAGGGCAGCAGCGTCTACATCTTCGACGAGGCGGGCGGTGCCGGCCGCGTGACGATCGCCGACGTCGACCAGTCGAACGGCGTCATCCA
>NZ_JAOAOP010000062.1 GCF_030398335.1 Aquibium sp. A9E412
TCCGATCCGACCCTCGCCGCCGGGAGCGGGCTGACACTCTCTCCCGGCGGTCCTGTCTTCGCCTGTTCGGCAAGGAAAGTCATAAGACAAGCCTTTCCAGGCGAGGTGGAAACCGGTTCGCCGCCCAGAAACACGTCAAAACAATAAGTTGGAGCCGATCTGCGATCCCGTGAAAATCAGAACGGCTCTAGAAAGACACCTTGCTCGCCTGAAGGCGCGTACAGCCGACCAGAAAATCGAAGTCGACGCCGCGATGCGCCTGCTGCACCGACTGCGTGAACAACCGGCCATATCCGCGCTGGACGTTTGGTTCAAACGAGGTCAACACCGCGCGTCGACGTTCCAGCTCCGCGTCGGGCACGGCGAGTTCCAACCGCCGGCCAGGCACGTCGAGCACGATCTCGTCACCTGTCTTCGCCAGGGCCAGCGGACCACCCACGGCCGATTCGGGCGAAACATGAAGGACCACGGTGCCGTAGGCGGTGCCGCTCATGCGCCCGTCCGAAATCCGCACCATGTCGGTAACGCCCTGCGCCAGCAATTTCGCGGGCAGTGCGAGATTTCCGACTTCCGGCATGCCGGGATAGCCAACCGGCCCGGCGCTTTTCAGCACGAGCACCGTGTCCGCATCGACCTGAAGGTCAGGGTCGTCGATACGGGCACGATAGTCTTCGGCATTCTCGAACACGAGCGCCTTTCCACGATGCGTCATCAGCCCGGCTGAAGCGGCCGAAGGCTTCAGCACCGCCCCGTCAGGAGCGAGGTTTCCACGCAGCACGACGATGCCGCCCTGCTCCGCAACCGGCTGGTCACGTGGCCTTATCACCTCATCGTTCCAACACTCCGCATGCGCCAGCCGGTCCCCGATGGTGCCGCCCTCGATCGTCGGTGCGGAAAGGTGCAGAAGATCCTTGATGCGCGTCATCAACGCCGGCAGCCCTCCGGCGTAGAAGAAGTCCTCCATCAGAAACCGGCCCGAGGGTTTCAGGTCCAGAAGGCAGGGGACGTCGGTTCCGAGCCGGTCCCAATCGTCAAGAGACAGCTCCACCCCCACACGCCCGGCCAGCGCCAGCAAATGCACCACGGCATTGGTCGATCCGCCAATCGAACCATTGACGACGATCGCGTTCTCGAACGCCGCCCGCGTGAGCACGCGCGAGATGCTCATCCCGTTTCGCACCAACGCCACCGCATGCTTTCCCGCTTCCTCCGCGATCCGTCGCCGACGGCTGTCGGCAGCCGGTATCGCGCCGTTCATCGGCAGAGCGATCCCCATCGCCTCGGCCAGCGACGCCATGGTGGACGCGGTTCCCATCGTCATGCAGGAGCCGGCCGACCGGCTCATGGCGGCCTCGGCCTCCGCATACTCCTCGCCGCTCAGCCGACCGGTTCGATACTCTTCGTCAAAGTGGAAAATATCGGTCCCCGAACCCAGTTCCCGGCCACGGAACCGACCATTGAGCATCGGCCCTCCGGAGACCAGAACGGAGGGGATGTCGCAGCTCGCAGCGCCCATCAGCAGCGCCGGCGTGGTCTTGTCGCAACCTGCCAGGAGCACCACGCCGTCGATCGGGTTGGCACGAAGCGTCTCTTCGACATCCATGCTGAGAAGGTTGCGGAACATCATCGTGGTCGGCCGCATCAGCGGCTCGCCGAGGCTCATCACCGGAAATTCGAGCGGATAGCCGCCGGACAACAGCACGCCGCGCTTGACGCACTCGGCCAGCTCACGCAGGTGCCGGTTGCACGGATTGAGCTCGGACCAGGTGTTGCAGATGCCAATGACCGGCCGGCCGTCGAACAGCTCCGGCCCGAAGCCCTGGCTACGCATCCAGCTTCGCGGGACGAAGCCGTGCTTGCCCTCGCGCGCAAACCATTCGGCGCTACGCATCTGCGGCGCTTCGTCTTTCTCGCTCATCGAGCCTGTCCCCTTGCGGGCACGAAGCCCTTTGCCAGCTGGCACGTCATACCTCGCGCCCTGCCCCTCGGGCCGCGAGTTCCCTGCGGCGCCCGAGCCGGCGCCAAGCCATCATCAGAAGCGGTGACAGCCAGATCAGGATCGTGATCGCGCCAACGGTTCCGGCTATGGGTCGCGTGAAGAACTGCAGGAAATCGCCCTGTGCCTTGATCATGGATGTGAGGAACGTCTCTTCCACCATCCGGCCGAGGATGATGCCGAGCAGAGCCGGCGCGATCGGAAAACCGTTCTCTTCCATGAACCAGCCGATGATGCCGAAGACCAGCATGGTGACGACGCCGATCAGGGTGTTGTCCATCGCGAACGCGCCCACCACGCAGAACATCATGATGACGGGCATCAAGTACTGGCGGGGAACGTCGAGAATGTAGCGTGCAAGCTTGATCGCGGCGTATCCGAGCGGGATCATCAGCAGATTGGCGAGGATGAAGGACAGAAAGATCCCGTAGATCAGGGTCGGCTGGTGCTGGAAGATCGCCGGGCCTGGCGTCAGGCCTTTCATGAACAGCACGCCGATGACGATGGCGGTCATGGAGTCGCCGGGAATTCCGAGCACGGTTGCCGGCACGTAGGCGGAGGAGACGCTCGCATTGTTGGCACCTCCTGCCGCAACGATCCCTTCCAGGCTGCCCTTGTCGAACTCCTCCCGGTTGCGGGTGAACCGGCGCGCGATCGCAAAGGAGATCCACGCGGCGATGTCTGCGCCCGCACCGGGCAGCACGCCGGTGCCGGTGCCCACTGCGATACCGTCAGCAAAACGCCTGCGGAACCGCCAGATCTCGGGCACCAGCCCCTTGAAGATGTTGCCGATCTTGGTCTTGACCGCCTTCGGGGCGGGTTCGGTCGAAAGCGCAAAGCGCAAGATCTCGGCAATGGCGAACATGCCGATAAGCGCTGCAACGAGCCCGACGCCGCCATAAAGCGTCGTGCTGCCAAAGGTGAACCGCGGCTGGCCGGTAACCGGAAAGACGCCTACCATCGCCGTCAGCACGCCGAGCAGAAGCGAGATCGCGCCCTTGACCGGGCTGCCGGGCGAAATGAAAGCAGCCGAGGTGAGCCCGAGGCAGGCCAGCCAGAAATACTCGTAGCTGCTGATATTGAGCGCAAATCGCGCCACCACCGGCGCAAAGAACATGAGGAAGATGGCGCCGATCAAGCCGCCGGTCGCCGACGTCACGACGAAGGCGCCGAGGACGAGTTCCGCCTTGCCCTGCTTCGTCATGCGGTAGGCGGCATCGGTGTATGCTGCAGACGAAGGCGTCCCCGGGATTCGCAGAAGGGTGGCCGGGATGTCCCCTGCGAAGATGGCCATCGCACTGGCGCTGACGATCGCCGCGATTGCGGGAAGCGGCTCCATGAAGAAGGTAACCGGCACAAGCAGCGCGACCGCCATGGTGGCTGTCAGGCCGGGCACCGCCCCCACGAACAGACCGAAGACCGACGCGAGGACGATGACCACCAGGACATTCGGCACCATGAGCGCCACGAACGCATCGTAGATCACCGCCATGTGAGGCTTCCCGAGTATGGCTCTAGAATTCCCCACGGCAACGGCACGAGCAGGATGTCCTGAAACACCGTTTTGACGAGCAGTATCGTGACGATGGCGATGACCAGTGAAATCAGGGGTGCGCGGGAAAACTGCACCAGGACGACGAAGAGCGACACGAAGCCGCTGATGACGAAACCCAAAGCGTCGGAAGTGAGGATGTAGAAGAGCAGCGCGCCGATGACCGCCGCAGCGTTGGCGATGTGCCTGCCGGAACGGATCCAGTCACCGAAGACAAGAAGCGGCGCCTCGTTCCGCTTGCTCCAGCCGGCCAGCGTCAGCATCGCCCCGAGACCGAACAGGCCGATGCCGATGATGGAGGGGAAGAACCCCCCTCCATATCCGGAGCCGAAGAACGGCTTGGGCTGCATGGAGGCAGCGACGAGGGTGACGATGCCGATGGCGACGACAATCGGTCCAAGGATGACGTCGGATACCTTCATGCCCCCTCCTTCGTCCGCCGCCTCTCCACGGCTTCAGGTTGCGCTACTGGATCGCGCCAGCAGCACGCAGCACCGTCTCGGTGTCCTTCTCGTGCGTCTTCATCCAGTCGAGCAGGCCTTCGGCATCGCGGTACTGGAGACCGAAACCGGCCTTCTTCATGTTGTTCTGGAAGGACTCGCTGTTATAGAT
Organism: Aquibium sp. A9E412; assembly: GCF_030398335.1. Taxonomy (GTDB): domain Bacteria; phylum Pseudomonadota; class Alphaproteobacteria; order Rhizobiales; family Rhizobiaceae; genus A9E412. The sequence continues at coordinate 4,161 of NZ_JAOAOP010000062.1, forward strand.
CTCCTCGACAGCGGCTTCCAAACGATCGACGATGTCTTGCGGCAGGCCGGGAGGTCCGGCCAGAGCACGGAACACGCCCCCGGGAGCAGCATCCGGAATCTGCTCGGCGGCAGTCGGCACCTCGGGGAAGGCGTCGAGACGCTCCGGCGCGAGAACGGCAAGCGGCCGCACTTCACCCGCATCCATCATCGAGTTCGCCTCCGGCAGCGATGCGGTGAGTATGTCCACACCGCCCGCGACCAGTTCCTGCAGACCGGCGGCGGCACCAGCGCTCGGCACCCAGCGGAGCGTCTTGATGTCGATGCCGTTGTCGATGAGGATTTTGGACAGGGCACTGCTCCAACTGCTCGGACAGACCGCACCGCAGCCGATCGCGATCGACGCGGGATCTTCCTGGAGCTGGTCGACAACCTCCGCGAGGGACTGGAATTCGCTGTCGGCTTTGACGTGAACAGCCGCGAAATCGAAGTTGTACTGGGCGATCGGCGTGTAGGAATCGCTCGTGAGATCGCCCATTCCGAGAAGCTTGAAGGGCGCATAGTTGAACAGGATGCCGAGCGTGTAGCCGTCGGGATCTGCCTTGGAAATCTCCGTGATGCCGGAGATACCGCCGCCCTCGGCGCGATTGACCACGTTGAAGGGCTGGCCGAACCGTTCTTCGAGGCCTGCGGCGAGCCAGCGGGCAGTGGCATCGGTCCCGCCGCCCGCGCCGGCAGCCACGATCAGCGTGACCGGCCGGGTCGGCCATTCCTGGGCGGTAACAGCCGAGACGCCGGAACCGACGGCCAGGACGGCCACGGTGGTCAATGCAAGCAGTTTTCTCATACGACATTCTCCCATTGTCAGAGTCGCGCCGGATACGGCTATCGCCTCAGCTCACCAGCGGCGTGTGCCACCAGTGCGCCAGAGGATTCGCGTTCAGGATTGCGTCAATTGTCTCCTGCGAAACGCGCGGAAGCGCGGTTCCTTCCGCAAAGCGGTTGATATTGCGCAGCCCGTCGATGGACTCGCCGACCTGCGCAAAGGGGAAATCTGTGCCCCAGAAAATCTTGTTCTTATCGGTGATGAGGTACTCTTCAGCCGACACCAAAGCCTGGTAGAACTGCCAGGGCCGATAGCAGAGGGCCGAGACCTCGGCGTAGACGTTCGGCCGTTTGCGCGCCACGACGATGCACTCGTCAACCCATGGATGGCCCAGATGGGCCATGATCATCTTCAGGTCGGGATAGCGCTGCGCCACGGCATCGACGTGCAGCGGACGACCCGCATCGAGCAGCGTGTCACGCGCGAACGTCGTGCCCATGTGCATCGTCAGCGGAAGATCGTTCTTCTGACAGTGCGCATAGACGGCATCGAGACGGGGGTCGTCGAGCGGAACGCTGTTGTAGATGGGTCCGAACTTGACGCCCTTCAGCTTTAGCGTGCCGGTGGCGTATTCCAGCAGCTCCATGTAGTCGGGACGCCGCGGGTCGACACAGGCGAAGCCGACGAACTTGTCCGGATACCTTGCGACAGCGGCAGCGGTAACCTCGTCGTCTCCATCGATACCGACCGAATCCTTGTAGCGCGGGGAGAAGATGATCGCTCTGTCGACGTCCTTCATCGCGTCGTGGATCGTATCGGCATCGGCCTTCATCGCGACGCCGCCCGGCCTGGCATCACCGCTGAGGTCGACCGCCGGTGGCGTGAACTGATCGGCGTTGAAGATGTTGACGTGGCAATCGACGATCATGCGCAGAGACTCCGTTCGACAACGGTGACCGCAGAAGCACATGCGCGGCACTGCGGCAGGGTATCGCTCGGTGCGCTGAAGCGCCCGACAGCTCCTGCCGACCTGCAGGCATGGCCAGCTTGTCGGCCTGTTGATTTAACGATACATCAATCTTATAGCTTGTCAAACGGCAGCGTTGCGGCAGGGGACGATCGGTGACTTCAGGAGGAGGAGCGCGTGGAGCTACCCGGCTGAAATTGCACCGGCAGCACGATCTCCGTTTCCCTGAAGGTTCCGCTCTGCAGCCGATGGATCAGCTCGGATCCCGCCCTTTCGCCGATCGCATGCGCGGCCGAGCGGACGGTGGTCAGAACCGGCTCGACATAGCGCCACGTATCGAAGGCATTGAAGCCGGTCACCTGGATGTCGGCGGGAATGCGCAGGCCGTGGTCGCTACACGCCTTCATCGCGGCAATCGCCATCTGGTCATTGCCGCCGATGATGGCATCGGGCGCTTTGCGGCTGGCGAGCGCGGCGAGCGTGTTGCCGCGGGTCACGCAATAGCTCTCATCGCCGCAGGCGATGACGTCGAGCGAGGTGCCGTCGACAGCCTCGATCCGGGAGGCAATCCCCTTCTTGCGGGCTGTCATCGCCGCCCATTCGACCTGCGGCAGCAGCATCCAGAACCGACGTGCGCCGGTAGCCAGCAGATGGGATGCAACCTGGCGGCCACCGTCGAAATCGTCCTGGCGAACGATCGCGCAATCGATTCCCTGCGGGACCGTCTGTTCCTGCATAAGCACGATCGGAACCTGAAGCGTGGCAAGCTCGCTGACGAACCAGCTCCGTTGCACGCTATCGCCGGAGAGTATGGCGACCATGCCGTCCGCCTCGATGTCCTGGAAGAGGCCGGTCGTGCGGAAATCGGAGGGCTTCATGCCCCGCAGTATCAGGCTGTACGAGCTGGCGGTGAGATAATTGGTCAGCCCGGTGACCTGCGCGGTGATGAAAGGGTCGCTGAGAAAATCCGGATCTTCGACGACGATCAGCATGCCGATCGTCCATTGCTGCGACAGTCGGAGACGCCGCGCCGCGACGGAGGGACGGTAGCCCAACCGCTCGACCACCTGCATGATGCGGTTCGCAGTCGCCTCCGACACGCGGCCCCGGCCGTTCAGCACATTCGACACCGACATCGCCGACACGCCGGCTTCGCGCGCCACGTCCTTGATGGTCACCGAACGCGCAACCGCCGGCCGCTGTGGCTTCGCCACCTCACTCACCCCCTGTTCCCATCACTTTGCTGGTTGCGTGCACCGGCCACGAGGCCGCCATACCGCATGGAGCAAACTTGTGACTGAAACCACCATAACCCGAGTTCATTGCCACCTACTCACACAGGATACCGGCCGCTCCGCACTGAGCTGGGCGGGCGGCAACCTGCGCTACTGGAACACGGCGCTTGTCGAGGTTGCGACCGAAAGCGGTCTGCGGGGCTTCGGAGAAGCCTACTATCCAGGACTGAGTGCACCGCTGGCAACCCGTGCTTTGGTGGACAACTTCGCGCCGCTGCTGCTTGGCGAGGACGCAAGGGAGACCACCCGCCTACTCCACACGATGCGGGCGAAGTCGCGCGCCTGGGGCAACGCCGGCATCTCGTTCATGGTCGCCGGCTCTATCGAGGTCGCGCTTTGGGACATCAAGGCGCAGGCACTGGGAGTGCCGCTTCACGATCTACTCGGCGGCAAGGCGCATGACGCCATCACCGTCTATGCGAGCGGCGGCATGGACGCTTCGCGCGAGCAAACCATCGCGGAGATGGAGGGCTATCTGGAGCGCGGCTTTCGTGCGGTGAAGATACGTGTCGGCCGCTCGATCACCGAGGATGTGGAAAAGGTCCGCTTGTGCCGCGAGGTTCTGGGGCGTGACGTCGAACTGATGGTCGACGCGGTAATGGGACACAACCCGGCCCCGTTCTCTGCCAAGGAGGCGCTGGCATGCATTCGCGCCATCGAGAAGTACGATATCTCCTGGTTCGAAGACCCTGTGGGAAATCGCGACCACGAGGGCTGCGCCTTCGTCCGCCGCAATACGTCCGTTCCGATCGCGGCGGGCGAAACGGCGGTGGGCGTGCACGATTTCCTGCCCTACTTCGAGGCCGGCGCGCTTGACTACGTCCAACCCGACCCAACCCATTCCGGCGGGATCGCCGAGTGTCTGACGGTTGCTGCGCTGGCCCGCGTCAATGACGTCCGGGTGATCTACCATTCCTGGGGCATGGCGCCCTGCCTGGCCGCCAACTATGCGCTTGCGTTCGCCGACCCGCGCACCAGCTACCTCGAGTTCCCGACCCACGGCCTTCCGCTCGTGGAGGAACTGGCCGATACGCCGTTCCGCATCGTGGACGGCCGGATCGCTGCGCCGACAGCGCCCGGCCTGGGTGTCTCGCTTACGGATGAACTTCTCGAGAAATACGCCTTCATCGAAGGCAGCACCTTCTGGCCGTGACGCCCCTGCGCGCCGCCGATCAACCGGAGACGAACGATGACGGACATCCATATCCTCCAGACACACGCCATGCCCGAGGGTTGCGAAAAGGCTCTTGCGGAGCGCTTCACGGTGCATCGGCTTCATCGCGCCGCAGACCGGGACGGGCTGATCGAGGAGGTGGGCGCCCGGATACGGGCTATTGCCGGGACCGGCGTGCCGCGTGCCGTGCTGGCCCGGCTTCCGAAACTGGAGATCGTCGCGAACTTCGGTGTCGGGACGGATTCTATCGACATTCCGCACGCAACGTCGCGCGGCATCCGCGTCACCAACACGCCCGACGTGCTCAACGATGTGGTGGCCGAGCTCGCCATCGGCCTCATGATCGCCCTTGCCCGGCGCATTCCGCAAGCTGACCGCTATGTGCGCGAGGGCCGCTGGCCTTCCGGCAACCTGCCGCTCTATCGCGAATTGCGCGGCTACACGCTCGGGATTGTCGGGCTCGGCCGGATCGGAAGCGAGATCGCCAGTCGCGCCCAGGCGATGAAGATGCGCGTCGTCTATCACGGGCGGAACAGGAAGCCGCGCCAGCCCTATGCCTACTATGCGGACCTGGTCGAGATGGCACGCGCCGTGGATTGGCTCGTTGCCGTGACGCCCGGCGGTGCGGGCACGCAGAAGCTGGTCAACCGTGATGTGCTCGAGGCGCTGGGCCCACAGGGCGCCTTCGTCAACGTGGCGCGTGGTTCGGTGGTCGATCAGGACGCGCTGGTCGAACTCCTTGAAACCGGCAGCCTGGGGGGTGCCGCCCTCGACGTGTTCGAGGACGAGCCGGCAGTGCCCCAGTCGCTGCTGACGATGCAGAACGTCGTGCTGTCACCGCACCAGGGCACGGCAACCCACGAGACGCGGGAAGCGATGGGAGCGTTGCTCGTGGCGAACCTCGACGCCCACTTCGCCGGCAACGCGCTGCTCACCCCGGTTGCCTAGCGCCGGAAGGCGTTGACGTCGAAAAGACCGGTTTTCACGGTTGACTTAACGTTAAATCTGCCACATTTTGGCGACTTCCGGGCCAAACTGCTCTGCTCCCCTTTCACGCTGCGAGCATGGCGCGGCCATCATCTGAAAGACGAGAGAATGTCGGAAAACCTATACAGCACGGTCGAACGCCAGCGTCAGTTCATCGCCGGCGGCACGATGTCGCTCAACCGGGCAATCGACCCGGCTCGGCTCTTCGTGCGGGCCAGGGGCGCCTACCTCTACGACGCCGACGGCAAGCAATACATCGACTACCATGCAGGCTTCGCGCCCTATCTGTTTGGCCATGGTGATCCGGAAATCGACGACGCCGTGATCGAGATGATCCGCTCGGGCGCTTCGTTGATCGGCGCCGGCACCATGCCGTGGGAGGCTGAGATCGCCGAACTGCTGGTCGATTCCGTTCCCGGCATTGAGCAACTGCAGCTCACCAGCACGGGCTCGGAAGCGGTCGGATACGCGCTGCGGCTCGCCCGTGCCCATACCGGCCGCGACGTGGTCGTGGTCATGGAGGGTGGATATAACGGCTGCCTCGACTACGTCAGCTACAACCTGATGGACCCCGCCTCCTTCGTGGAGCCGCACGAGCCGGGCGAAGAGTACCCTCTCAGGGTGACGACAGCCGGTGTCCCGAAGGTGATCGACGAAGTGACCCGGGCTATCGAATACAACGACCTGGAAGCCGCGGAGCGTGTGCTTGCCAAGGGCGATGTAGCAGCCATCATCCTGGAGCCAATCCTGCAGAACATCGGCATCGTGAAGCCGCTGCCGGGCTATCTGGAGGGGCTGCGAGCGCTCTGCGACAAGTACGGCACGGTTCTCATCTTCGATGAAGTCAAGACCGGCTTCCGGCATGCCTTGGGTGGATACCAGTCGATTTCGGGCGTCACGCCGGATCTCTGCACCTTCGGCAAGGCCGTCGCCAACGGCTACCCGATGGGCGTCGTGGGCGGAAAGAAGGAGATCATGAGCCTGTGCAGCCATCCCGACCCCGCGAAGCGGGTCGCGGTGGCGGGCACCTACAACGGGCACCCGGTCAACGTGGCAGCGGCGAAGGCCAGCCTTTCTCGGCTGAGAACACGGGAGAAGGAAGTCTACGGCGAACTCGAGCGCTTGGGCGCGCGACTGGAAGCCGGGCTGAAGCAGGTATTCGCTTCGCGCAACTACGCCACCACCGTTGTTCGTCAGGGCTCGGCGTTCACCGTCTATTTCATGGACCACGCCCCGATAAGCTGGCGCGACATCGCGCTGAACCACGACATGGAGCGCGACCTTGCCTGGCGCAAGGCCCTGATCGAGGAAGGAATCTTCCAGTTCCCCGTGGTCACGAAACAGGGCAGCATCTCGCTCGCGCACACCGACAAGGACATCGATCAAACGATCGAACTGTCGGAGAAGGTTCTTTCCACGCTCGCCTGAGCACCGCGCAACCACGGGAAGCACCCGACCGGGAGAGCCTGTCCGGTCGTCCGGAACGATCTGTGCAGGGCGAACGGGTCGCCCCTGACCTCTTCGGAGTTTCTTGGCATGAAGCTGCTACGCTATGGGCCGCCCGGCAACGAGTTGCCGGGCCTTCTCGATGCGGAAGGTCGAATTCGCAGTCTTTCGCGGCTGGTCACCGACCTCGCGGGAAGCGCGCTGTTGCCCGACGCGCTTGCTCGCATCGCTGCCGTCGATCAGCGATCGCTGCCGCTTGTCGAGCAACCGGTGCGTCTTGGTCCCTGCGTGGCCGGCACCGGCAAGTTCATCTGCATCGGGCTCAACTACTCGGATCATGCAGCCGAGACCGGTGCCGCCGTGCCCCCCGAACCCGTGATCTTCATGAAGGCCACCTCCGCGATCTGCGGCCCGAACGACGACGTGCTGATACCGCGTGGTTCGTCGATGACCGATTGGGAGATCGAGCTCGGCGTCGTCATCGGCAAGACCGCCAAGCATGTGAACGAGGCGGATGCGTTGGAGCATGTCGCCGGCTATTGCATATCCCACGACGTGTCGGAGCGCGGCTTCCAGTTGCATCGGGCCGGCCAGTGGACCAAGGGCAAGTCGTGCGACACCTTCGGTCCGATTGGTCCCTGGCTCGTGACGAAGGAGGAGATCGCGGACCCGCAGGACCTTGCCATGCGGCTCAAGGTGAATGGTCAGCTCGTCCAGAACGGCTCGACCCGCACCATGGTCTACGGCGTTGCCGAACTCGTCTCCTATCTCTCTCGGTTCATGTCGCTACACCCGGGCGACATCATCTCCACCGGAACACCGCCCGGCGTCGGCATGGGCATGAAGCCGCCAGCATACCTGAAGAATGGCGACGTCGTCGAACTGCAGATCGACGGGCTTGGCATTCAGACACAGCGCTTCGTCGCCGACGCCTGAACCGGAATGCCGCAAGAAACTGCGCAGCGGCCGCCGGGCGACATCATGGCCCGGCTGCTGCTGCATCCAAGCCATGCCATGTGAATGCACCTGGCTGCGATGGTCCATGGCTGCGGGGTCTGCTTACGCGTCCGGAAAAGTCTGCAGCCCCGCTTCCCACCGGGGCCGCCTGTGACCTCACATTCGGCTCAGTCGAGCCCGAGCAGCGCCAGGCTGTCGCGGTGGATGATCTCCTCGATCTTTTCGAGGGGCACGCGCGGCATGCGTGTGCCTTCCACGATGTCGTTGACGCTTCGAAGGCCGGCGATCGTTTCGGCGGGCGTGGCGATGGGATAGTCCGATCCGAAGAGGATCTTGTCCAGAACGTTCCACTCCGTCGCCTTTATCAGCGCGTCGTAGTGGGTGTAGGGCCGGTAGAAGAGACCGGAGATGTCGGTATAGACATTGGAGTGCTTGCGAACCACCACCACGGCGTCCACCGTCCACGGATGGCCCATGTGGGCCATGATGATCTTCAAGTCCGGATAGCGGCTTGCGATCTCATCCACCGTTAGCGGATGCGCGGCGGGGATCGGCGCGCTCTTTACCGCCGACGTTCCGGTGTGGAACAAGACCGGCAACCCGTGCCGCTCGGCATACTGGTAGACGGCGAGCGCACGGCGGTCGAGCGGGTCGTAGGCCTGGTAGTTCGCGCCGAGCTTCACCCCCCGGAGGCCGAGCTCGACACGGCTGCGCTCCATTTCGTCCATCGCGCCGAGGTCGTATGGGTGCACCGCCATGAACCCGATCAGCTCGTCCGGATAAGCCTGAACAAACGTTGCGGTGAAGTCGTTGACACGGTCGGCGACGTCGCCGTGGTCACCCGCCCCGTTGCTGCCCCCCACGCGCTCGCCCGGTTCCCAGGCGATGCCGAACACGACGGACTTGTCCACGCACGCCTGCGATTCCCGGTATTCCGCCCAGCTGAAATTGCCTGGCCGGGCAGCGTCCGGACGCCAGGTCCGGTTGATCCGGCGCCGGTCCTCCGGGACGGCGTCGCGGTATTGAGGCACATGGGTATGGATGTCGAAAATCATGTCGAGCTCCACTCGTGACGATGACCGAGCGAGCGCGATATGCGCCGCGCGTGATCAACCACTGTTTCGATGGCAGCGCCAAGGGCGGCACCGTTCATGCGGCTGGCAGGACCGGAAACGGAGATCGCAGCCGCCACCGTGCCGAGATGATCGAAGACCGGCGCGGCCGCGCAGACGAGTCCCTCCTCCACCTCGCCGGCGTCCAGCGCATAGCCGCTGTCACGTATCTCCTCGAGATGCCGTTCCAGCGCTCCCCGGTGACAGATCGTCCTTTCGGTATGACGCGCGAGGGGAATACTCTCGAGCAAGCGCTTCCGCTCCGGCTCCGGCTGGAAGGCAAGAAGCGCCTTGCCCACGCCGCTGCAATGAAGCGGATCGCGGAATCCGACGAAGGAAAGCATCCGAACGGATCGCAGCGCATCGATCTTGTCGACGCAGAGCGCCGCACCCTCGCTCAAGATCGCCAGATGGACGGTTTCTCCCGTCTCACGCATGAGCGCGTCGAGAAACGGATGCGCAACACGCTTTACATCCATATCGCCCAGCGCGCGTGCGCCGACGAGGGCGGCGAGTTCCCCGAAATGGTATGTTTGCAGTCGATCGTCGCGCTCGAGAAAGCGTTCGGCCGTCAGCGTCGCCAGCACACGGAAGACGGTCGTCTTCGGCAATCCGACCGACGCCACGATCTCGTCCACCGTCGGCGCGGACGGGTGCATCGCGATGGAACGCACGACCTCCAGCGCCCGCTCCACCGCACGGACAGAATAGCGCTTGCCATCTTCCATTGAATTCATCTAATGAATTTACAGTTCATTTTTTCATTGAAGGTCAGGTGCCGGGGAATGTCAACTGAGGACGCCGGGGCCGCAGCGTCCAGCGTGCCGCCGCGCGGCGCCATCACCGCACCGCTGGTCGCCCTGCCCTTCCGCTCGCCCAGATTGTTCAGGGTGTCGCCGTCACCGGGCCTGAGCGAGGGAACGAGCGCCTGCTCGGCATAGGCGGAGAACCGCTCGCCGTTGATCGGCCGATCGAACAGGCCGGCCGCGCGTCACAAACGTTCCAGACCGGCGGCGCCCGTGATGCCAGGATCGTGGCGAGGGAAACGCGATCCGGCATCCCGACGATGGACCTGACGACCTGTCTTCTTCCTGCGGCCGCCGGGCTTCCGGGCGGCGGGGTGCGAGCAATCGCCGGCGGCGGCACCGTCCTTGCCTTCCCGGCCATGGCCGTTTCGCGGCGCGAACCGCGCGCGGCGAGCCCATCCGGCGCGGCGGCCTCTCCCGGGAACGCGGCAGCGGACTGTCAGGGGGACGCGGCGGCGGCCTCTCCGGCGGATGCGCCGGCGATCTCTCGGCGGCACGCGGCGGCCGGTCCGGCCCGCCGATCGCAGCCGCGTGCGGCCGGGCGCCCGCTCCCTTCGCGCACCGGCGCGGTGGCGGCCGGCGGGCCGACGCGCGCGGCTTTTCCTGCGCACCGGTGTGGCGGCGCGCGGCGCGCCGGTGCTGCGGCCTGGGCCGGCCGCGACGCTGTCCTTCGCGGCCGATCCGACGCGCGCGGCCGCACCAGGACGGCCGGGGCGCGGCCGGCTGCGCCCGTCGCCCGCCCGGACCATCGCACGACCGCGCGCGCCGCGGCCGCACGGCTGGCGGCTCGCCCCGCGCTCGAGCGTTTCCAGGCGAAGTGGAATCCGGTTCGCCGTGCGCAAACGCGTCAAGGCAACGCCGAGCTCGCCGGCCGCATCGGCGGCTGGCTGCTGCCGCTGCTCGCCGCCGTCATCGTCTACGACGTCGTCGGGAGGAAGTTCTTCAACACCGGTTCCTCCGTCCTGCAGGAGCTCGAATGGCACCTGCACGGGGCCGCGCTGCTGCTCGCCTTCGGCTTCTGCTATCTGCGCGACGCGCACGTGCGCATCGACCTGATCCGCGGCCTGATGAGCGAGCGGGCGCGGCTGCGCCTCGAGATCGTCGGGGTCGCTCTCTTCCTCCTTCCCTACATGCTGCTCCTGGCCTGGTACGGCTACGACTTCGCCGCGCGCGCGTTCGTCCGCGGCGAGGGGTCGACCGGCGGCGTCGGCCTGCCGATGCGCTGGATCATCAAATCGTTCGTGCCGCTCGGCGCCGTGCTGATGCTTCTCGCCGGCAGCGCCGTGCTGCTGCGATGCCTCGCCCGCCTGCGCTCGGGCGGCGCCATGCAGAGCGTCTTCCCGGCCGAAGAGACGTCCAACCCCGTGACGGAGGCTCGCACGTGACGTTCGTCGAACTCCTGCCCCTTCTGATGTTCGCGACGCTGGTCGTGCTGCTGTTCACGGGCCTGCCGGTCGGCTTCGTCCTCGGCGGCACGGCGCTCGGCTTCGCCGGGCTCGCAATCGCGCTCGACGAGATGCGGCTCGCCCAGATCGGACTGCTGTCCAACCGCATCTTCGGCGGCGTCGTGGAGAACCCGGTCCTCGTCGCCGTGCCGATGTTCATCCTGATGGGCACCTTCCTGGAACGCAGCGGCATGGCCGAGGACCTGCTCGAGAGCCTGTCGACGGCGATGCGCCGCGTGCCGGCGGGCCTGGGTCTGGCGGTGATGCTCATCGGCATACTGCTCGCCGCCTCCACCGGCATCATCGGCGCCTCGGTCGTCATGCTGACGCTGCTCGCCCTGCCGACCATGCTGCGGCAGGGCTACGATCCGGCCTTCTCCTCCGGCATCGTCGCCGCCGCCGGCACGCTCGGCATTCTGATTCCCCCGTCCATCATGCTGGTCGTGATGGGCGATCTGCTGTCGATCTCCGTCGGACGTCTTTTCGTCGCAGCGCTGCTGCCCGGCATGATGCTGTCGGCCATCTACCTGACCTATATCGTGCTGCGCGGCGCGCTTCAGCCGCGGCTCGCCGCACTCCCGGGCGGCCGCGCGCTGGGCGCGGACGTGCCCCGGGCAACGAAGCCCGGGCCGGCCGCCGCATCGTCCGCACCGCAGCACGGGCTCCTGCGCAGCCTGCTCGCCCCCCTCTTCCTCATGGTTCTGGTGCTGGGCTCCATCCTGGCCGGATGGGCAACCCCGACCGAAGCCAGCGGGGTCGGCGCGGCCGGTGCCATGCTCCTCGTCGCCGCGCGCCGGCGCCTCACCCTGCGGCTGGCCGACAGCGTCACGCGCTCGTCGATCGCCACCACCGGCATGATCTTCTTCATCTTTGTCGGCGCCACCGCGTTTTCCTACGTCTTCCGCCTGCTCGGCGGCGACCAGGTCGTGTCGGACCTCGTCGGCGGACGGGAGGCCGGTGCCTGGGTCGTCCTGCTGTCGATCCTGCTCCTGGTGTTCGTGCTCGGCTTCTTCTTCGACTGGATCGAGATCACCCTGATCGTCCTGCCGATCTTCGCCCCGCTCGTTGCGACGCTCGACTTCGGCGATCACGTCCAGGGCGCCGACCGCATCTACTGGTTCGCGACCCTCGTCGCGATCAACCTCCAGACATCCTTCCTCACGCCGCCCTTCGGCTTCGCCCTTTTCTACATGAAAGGCGCAGCGCCACCCGATCTGCGCATGATCGACGTGTACCGCGGCATAATCCCGTTCGTGCTGATGCAGGTCGCAGCGTTGTGCGCGATCCTCGCCATCCCGGAAATCGCCCTGTGGCTTCCCGATGCGCTCATGAACTAGCAGCGCTTGCAGGCGACCCCGCGCCTTCGTGCCACCCGAACGCCTCGGCTCGTCTGGGCTCCGCAATCAACGCGGAGCAGGGCTGTGGCGGACCAACATGACGAGTTCTTCGATGATGACGCCGGTCGCCTTCCAGAGGGCGCCGGCGTCATTTTGTGTTTGGTGGGTGCGGGGCTGTTCTGGCTCGGGCTCGCCATCGGCGTCGGCATCGGGCTGGCGCTCTAGCCGGTGTCCGAGGCTTGGCTCTCGCACGATCGGCGGCGCGTCCACATGCGCCGCGGTGGTTGGTCCGGGTCCTTCCCGGTTCAGGATCTGCCGCGGTGGCTCGAGCTCTACCGAGACCTGCGCGGGCGCAAGGATGGCAAGTGGGCGGCGAACTACGCTCCAGACGTCGCCGCTCTCAAGCGAGTCGCCGCAGAGCTGAGGTCCAACCAATAACGCTTCGGCCGCCGCTCTACGCCACAGATTGGGGTTCGCCCCAGAAATCGCGTGCATTTTCAGACCATAGGAGCCTATAAGCCATGAAAACGTCTCTCGAGCAGCCGAGGCAGGGAGCATTGACCGGCGACGACCTGCTAGACCTCTCCGCGTATCCGAAGCGCCATGTGCAGGAGTCGGCGTCACCGTTCCGATATCCGGGCGGCAAAGGCTTCCTGACCGGATATCTGGCTAGTCAGCTCGAGACGCTGACCGCCGGTGACCGTCACTATGCTGAGCCGTTCTGCGGTGGAGCGGGCGCCGCGATCAATCTTCTCGAGGATGGAGCCGTCGCGACGATCCATTTGAACGACGCAGATATCCGCGTTCATTCTGCTTGGCGCGCTATTGTGCAGGAGACGGATCGATTCCTTGAGCGCTTGGCCAACGTGCCTTTGACGCTCGAGGAGTGGCATGCCTCCCGCGACCTTTTGATCTCGTCAGAAGCGGGCGAGTACTCATTCGAGCTGGGCTTCGCGACCTACTTCATCAATCGGACCAGCAGGGCCGGTATCATCCTTGGCTCCGGCCCGATTGGCGGATATCGGCAGACAGGCCGCTGGAAGATCGACGCGCGGTTCTATCGGGAAAGCATGAGCCGGCGCATCGCTTGGATCGGCGAGAACCGTGACCGCATCCGGCTGACCAATGAGGATGCTCTGGTCTTTATGGCTCGCGCGAAGGACAGGATGCCGCTTGAGCGTACTCTGCTTTTCGTCGACCCGCCTTACGTTCAAGCAGGATCGAAGCTCTATCTGAATGCGATGAGCGAGAGCAAACACAGCGCGCTGGCCGACATGCTGCAGAGCGGCGGCTATCCGCACTGGATTCTGACCTATGACAACCACCCGCTGATCCATCGGCTCTACGCGGACTTTACGCTTCGGTCCATTCAGGTGAACTACAGCCTCCGGAGCGCTCGCAAGGAGCGGGAAGTTCTGGTTCAGGCCACCCGCGACTGAAGCGCCGCTTGCCGGTAATCCTGGATCCAGTCGACGATCTGTCCGACATTCCCAACCTCGTCCAGCTCAATGCCCTCAGCTGGCAGGCCGAGTCCGCGTAGAGCATGAAGGGGGGCCTGCGTGCGGTCGCATAGCGATTTGTGCCTCTTGCTCTCTCTCACGAAGAGAAGCTGATCGATGACCCTGTACGGGATGAGGGTCGTGAAGGTTGGCTGGCACCCTTGCTGATCGAAAAAGTCGTCCATGAAGGTGGTGAATTCGAGGTCCGCCGGCTTATCGACCCAGTTCAGGCCGGACGCCAGCTGCCCGAACATCACCCATGGCGGCGGCGGACGATCTCTCCGCGGCCAGCCGATCACATCGATCCCGCCATCCTTTGCCTTCGGCGCCGCGTGGCGGCCTGGCTTGTCCCGCGGGATGAGACCGCTCCCCCAGCGCTCCGCTCGACTTAGCACCTCAAGGATGGTTTCCTTCGTCTCCCTGGGATAGCCGACGCTGACGGCAGGTCCATGAACGAGGCCGGCTACCGCAAGCGTTCCAAGCACCTGAAAAACGCGATTGCGCATTCGGGTAACGAGTGCCGCGTCCGGCGGGGCAAGCAGGATCGGAGACTTCGTGATGTGGGAGGCGATCAGGCACAGCAAATAGAACGCTGTCGATGGGTCATCGAGCGGTCGAGCCAATGTCAGCTCTTCGCCGGTGTCGTCCAGCTCGAACGGATACGCGTCCTGAAGTGCCGCCTGCCGGAGGCGAACCTCGTTCTCGATGTCCACGCGAAGGCGGTCATCCTCGAGGTCTTCGTCCTCGAAATTGTCGGGAGGCGCCTCCTGCTGAGTTCTGTCGCTGCCCGCAAGGTCGTCCATGCGCGCTCTGCGATATTCGTCGAAGAAGGCGGCGAGCTCGAGCCAGTCGACGAGGATGTCAGCCCCCGCGTTTATAGCCGGGGTGTCCAGAAGCCCCACTGTCATTGCTAGCTCTTCTTCGACTTGCCCTGCTGGCGCTCCATGGCGCCAAGTATCGTGTCGGATCGTTTGAGGCAGAGATCGGCGAATTGGAAGAGGTCCGGCTGTTCCTCCGGATCATACCCGGTGACGTTCTCGAGGGCGATCTTCAGAGAGGCGGATGCGTCCACCAGATTCCGGGCAAAGAGGTTGGACACGGGGGTCGCCGTCACCACTGCGGCGTCGAGGTCGCCACGCTCGGTCAGTTCACGCACTGCAGCCGGCGCGCTGAGGACCTGTTTCAGCCGGTTCAGGTCCTTTGCCTGGCTGGCGATCACAGGCTCAACGTCCTGTTTCCGCGATCCGTAAAGCCAAAAGAGCAGCTGCTTCAGTTCATCCAGCTTCCCGTCTGGGATCGGGCGGGGATCAGGATCCTCGCTACGCGAAGCTCTCTGCATGCCGAGGAAGGAAGTGAATTCGGGATACGAGAGCGCCGTGTAGAGGTGTGAAAAGCTGAAGTGCCGCTTGGTGCGGTCGTCGAGATCATAGACGCCTTCTTCCTCCGCCTGGCGGATCACGTACGCGGCCGTCACCATCCGGCGGAGCGTGTCGTGCTTATCCCCCATGCGCTGGGCGATCTCATACAGATGGATGCCGTTTGGCTTCTCTCGCTCGGAATCGAGCCAGTGCATGGCGTAGAGGGCCTTCGCGTAGGCGTCCCAGGCCCGAGGTCCGTTAATGTGCTTGAAGCCGATAAGGTCCTTCGCGCCATCCTTGTCCGCCACCCGAAAGACGAGGATGTTGTCGAAGCTGGGCCGGACTTCATCTTTGACCGGAGGCGTCGAGATCCGGCATGTCGCAGCCAGCTCCGGGTTCCGAAGAACCTTCAGGGCTGCAAGTCGTCTATTGCCCTCGAGGACGATCAGCCGCTCTCCTCTAGCGTACACGATCATCGGCTCGATGCTGATGTAGCCGTTGTAGGCCATCGACTGGACAAGCTCTCCTAGGTCGGAAGTCTTGTCCAACCACTCGATGATCGCCTCGTCGCTCTCATCCGCTGGCATCTTGTCCGGGGTGAAGCGCGGGTTATGCCTGTCGAAGTCGAGCAGCTCGACCGGGACCTCCTGGGGATCCCGGAGCGGCAGCTTTTTGTCCCAATCCATCAATCCTGCCTTCTGCTGCGGCATGCTCGGCCGAGGGCTGTCGAGCCGGAGGCGACCACCTCATACCACGTGTGGCGCCGTAGGCCAGCGGCCTGCCCAGCTCACGCACAGGGAAAATGTTGAGGTGGCGTTGAGGCGCGAAAAGCCCCGGCGTGGGCCGGGGCTAAGTCATTTGAACGACCCGAGACATAGGTGACGTTTTGTACCGGACACATGGGTAACACTTTTGGCTTTTGGCCGGAGGTGTTGATGCCGTGGAGAGAGTGTTCGGTGATGGAGGAACGTCTGCGCTTC
>NZ_JAOAOP010000063.1 GCF_030398335.1 Aquibium sp. A9E412
CAGGCGAAGTGGAAACCGGTTCGCCGTTCGGAAACGCGTGAAAACAATGAGTTAGAGCCGATCTGCGATTCCGTGAAACGCAGAACGGCTCTAGAAGTACGGGCTGACGGACGCCCACACCCCGCCGCCGATGAGGCCGAGGAAGATCAGCCAGCCGAGCACGCGGTTCGAGCGGAACAGCCGCAGGCACTCATCGGGGTCGTCGATGTCGAGCGTGCGGATCTGCCGCGCCATGTGCGCGGCGGCCGCCACCAGGCCGGCCATCGCCGGCAGCGGCACGGCGGCGAGCGCGAAGGCGACGGCGAAGAACAGCAGCGCCCCGCCGTAGAGCGCGACGAGCCACGCCTTCGTGCGGCGGCCGAACAGCAGCGCCGTGGAGCGCACGCCGACCAGCGCGTCGTCCTCCTTGTCCTGGTGCGCGTAGATCGTGTCGTAGCCGATCACCCACAGGATCGAGCCGCCGTAGAGCAGCAGCGGCGCCAGCGACAGGCTGCCGAAATGCGCCGCCCAGCCCATCAGCGCGCCCCACGAGAAGGCGAGGCCGAGAAAGAACTGCGGCCAGTCGGTGAAGCGCTTGGCGAACGGATAGACGGCGACCGCGGCGAGCGACAGCAGCCCGACGCCGATGGCGAACGGGTTGAACTGGAGGAGGACGACGAGACCCGTCAGCGCCTGCAAGACCAGAAACGTCGCTGCCGCCCGGCGGCTGACCTGGCCGGAGGGCAGCGGCCGCGAGCGCGTGCGCTCGACGCGCGAATCGATGTCGGTGTCGACGATGTCGTTGTAGGTGCAGCCCGCCCCGCGCATGGCGATCGCGCCGACCAGGAAGAGCAGCAGATGCCACGGCGAGGGCAGCACGTCGGCCAGCGCCGCGCCCGGCTGCGCGGCGGCGGAGGCGGCCAGCGCGGCCGACCACCAGCACGGCCACAACAGCAGCCACCAGCCGATCGGCCGGTCCCAGCGGGCGAGCTGCGCGAAGGGCCACAGCGTGCGCGGCAGCGCGCTGTAGACCCAGTGTCCCGACGGCGCGTCGGCGACGCGGCCGCGCCTCTGGCGTGTCTGGATGTCGTCCATGGCCGCTCCAGTGACAGCCGGCGGCCGCAGCGTCAAGCGGCCGGCGCGCCGCGCGCTTGACCGCACGCGCCGTCCGCCATAACCCGGCGGCGACAGGCAAACGGGGCGGGGTGTGGCGATGAATGTGCTTCTGATCGGCTCGGGCGGACGCGAGCACGCGCTCGCCTGGAAGCTCGCCGCCTCGCCGCAGATCGGCAGGCTGTTCGCCGCGCCCGGCAATCCCGGCATCGCCGCCCATGCCGAGTGCGTGGCGCTCGACGTGGCCGTCCATGCCGCGGTGGTCGCCTTCTGCCGGGACAGCGCGGTCGGCCTGGTGGTCGTCGGGCCGGAGGCGCCGCTGGTCGCCGGGCTTGCCGATTCGCTCGCCGCGGCCGGCATCCGCGTCTTCGGGCCGAGCGCCGCGGCCGCCCGGCTCGAGGGCTCGAAAGGCTTCACCAAGGACCTGTGCGCCCGCCACGGCATTCCCACCGCCGCCTATGCCCGCTTCAACAACGCGCCGAAGGCCAAGGCCCATGTCCGCCGCCTCGGCGCGCCGGTCGTCGTCAAGGCCGACGGGCTGGCCGCCGGCAAGGGGGTGACGGTGGCGATGACGCTGCCCGAGGCGCTGGCGGCGATCGACGACTGCTTCGAGGGCGCCTTCGGCGAGGCCGGCGCCGAGGTCGTCGTCGAGGCTTATCTGGAAGGTGAGGAGGCGAGCCTGTTCTGCCTGTGCGACGGCACGACCGCGCTCGCCTTCGGCACCGCGCAGGACCACAAGCGCGTCGGCGAGGGGGACACAGGTCCCAACACCGGCGGCATGGGCGCCTATTCGCCCGCCCCCGTGATGACGCCGCAGATGACCGAGCGTGTCATGCGCGAGATCGTCGAGCCGACGCTGGCCGGCATGGCCGCCGCCGGCAGCCCGTTTTGCGGCGTGCTCTATGCCGGGCTGATGATCACCGCGGGGGGGCCGCAGCTCATCGAGTACAATGTGCGCTTCGGCGATCCCGAGTGCCAGGTGCTGATGCTGCGGCTCGACGACGACCTGCTGCCGCTGCTCGTCGCCGCCGCCGAGGGGCGGCTCGCCGGCCACGCGCCGCGCTGGTGCGACGAGGTGGCGCTGACCGTGGTGATGGCGGCCGCGGGCTATCCCGGCCGGCTGCGCACCGGCGGCACGATCGCCGGGCTGGAGGCGGCCGCCGCCGGCGAGGATGTCGCCATCTTCCACGCCGGCACGGCGCTTCGCGACGGCCGGCTGGTGGCCGCCGGCGGCCGCGTGCTTAACGTGTGCGCGCGCGGTCCCGACATCGCCGCGGCGCGCGAGCGCGCCTATGCCGCCGTCGACCGCGTCGAGTGGGCCGACGGCTTCTGCCGCCGCGACATCGGCTGGCGCGCGCTGGCGCGGACGGGCTCCGCCTAGCGCGTCACCGGACGGCTGCCGCGGCGTCCGTTGCAGGCGCCAGTCGTTTGACGTTTACGTAAAAAGCTTCTAGCACGATGCGCGCTTTCGCCTGTGGCCGTGGCGCGGCGTTGCCGCTAGCTTCGGCCGAAGCCCGCCGACAGTCGAGGAGACCCGCATGTATCGCGCACCCGTCGAGGAGATCGCCTTCACCCTGAAGCACGTCGCCGGCCTCAAGCAGGCGCTCGACGCCGGCCGCTTCGGCGAACTCGGCGAGGACCTGGTCGACGCGATCCTCGTCGAGGCCGGCCGCTTCGCCTCCGACGAGGTGGCGCCGCTCAACAAGGCCGGCGACGAGACCGGCGCGGTGCTGGCCGACGGCGCGGTGACCATGCCGCCCGGCTGGCGCGATCTCTACCGGCGCTGGGCCGAGGGCGGCTGGAACGCGCTGTCGGCGCCGGAGGAGGGCGGCGGCCAGGGCCTGCCGATGATGCTCGGCGCCGCGGCGCTGGAGATGTGGAACTCCGGCTCGATGGCCTTCGCCATCGGCCCGACGCTGACCATGGGCGCCGTCGAGGCGATCGAGAAGCACGCCAGCCCCGAGCTCAAGGCGACCTATCTGGAGAAGCTCGTCTCCGGCGAATGGATGGGCACCATGAACCTGACCGAGCCGCAGGCCGGCTCGGACCTCAACGCGCTGCGCACCCGTGCCGAGCCGGCCGGAGACGGCACCTACCGCATCTTCGGCCAGAAGATCTTCATCACCTATGGCGAGCACGACTTCACCGACAACATCGTGCATCTGGTGCTCGCGCGGCTGCCCGACGCGCCGCCCGGAACGCGCGGCATCTCGCTGTTCCTGGTGCCCAAGTTCCTGGTCGACGTGGACGGCTCGCTCGGCGCGCGCAACGACGTCTTCTGCGCCTCGATCGAGCACAAGCTCGGCATCCACGCCTCGCCGACCTGCACCATGGTCTATGGCGACGGCCGCTTCGGCGAGGCGCCGGGCGCCGTCGGCTGGCTGGTCGGCGAGGAGAACCGCGGCCTGGCCTGCATGTTCACGATGATGAACAACGCCCGGCTGGCGGTCGGCATGCAGGGCGTGGCGGTCGCCGAGGCGGCCTACCAGAAGGCGCTCGCCTATGCCCGCGAGCGCCGGCAGGGCCGCGCGCCCGGCGCCGCCGGGCCGGAGATGAGCCCGATCGTCGGCCATCCCGACGTGCGTCGCAACCTGCTGACCATGAAGGCGCTCACCCAGGCCGCCCGCGCCATCACCTATTGCTGCGCCCACGCCACCGACATGGCGCGCACCGGCCAGGGCGACGAGGCGCGCCACTGGCAGGAGCGCGCCAACCTGCTCACGCCGCTCGCCAAGGCGTTCCCCACCGATGTCGGCGTCGAGGTCGCCTCGCTCGGCGTTCAGGTGCATGGCGGCATGGGCTATGTCGAGGAGACCGGCGCGGCGGTGCTCTACCGCGACGCGCGCATCGCGCCGATCTACGAGGGCACCAACGGCATCCAGGCGATCGACCTGGTGACGCGCAAGCTGCCGCAGTCGGGCGGCGAGCACGTGGCGGGCTTCATCGGCGAGCTGCGCGCCGACGTCGAGGCCGTGCGCGCCTCCAACCGCGACGGCTTCGGCGCGACGGCCGAGCGTCTTTCGGCCGCGCTCGACGATCTCGAGCGGGCGACGCGCTTCCTGCAGGGCGCGCTCGCCGAGGGCGACCAGGCGACCGCGCTCGCCGGCGCGACGCCCTATCTGCGGCTGTTCGCGCTGGCCGCCGGCGGCGCGATGATGGCGCGCGGCGCGCTGTCCGGCGCCGATGCGCGGCAGACCGGGCTGGTGCGCTTCTTCGCCGAGAACCTGGTCGACGAGACCGCTGCGCTGTGCCGCCGCGTGGTCGAGGGGGCCGACAGCCTCGCGGCCGCCGGCGCGCTGCTCGAGACGGCCTGACGGCGCGGCCGCGGCAGGGAGGGATGACGCGATGAGCGAGCACGTTCTGGTCGGGATCGAGGACGCGGTGATGACGATCCGGCTCAACCGGCCGGACAAGAAGAACGCGCTGACGCGGGCGATGTACGCCACGCTCGCCGCCGCCCTGCGCGACGGCGACGTCGACCCGGCCGTGCGCTGCCGCGTCGTGCTCGGTGCGCCCGGCGCCTTCTCGTCGGGCAACGACCTGGCCGACTTTCTCGCCGTGGCGACCGGCGGCGAGGGCGGCACGGAGGTCTTCGACTTCCTGCGCGCGCTGGCCGAGGCGCAAAAGCCGATCGTCTCGGGCGTCGACGGCATCGCCGTGGGCGTCGGCACGACGATGCACCTGCATTGCGACCTCACCTTCGCCACGCCCGAATCGGTCTTCCGCACCCCCTTCGTCGATCTCGGCCTGGTGCCGGAGGCCGGCTCCAGCCTGCTGGCGCCGGCGCTGATGGGCCGCCAGCGCGCCTTCGCGCTGCTCGCCCTCGGCGACGGCTTTTCCGCCGAGCAGGCGCGCGAGGCGGGCATGATCCACCGCGTCGTCGCCGCCGAGGTGCTGGAGGCGCAGGTTCAGGCCGCCGCCCGGGCGCTCGCCGCCAAGCCGCCGGAGGCGCTGAAGATCGCCCGCGACCTGATGCTCGGCCCGCGCGACGCGCTGCTCGCCCGCATCGACGAGGAAAGCCGCCATTTCCGCGCCCGGCTGACGTCGGACGAGGCGCGCGCCGCCTTCATGGCCTTCATGAACCGCAAGCAGACCGGCTGAGCGCGGCCCGACCGGCCGCAAAGCGCCGGCGCGTCTTGATTCTGCCGTCACGGCATGCTGTTTGCCCGGTGGGGGGCTGCTCTGGAGCTTGCAGGTTTGGACGTGACGACTGTCGGAAGATGGCGTGCCGACGCCATCGACGAGTACACTTGGGATCAGTTCCCGGTTTCCATCACCATCGCAGACCCCGCTGCCCCCGATTGCCCGCTGGTCTATGTCAACCGGGCCTTCGAGGAGACGACGGGCTATGCCGCGAATGAGGTGATCGGCCGCAACTGCCGCTTCCTGCAGGGGCCGGAGACCGACCGGGCGGCCGTCCAGCGGGTGCGCGAGGCGCTCGACGCCGGCACCGCGGTCGAGGCGACGCTGCTCAACTACCGCAAGGACGGCGCCACGTTCTGGAACGAGCTGCACCTGGCGCCGCTGCGCGACGCCGACAAGCGCATCGCCTACTTCATCGGTATCCAGCGGCCCGTGGCCTCGCCCGAAGGGACCTCGCCGCAGCACGTCGCCGCGACGATCAAGCTGCAGGAGATCCAGCATCGGGTGAAGAACCACCTGGCGATGATCGTCAGCCTGATCCGCATGCACGCGCACAACGCGCCCGACGAGGCGTCCGACGGCTACGGCAAGCTGGCCCGCCGGGTCGAGAGCCTGCAGCTTCTCTACGACCAGCTCACCGAGAAGTCGTCGCGCAGCGTGATCGCCGACAACAACATCCAGCTCGACGCCTATCTGGCCAAGATCGTGCGCACCATGGTCGAGCTCGATCCGCGCGACTCGATCCGCGTCCGCAGCGAGACCGAGCGCATCGACATGCCCGTCGAACTGGCCACGCATCTCGGCATGCTGGTCTCCGAGATCGTCACCAACGCGCTGCGCCACGCCTTCCAGGGGCGCGACGGCGGCCTGATCGCCTTCGACATCGCCCGGCTCGCGGACGGCCGCGTGCGGCTGCGCATCGCCGACGACGGCATCGGCATGGCCGAGGATGCCGAATGGCCCTCGCCGCGCAGCCTCGGCGGGCGCATCATCAAGTCGATGGTCGGGGCGCTCGGCGCCGAGATTTCCATCGTCCGCGACGGCGGCACCACCTTCGAGATCGTCGTCCCGGTCGAGCCGTAGCCGGACCGCGCGGTCCCGCGCGCGCGGCCACGCTGGCAGGCTGGGCCGCGAGGCCGGCGGCCGGCCGCCGCCGGCCTTGGAGCGACCCGTCTGTCACGGAACCGCAGATCGGCCCCAGGCTGTTGCTTCGACGCGTTTGCGACCGGCGAACCGGTTTCGACTTCGCCTGGAGACGCTTTGGCCGCCGCCGTCTACGGGTAGAGCCGCGTGCGCGTCCAGCCGCCTTTGCCGTCCGGCTCGAACAGCACCCGGTCGTGCAGCCGGAAGGGCCGGTCGTGCCAGAACTCGATCGCGCTCGGCACGATGCGCAGGCCCGACCAGTGCGCCGGCCGCGGAATCTCGCCGACCGCGAAGCGCGCCGTGTACTCGGCCACCGCCTTCTCCAGCGCGAAGCGGCTTTCCAGCGGCCGCGACTGCTTCGAGGCCCAGGCGCCGATGCGGCTGCCGCGCGGCCGCGAGGCGTAGTAGGCGTCGGCCTCCGCATCGTCGACGATCTCGACCGGCCCGCGCACGCGCACCTGCCGGCGCAGGCTCTTCCAGTGGAAGCACATCGCCGCCTTGCGCGCGGCCAGGATCTCGCGTCCCTTGGCGCTCTCCAGATTGGTGTAGAAGACGAAGCCGCGCGCGTCGAAGCCCTTCAGGAGCACCATGCGCACATTGGGCAGGCCGTCCGCGTCGACCGTGGCGAGCGCCACCGCGTTGGGGTCGTTCGGCTCTGCCTTCTCCGCCTCGGCCAGCCACTCGGCGAACAGCCGGAAAGGCTCGGCGTCCTCGGTGAAGTCACGGCTTGTTAACCCTGTGTCGCTCATTCTGTCGGTCCGTCCGCATCGTCTGTCTCGCCGGGGAGAATGCCGATTGTCGCCGCCAGTGCAACCACCGTCGCGCCGTCGCCCGGCGATCGGACCTGCGCTGGCCGTGATCGCCGTTGCCGGGCTCCTGTCCGGTTGCGCCGGCGGTTTCGACATCGACCGTCTGGCGGCCGACCGCTCGCTCACCACCGCCTCGGTGCCCGAGCGGGCCGAACGGCCGGATGCCGACCGGCTGTCGGACGAGGCGACGATCCGCGCCGCGGTGTCGTCGGCCGACCTCGAAGGCCTGGGCACCGGCTCGGTGCCGTGGGCCAACCCGGAGACCGGCACGCGCGGCGAGATCCGCGAGATCACCGAATACCGCGAGGCCGGCCGCCTGTGCCGCAGCTTCGTCACCTCGCGCCAGAGCTACGACGGGGTGAGCCTGCTCAGCGGCGACGCCTGCCTGCTCGAGCCGGGCCTGTGGCACCTGCGCCGGCTGGAGGACGTCTGACCGTCCGCCGCAGCGGCCGCCGCAAAGCGGCCGGGGCTGGAATTTCTTCCTAGCAATGCGCATATATTCCGCGTGCGGGGGATGCTATCCCGTGCGATCCGAACGGACAGTTGAGAGCCATGCGCGATCCCTATGACGTGCTCGGCGTGTCCAAGGACGCGTCGACCAAGGACATAAAGTCGGCTTACCGGAAGCTCGCCAAGACCTATCATCCGGACCAGAAGCCGGACGATCCCAAGGCGAAGGAGCGCTTCGCCGAGATCGGCCAGGCCTACGAGATCCTGCGCGACGACAAGACGCGCAAGGCCTACGACCGCGGCGAGATCGATGCCGAGGGCAAGCCGCGCTACGAGGGGTTCGAAGGCTTCCGCGGCGGCGGCCGCGCGGGCGGCGACCCCTTCGCCGGCTTCCGGCGCGCCGGCGGCGGGCCGGGCGGGGCGCATTTCGAGTTCCGCACCGCCGGCACGGGCGACGATCCGTTCTCCGACGCCGACATCTTCTCGCAGATCTTCGGCCAGGCCTTCCAGCAGGGCGCCGGGCGGACCGCCGGCGGCGGCCGGCGCACCCAGGCGCCGCCGGGCGCCGGCGACATCAACGCCACGCTCGACGTCGATCTCGAGGACATCGCCAATGCCGGCAAGGTGACGGCGGTCTTTCCCGACGGCCGCAAGATCGCGGTCAAGCTGCCGCGCTATGTCGAGGATGGCCAGACGATCCGGCTCAAGGGGCAGGGCGCCGAGACGCCGTTCGGCACGCGCGGCGACGCGCTGGTCAGGATCCGCATCAAGCCGCATGCGCGCTTCCGCGTCGAGGGCCGCGACCTGCATGTCGACCTGCCGGTGGCGCTGCGCGACGCGGTTCTCGGCGGCAAGGTGGCGGTCGACACGCCGAGCGGCAAGGTCGCGCTGACGCTGCCGGCCTGGTCGAGCTCCGACCGCCGGCTGCGGCTCAAGGGCCGCGGCCTGCCGCTCAAGACGGGCGGGGCGGGCGATCTCTACGCCCATGTGCGCATCATGCTGCCGGAGGGCGGCGACGCCGAGCTCGAGGCGCTGTTCAACAAGGCCAAGGCCTGACCGGCGGCCGCCTCGGGCGGGCGGCCAAGCCGCTTGATGCCCACAAGACGCTGTGCGATAGGGCTGGCGCCGGGATCACGGCGCCGGGATGACACAGCGGAGAAGCTTCACATGGCAGCTGGCAATGGCCTGATGGCCGGAAAGCGCGGGCTCGTTTTCGGGGTCGCCAACAACCGCTCGATCGCCTGGGGCATCGCCAAGTCCTGCGCCGCGGCGGGGGCGAAGCTCGCCTTCACCTATCAGGGCGACGCGCTGCGCAAGCGCGTCGAGCCGCTGGCGGCCGAGCTCGATGCCGAGGTCGTCGGCCACTGCGACGTGACCGAGCCGGAGACGCTCGACGCCGTGTTCGAGACGGTCGAGCAGCGCTGGGGCGGGCTCGACTTCGTCGTGCATGCCATCGCCTTTTCCAACCGGGACGAGCTGACCGGGCGCTACGTCGACACCACGCGCGACAACTTCCTGCGCACCATGGACGTCTCGGCCTATTCGCTGACCGCCATCGCGCGCCGCGCCGAGCCGCTGATGTCGGAGGGCGGCTCGATCCTCACGCTCACCTATTACGGTGCGGAGAAGGTGATGCCGCACTACAACGTGATGGGCGTGGCCAAGGCCGCGCTCGAGGCGAGCGTGCGCTATCTCGCCGTCGATCTCGGCGGCTCGAAGATCCGCGTCAACGCCATCTCGGCCGGGCCGATCAAGACGCTGGCCGCCTCCGGCGTCGGCGACTTCCGCTACATCCTGCGCTGGAACGAGTACAACTCGCCGCTCAAGCGCATCGTCACCACCGACGAGGTGGGCGATTCGGGCATGTTCCTGCTGTCGGACCTGTCGCGCGGCATCACCGGCGAGGTTCTGCACGTCGATTCGGGCTACCACGTCGTCGGCATGAAGGCCGTCGACGCGCCCGACATCGCCACCGTCGTCGACTGAGCGGCGGCTCCGCCGCGCCACCTGCAAGCCTGGGATCGTCTGTGCCGCGATGACCGGACCGCTCTACCTCGTGCGCCACGGCCAGACCGACTGGAACCGCGAGGGCCGCCTGCAGGGCCAGGCCGACACCGACATCAACGCGACGGGCCGCGAGCAGGCCGAGCGCAACGGCCGCGTTCTCGCCGCCGCCGTCGGCGACCCCTCGGGTCTCGATTTCGTCGCCAGCCCGATGCGCCGCACGCGCGAGACCATGGAGCGGGTGCGGCGCGCGATGGGCCTGCCGGCGCAGGGCTACCGCACCGATATGCGGCTGGTCGAGGTGCATTTCGGCGACTGGCAGGGCCACACTCTGGCCGAGCTCGACGCCGCGCAGCCCGGCGCGAGCGCCGCGCGCGAGCGCGACAAGTGGCGCTTCCGCCCGCCGGGCGAGAGGGCCGAGAGCTACGAGATGCTGGCCGCGCGCGTGCGGCCGTGGTTCGAGGCGCTGAGCGGGCCCACCGTGTGCGTCACCCACGGCGGAGTGCTGCGCGTGGCGCTGATGCTCGCCGGCCACATGGCCGGCGGCGACGCCGCCCGGCTCGACATCCCCAACGACCGGGTTCTTAGGCTGGGCGGTGCCGCGCCGGAATGGCTGTAGGCCACCGGGCGCAAGGGCCGGGCCGCGGTCCGAGTGCCGCGATGCGGCCGCGCGCGACGCGGCGGCCGCGGCCTATTCGGGCAGCAGCATGTCGGTGATCTGCAGAACGCCGTCGAGCTCGCGATAGGCGATGACGACCTCCATGCCCTCCTCGATCGCGCTCATGTCGATCTCGGCGGGCAGCTTGTAGGTCTGGCCGTCGGCCAGCGTGATGGTCATGGCGTCCTGGTCGACGGCGGTGATCTGGCCCTCGGTGTCGGCGGCCAGTGCCGTGCCGGCGGTCAGGAAAAGGGCGAATGCGGCGGCGATGATGCGCATGGGGGTTCCCTCGGATGGTGCCGGCCGCCCCTCCGGGGCCGGGATGCGAAGCATACGACGCCCTTCACCGACAGTCCAAATGTGTCAGAAGTAAAGCCGTTCCGGCCTCCGGCGTTTGACCGCGCCGCGCCGGCGCAATAGAAGCGGCCGGTCCGGCCGGCGCCGGAGGGAAAGCCCGCATCGATGTCGCACAACACCTTCGGTCACCTGTTTCGCGTCACCACCTGGGGAGAGAGCCACGGCCCGGCGCTCGGCTGCGTCGTCGACGGCTGCCCGCCCGGCATCCGCTTCCGCCTCGCCGACATCCAGGCCGAGCTCGACCGTCGCCGCCCCGGCCGCTCGCGCTTCGTCACGCAGCGCCGCGAGCCCGATTCGGTGCGCGTGCTGTCCGGCGTGGTCGAGGAGGCCGACGGCACGCTGGTCACCACCGGCACGCCGGTCTCCATGCTGATCGAGAACGTCGACCAGCGCTCGAAGGACTACGGCGACATCGCCACGCGCTACCGGCCGGGCCATGCCGACTACACCTATGCGGTCAAGTACGGGCTGCGCGACCATCGCGGCGGCGGCCGCGCCTCGGCGCGCGAGACGGCGGCCCGCGTCGCCGCCGGCGCGCTGGCGCGCCGCGTCGTGCCGGGGCTCGTCGTGCGCGGCGCGCTGGTCGCGATCGGCGAGCGGTCGATCGACCGCGCGCGCTGGGACTGGGATTTCGTCGACGACCCGGAGAACCCCTTCTTCACGCCCGACCGCCAGTCGGTCGCGGTTTTCGCCGACTATCTCGACGCGGTGCGCAAGGCCGGCTCGTCGGTCGGCGCGCTGGTCGAGGTCGTCGCCGAGGGCGTGCCGGCCGGCCTCGGCGCGCCGGTCTACGGCAAGCTCGACCAGGACGTCGCCGCCGCGCTGATGTCGATCAACGCGGTCAAGGGCGTCGAGATCGGCAACGGCTTCGAGGCCGCCCGCATCACCGGCGAGGAGAACGCCGACGAGATGCGCAGCGGCGCCGACGGCGCGCCCGTCTTCCTGTCCAACAAGGCCGGCGGCGTGCTCGGCGGCATCTCCACCGGCCAGCCGGTCGTCGCCCGCTTCGCGGTCAAGCCGACCTCCTCGATCCTCACCCCGCGCCGCTCGGTCGACGCGGACGGCAACGAGGTCGAGGTCGTCACCCGCGGCCGGCACGACCCGTGCGTCGGCATCCGTGCGGTGCCGATCGGCGAGGCGATGCTGGCCTGCACCATCGCCGACCACTATCTGCGTCACCGCGGCCAGACCGGCCGCATCTGACGCGCCAACGAGGCTCCCGCATGCCCTACGACCAGAAGCGAGTTGTCGACGCCCTGCGCGCCTTCGAGGCGGGCGAGATCGTCGTGGTGATGGACGACGACGGGCGCGAGAACGAGGGCGACCTGATCGTCGCCGCCGTGCACTGCACGGCCGACAAGATGGCCTTCATCGTGCGCCACACCTCCGGCATCGTCTGCGCGCCGATGACGCGCGACAACGCCAAGCGCCTCAACCTGGCGCCGATGGTGGCCGACAACGACGCGCCGCACGCCACCGCCTTCACCGTCAGCGTCGACTTCCGGCACGGCACGACGACCGGCATCTCGGCCGAGGACCGCACGCTCGCCGTGCGCAACCTGGCCAACCCCAATGCCGGGCCGGCCGATTTCGTGCGCCCCGGCCACATCTTCCCGCTGGTGGCGCGCGAGGGCGGCGTGCTGATGCGCTCCGGTCACACCGAGGCGGCCGTCGATCTGTGCCAGCTCGCCGGCCTGCCGCCGGTCGGCGTGATCTGCGAGCTGGTCAACGACGACGGCACGGTGATGCGCGGCCCGCAGGTCTCCGCCTTCGCCGAGACGCACGGCCTCAGGCAGGTCTCGGTCGCCGACCTGATCGCCTACCGCCAGCGCCAGGAGAGCCTGGTCGAGCGCGTCGCCAGCTTTCCGGTCGAAACGCCGGGCGGGCCGGCCGTGGCGCACGCCTACACGCTGCCCTGGGAGGTGATGCAGCATCTGGCCATCGTCTTCGGCGACATCCGCGACGGCGTCGAGGTGCCGGTGCGGCTGCAGACCGAGGATGTGGTGGCCGACGTGTTCGGCACCGAGAACCGGCTCGCCGACGTGATGCGGCGCATGGGCGGCGAACGCGGCGTCATCGTCTATCTGCGCGAGGGCTCCGTCGGCGTCGCCCACCAGGTGCGCCAGCGGCCCGAGCAGACCGGCCAGGAGGACCACGCCGAGGCGCTGCGGCGCGAGAGCGAGTGGCGCGAGATCGGCCTCGGCGCGCAGATCCTCAAGGACCTCGGCATCGGCTCGATCCGGCTGATCGCCTCGCGCGAGCGCCACTATGTCGGGCTCGAGGGCTTCGGCATCGAGATCGCCGCCACCGAGCTGATCGAGCGCGGCTGACGCGGGCCGGCACGGCCGGCGAATCGCCCCGCCCGCCGCGGGCCGGACGGCCGCCGCGCCGGACCGGCGGCGGCGACGCCGCGGCGCCGGCGGCCGGCCGAGGGCGCAACCGCCTGTTGAGGGCGGCCGCGATCGGCCACGCCGGCGTGGCGTCAGCGGCGTTTTTTGCCTATATCGGGGCATGACGACACGCCTCTACACCCACCACATCTATCTCGAGCACCTGATGCCGGCCGGCCATCCCGAACGGCCGGACCGGCTGCGCGCCATCGAGACGGTGCTCGCGCACGACGTCTTCGCGCCGCTCGTCCGCGTCGAGGCGCCGCGCGCCGACGAGCAGGCGGTGCTTCTCGCCCATCCCGAGAGCCACCTGATGCACGTCAAGCGCCAGATCCCCGAGGAGGGGCTGGCGCGCATCGACGCCGACACCTCGGCCAGCCCGAAGAGCTGGGAGGCGGCGCTGACGGCGGTCGGTGCGGCGCTGGCCGCCGTCGACGACGTGATGACGGAACGCGCCGACAACGTCTTCGTCGCCGCCCGTCCGCCGGGCCACCACGCCGAGGCGACGCGCGCCATGGGCTTCTGTCTGTTCAACAACGCCGCCATCGCCGCCCGCCACGCCCAGAAGCACTACGACGTCGAGCGCGTCGCCATCGTCGACTGGGACGTGCATCACGGCAACGGCACGCAGGACATCTTCTGGAACGACCGCTCGGTGCTGTACTGCTCGACGCATCAGATGCCGCTCTATCCCGGCACCGGCGCCAAGGACGAGACCGGCGCGGGCAACATCGTCAACGCGCCGCTGTCGGCCGGCGACGACGGCGAGGACTTCCGCGAGGCCATGCGCTCGCGCATCCTGCCGGCGATCGACGATTTCCGGCCCGACCTGATCATCGTGTCGGCCGGCTTCGACGCCCACCGGCGCGATCCGCTGGCCGAGATCAACCTCGACGAGCGCGACTTCGACTGGGCCACGGCCCAGCTCATGGAACGCGCCGACCACTGGTGCGACAACCGGCTGGTGAGCCTTCTGGAGGGCGGCTACGACCTCGAGGGCCTGGGCCTTTCGGTGGCCGCCCATGTCGGACGGCTGATGAAGGGATGAGCATGATGGCAGACGACGCCGAACGGCCCGCGACGGCCGACGCCGGCAATGGCGACATCGCCGGGATGAGCTTCGAGCAGGCGCTCGAGGCGCTCGAGAAGATCGTCGACGACCTGGAGCGCGGCGACGTGCCGCTCGACCAGTCGATCCGCATCTACGAGCGCGGCGAGGCGCTCAAGAAGCACTGCGACCGGCTGCTGCGCGCGGCCGAGGACAAGGTCGAGAAGATCCGCCTGTCGCGCGAGGGCCAGGCGGCCGGCACCGAGCCGCTCGACCCGCAGTAGAGGGCGGCCGCGCCGCCGCGCGCGGCGCTTCTCTCGGCGGTCGCCTTCCCGTATGCTCGCGAAAGCCGGCGATGCGTGATCGAGGAGGTGCGCCGTGAGCTTCTTTCCCGGCCGGGACCCGCAGCCGGGCGACGCCTTCGCCTGCGACGCCATCGAGCAGCTCATCGTGCCGCGCGCCAGCGACATCGGCGGCTTCGCGGTGCGCCGGGCGTTGCCCTCGGCACGCCGCCGTCTCGTCGGGCCGTTCATCTTCTTCGACCGCATGGGCCCGGCGGTGCTGCGCGGCGGCGCGGCGCTCGACGTCAAGCCGCATCCGCATATCGGGCTCGCCACCGTCACCTATCTGTTCGACGGGCGCATCCGCCACCGCGATTCGCTGGGCACGGCCCAGGTCATCGCGCCGGGCGACGTCAACCTGATGACGGCCGGCCGCGGCATCGTGCATTCCGAGCGCTCGCCGGAGGAGCTGCGCGGCCATCCGCTGGCGATCTCCGGGCTGCAGACCTGGCTGGCGCTGCCCGACGGCGGCGAGGAGGTGGCGCCGCGGTTCGACAACACGCCGGCCGCCGCGCTGCCGGTGATCGAGGCCGAGGGCGTCACCGCGCGCGTCGTCATCGGCGCCTTCCACGGCGCGCGCTCGCCGGTGCGCACCGCCTCCGACACGCTTTACGCAGACATCCGGCTCGCCGCCGGCGCCCGCGTGGCGATCCCGCCCGATGCCGAGGAGCGCGCCGTCTACGTGCTCGACGGCACGGTCGAGATCGCCGGCGACCGCTTCGCCGCCGACCGGCTGCTCGTCCTGCGTGCGGGCGACGAGATCGTCGTCGCCGCGCCCGGCGGCGCCCATGTCATGCTGTTCGGCGGCGCCGCGCTCGGCTCGCCGCGCCACATCTGGTGGAACTTCGTCTCCTCCTCCAAGGAGCGCATCGAGCAGGCCCGGCAGGAGTGGCGCTCGGGACGCTTCGACATCGTGCCGGGCGACGCGGAGGAGTTCGTTCCGCTGCCGCAGCGGTGAACCCGCGGCGCCGCCACGCGTTTACATCGGCCTTCCGGCATCCTATGTCCTAGCGCAACGACCCGCAAAGCATGTGAACCGTGTGACCTCGCCGCCTCCCACCCCGCTTCTCGACCGCGTCCGCATCCCCGCCGACCTGCGCGACCTTCCCGAGGCCGAGCTGCCGCAGCTCGCCGAGGAGCTGCGCGCGGAGGTGATCGACGCCGTCTCGCAGACCGGCGGCCATCTCGGCGCCGGCCTCGGCGTGGTCGAGCTGACCGTGGCGCTGCACTACGTCTTCAACACGCCGGACGACCGGCTGATCTGGGACGTCGGCCACCAGGCCTATCCGCACAAGGTGCTGACCGGCCGGCGCGGGCGCATCCGCACGCTGCGCCAGGAGGGCGGGCTGTCCGGCTTCACCAAGCGCGCCGAGAGCGAGTACGACCCCTTCGGCGCGGCGCATTCCTCGACCTCGATCTCGGCCGGCCTCGGCATGGCCGTCGCCCGCGACCTCGACAAGCGCAAGAACCACGTCATCTCGGTGATCGGCGACGGCGCCATGTCGGCCGGCATGGCCTACGAGGCGATGAACAACGCCGGCGCGCTCGACGCGCGCATGATCGTCATCCTCAACGACAACGACATGTCGATCGCGCCGCCGTCGGGCGCGATGAGCGCCTATCTGGCGCGGCTCGCCTCGGGGCGCACCTATCTCGGCATCCGCGAGGTCGGCAAGAAGCTGACCGCCTATCTCGGCAAGCGCGCCGACCGCGCCATCACCCGCGCCGTCGAGCACGCCCGCGGCTACGTCACCGGCGGCACGCTGTTCGAGGAGCTCGGCTTCTACCATATCGGCCCGATCGACGGGCACAATCTCGAGCACCTCGTGCCGGTGCTCAAGAACGTGCGCGACAACGGCCAGGGCCCGGTGCTGATCCACGTGGTCACCCAGAAGGGCAAGGGCTACGCGCCGGCCGAGGCGGCCGCCGACAAGTATCACGGCGTGTCGAAGTTCGACGTCATCACCGGCGCCCAGGCCAAGGCGCCGGCCAACGCGCCGAGCTACACCAAGGTGTTCGCCAACAGCCTCGTCAAGGAGGCCGAGGCCGACCCGAAGGTCGTGGCCATCACCGCGGCCATGCCGTCGGGGACCGGGCTCGACCTGTTCGGCCAGGCCTTTCCCGAGCGCACCTTCGACGTCGGCATCGCCGAGCAGCACGCCGTCACCTTCGCCGCCGGCATGGCGACCGAGGGCTACCGGCCGTTCTGCGCCATCTATTCCACCTTCCTGCAGCGCGCCTACGACCAGGTGGTGCACGACGTCGCCATCCAGGGCCTGCCGGTGCGCTTCGCCATCGACCGCGCCGGCTTCGTCGGCGCCGACGGGCCGACCCATTGCGGCGCCTTCGACACCACCTATCTCGCCACGCTGCCGGGCTTCGTCGTCATGGCGGCGGCCGACGAGGCGGAGCTGTGCCACATGGTGCGCACCGCCGCCGCGCACGACGCCGGGCCGATCTCGCTGCGCTATCCGCGCGGCAACGGCACCGGCGTGGAGATGCCGGCGCGCGGCGATGTGCTGGAGATCGGCCGCGGCCGCGTCGTGCGCGAGGGCTCAAAGGTGGCGCTTCTGTCGTTCGGCGCGCGGCTCGGCGAGTGCCTGCTCGCCGCCGAGGAGCTCGAGGCGGCGGGCCTGCCGACGACGGTGGCCGACGCGCGCTTCGCCAAGCCGCTCGACGCCGATCTGGTGCGCCGCCTGGCGCGCGAGCACGAGGTGCTGATCACCGTGGAGGAGGGCGCGATCGGCGGCTTCGGCGCGCATGTGCTGCATTTCCTCGCCCATGAGGGGCTGCTCGACGCCGGCCTCAAGGTGCGGCCGCTGGTGCTCGCCGACCGCTTCGTCGACCAGGCCAAGCCGGAGACGATGTATGCCGATTCCGGGCTCGATTCGGCCGGCATCGTGCGCACCGTCTTCGCCGCGCTCGGCCACGGCGTCGCCGCCGCCCGCGCCTGACGCCGGCCGCGAGGCGCGGCCGCCGGCCATGACCGACGCTTCCTCCCCGGACCGCCGCCGGCTCGACGCCCTGCTCGTCGCGCGCGGCTTCTTCGACAGCCGGGCGCGCGCCCGTGACGCGGTGCTGCGCGGCACGGTGACGGTGGCCGGCCGGACCGCCGAGAGGCCCGGCCAGAGCGTCGCCGGCGATGCCGAGATCGCCGTCGCCGATCCGGCGCGACGCTACGTCTCGCGCGCTGCGCTCAAGCTGGTGCACGCGCTCGACGCCTTCGGCCTCGCCGTCGCCGGCCGCCGGGCGCTCGACATCGGCGCCTCGACCGGCGGCTTCACCCAGGTGCTGCTCGAACGCGGCGCGGCGTGCGTCACCGCGCTCGACGTCGGCCACGGCCAGCTTCACCCGACGCTCGCCGGCGATCCGCGCGTGCGGCCGCTCGAGGGGGTGAACGCGCGCGCGCTGTCGCCGGCCGATCTCGACGGCACGGCGCCGGATCTCGTCGTCTGCGACGTCAGCTTCATCTCGCTGCGGCTCGCCCTGCCGCCGGCGCTGGCGCTCGCCGCGCCGCGCGCCGACGGCGTCTTCCTGGTCAAGCCGCAGTTCGAGGTCGGCCGCGCCGCGCTCGGCAAGGGCGGGGTGGTGCGCGATACCGCGCTCGCCCGCGGCGCGGCCGAGGCCGTCGCAGGCTGGCTCGACGGCCGCTCCGGCTGGCGCGTGGCGGGGCTGGTCGACTCGCCGGTCGCCGGCGGGGACGGCAACCGCGAGTTCCTGCTCGTCGCGGCCAGGGCGGCATGAGCGAGCGGCTGACCATCGACCGGCTGGGCGGCCAGGGCGACGGCATCGCCGACACCGCGGCGGGACCCTGCTACGTGCCCTTCGCGCTGCCCGGCGAGACGGTGACGGTCGAGCGCGCCGGCAGCCGCGCCCGGCTGCTTGCCGTCGAGCAGCCGGCGGCCGAGCGCGTCGCGCCGGCCTGTCCCCATTTCTCGGACTGCGGCGGCTGCGCCATGCAGCATCTGGCCGACGCGGCCTACCGCGCCTGGAAGCGCGAGCGCGTCGTCCAGGCGCTGGCGAGCCGCGGCCTCGACGTGCCGGTCGACGCGCTGGTGCCGTGCCCGCCCGGCGCCCGGCGCCGCGTCGCGCTCGCCGCGCGGCGCACGGCCGGCGGCGTGGTGCTCGGCTTTCACCGGGCCCAGAGCGACCGCATCGTGCCGGTCGAGGCCTGTCCCGTGGCGGCGCCGCAGATCGTCGCCGCGCTGCCCGCCCTGCGCCGTGTCGCGACGCTGCTCGGCCGCCCCGGCAAGCCGCTGCAGCTCGTCGTCACCGCCGGCGAGGCGGGCCTCGACGTCGCCGCGCGCGGCACCGGCCGGCTCGGCGAGGCGGCGGTGAAGCAGGCGGTCGCGGCGGCGCTGGAGGAGGACTTCGCGCGGCTGTCGGCCGACGGCGAGGTGCTGGTCGAGCCGCGCGCGCCGGCCGTGCGCTTCGGTCGTGCGGCGGTGGTGCCGCCGCCCGGCGGCTTCCTGCAGGCGGTCGCCGCCGCCGAGACGGCGATGGCCGGGCTGGTGACGGCGCATCTGGCGGCCGCCCGCCGCGTCGCCGATCTCTATGCCGGGGCCGGCGCCTTCGCCCTCAGGCTGGCCGAGGCGCACACCGTGCATGCGGTGGAGGCCGACGGTGCGGCACTCGCCGCGCTGGAGCGCGGCGCCCGCGCGACGTCCGGCCTGAAGCCGGTGACGACGGAGCGGCGCGACCTCGACCGGCGGCCGCTGACGGCGGCCGAGCTGGCCGGCTTCGACGGGCTGGTCTTCGATCCGCCGCGCGCCGGGGCGCAGGCGCAGGCGCGCCAGATCGCGGCCGCGGCCGTGCCGCATGTCGCGGCCGTCTCGTGCAGCCCCGGCACGCTGGCGCGCGACCTCGCGATCCTGACCGAGGCCGGCTACGCGATTGCCCGCGTCGTGCCGATCGACCAGTTCCTGTGGTCGCCGCATGTCGAGGCGGTGGCGCTTCTCGCGCACGGCGGCCGGCGCCGCCGCTGAGGCGCGCTCAGCGCCCGCCGGCGATCAGATCCTCGACGAAGCGCGGCACCACGCTGCCGGCCGGCCCGTGGATCGCCTCGGCGAAGTCGCCGACGCCCTCCGACGGCTCGAGATTGAGCTCGACCGTGTGGGCGCCGGCGCGGCCGGCCTCCTGGACGAACTGCGCCGCCGGGTAGACGGCGCCCGAGGTGCCGATGGAGACGAACAGGTCGGCCGCGTTCAGCGCTGCGTAGATGCGCTCCATGTGATGCGGCATCTCGCCGAACCACACCACGTCCGGCCGCACGAAGCCGACCGACCGGCAGGCCGGGCAGGGCGTCTCGACGCCCATGTCGCCGCGCCAGTCGCGCCGTTCGCCGCAGTTCGCGCACAGCATGGCGGCGAGCCGGCCGTGCATGTGGACGAGCCGCTCGGAGCCGGCCCGCTCGTGCAGGTCGTCGATGTTCTGGGTGACGAGCAGGAACGGCCCCTGCCAGGCCGCCTCGAGGCGGGCCAGCGCCAGATGCGCGGCATTCGGCTCGACGCCGGCGAGCCCGCGGCGGCGCGCGTTGTAGAAGGCGTGCACGCGCTGCGGGTCGGCGGCGAAGCCCTCCGGCGTCGCCACCGCGCGAAAATCGACCTTCGACCACAGCCCGTTCCGGTCGCGGAAGGTGTCGACGCCGGATTCGGCCGACACGCCGGCACCGGTGAGGATGACGATGGAGCGTTCTGTCGCCATGGCTCGCGTCCCGGTCTTGCCGCGGTCGGC
>NZ_JAOAOP010000064.1 GCF_030398335.1 Aquibium sp. A9E412
CCGCAGCCCGTGCGGCCGGCCGCCGGTGTCGGCGTCGACGTCAGGCTTCGCCGTCGTTGTAGGGGCCGAGCTCGCCGCCGAGCAGCTCCGGCGGGTACTCGACCTGGGCGCGCGGCGTCACCTCGACGACCTCGAGCAGGTCGAACTTCGACTGCGGGTTCTCCTTGCCCTGCACGACCAGCACGTCCTTGAAGCACTGGTGGTCGGCGGCGCGATAGGTGGTCGGGCCGTTGCCCAGCCCGTCGAACTCGAAGCCCTCGAGCGCCTTGCCGACCGCGCTCGGCCGGAAGGTGCCGGCGCGCTGGCAGGCGTCGGCGTAGAGGATCGCCTGGGCGTAGCAGGTGTGCGCGGCCTGCGAGGGCGGGAAGCCGTACTTCTCGCCGAACGACTTGACGAACGCCTTGGAGCCCTCGTCCTCGAGCGACCAGTGCCAGTTGGTCGAGCCGAAGATGCCCTTGACGTTCTCGCCGGCGCCCTGCGCCATCAGGCGCGAGTAGAGCGGCACCACGATGACGAAGTCCTTGCCGTTGACCTGCTTGTCGCGCAGGCCGAACTGCACGGCCTGGGTCAGCGAGTTGACCATGTCCTTGCCGTAGTGGTTGAGCACCAGCACGTCGGCGCCGGAGTTGAGCACCGGCGTGATGTACTGCGAGAAGTCGCCGGCGCCGAGCGGCGTGCGCACCGCCGAGACGGTCTCCCAGCCGAGCTGCTCGGTGTATTTCTTGATCGATTCTTCCTGCGACCAGCCCCAGGTGTAGTCGGCCGTCAGGTGGTAGGCGCGGCGCTCGGTGCCGTAGGCGTTCTTCAGCACGGGAGCGAGCGCGGCGCCGGTCATCTCGGTGTTGAAGAAGTGGCGGAAGCCGTTGGCGCGCTTGTCCTTGCCGGTGGTGTCGTTGGAGTGGGTCAGGCCGGCCATGAAGATGACGCCGGCCTCCTGGCACAGGCCCTGCACGGCGATGGCGACGCCCGACGAGGAGCCGCCGGTGATCATGATGGCGCCGTCGTTCTCGATCATGCGCTTGGCCGAGGCGCGCGCGGCGTCCGACTTGGTCTGCGTGTCGCCGGTCACGAAGGCGACCTTCTTGCCGTTGATGCCCTTGCCCTCCAGCGCCTTCGACGAGAAGGTGCCGAGCATGCCGCCGTCGCCCTCGCCGTTGAGGTGTTCGACGGCCAGCTCGTAGGCGCGCAGCTCGTCGGCGCCCTCGTCGGCATAGGCGCCCGTCTGGGGCACGTTGAAGCCGAGCGTGACGGTGTCGCCCTTGGGCGCGTTGCGGTAATTCTCGCTCTGGGCGAGCGCGCCGCGCGTGAAGAAGTAGGGCGTGCTGAGGCCGACCAGTCCGGCGGCGCCGTATTTCAGCGCCGTTCGGCGTGTCACGTCTCTCCTGCTCATCGATTTTCCTCCCAGAAATGTCGAGCGTTGCCCGGCAACGAGGCGCCGCGGCAGCCGCGGCGGACCCTTGCGGGGAGCCCAAGTCTTAGGTTGATCCCGCAAGCCCCACAATTCGCCTTTGTGACTAGACGCCCGGCCGGGCCGGGCACGAGCGACCGTCCGTCGGGTCAAGCGGTTTCCCGCGGCTTGCCGTCCTCCGATGTTGCCATCGGGGGCGGGCGGCCGCTTTCGCGTCGTGACGACGAGGGGGTTGGCGCCGGCTTGTCTGCAGCCTGTCGCCCGGTTCCCGTCCTTCCGACAGGCTCAGCATGACCTGATTTGGGCGTAGGCAGGCCTCGCAGCCGGCATCGTGCGCACCACACAGAAGCCGCGCGGCGGTCCGCCCTCCCCGCGCGGGGAGATGCCGGTGCAGTATGTGGCCGCGCCGGGGCGTGTCAGCGGCCGGGGCGGCCGCTCTTCTTCGGGCGGCGAGTGCGCTGGCGCTCTTCGGCCGGGTCCTCGTAGGAGCCGAGGCCGATGCGGCCGCGCCTGACCGGGCCGGTCTCCTCGCCGGGTTCCGGCTTCCTCGGCGGCGCCTTGCCCGCCGGCTTCTCGGTGCGGCCGACGGTCATCTCGTCGAGCGTGTTCTTGCGGAACAGCGAGCGCTCGCCGGCCGGCGTCGCGTGCGCGCCGCTGCCGCCCATGTCGTCGAGCGCCGGCTTGGCGAACAGGCTCTTGCCCTCGCCGGCCGGCCGGCCTTTGCCCTTCGCCGCCGCGCGCCGGCTCGCCTGCGTGTTGGCGACGCCGGCGTCGCGCGCCAGCGGGTCGTCCATCACCGCCAGCTCGGTCTCGCGCAGCCGCTTGATCTCGTCGCGCAGCCGTGCGGCGCGCTCGAAGTCGAGATCGGCGGCCGCGTCGCGCATCTCCTTTTCCAGATGCTCGAGATGGGCGGCGAGATTGTTGCCGACCAGCGCGCCGGACCCGGCCGCCGCCGGCAGCTCGCTGCGCACGTGGTCGCGCTCGTAGACCGAATCGAGAATGTCGGAGATGCGCGCCTTGACGCTTTCCGGCGTGATGCCGTGCTCGGCGTTCCAGGCAAGCTGCTTCTCGCGCCGCCGCCCGGTCTCCTCCATGGCGCGCCGCATCGAGCCGGTCACCGTGTCGGCGTAGAGGATGACGCGGCCGTCGACGTTGCGCGCCGCCCGGCCGATGGTCTGCACCAGCGAGGTCTCCGAGCGCAGGAAGCCCTCCTTGTCGGCGTCGAGGATGGCGACGAAGCCGCATTCGGGGATGTCGAGGCCCTCGCGCAGCAGGTTGATGCCGACCAGGCAGTCGAAGGCGCCGAGCCTGAGGTCGCGGATGATCTCGATGCGCTCCAGCGTGTCGATGTCGGAATGCATGTAGCGCACGCGGATGCCCTGCTCGTGCAGGTATTCCGTCAGGTCCTCGGCCATGCGCTTGGTGAGCACCGTGACCAGCGTGCGGTAGCCGGCCGCCGCCGTGGCGCGGATCTCGCCCAGCACGTCGTCGACCTGGCTCTTGGCCGGGCGCACCTCGACCGGCGGGTCGACCAGCCCGGTCGGCCGGATGACCTGCTCGGCGAACACGCCGCCCGACTGGTCGAGCTCCCAGCCGCCCGGCGTCGCCGAGACCGCCACGCTGAGCGGCCGCATGGCGTCCCACTCCTCGAAGCGCAGCGGCCGGTTGTCCATGCACGACGGCAGCCGGAAGCCGTATTCGGCGAGCGTCGCCTTGCGCCGGAAGTCGCCGCGATACATGCCGCCGATCTGCGGGATCGTCACGTGGCTCTCGTCGACGAACAGCAGCGCGTTGTCGGGGATGTACTCGAACAGCGTCGGCGGCGGCTCGCCCGGCCGGCGTCCGGTCAGGTAGCGCGAGTAGTTCTCGATGCCGGCGCACGAGCCGGTCGCCTCGAGCATCTCGAGGTCGAAGCGGGTGCGCTGCTCGAGGCGCTGCGCCTCCAGCAGCCGGCCCGCCTTCTCCAGCTCGGCCAGCCGCGTCTTGAGCTCGGCGTTGATGCCCTTGATCGCCTGGTTGAGCGTCGGGCGCGGCGTCACGTAGTGCGAGTTGGCGTAGATCTTCACCGACTTCAGCGCGTCGGTCTTCTTGCCGGTCAGCGGGTCGAACTCGGTGATGCCGTCGATCTCGTCGCCGAACAGCGAGATGCGCCAGGCGCGGTCCTCCAGGTGGGCGGGGAAGATCTCGATGGTGTCGCCGCGCACGCGGAAGGAGCCGCGCACGAAGTTGGCGTCCTGCCGCTTGTACTGCTGCGCCACCAGGTCGGCGAGAAGCTGGCGCTGGTCGAGCCGGTCGCCGACCGCCATCTGGAAGGTCATCGCCGTATAGGTCTCGACCGAGCCGATGCCGTAGATGCACGACACCGAGGCGACGATGATGACGTCGTCGCGCTCCAGCAGCGCCCGCGTGGCGGAGTGGCGCATGCGGTCGATCTGCTCGTTGATCGACGATTCCTTCTCGATGTAGGTGTCCGAGCGCGGCACATAGGCCTCGGGCTGGTAGTAGTCGTAGTAGGAGACGAAATACTCCACCGCGTTGTCGGGGAAGAAGTTCCTGAACTCCGAATAGAGCTGCGCGGCCAGCGTCTTGTTGGGCGCCAGGATGACCGCCGGGCGCTGCGTCTCCTCGATCACCTTGGCCATGGTGAAGGTCTTGCCCGAGCCGGTGACGCCGAGCAGCACCTGGGTGCGCTCGTGCTCGTTGACGCCGGCGACCAGGTCGGCGATCGCCGTCGGCTGATCGCCGGCCGGCTTGTAGTCGGTCACCATCTTCAGCGGCACGCCGCCTTCCGACTTCTCCGGCCGCGGCGGGCGGTGCGGCGTCCAGCCCTGCTTGACGTTCGGGTCGCCGCCCTCGATCAGCCGCGACAGCGCCGCCACGGTGGCGGTGACGCCGGACGGCGCGAGACGCTCGGCCTCCTCGAGCGACACGTCGAGCCCGGCGACCGGGTTGAGGCCGGCCGCCGCGCGCTCGCGCGCGCTCGCCGCGCCGCCCATCGAGGTGCCGCGCGCCGTCTTGCCCGGCGCGGCCGACCGCTCCGGCACCTTGCGCGCGGGCTTGCGCGCCGGCGGCCGGTCCTCGGCCGCGCGGGCGATCGCGTCGGCCCAGTCGGACACCGGACCGGAAAGCGGCGTGCCGGAGATCTCGGGCTGCGGCGCCTCGGCGAAGCCGTCGCGCCGGGCGGACTTGGAAGGGGATCTGGCCATGCCGCGAATATGGCGACCCCGGCCGCCGAAGGAAAGGGGCCGCGGCCGCGGCCGGCCGACGGCGCGGCGGCTGCTGACAGCAGGCTGTCAGGAGACGGCGCGGCGCGCCACCAGGAACGGCCGGAGATCGCGCCCGCGGCTGCCGTGCCGGCCGCGCTCGACGACCGCGAATCCGGCCGCCGCCAGCTCGCGCTCCAGCCCCGCCGCGGTGACGAAGGTGACGCGCGGGGCGAGCCGCGCCAGCCGCAGCGCCGGCACCAGGAGGCGGAACACGGGCGAGACGTCGCCGAGGCACGGCGTCTTGGAGATGAACAGGCCGCCCGGCCTGACGAGGCGCGCCACGCGGGCCAGCGCCGCCGGCACGTCGCCGCAAAGATGCAGCGCGTTGAAGGCGAGCACCGCGTCGTAGGCGCCGGGCGCGCCCGGCGCGTCGTCGAGCGTCGCCTTCTCGAAGGCGGGCACGACGGCGCTACCGGCCGCGGCCGCCTTGTCGCGCGCGATGGCGATCATCGCGCCGGAGATGTCGGTGGCGAGGTAGCGCCCGACATGCGGCGCCAGCGCGAGCGCGGTCGTGCCGGTGCCGCAGCCGATCTCCAGCACCCGGTCGCCGGCGCCCAGCCAGTGGCGCGTGCGCGCCAGCGTCTGCGCGTAGCCCGCCGCGTCGCGCACCGCCAGCCGCGCATAGCGCCGCGCCATGCGGTCCCAGAAGCGCTCGTCCCTCGCGCTGAAGCGGCTATCCGCGGTGCCGTGCGCCATGCCTGCGTCCCTCGTTGCGTTGCGTATCCAGCGCCTTCGGCCGGACGAAGTCGGTCAGCCGTGCCGCGCCCGCCGCGAGCTCGGCCCAGGCGCCGTCGAACAGCAGCCGGGCGACCGCGGCCGTGGGAAACTTGTGCCGCAGCGCGGCCAGCGCCGCGGCGTCGGACCGCGGCCCGGCGAGCGCCGCGGCGAACGCCTCCAGCCCCGGATTGTGGCCGACGACGATCAGCCGGCGGGTGCCGGCCGGCGTCGCGCGCAACGTCGCCAGCAGCGTGTCGGGCGCCGCCATGTAGAGCGCCGGCACGAAGTCGGGCTCCGGCGCCGCCGGGCCGAGCTCCGGCGAAACGAGCGCCCAGGTCTCGTGCGCCCGCCGCGCCGGCGAGACCACGGCCCGGTCGGGCAGCCAGCCGCGCGCCGCCATGGCGCGCCCCATCAGCGGCGCGGCGTGCCGGCCGCGCGGCGCGAGCGGCCGCTCGCGGTCGGCCAGGCCCGGCGCGTCCCAGCTCGACTTGGCATGGCGAAGCAGAAGCAGTTCCGGCACCCGCGCCCCCCGTTGCGAGGCGCGAGACTGCCACGGTGCGGACCGCGCGTCACCGGTCTTGGCGATTGCCGCCTTGTTTCGGCCGCGGTTTCGTGTCACAGTCATCAGGTTCGGGTGGTTGCCGACCCGGAGACTGGACGCGTTTTTTGGACGACCCCTTTCCCCGACATCGTGAACTCTCGACGCAGCGAAACCGTGCGCACTGCACGGACGCGTTTGACCAACGGGACTAAGGAGT
This sequence comes from Aquibium sp. A9E412, assembly GCF_030398335.1. GTDB lineage: Bacteria > Pseudomonadota > Alphaproteobacteria > Rhizobiales > Rhizobiaceae > A9E412. Next base: position 6,150 of record NZ_JAOAOP010000064.1, read on the forward strand.
TTCCCATGGCGCAAGACGGCACCGTCAAATTCTTCAACGCTTCCAAGGGCTTCGGCTTCATCACGCCGGACGCCGGCGGCAAGGATGTGTTCGTGCACATCTCCGCCGTCGAGGCCTCGGGCATGCACACCCTGGTCGACGGCCAGAAGGTGAGCTTCGAGACCGAGCCCGACCGCATGGGCAAGGGCCCGAAGGCGGTCAACCTGTCGGCCGCCTGAGGCGCCGGCGTCGCGGCCCGCCCGCCGGGCCGTACAGTGTTCGATCGAGGGCGCGGTGCTTCGGCACCGCGCCTTTCTTTTTGTGCTTGCGGGCGACCGCCGGCGGACAAAGTTTCCGCTTGCCCACCTCAAGAAAATGCACCACACTTTCTTCCGTTCGGGCATTTGCCGGCCCGGAGACTGGAATGGAATGCCCCGGAGGCAGCAAGTTGGCCCGGCAACCGGGACGCTCGCGCAAGAGAGGGTTTCGGCAAGACCCTTAAGGCAACGCCGAACGTTTCTTCTCCCCCAGTAAACGACCGAGACAACCGAGGGCGCAACTTGCCCTCACGCCGCAGACCGGGAGACCAGGAGCTACTCATGCCGCAGAGCGGAACCGTGAAATTCTTCAACCATGCCAAGGGTTTCGGCTTCATCACGCCGGACGAGGGGCAAAAGGACGTGTTCGTCCACATCTCCGCCGTTCAGGCCTCCGGCCTGCCGGGCCTCGAGGACGGCCAGAAGGTCAGCTTCGACACCGAGCCGGACCGCCGCGGCAAGGGCCCCAAGGCCGTCAATCTGCAGATTCTCTAGAGCGTTTCCAGGCGAAGCGGACACCGCTTCGCCGTCCGGAAACGCGTCAGAACGATAACTTGGAGCCGATCTGCGATTCCGTGAAAAGCAGATCGGCTCCAAACCGTTTCCAGGCGAAGCGGACACCGCTTCGCCGTCGCGAGACGCCGAACGACGACAGGCCGGAGCCGCTCCGCGTGCCCGTGCGAACGCGGAGCGGCTCCGCAGCACTCCGGCAGCCGGCTGGCTGTCACATGCGCCGGGCGGGCGACCGCCGGCCGGCCGCAACTTCCGGCCCCGCGCAGCGCGCGGGGCTTTTTTCGTGCCGCCGCGGCCGTTCGTTCAGCCTGCGTTCAGCCGCGCGAGCCTAGCTCATCGGTGACCCGCCGCGCCCCGAGCGGCCGCAAGGAGACCCGCCGATGACACGCCTGCTGAGATCCCTCGTCCTGTCGGCCGCCGTGGCGGCCACGACGCTGGCCGCCACCGCGCAGCCGCAGGCCGGCGAGCGCCACCGCGGCTGGCACCGGCCGCCCCCGGTCGCGCAGGACCGGGGCGACGACCTGCTCGCCGCCGGCATTCTGGGCTTCGCCGCCGGCGCGGCGGTGGCCGCCATCCTGGCACAGCAGGAGCGCCCCCGGCCGGTCTACCGCAATCCCTACCGGCAACCGCGGCCGAGTGCGGAGCGACACTACTTCCCGCCGGCGCCGGGCCGCCACGCGGCCGCTCCGGGCCATTCCGCCGAGCCCTGGTCGCGCGCCTGGGAGCGGCGCTGCGCGCGGCGCCATCCCGGCTTCGATCCGGCGAGCGGCACCTATGCCGGCGCCGACGGCCGGCGCTACTTCTGCCGCGGCTGAGCCGGCCCGGGACGGCTCACACCAGGAACGGGTTGGACCGCCGCTCCTCGCCGAAGCGGCCGCCCGGCCCGTGACCGCACAGGAAGCCGACGTCGTCGCCGAGCGGCAGCAGCTTGTCCTTGATCGAGCGGATCAGCGCCTCGTGGTCGCCGCCCGGCAGGTCGGTGCGGCCGATCGAGCCGTGGAACAGCACGTCGCCGACATGGGCGAAGCGCGCCGCGCGGTGGAAAAACACCACATGGCCCGGCGCGTGGCCCGGGCAGTGCAGCACCTCGAAGACGTGGTCGCCGAACGACACCGTCTCGCCGTCGGCCAGAAAGCGGTCGGGCGTCACATTGCGCACCGGCTCGGCGAGCCCGAACATGCGCGCCTGGTCTTCCAGATTGGCGAGCATCGGGCCGTCGGCCTCGTGCGGGCCGAGAATGTCGACGCCGAGCGCCTCCTTCAGCTCCATCGCGCCGCCGGCATGGTCGATGTGGCCGTGCGTCAGCCAGATCGCCGCGACGGAAATGCCGTTCTTGTCGATCGCCTTGCGGATGCGCGCCACCTCGCCGCCCGGATCGACGACGACGCCGACCTTGTCCGTCGCGTCGAACAGGATGGTGCAGTTCTGCTGGAACGGCGTCACCGGAATGACGCCGGCCTTCAATTCGCCCATGGCTTGCCTCGTGATCTCGCTACCGCGCCGCGCGCACGACCGACGCCGCAGACCGTTGCGACGCGCCCTGCCAGGACCGCCGCGGCCTTCGTGCCGATACGCTCAGGCTTCGGGCATAAAGCGATGCGCGCCGCGGGTCCACCCGGCACGCCGCCCGCGCGGGCGGAGCGGCGGCGGGAGCCGGGACGGCAGGCCGCGGCTACTCGGCGGCGATCGCCTGGCGCGGACGCACCGCGGCCGCGTAGTCGTTCATCAGGACGCGGGCGATCTCGCCGACCTCGAAGCCGTACGGGCCGATCTCGGAGACCGGCGTCACCTCGGCCGCCGTGCCGGTCAGGAAGCACTGCTCGAAGTCGGCCATCTCCTCCGGCATGATGGTGCGCTCGACCACCTCGATGCCGCGCCGCTCGGCCAGCTCGATCACCGTGCGTCGCGTGATGCCGTCGAGGAAGCAGTCCGGCGTCGGCGTGTGCAGCCGGCCATCCTTGACGAAGAAGACGTTGGCGCCGGTCGCCTCGGCGACACGGCCGCGCCAGTCGAGCATCAGCGCATCGGCGTAGCCCTTGGCCTCCGCGGCGTGCTTCGACAGGGTGCAGATCATGTAGAGGCCCGCCGCCTTCGACTTCGACGGCGCGGTGCGCGGATCGGGCCGGCGGTACTCGGCCATGTCGAGGCGAATGCCCTTGAGCCGCTGCTCGGGATCGAAATAGCTCGGCCACTGCCAGATGGCGATCGCCAGGTTGATGCGGTTGTTCTGCGCCGACACGCCCATCATCTCGCTGCCGCGCCAGGCGATCGGCCGCACATAGGCGTCCTGAAAGCCCTGCCGGGCGAGCAGGTCGCGGCAGGCGGCGTCGATCTCCGCCACGCTCCACGGGATGCGGAAGCCGAGCAGGCGTGCCGATTCGTGCAGCCGCTCGGTGTGCTCGGTCAACTTGAAGATCTCGCCGCCATAGGCGCGCTCGCCCTCGAACACCGCGCTGGCATAGTGCAGCCCGTGCGTCAGCACATGCACCTTGGCCTCGGACCACTTGACGAACTCGCCATTCATCCAGATGAAGCCGTCAAGCTGGTCGAAGGGAACCGATGCCATGTCCTGTCTCCCGCGGTTCGTGGGTTGCGCCGGATCGTCCGTGCGGCGGCCGAAAGGCGGTCCGGGCGCGCCAAGCTCCGGTCGCGGCGACGCGGGCTTGAAGGAAGTTCCGGAAAGTCCGCTTCGGGGCGCCTTTTCGTTCGCAATTCGCCGCAAAGCTTGCCAAAAATTACCAGTCGCCCCAAATTATGTCAATATGACTGACATAAATTCCAGGGCCGAAGCCCGATGAACGGCCAGCAGGCAGACGAGGCGGTCAGGACGGCGCTGTCCGCGGAGGAGGAGGGCATCGACTTCGCCCTCATCGAGCTGCTGTTCTTCGCCTATCGCGACTTCACGTCCGACCCCGACGTCATCCTGGCCGACTACGGCTTCGGCCGGGCGCATCACCGGGTGCTGCATTTCGTCAACCGCCGCCCCGGCCTCACCGTGGCCGAGCTGCTCGAGGTGCTGCGCATCACCAAGCAGAGCCTGGCGCGCGTGCTCAAGCAGCTCATCGACGCCGGCCATGTGGTCCAGGTGCAGGGTCCGCGCGACCGGCGCCAGCGCGAGCTCTACCCGACCGCCAAGGGCCGCGCGCTGGCGCTCGCCCTCGCCCTGCCACAGTCCCGCCGCATCCGTGCGGCACTTGAGGAGGCCGGGCCGGCCGACCGCGCGGCGATCGAGCGCTTCCTGAAGGCGATGGTCGACCCCGATCTGCGGCCGCAGATCGACAAGCGGCCACGGGCCGGCGGCGGGGGCCGAGAGGGCAAATGATGAGCGAAGCCTTGGCGACGGCGCGCGAGGGCGCGACACCTTCGGACGACGCACCGCACCTGCTCGTCGTCGACGACGACACCCGCATCCGCACGCTGCTCAAGCGCTTCTTGAGCGAGCACGGCTTCCGCATCACCGTCGCCGGCACGGCCGCCGAGGCGCGGCGCAAGCTCGGCGGGCTCGACTTCGACCTGATCGTGCTCGACGTGATGATGCCGGGCGAGAACGGCGTCGACCTGACCCGCGCGCTGCGCGACCGGCGCGAGGTGCCGATCCTGATGCTCACGGCGCTGTCGGAGACCGACAGCCGCATCGCCGGGCTGGAGGCGGGCGCCGACGACTATCTGGCCAAGCCGTTCGACCCGCGCGAGCTGGTCCTCAGGATCAACAACATCCTGCGCCGCGGCGGACCGCAGACGCCGCCGCGCCTCGAGCAGATCGTCTTCGGCCCCTACACCTTCCAGATCGCGCGCCGCGAGCTGAAGCGCGGCGGCAAGGTGCTCAAGCTCACCGACCGCGAGCAGGAGATCATGGCGATCTTCGCCGAGCGCGCCGGCGAGACGATCCCGCGCCATGAGCTGGTCGGCGGCGAGGCCGAGGTCGGCGAGCGCACCGTCGACGTGCAGATCAACCGGCTGCGCCGCAAGATCGAGCGCGACCCCTCGAACCCCGTCTGGCTGCAGACGGTGCGCGGCGTCGGCTACCGGCTGAGCGTCGAGTAGCGCCCCCGCCTCCAGCGCCGAGCCGTCCTTGTGGTCCGCTGCCGGCCGGGGACTCCGTTTCGCGCAACGGGCATCATGGTTTATCGTACCGGCCGCGCGCGATCCCTGCGGCGGCAGCGGCCGCGCTTTGCAGGATCGGGCGCGAGACGGGCAGCAACAAGGGCGCCGCGCGGGGCGGCGACGACAGGCGCATGGCGAGTTCGGACCTCCCCTCCCCGGCCTGGAGCCGGAGCTTCCTGCGGGTCGGCCGCCTGGCGGCGGCGGTGCGCCGCCAGTGGCGCCGCTTCTGGCGCGTGGTGTCGCGCTACATGCCCAAGCGGCTCTACGCGCGCTCGCTGATCATCGTCATCGCGCCGATGCTGCTCCTGCAGTCGGTCATCGCCTTCGTCTTCATGGAGCGTCACTGGCAGACCGTCACCCAGCGCCTCAGCCAGGCGGTGACGCGCGACATCGCCGCCATCATCGACATGATCGAGACCTATCCGCAGGATTCCGACCATGCCGAGGTCATCCGCATCGCCCAGGAGCGGCTGGCGCTGAAGATCGACATCCTGCCGCCCGATCCGCTGCCCGCGCCGGGGCCGAAGCCGTTCTTCTCCATCCTCGACCAGACGCTGAGCGAGGAGATCACCCGGCAGATCAACCGGCCGTTCTGGATCGACACGGTCGGCGCCTCGAACATCGTCGAGATCCGCATCCGGCTCGACGACAGCGTGCTGCGCGTCTTCGCCCGGCGCAGCCAGGCCTACGCCTCGAACACGCACATCTTCCTGCTGTGGATGGTCGGCACCTCGCTGGTGCTGCTGGCCATCGCCATCGCCTTCCTGCGCAACCAGATCCGGCCGATCCTGCAGCTCGCCGAGGCCGCCGACAGCTTCGGCAAGGGCCGGCCGATGCCGCGCGACTTCTCGCCGCGCGGCGCGGAGGAGGTGCGCCGCGCCGGCACCGCCTTCATGCTGATGCGCGAGCGCATCGAGCGCCAGATCGAGCAGCGCACGGCGATGCTGACCGGCGTCAGCCACGACCTGCGCACCATCCTGACGCGCTTCAAGCTGCAGCTCGCGCTGGCCGGCTCGAAGGCCGACAAGGAGGCGCTCGACCAGGACATCGCCGACATGCAGTCGATGCTCGAGGGCTATCTCGCCTTCGCCCGCGGCGAGGCGTCGGAGGACCCCGGCCTGTTCGATCTCGCCGCCTTTCTCGACAAGCTGGCCGAGGAGGCACGGCTGCGCAAGCGCAAGCTGTCGACCGCGCTGTCGGGCGAGCCGGTCGTGCATGTGCGGCCGAACGCCTTCAGCCGGCTGCTGTCGAACCTGGTGGAAAACGCCTTCCGCTATGCCGGCCGCGTCGCGGTCGACGTGCGCCACCGCGACGGCATGCTGCGCGTGACGGTCGACGACGACGGCCCGGGCATCCCGGCGGAGCGGCGCGAGGAGGTCTTCAAGCCCTTCGTGCGGCTCGACACCGCGCGCAACCAGGACGAGAGCGGCACCGGCCTCGGCCTGTCGATCGCCCGCGACATCGCGCGCAGCCACGGCGGCGACATCACGCTGGAGGACAGCCCGCTGGGCGGCCTGCGCGCCGTGGTTCGGGTGCCGGCGTAGCCGATCGGCCGCGGCCGCGCGCCGGCCGCCGGCGTCTCAGTGCAGCCTGGCGCCGTCGGGCACCGGCTTGTCGACGGCCGCCAGCACCACGTCGCCCGCCGCGTCGGCGAAGCCGAGCGTGAGCACCTCGGACATGAACTTGCCGATCTGGCGCGGCGGGAAGTTGACCACCGCCAGCACCTGGCGACCGAGCAGCGCCTCGGGCGTGTAGTGCCGGGTGATCTGCGCCGACGTCTTCTTCACGCCGATCTCCGGCCCGAAGTCGACCGTCAGCTTGACCGCCGGCTTGCGCGCCTCGGGAAACGGCTGCGCCTCGACGACCGTGCCGACGCGGATGTCGACCCGGTCGAAATCGGCGTAGACGATCTCCGGCTTGGCCGCCCCGCTCATCGCCGCCTCACGCCGTGCCGGCGGTTTCGAACAGCACGCTCGACAGCGCCTGGCGCGCGCTGCAGCCCGACCAGACGACGAGCTGGAAGGCCTGGAAGTAGCACTCGCAGGCCTCCAGCGCACTCGACAGGAGCACCTCGACCTGCGCGCTCGTCGGCTCCGCGCCGCCGGCCAGAAGCAGCGTCTGGCGGAACATCACCGCGCCTTCCTGCTCCCACAGGTCGAAATGCCCGAACAGCATCTGCTCGTTGATCAGCGACAGGAGCCGCATCACCTCGAGCACGCGGTTTTCCGGCACCTTGATGTCGAAGGCGCAGGCCAGATGCAGCGCCTCGAAATCCTCCATCCAGGAGAACGAGACGTGGTAGTCGGTCCAGCTTCCCGCGACGGAGATGCCGATCTCGTCGTCGCAGCTGCGCTCATAGGCCCAGTCGTTCGCATGCGCGACATGCTCGATCACGTCCACCGGGTGGGCGTCGCGCGCAATATCGATCTCAAGAAGGCTCATGAAGGCGAAATCCCATATTCTGGAGCGCACAAAAAGCGCCCATGCGTGCGGCACACGCGGTCAGTTCGAAACGCGACGAGGGGCGCGCAGATAGGAGGCCAGACGCAGGACAAGAGGCCGGGCCCGCCGCCGCCCGGCGCATGATCCGTCTCGAATCATGCAGCAAATTCAGTCTATTGATGACGAGTCGCGAGACCAGCCCCTTTTTTGCGGAGCGCCGCATTCGCATGTGGATAGCCGTTCACGGCCCGATTCACCGGTGGCTGCTAAGCGATTCAGCAACAACGGCTTTTGCCGCTCGCGGCAGGCCCGGGCGCCGGTGCGAATTATTTCTTGCCGCGCGTCCGTCCGGCCGGCTTCGCGCCCGTCGCGCCGGCCTCGCGCTCGGCCAGCGCCGCCTCCAGCGCCTCGACGCGCGCGGCCAGCCGCGCGTTCTCCTCGCGCGCCTTGACGACCATGTCGCGCACCGCGTCGAACTCCTCGCGCTGCACGACCTCCATCGAGTTGAGCACGCGCTCGGCCTGGGTGCGGAAGACCGTCTCCATCTCCCGGCGCACGCCCTGCGCCGCGCCGGCGGCGTCGGTCATCAGCTTGGCGAACTCGTCGAGCAGGCGATTCGGTCCGTTGGTCATGGCGCGCAACCTCGCTGTGTCCCAAAGCACCTAGTGGCCCGGGGCGGCGAATGCAAGGCGCATGCGGCGCCGCGCGCCTTGACCTTGCCGGGACCGGCACGCATAGCATGCCCTCCTCCCGCCCCGAGGAGCTTTCCCTTGACCGATCTTCTGCTGGTGCCGCTGGCCGCCCTGCCCTTCCCCGACATCGACCCGGTGATCCTGCGGCTCGGCCCGCTGGCCGTCCACTGGTACGGCCTCGGCTACGTCGTCGGCATCCTATTCGCCTGGTGGTATGCGCGCCGGCTCGTCTCCACGCCGCGGCTGTGGGCCGGCGAGAGCCCGCCGATGACGCCGGCCGATCTCGACGACTTCGTGCTGTGGGCGGCGGTCGGCATCGTGCTCGGCGGCCGTCTCGGCTACGTGCTGTTCTACGATCTCGAACGCTACCTGTCCGAGCCGCTCGCCGTCTTCGCGCTGTGGCAGGGCGGCATGTCGTTCCACGGCGGCCTCCTCGGCACCATCCTCGCCATGGTGCTGTTCGCCCGCGCCCGCGGCATCGCCACCTGGAGCCTGCTCGACACGGTGGCCGCCGGCGTTCCCGTCGGGCTCGGCCTGGTGCGCGTGGCCAACTTCATCAATGCCGAGCTGTGGGGCCGGCCGACCGACATGCCCTGGGGCATCGTCTTTCCCGGCGCCGGGCCACTGCCGCGCCATCCGAGCCAGCTCTACGAGGCCGCGCTCGAGGGTCTGGTACTGTTCGTCGTGCTGCGCGTGCTCACCCACCGCCGCCTGCGCCTGAAGACGCCGGGCTTCGTCGGCGGCGCCTTCGTCGCCGGCTACGGCCTGGCGCGCATCACCGTCGAGTTCTTCCGCGAGCCCGACGCCCATATCGGCTATCTCGCCGGCGGCTGGCTGACCATGGGCATGCTGCTGTCGCTGCCCATGGTGCTCGCCGGGCTGTGGGCGATGGCGGCGGCCGGACCGGCGCGCGACCAGCGCGCATGACCGCGCTCGCCGATCGCATCGCCCGGCTGATCGCAGCCGGCGGGCCGCTGTCGGTGGCCGACTACATGGCGCTCTGCCTGGCCGACCCCGAGCACGGCTACTACATGACGCGCGAGCCCTTCGGCACGGCCGGCGACTTCACCACCGCGCCGGAGGTCAGCCAGATGTTCGGCGAGCTGGTCGGCGTGTGGCTCTACGCCGCCTGGCAGGCCGACGGCCGGCCGGCCGCGCCGGTGATCGCCGAGATCGGCCCCGGCCGCGGCACGCTGATGAAGGACGTGCTGCGCACGCTCGCCCGGCTCGACCCCGCGCTCATCGAAGCGGCCCGCTTCGCGCTGGTCGAGACGAGCCCGCGGCTTGTGGCGGTGCAGCGCGCCACGCTCGCCGGCGCGGCCGCCACGCCGCAATGGGTGGCGACGCCGGCCGCGCTGCCCGCGGGACCGCTGTTCCTGGTCGGCAACGAGCTGTTCGACGCCTTGCCGGTGCGCCAGTACGTCAAGACCGGCGCGGGCTGGCGCGAGCGCGTGGTGGCGCTCGACGAGGCGGGCGCGCTGTGCTTCCGCGCCGGCCCCGGCGCCCCCGATCCGGCGCTGCTGCCGCCCGGCGCCGCGGCGGCCCCGCCCGGCGCGATCGCCGAGATCGCCCCAGCGCGCAGCGCCCTGATGGCCGCGATCGCCGAACGCATCGCCGCTGCGGGCGGCGCGGCGCTGTTCTTCGACTACGGCCATCTCGAGCCCGGCCTCGGCGACACGCTGCAGGCGCTGCGCGAGCACGCCCACGACGACCCGCTCGCCCATCCCGGCGCGGCCGACCTGACGGCGCATGTCGACTTCGCCGCGCTCGCCGCGGAGGCGTGCCGGGCTGGGCTCGAGGCCCGGCTGATGAGCCAGGCCGACTTCCTGCTCGGCATGGGGCTGGCCGAGCGCGCCGGCCGGCTCGGCGCCGGCCGGACACCGGACGAGCAGGCGCGGCTGGCCGGCGAGGTCGAGCGGCTGGCCGGCGCCGCGGCGATGGGCACGCTGTTCAAGGCGCTGATCGTCCACCGGCCGGGCCGCGTGCTGGCGCCGTGACGGCCGCGCGGAACGGGCGAAGGCGGCGTCGTGGCGCGGCGCGGCGGCGAGCCGGGACGGTGCATTGACTCGGCCCCGGCGCTGCCTCACCATCGCCGCGCGAGAGGACAACAGCACAAGGCGGCGTATGCTGGACACATCGAGACCGAAGCCCCTTCGGTCCGCCCTGTTCGATGGCGCCGCCGCGGCCGGGGTGCGCCACGGCTTCTTCACCCGCGAGGGAGGGCTCTCGCAGGGCCTTTACGGCGGGCTGAATGTCGGGCTCGGCTCGGCCGACGACGCCGCGACGGTGCGCGAGAACCGGGCCCGCGTCGCCGCTGCGCTGGGCGTCGCGCCCGAGCGGCTGGTCACGCTGCATCAGGTGCACTCGCCGGACGTCGTCACGCTGACGGCGCCGCCCGGCGCCGCGCGGCCGAAGGCCGACGCGCTGGTCACCGACCGGCCGGGCCTGGCGCTCGGCGTGCTGACGGCCGACTGTGCGCCGGTGCTGTTCGCCGACCGCGAGGCCGGCATCATCGGCGCCGCCCATGCCGGCTGGAAGGGCGCGCTCGCCGGCGTGCTCGAGGCGACGGTCGCCGCGATGGAGCGGCTCGGCGCCGCGCGCGGCCGGCTGCGCGCCGTCGTCGGCCCGACGATCAGCCAGACGCATTACGAGGTCGGTCCGGAGTTCCGCGATGCGGTGCTGGCCGACGACGCGCGCGCCGAGCGCCATTTCGCGCCGGCCGAGCGCCCCGGCCACCACCGCTTCGACCTGCCCGCCTATGCCTGCGACCGGCTGGCGGCGGCCGGCGTCGCCTGCGCCGCGCTGCCCGACTGCACCTACGCCGACGAGAACCGGTTCTACTCCTATCGCCGCGCCACCCATCGCGGCGAGCCCGACTACGGACGACAGGTCTCCGCGATCGTTCTGGAGGAGCGCTGATGGCTTTGCATTTCGACCGGGCCGAATACGATTCGCGCCGCGACCGGCTGATCCTCGAGATGGAGGAGAAGAAGCTCGACGCCATGCTGCTGTTCGCCCAGGAGAGCATGTACTGGCTGACCGGCTTCGACACCTTCGGCTTCTGCTTCTTCCAGTGCCTGGTGGTGAAGGCCGACGGCACCATGGTGCTGCTCGCCCGCTCGGCCGACATGCGCCAGGCGCGCCACACCTCGACGATCGAGGACATCGTCGTGTGGACCGACCGCGACGGCGCCAACCCGGCGGCCGAGCTGCGCAACCTGCTCAACGATCTCGACCTGCTCGGCGCGCGCATCGGCGTCGAGTACGACACGCACGGCCTGACCGGCCACGAGGCGCGCCGGCTCGACGAGCAGCTCCAGACCTTCGGCAAGATCGAGGACGCCTCGCGGCTGGTCAGCGGCCTGCGGCTGCTGAAGAGCCCGGCCGAGATCCAGAAGGTGCGCAAGGCCGCCACGCTGGCCGACGAGGCGCTCGACGCGGCGCTGCCGCTCATCAAGCAGGGCGGCGACGAGGCGGCGATTCTTGCCGCCATGCAGGGCGCCGTGTTCGCCGGCGGCGGCGACTATCCGGCCAACGAGTTCGTCATCGGCTCCGGCCAGGACGCGCTGCTGTGCCGCTACAAGGCCGGCCGCCGCAAGCTGACCAAGAACGACCAGCTCACGCTCGAATGGGCCGGCGTCTACCACCACTACCACTGCGCGATGATGCAGACCGTGCTGGTCGGCAAGGTGTCGAAGCGCCACCAGGAGCTCTTCGAGGCGGCGCGCGAGGCGCTGCTGGCGGTCGAGAAGGCGATGACGCCCGGCAACACCTTCGGCGACGTGTTCGACGCCCATGCCCGCGTCATGGAGGCGCACGGCCTGACCAAGCACCGACTCAACGCCTGCGGCTATTCGCTGGGCGCGCGCTTCGCGCCGTCCTGGATGGACCCGCCGATGTTCTATTCCGGCAACGGCGAGCCGATCGCACCCGACATGTCGCTGTTCGCGCACATGATCATCATGGATTCCGACAGCGGCACGGCGATGTCGCTCGGCCGCACCTATCTGACGACGGAGGCGGCGCCCAAGCCGCTGTCGCGCCACGATCTCGACTTGATCGTGCGCTGAATTCGGTGTTCGAAGGGAGGCACCGCCCGGGTCACCGTGGGAGGGCTCGATGGGACGTTTGGCATACAGGCTCGCGCCGCTGATGGTGGCCGGCGCGCTGGCCGGCTGCAGCAGCACGGGCTCCGGTCTCGACGTGACGGGGCTCGACCCCGCGGCGGGCAACCCCGCCACCGACCCTGCCGTGAGCGCGCTGGCACCGGCCGAGACGCCGCAGGTCGCCGCCGCGCCCGGCGCGCCGAGCGTGCGCTTCGCGCCGGTGGTCGGCGCCACGGTCGAGGCCAGCGAGCCGCTGTCGCGCCAGCTCGCCGCGCGCGCCCGCGAGCGCGGCATCGGCGTGAGCCGCGACAGCGCCGACTACGAGCTCAAGGGCTACTTCTCGGCGATCTCGGAGAACGGCAGCACCACCGTCATCTATGTCTGGGACGTGCTCGACGGGGCCGGCAACCGGGTGCACCGCATCCAGGGCCAGCAGCGGGCGCCGGGCGGCGCGGCCGACGGCTGGTCGAGCGTCGACGCGGCCACCATGCAGGCGATCGCCGACCGCACGATCGACGAATTGTCGGCGTGGTCGGCGAGCCGCCAGGGCTGAGCGCGCGGCCGGCGCTAACGGTTTGTTGGGAATTGCCGTCGCTTTTGCGACGACGACGCTTGCATTAGCGGCGTGCCCGGCTAAAAGCCCCACCTATCGCGCTCGGGTCGCGCCGCCGGCCCGTCCTTGGGGATGTCGCCGGGAATCATCGATGAAGCTCTTCGCGGGCAATTCCAACCGGGCACTGGCCGAGGCCGTTGCCCGCTACCTCAACGTTCCGCTCGGCCGCGGCACCGTCAGACGCTTCGCCGACCAGGAAATCTTCGTGGAAATCCAGGAGAACGTGCGCGGCGAGGACGTCTTCGTCCTGCAGTCGACCTCCTATCCCGCGAACGACCACCTGATGGAGCTGCTGATCATGATCGACGCCTTCCGTCGGTCGTCGGCGCGGCGCATCACGGCGGTGATCCCCTATTTCGGCTACGCCCGGCAGGACCGCCGCACCTCCGGCCGCACGCCGATCTCGGCCAAGCTGGTGGCCAACCTGATCACCCAGGCCGGCGCCGACCGGGTGCTCACCCTCGACCTGCACGCCGGCCAGATCCAGGGCTTCTTCGACATCCCGACCGACAACCTGTTCGCCGTGCCGGTGATGGCGCGCGACATCAAGTCGAAATACGACCTGGTCAACGTCATGGTGGTGTCGCCCGACGTCGGCGGCGTGGTGCGCGCGCGCTCGCTCGCCAAGCGGCTCGACGCGCCGCTCGCCATCGTCGACAAGCGGCGCGACCGGCCGGGCGAATCCGAGGTCATGAACGTGATCGGCGACGTGCACGGCCGCGACTGCATCCTGGTCGACGACATCGTCGATTCCGGCGGCACGCTGTGCAACGCGGCCGACGCGCTGCTGGTCAACGGCGCGACCAGCGTCACCGCCTACATCACCCATGGCGTGCTGTCGGGCGGCGCGGGCGCGCGCATCGCCGGCTCCAAGCTCAAGGAGCTGGTGGTCACCGATTCGATCCACGCCAACGCCTCGGTCGAGGCCGCGCACAACATCCGCGTCATCTCGATCGCCGACCTGATCGGCGAGGCGATCTCGCGCACCGCCTCCGAGGAATCGGTGTCCAGCCTGTTCAACTGAGCGGGCGCGCGAGCCCGCGCGCTCCGAAGCGTTTCCAGGCGAAGTGGAAACCGCTTCGCCGTCCGGAAAACGCGCCAAGACAACACCTTGGAGCCCAATCTGCGATTCCGTGAAGAGCAGAACGGCTCTATAGCGTTTCCAGGCGAAGTGGAAACCGGTTCGCCGTTCGGAAACGCGGGAAAACAATGAGTTAGAGCCGGTCTGCGATTCCGTGAAACGCAG
>NZ_JAOAOP010000065.1 GCF_030398335.1 Aquibium sp. A9E412
CCGACGACCACCACCGGCACGCCCACGACGTCCACCTGGGGCACGCCGACGACCACCACCGGCACGCCCACGACGTCCACCTGGGGCACGCCGACCACTACCACCGGCACGCCGACGACGTCCACCTGGGGCACGCCGACGACGACCGGGACGCCGACGACGACCACCTCGGGCACTCCCACGACCACGACGGGAACGCCGACCACCACCACCACCGGGACGCCGACCACCACGACCGGCACCACCGGCGTGCAGGACTTCCTGCAAAGCGGCGGCAAGGAGGTGATGAGCCTGGCGCAGGACCTGCAGGACCAGGCGAAGGAGGAGCTCGACGACGACCGGTTCACCGACCTGCGCGACAAGCTGAACCGGCTGGCCGGCATGCTCATGCAGTACCGGCTGTAGCGCACGGCCGCACGGCCCGGACAAACCCCGGCGGCGCAAGTCCGCGCCGCAGCCGACGCCCCAGCATAGGCCCCGCCCGTCGGCGGGGCCGGTGCCGCGCATCGGCCGCGTCGTGTCGCGCGGCCCGAACACGCGCTGTTTCCACCGATGGAGGCGACAGGTGAGACGCGAGACCGCGAGCGAGGCCGAGTCGATCGTCGGCGCTGCCGCCATGGCGGGGCCGGTCGCGGCCGACCACCGTCTCGGGCGCCGGCCGGACGCGGCGGCCGGCATCCTGCGGGTGCGCGGGCCCTATGCGGCGATGACGGCGCCGCGCCTCATGCGGCTGGTCCGCTGGTCGCTCGGCGCGCCGGGGCGCGGCTTCGGCCTGCTGCCGGATTGCGCGGCTCGCGACGCGGCGGATGAGGGGCGCGTGGCCGCGGAGCCGTATCCGTCCGGCGACGCCGTCGGCATCGCCTCGCCGGACGGCCTGTTCGTGCACGACGGCGACGGCCGCCGGCCGCTCGACGGGGCCGCCTTCGGTCGCCGCCTTGCCGGGGCGGAGCGTTTCGCCGCGCTGGTTCTGACCGGCCATGGCGCCGAGCACTGCATGGCGCTCGGGCCTGCCGCCTGGCTCGCCACCGATGCCGGCTACGGCCTGCCCGGCGCGGTGCTGGCGCCGCAGGCATGCGCGGTGCCGCTCGTCTTTCTCAATGGCTGCGGCACGCTGCGGCTGGCCGGCTCGCCGGTGCCGCGGGCGCTGTCGCTCGCCGCCCGGCTTCATGCCGGCGGCGCCACCGTGCTCGGGCCGATGCGCAACCTGCGCGGCGGCGCCGCGCTCGAGACCGCCTTCGTCGAAAGCGTGCGCGCCGGCCAGCCGGCCGGCCGCATCGCGACGCGGCTCAACCGGCTGCTCGCACGGGCGGCCGGCGAGCTGCCGTCGATCGTGGTTCTCGGCGAGCCCGGCCGTGCGGTCGCCGCGCGGCCTTCTCCGGGGGCGGGCGCGGCCGCGCCGGCAAGGCCCCTTGCGGGCCGCGCCATGCGGCCGCGTTCCCCGGCCGACCCACCGGATGACGCGCAAGAGCGGCTGCACGCGGCGGCTCGGGCGGCCGGCCGCGCGTTGCGCCAGGGCGAGGGCTTCGCGCGCTGGGCCTGGCCGGCCGCCGCGATCCGCGCGGCGATCGCGGCGCTGGAACCGGCGCTGCACCTGGCGCGCCAGGCGCTGGCCGTCGGCGACATGAGCGCGCTGGCGCCGGCCGACCTGGCGCTTCTGGCCGGCCGGCTCGACCGCGCCCGGCGGGCGCTCGCCGCCGCCATACTCGACGACGCCGCCGCCACGATCACCGCCGGCGACTGGCTGCAGGCGGCCTATGCGCCGGTCATGCGGCGCCGGCTGGCGCGCAGCCTGCGCTGCCGCGGCACCTGTTCGGCCGGCGGCGGCGGGCTTCTCGCCGACTACCGCTTCGACGATCCGGCCGGGCTCGCCGCGCCGGTCTTCGCCCGCGAGTGCGACCGCTGCGGCAGCGTCTCGGAATGGATGGCGCGGGCCCGGCCGCCCGGCGCCGCGGCGGCCGGCGCGCACGACCGCACCGCCTGGCTCGACCTGCCGCCGCTCGGCGACGCCGTCGCCGGCCGCGTTCTGGTGCACCGCAGCGCGCGCCCGCGCGCCCGCGCCTGGCCGGAGGCCGGCGGGCGCGTGCGCTTTGCCATGCAGGACTGCCCGGTCGCCGGCCGCGTCACGCTCGCCGCGCTCGCCATCGGGCCGGACGGGCTCGTCGCGCGCTACGGCCATCTCTTCCGCCATCCGGCCGACGGCCGGTTCCACCCCATCGAGACGGAGGACGCCGCATGACGCAACCCGGCACGATCGCGCAGGGCAGCGGCGCGCTGCCGCTGCCGCAGGTGCTGTCCGAGGTCGGCCTGTCGCAGGCGCCCGGCGCCACCTTTCTCAAGCTGTTCGTGCCGCCGCTGTTCGACGGGGCCTATCTGGCCTTCGATGCGGCGGGCGAGGCGGTCGGCGTCGTCGACGGCCCGGGCACCGCGCTGCTCGAGGCGGCGCGCGGCGTGCCGGCCGAGGCGCTGCTGCGCGACGGGCAGGGCGCCATCGACGGCGCCCGGCTGGCGCTGGTCGAGCGCTTTCTCGCGCTCGGCCTGCTCGCCGCCGTGCCGCCGGGCGAGGATCGCAGTGCCGAGGCGCACTGGATCCGCCCGGACACCGCGCCGCAGACGCGCCACACGGGGCCCGGCGCCGACCGCTTCATCCGCGCCTTCTACGGCTATTTCGGCGGCGCCTTCCACGACGGCAGCGTGCTGATCGACAGCCATGGCGAGTTCCTCGAGGCTGTGGCGCGCTACTTCCCGAGGACGCCGGGGCTCGAATGCCTCGATGCCGGCTGCGGCTCGGGCCACTACACCGCCGCGCTCGCCCGCCTCGGCCACACCGTCTATGCCTGCGACATCAGCCGCACGCGGCTCGAGGCGAGCGCGGCCAAGCCGGCAGCGCCCGGCCGCATCGTGCCGGTCGAGACCGACGTCGCCGACATCCCGCTGCCCGACGCCAGCCTCGACTTCGCCATGTGCAACTTCGTGCTCGAGCACGTCGCCGATCCCCTCGCGGTGATCGACGAGCTCCTGCGGCTCTTGAAGCCGGGCGGCACCATGCTGCTCGCCGTGCCGAGCTTCAACGTGCGCGACACGCTCGCCTACTGGCTCTACGACGAGCCGCCGAGCCTGAACTTCGAGCATCTGCGCTCCTACGGGCTGATCCCGCACACCCATCCCTGGTGCGCCGTGACCACCGACACGCTGGCGCATATCGAGCGCCACGGCGCCTCGGTGCTGGCGGTCGAGGGGACGGGCGTGCTCGACGGGCTGTGGGAGCCGTGGCTGTCGGCCGTCGAGGCGCTGGCGGCGCGGCGCGGGCCCGGCTTCGCCACGCAGTGGCCGTGGAACTGTCTCGGCCGGCAGACCATCGTGCATGCGCGCAAGCAGGGAGGCGGCCATGCGGGCTGAAGGTTTCGTGCCGCTCGAGGATTTCTGGGCCGGCTTCTTCGAGATGACGGCGCGGCCCGCGCCGCCGCCACGCGAGCCGGCCGCGCTCGCCGGCTACCTGCGCACCGTGTTCGGCGATCTCGCAGAGCACGCCGTCGCGCCGCTCGCCGCGCTGCCCTTCGAGATCGCCTGCACGGGCTGCCGCAACAATACCGCCGGCACGCCGCGCCCGGCGATCTGCCGCACCCATGTCGGCGTCATCAAGGGCGTGCTGCAGGCGATGACGCACGTGCCGCTGGCGCTCGACTACCGGCCCGGCGATGCCGGCCGCTGCACCATCACCGCCAGCCTGGCCGGGCCGCTGGTGGCGCATGCGCGCCGGCTCGCGCATGTCGAGGCGGCGGGCGACGGGACGCGCTTCTGGGTCACCGACCGCAACCGCGGCGAGGCGGTCGGCATCACCGCCGAGACCTTCGCCGTCCTGGCCGCGCTCGACGAGGAGCGCACGCCCGCGGCCCTCGCCGCCGCGACCGGGCTCGGCGAGCCGGCGGTGCGCGCCATCCTCGACCAGTGCTACGCGCTCGGCCTGGTGAGCTGCCGCTTCGCGCCGGCCGCATCCGACGCTTCGGTCGCGTCATGAACGCGGCGGCGCACTGGCTGCTGGTCTTCCCGCCGCTGGTCCACTCCAACTGGGGCAGCTACTACCCCTCGACCGCGGTGCTCGCCGCCACGCTCGCCGAGGCGGCGGTGACGAGCCGCCAGCTCGACCTCAATGCCGGGCTTCTCGACCATCTGCTGGCGCCGGAGCGGCTGGCGGCGATCGAGCGCGGCGCCTGGCCGCAGGACGCGGCGGACGCCCCGGGCCTGCCGCCGCTCGACGAGCTGCCGCGACGCAGCGCCGCCCAGCTCGTCGCCGCC
Source organism: Aquibium sp. A9E412 (assembly GCF_030398335.1). GTDB lineage: Bacteria > Pseudomonadota > Alphaproteobacteria > Rhizobiales > Rhizobiaceae > A9E412. The sequence continues at coordinate 4,294 of NZ_JAOAOP010000065.1, forward strand.
GACCCGACCGGCATCGTCGACCGCGCCGGCCGTCACCTGCCGCAGGAGGGCAACGACGCGCATGCGCTGGCCGTCGAGCTGTCCCGGCCGCTGCATGTCGACCGCCCGCTGGACGAGATCGTCGGCGCCGGTTTCGCGGCAAGTGCCGCGGCGCGCGCCTATGACGGCTTCTTCGCCGCCTCCGCCCTGCCGGCCGCGCTGGAGGCGACGACCGACGGCGTCGGCATCAGCGTGCCGATGGGGCCGCAGCTCGCGCCGGCGGTGCTGCTTGCCCGCCATGTCCGCGCCCGGCGGCCCGACCTGAAGATCGTCGTCGGCGGCCCGACCGTCACCCTGATGGCGGACGCCATGCTGGCGCATCTCCTGGCGCAGGTGCCGGAGATCGACGCGGCGGTGCGCTACGAGGGCGAGGAGGCGCTGCTGGCGCTGGCCAGCCAGTGCCGGCGCGGCGACTGGGCGCCGCAGGCGGTCGCCAACGTGCACACCCGGCACGGTCCGGCGACGCCCGGGCGCACGCGGCGGCGGCTGCGCGCCGGCGCTTCGGCGCGCTACGACCCGGCGATCATGGCCGGGCTCGTCGCGCCGCGGCTTTCGGTGCAGCAGGCGCGCGGCTGCTACTGGGGCAAATGCGCCTATTGCGACTTCGTCGAGCTGTTCAACACCGGCCTGCGCTACGACGGGCGGCGCGCGGCCGGCGTGCTCGACGAGGTGCGCCACCAGATCGCCGAAACTGGCGTCGACCGGTTCTGGCTCGTCACCGAGGCGCTGCCGCCGACGGTCGGCGCGCGCTTCGCCGAGGCGGTGATCGAGGCCGGGCTCGCCATCGACTGGCGCTCCTTCGCCATGGTCGATCCGGGCTTCACGACCGAGACGCTGCGGCTGTTGCGCCGGTCGGGCTGCAGCAGCCTGACGGTCGGCCTGGAATCGATGACCAGCCGGGCGCTGGCCAATGTCGACAAGCGGGCGGACTGCGCCGACAATCTCGCCTTCCTGGAGGCGGTGCGCGCGGCCGGGCTGGTGATCGACGTCAACCTGATCCCCGACCTGCCGACGACGACGGCCGCCGAGGCGCTCGAAGGGCTGGCGCTGCTCGAACCCTTCGCCGACATCTTCCGCGCGGTGGCGGTGTTTCCCTTCGAGGCGACGCATTCCTCCGCCGTCGGCCGCGACCCCGCGCGCTACGGCCTGGTGCCGCTGGTCGCCGGCGAGGCCGACGACCCGCTCTACCCCAAGGGCCAGGCGCAGTTCTCGTCGAACCGGCTCGGCTACCGCGACGCGGCGATGGACGGGCCGGAGCGCGCGGCGGTGATGGCCGCCTACGGCGCCTTCGCGCGGCGCGTCAACGCCGCGCCGGCGCGCCCGGTCGATGCGCCGCCCGGCGGCCGGCGCTACCGGCTGCGCTCGCCGGCGATCGCCGCCTTCGGCGACGGCGCGCGGGCGCTCGCCTACGACTGGGAGCGCGACCGCGCCGTCGAGCTGCCGGCGGCCGCCGCCGGGCTGCTCGGCTGGCTCAAGCAGCGGCCGCAGGGCGCCACGCGCGGCGAGATCGCCACCTTCCTGCAGCACAGTGCGCGCGTGCCGACGCCGCATCTGCCGGCACTCGGCGCGAGCCTGCTCGGGCGCATGGCGCAAAGCCGTCTCGTCGTGCCGCCGGACGGAGCGGCCGTGCCATGAGCGCGCCCGGCGGCAGGCTGCGCATCCTGTGGGTGCTGGAGGACGGCGCCGGCTTCGGCCCCGGCCGCGACCTGCTGACCACCGAGGCGCTGATGCGCCGGGCGCTGCGCGACGGCCGCTTCGTGCAGCGGCTGACGACGCTGCGCCGCATCGCCACGCATGGCGCCACGGTGACGGCCGACGCGGTGGCGGTGGAGAGCGGCCGGCTGGCGGTCGACCCGATCCCGTTCGACGGGGCGCGGCGCGTGCCCGTCGCCGGCTTCGACGCGGTCTTCGTGCGCGTCGACCCGCCGATCGGCGAGCCGGTGCGCCATGCGCTGCTGCAGCTCGCCCGCGTCGAGCGCGAGGCCGGCGTGCTGTTCGTCAACAGCCCGGCGGCCGTGCTGTCGCGCGGCTCCAAGCTGTTCAATCTCGAGTTCGCCGCCCATCTCGCGCCCGGCCTGGTTTCGGCCGACGTCGCCACCCTCGTCGCCCATGTCGAGGCGGCGGGCGGGCATTTCGTCGCCAAGCCGCTCGATCGCGCCGGCGGCACCGACGTGGTGCGCGTCGAGGCCGGCGCGCCCGAGCTGACGGCGCGCCTCGCCGCGCTCGCCGGCCGCTACGGCTTCCTGCACGTGCAGCGCTACCTGCCCGAGGTCGCGCATCTGGGCGAGGTGCGCCATCTGGTCTTCGACGGGCGCATCCTGGCTGCCTGGCGCAAGCTGCCGGCGGCCGGCGACCACCGCGCCAATCTCGACCGCGGCGCGCGCACCGTGGCGCTGGCCGCCGACCACGACCGCACCGCGGCCGCGGCGCTGGCCGCCGCGGTGAGCCGGCGCGAGCCCGGCTTCCTGTTCTATTCGCTCGACACGATCGGCACGCGGCTCAACGAGCTCAACGTGGAGAACACCGGCGGCCTGCCCGACGCCGACGCGCTCTATGGCGGCGACCATGCCGGGCTGCTGCTCGACCGGCTCGCCGGCCGGCTGGCAGTGGCGCGCGGAGACGCCGCATGAGCCTGCCGCTGCCGCGCGAGCACGGCCTGCCGGACGGCCGGGCGGCGGCCGGGCTGCCCGACGCGGCGGCGCTGCACGCGGCGGCCGCGCGGCTTGCCGGCGAGGCGGTGGCGACGCCGGTGCGCCGGCTCGACTGGCTGTCGCGGCGTCTCGGCCGGCCCGTCTGGGCCAAGCTCGAGCAGGCGCAGCATACCGGCTCCTTCAAGTTCCGCGGCGCCTTCAACGCGCTGGCGCAGATCCCGCGCGGCACGACGGTGATTGCCGCCTCGGCCGGCAATCACAGCCTCGCCGTCGCCGAGGCCGCGCGGCGCACCGGCCATGCCGCGGTGCTGTGCCTGCCGGCGACGGCGAGCCCGCTCAAGCGCGAGCGGCTGGCCGCCTACGACGTCGCGCTGGTGGTGCACGGCGACACCCTCGACGAGGCGACGGCGCATGCGCGCCGGCTGGCGGCCGAGAACGGCTGGGCCTTCCTGTCGCCCTATGACGACGCGCGCGTCGTCGCCGGCCAGGCGAGCCTCGGCTTCGAGCTGTTCGGCCAGCTCGCCGACATCGAGACGGTCGTCGTGCCGGTCGGCGGCGGCGGGCTGGCCGCCGGCATCGGCCTGGCCGCGCAGGCGCTCGGCCGCTCCGTTGCGATCGTCGGCGCGCAGCCGGCCCGGTTCGCCTCGATGGCGCGCTCGCTCGCCGCCGGCCGGGCGGTGCGCGCGGTGTTCCGGCCGAGCCTGGCCGACGGGCTGCTGGTCAACCTCGACGCGGGCGCAACGACGCTCGACTGGGCGCGCCGCGGGCTCGCCGCGCTGCACCTGATCGACGAGGAGGCGCTGGCCGCCGGCTGCCTGACGCTTCTCGCCCGCGAGGCGCTGCTGTGCGAGCCGTCCGGCGCCATCGGCATCGCCGCCGCGCTCGACGGCCGGCTCGACCGGCTGCCGGGGCGCGGGCCGGTCGCCATCGTCTTGAGCGGCGGCAACATGACGGCCGGCGCGGCGGCCGGCGTGCTCGCCTATCCGTTCCGCCGGCCGGCGCTGCTGCGCGCCGTCGAGCTGCACCACCGCGCGCCGGCCGAGGAGCCGGTGCTGCGCGCGCCGCCAAGGCCGCCCGAGGAGACGGCGCCGGCCGCGGCGGAAACGCCCGGCGACTGGTCGCAGCAGGGCCTTGCCGAAGAGCTCGGCGGCGCGCTGGGGGCGGCCTGCCGCCGGCTCGACGATTTCGCCGCGCTGCCGAGCGGCAGGGCCATGGCGCCGGCCGAGCACGCCTTTCTCGACAGCCTGCGCCGCGCCGCGCGGGCGCTGGCCGATGCCGCGGCGCAGCCCGGCCAGTCGCGCGCGGCGCGCGAAAGGCTGATCCGGCTCGGCCGCCGGGCGAGCGCCTTCGTCGACGGCGCGATCGGCTGGCAGGCGGCCGCCTACGACCAGGCGGTGGTGGCGCCGTTCCGGCGCGCCGCCGAGCAGGCGAGCCCGCAGGTCAACTACACCCGCTACCGCGCCACGGCCGTGGAGGAGCTGGAGGACGCGCTCGCCGACACGCTCGGCCTGGCCGGGCCGCAGGCGAGCGTGCTCGCCACCTCGTCGGGCATGGCCGCCGTGGCGCTGGTTCAGGACTGGCTGCTGCGCTGCCGGCTGGCGCCGGGCGACGCGGTGGTGTGCCAGCCCGGCGCCTATTTCGAGACGCTGGAGCACTATCGCGCGCTGCCGCATCTGCGCCTCGTGCCGGCGGCCGACGACGGCGCCGACGCGCTGGTCGCCGCCGTCGCCCGGCATGCGCCGCGCGCGCTGCTGGTCGAGCCGCTGGTCAACACGCCGGACCTGCGGCTGCTCGCGCTCGACCGGCTCCTGGCACGGCTCGACGCGGCGGCCGGCGGGCCGCTGACCGTGGTGATCGACGGCACCATGCTGTCGGGCGCCTGCGCGCCGTTCGCCGGGGCGGCCGGGCGCGGCCCGGTCGAGACGGTCTATCTGGAGAGCGCGGCGAAATATCTGCAGGCCGGGCTCGACCTGACGATGGCCGGCCTCGTCGCCTGTCCGCCGGGCGAGCGCGCCGCCTTCGACCGCATCCGCCGCAACACCGGCGCCATCCTCTACGAGCCGGCGGCCGCGCTGCTGCCGCGGCTGGCGCGTGCCGACCATCTGGCGCGGCTGCGCCGCATGACCGCCAACTGCCTGATCGTCGGCGAAATCGTGAGCCGGCATTTCCCGGCCGATGCCCGCCCCGGCGTGCAGCCGGTGTTTCCCGGTCTCGGCAGCCATCCCGACCATGCGGCGGCGGCCGGCTACGCCCATCTCGGCGGCGTCATGGCCTTCCGCCTGTCGCCGCCGGGGCTCGCCAACCGCTGGCTGCTCGAGGCGCTGATCGAGCACGTGCTCGAGCGCGCGCGGCGCGAGGGCGTGGCGCTCTGCAAGGGCGTCAGCTTCGGCTTCTCGGCGCCGCGCATCTCGGCCGCCTGGGCGCTGTCGCAGTCCTCCGCGCCGTTCCTGCGCCTGTCGGTCGGCGACCAGGGGGCGGCCGAGACGGCGCGGCTCGCCGGGTGCCTGTGCGCCGGCTTCGACGGCTTCTTCCGCGCCATGGCGGCGGCCGGGGCGCTCACCTGAAGCGTCTGCAGGCCAGGTCGAAACCGGTTCGCCGTTCGGAAACGCGGGAAAACAATGAGTTAGAGCCGATCTGCGATTCCGTGAAACGCAGAACGGCTCTAGGCCGCGCGCCGCGCCCGGGCGGCCAGGCGTGCCACATGGCCGGCCATCGCCGTGCCGACGGCGGCCGGCGAGAAGCGCGTGGCGACCTGCCGCGCCGCCGCGCGCAGCGGTGCCAGCGCCGGCCATTCGTCATGCGCGCGGCGCAGCGCGGCGACGAGCGCGTCGTGCTCGACCGCGGCCCAGCCCGGCGTGTCGGCGGGGGCGAAGCCGAAGCGCTCGCGCGTTTGCGGGTCGTCGATCGCGACGTGCCGCCAGGCGACCGGCAGCGCGTTCTCGGCCGTCATGAAGTCGGTGTTGCCGCCATATCCGGTCGCCACCACCAGGTTGCCGGCGGCCATGGCGTCGCTCAGGCACAGGCCCCAGCCTTCCGCGCGATGGGCGCTGACGCAGCAATGGCCGAGGCCGTGCAGCGCGGCGATCTCGTCGTCGCCGGCCGCGCCCGGCCAGGCCACCACGCCCGGCACGGCGGCAAGCTCGGCCGGCAGCGGCGTCGGCGTCTTGACGACCAGCGCCGGGCCGCCGGCAGGGAAGGCGGCGGCGAAGGCGGCGACGGCCGCCGCGACGTTCTTGCGCTCCTCGAGGCGGCCGATCAGATAGAAGACGAAGCGCGGCGGCGACAGGCCGAGCCGGGCGGCCAGCGCCGCGACGGTCGCCGTCCCGGCGGGCGGCGGATCGACGACATGCGGCACCACGCGCACCGGCGTGCCGGCGACGGCCAGGATGTCGCGGCAGAAGCGCGAGGCGGTCCAGATCTCGTCGGGCATGGCGAGCCAGCGCGCCATCGCCGCGGGCACCCGGTCGGGCTCCCACACCGCATAGCCGACCACCGGGCGGTGCGCGAGCTCGGGAAAGGCGCGCCAGTGGCCGGGATAGGTCCACGGCTCGTCGTGCAGCACGACGACGTCGGCCTCCTGCGGCCGCTCGACCAGCCGCATCCCGGCGGCCGCGAGCGCCGCGCGCGCCTGGCGACCGGCGCGCCGGTGGCTGCGGTAGCGGGCGAGCCGGTAGCACACGGCCGGCGGCGGGCTCACCGCGGCCCTCCCGGCTGGCCGGCGGCCGTGCCGACGGCGACGATGCCGTATTTGACGAGCCACATCAGGCTGCGCAGGGCCGGCGTCGCGGCCTCCGGCGGCAGCGCGGCGAGCAGGTCGGCGACCGTCGCCGGCGCCTTCTCCAGACGGCGGACCATGCGGTCGACCTGGAAGTCGTCGAGCATGATCGGCCGCGCCAGCGTGGCGATCGACAGCCGCCGCAGCTGGCCGATCGCGTAGACCGGGTCGGGGTCGGCGAGGTGCACCGTCATGTCGGGCGCGAGCGTGCGGCTGGCATGGCCGGAGAACATCGCGAACAGGTCGGGAAAATCCGGGTGCACGGTGTCGCGCTGCGGGTCGCGGCCGCCGATCACCGGCGCGGCGCCGCGGATGCCGGCGAGCTGGCGCCACAGCTCCTCGTACTGGCCGATCACGCGCGTCCAGTCGTACTCGGTTTCCGCGCGCCGGCGGCCGGCCGCCCCCATGTCGCGGCGCAGGTCGCGGTTCGACGCCAGGTCGGCGATGGCGCGCGCGGCGGCGTCGATGTCGACGCCGGTCGCCTGGGCGGTGAAGGCGATGACGGCGAAGTGGTCGTAGCTCGCGCGCGCATGGCCGTCGGCCAGGTCGATGCCGGCGCCGGCCGGCGCCATGATCGTCGGCACGCGGATGCCGGTCTCGCCGTCGACGACGGTCTCGCGATAGCCGTTCCAGTCGGCCACCACGCAAGGCAGGCCGGCCGCCATCGCCTCGACCGGGGTCAGGCCGAAGGTCTCCTGCACGTTGTCGGCGAGCGAGACGAACAGGTCGGCCGCCGCCCAGCTCGCGTCGGCGGTCTCGGTCTCGCGGCCGTCGAGCCAGTGCACCGGCACGGAGGGGCAGAACAGCCGGCTGGCGGCCAGGAACTCGGCCTCCGCCTCCGGCTCGTTGAACTGGCCGACCATGACGAGATGCAGCTCGCAGTCGTCGCCGGCGCGGCGCGCGGCGAGCTCGACGGACCGGAACAGCGGCACCGGATGCGCCTTGGAGCGGTGGTCGAAGCGGCCGAAGGCAAGCGCCACCACCGCATCTTCGGCGATGCCGAGCCGGCCGCGCAGGTCGCGCCCGGCCGCTTCGCGCGCCGGCGTGCGGGCGAAGCGGTCGAGATGGACGCCGAGCGGGATGACGGGAAGCTGCACCGGCGTGCGGCCGACGGAGAAGCCGCGCCCGGCGAGATAGTCGCTCCAGCCCTCGAAGATGTGCTGGATCGCCTGGCGGGCGCAGTGCGAGGTGCAGATCAGCGCGTCCCACGGCTGCGTCGGCGCCACCAGGAAGTCGCGGATGCTGCGGATCACCCGCTCGGTGGCGACCGAATGGGTGATGCCGCACAGGCTGTAGCTGCGCTCGCCGAGGAAGCGGCGCATCCAGGCGCCCTCCGAGATGATCGGTCCGGGCATGAACACGCAGCCGGCTTCCTCGAGCGCGGCGCGGTCGAACGGCCGCACCCAGCGCGCCGGCGGCGCCCCGGCATGGCGGGCCAGCCGGGCGCGAAACGCCTCGAAGGCCTGCGGCTCCTCGCTCAGGCAGTAGAGCGTGTCCGCACGGCCGTAGCGCGCCAGCGCGTCGAGGAAGCCGGCGCCGGCCGACTGGCGGCCGACGACGTGCGGCTTGTCGCCCTCATAGGCCTCCGGCACGTAGAGGAGGGCGCAGGAGGGCGCGGCGGTGCGCCCGGCCGGCGCGCCGTCGGCAAGCGGAGCGAGCGTCACGCGACCGGCCTCAGTCGGCAGCCGCCGCCGGCGCGGCGAGCGTCGCGCCGGAGGTCTGCGGGTAGGTCTCGTCCGGCTGGAAGGCGGTGTCGTAGGCCGGATAGTCGGCGAACTGGAAGCCGTTGTAGAACACGCCGCCGGAGTTGTGGATCAGGTGCACCACCGCGTCGATCGCGGTGCGCAGCGCCGGCTCGGTCCAGCCGCCCTCGACGCCGTAGGATTCGCCGGCGAAGTAGAGGTTGGAGGCGGCCGCAAAGACCTGGTTGTAGGTCAGAAGGTCGTAGCACTGCTCCCAGGCGCGCTGGCGATAGAGCTTGGCGCAGCCGTGATAGGTCGGCTGCATCAGCCAGTGGATCACCGTCGGCGCCTGCCGGGTGTCGACATATTTCACGATGCTCTCGCCGAGCGTCGACTGGGTGATGCGCTCGAGCTCGTTGAGCACCTTGCTGCCGAGGATGGTGTCGTTGCTGTCGGCGAGGATCTTGAGCGCGTCGTCCTCCCACGTGTAGCTCGCCAGGATGGCCGCGTCGTTGTTGTCGGTGCTCCACTGCACCGAGTAGGCGTCCTGCACGAAGGTGTCGGTGACGATGAGCTGCGGGATCTTCGAGCCCTCGTTCCAGTAGGCCTTGGAGAGCGGGAAGAACACCTTGGCGCTGGCGATCACGTGCTGCTGGTGGATCGCCTCGGGCACCTGCCAGGGCAGCATCGTCGTGGTGTCGAAGCCGTCGAACGCGATCGAGGTCTGCGTCGCCCAGATCGGCGAGGTGACGACCACGTAGTCGGCCGTCAGCGCCGGCGTCGTGCGCGTGTTGACGTGCACGTCGATGGTGCCGTCGGTGTTGCGCTTGAGGCGCGAGACCTGATGGTTGACGTAGAACTGCGCCGAACTGTCGTTGCCGTCGCGCGTGGCGCTGTAGAGCGAGCGCGCGCTGCCCGGCGCGCGCAGGTAGAACATCAGCTCGACCAGCGACTGGATGCCACGATAGAACGGCCGCTCCATCGCCGTGCCGTTGGTGTCGTAGGGCGTGGCGTTGTACTGCGGCAGCAGGTAGGCGTTGTTGAGCCCGCTCACCGTCTGCAGGTCGGAGCTGTAGCCGAACATCACGCAGCGGATGAACCACATGGCGCTGATGGCGTAGAAGGCGCCCCACGAGCCGTCGCCGGTGCCGATGGTGTAGAACAGGTCGGACTCGTAGGGCGTCATGCCGAAGCCGCCGAACCAGCCGTCGCCCTTGTACTCGGCCTGGGTGATCGCCTCGGTGAAGACCAGGTCGGAGAACGACATCTTGTCGTAGTTCTGGGCGATCTGCTGCCACAGCGTGTCCCAGGCCGGGCCGTCGGTGGCGTAGACCGGCGCGACGTTGTCGGTAAAAAGCCCGATCAGCGCGTCGACCTTGCGCGCCACCTCCTGCAGGTCGGGGTTGTCCGGCTGGCCGCCGTCGGGCCAGTCGATCAGCGTCGGCGTGCTGTAGACGTCGTTCGGGCCGAGCCCGTTGTTCATGTAGATGCCGGTGCCGCCCTTGGTCTTGCCCGGGTTGGGGAAGTCGGACAGGTCGGCATGGGTGGTGTTCGGGTTGCCGACCCAGCGCTGGTCCTGGTTGAGGAAGTAGGCGAGCAGGCAGTTGGTCGACTTGCCGGCCGGCACGCCCGACTTGGCGTCGTTGAAGAAGGGCATGCGCATGGCGCCGAGCTCGTAGGCGGTCAGGCCGAACGACTTGCGCTCGGTGTAGAGCCGGCCGCCGAGCCGGCTGCTCGCCTCGAAGATGCGCACGTCGTAGCCCGAGCGCCACAGCTCGCGCGCCACCGTCATGCCGGCCGCGCCGGCGCCGATCACGGCGACGGTCTTGCCGGCCGGCGCCTTGCCGATCGGCATGCCGCTCGCCCAGGAATCGTTCAGAAGCTTGTAGTAGTTGAAGCGCAGGTCGGGCGGGTTGGGATAGTCGGGCAGCCAGGGATTGGCCGTTTCGTTGCGCACGTAAGGAACGGTCTTCTCGAATCCTGGCCGCATGACTTTGCCTCCCTGCCAGTGCCGCGGATCAAGCCCGGTGACGGGTTTTTATTTGCTTTGGAAAATATTACGCAAGTTCCGGTTGCTGTCAATCCACTTGTTCGCGTCTCGATGGCGGGCGGGCTCCGGCTGGCGTTCAGCGCGGCAACGCGTTGATGGCATGCGGCTTTTTCGGCGGCGTTTCCGACAGCACCGGGGCGTCGGCCCGGCGCAGCACGGCGCCCCCGCGCACGCCGGTGCGGGGCGGACGGCGAAAGCTTGCCGTTTCTCGGGTGTGGCGGAGGGGGCCGGGATCAGCCGCGCTGCAGCGCGCGCGGGCCCTCGGCGAGGTCTTCCAGCAGCGCCTTGAGCGCGGCGGCCTTGGAGGCGCCGAGCCGGTCCTCGACGGCGCGCTCGTGCTCCTCGGCGCGGCGCTTCAGCCGGGCATGGATCGCCGTGCCGCGGCTGGTGACGTGGACGAGCACGCGGCGCTGGTCCTGAGGATCGGTGACGCGGTGGATCAGGCCGTTGGCCACCATGCGGTCGGCCAGCTTGGTCAGCGCCGGGTGGTTCATCAGCACCTGCTCGGCGAGCTCGCCCATGGCGCGGCCCTGGCGGTCGCTCAGCACGTCGAGCACGCGCCACTGCTCGACCGTGACGCCCTCCTCGTGCAGGCGCTGGTCGAGATCGGCGTGCAGCCGCCGATGGGCGCGCGCCACATGGTAGCTCAACGAGTTGCTGATCGAGTTCCTGGCCACTGATACCGTCCCGGACTGGCGCGGCGCCGGGCCCGTCCTCACCCTGGAGCCGAGCGCGCGATTGATTTGAAGCCTGACATATTCTATTTTACTCGGAAAATGAAGTGCTCATGGGAGAAGGGGGATCGGCTTGCCAGCAAGCATCCTTCTGAGAGGAGCGCAGAACAAAGGGGTTGCCGCACCGTTTCGCCTGACCGGCGAAGGGGCGGTGCGGTTCGGCCGCGAGGCGGCCTGCCGGGTCGCCGTGCTCGTGCCGATGAACGGCTCGGCCGGCATCTGGGGGCCGTCCTGCATCTCCTGCGCACAGCTCGCCATCGCCGAGATCAACCGGCGCGGCGGCATCCGCGGCCGGCCGGTCGAGCCGGTGTTCCTCAATTCCGACGACAGCGCGGCCGGCGACCTGGAGGTCGCGCTCAACGACCTGATCGAGGACGAGGCGATCGCCGGCATCGTCGGCATGAGCGTCAGCTCGGTGCGCCAGCGGCTCAACAAGCTGGTCTCGGGGCGGGTGCCGCACGTCTACACGCCGCTGTTCGAGGGCAACGAGCGCTCGCCCAACGTGTTCACCATCGGCGAGACGCCGACCGACCAGCTCGTGCCGGCGATCCGCCATCTCGGCGCCATGCTCAAGGTGCGCCGCTGGGCGCTGATCGGCAACGACTACGTCTGGCCGCGCGCCTCGAACGCGATCGCCAAGCAGTGCATCGCGGCCTCCGGCGGTTCGGTCACCTTCGAGGGCTACGTCCCCTTCGGCATCGAGGAGCCGGCCTGGCTGATCGAGCGCATCGTCGAGACGCGCCCCGACATCGTGCTGCTGTCGCTGGTCGGGCAGGATTCCGTCGAGTTCAACCGCAGCTTCGGCGCGCTTGGCCTCGACCGCCACATCTTCCGCTTCTCGACCGCCATCGAGGAGAACATCCTGATGGCGACCGGCGCCGACAACACCCGGCGGCTGTTCGCAGCCGCCTCCTACTTCTCGACGCTGGAGACGGAGCGCAACCAGGCCTTCCGCGAGCGCTATCATTCGCTGCACCAGGGCGTCGCCCCGGCGCTCAACGCGCTCGGCCAGTCGATGTACGAGGGCCTGAACTTCTTCGCCGCGCTGGCCGGCGACGCCGCGCGTGACCCGCGCGCGCCGGTCGCCTACGAGAGCGCGCGGGGCGGCGTCTTCCACAGCAACGAGCGCAAGGACAACCCGACCTACCTGGCGCGCGCCGACGGGCTGCACTTCGCCATCGTCGACCGGCTGAGCTAGCCCGCCGCCATCCGCCATGCCGTCCGGTGGCGCGGCGGCCGGCGGCGCGCTCCCCTTGCCGCGTGCATCCGGTTGCATCGGCCGTGCAAATTCCTTGAAACAGAAAATTAATGATTGAAAAGGAAAGCGATCCTCGCTAAAACCCTTTCCAATTCAAGCAATGCCGGCACGGCCGGCATCGGCACACTACCGGGGGAGGTCCGCGTGGCGTGGTTTGTCGCTTTCGTGCTCGTCGTCATCGCCGCCGTGCTCGTCGTGCTGTTCCTGCACCGCTTCTACGTCAAGTCGTCGCGCGACGTCGCGCTGGTGCGCACCGGTGCGGGCGGACGCAAGGTGATCATCGACGGCGGCGCGCTGGCGCTGCCGATCCTGCACCGGGTCGACCGCGTCAACATGCGCGCCACGCGGCTCGCCGTGGAGCGCAGCGGGCCGCGCGCGCTGATCGCGGCCGATCGGCTGCGCGTCGACCTGGCGATGGAGTTCCACGTGCGCGTCGAGCCGACGCCGGACGGCATCGCCACCGCCGCCCAGGCGCTCGGCTCCAAGGCGTTCCGCGAGGACGAGCTGCAGGCGCTGGTCGAGGGCAACCTGATCGATGCGGTGCAGGCCGAGGTGGCGCGGCGCAGCATGGACGGGCTGCACGAGGACCGCGCCGGGCTGTCGGAGGCGGTCGCCGCGCGGCTCGCCGGCCATCTGGCGCGCTCCGGCCTGCTGGTCGACGCGGTCTCGCTGATCCATCTCGACCAGACGCCGTTTTCCGCCCTCGACGACAGCAACGCCTTCGACGCCGTCGGCATGCGGCGGCTCGCCGAGGTGATCTCGGAAAACCGCAAGGCGCGCATCGCGCTCGAGGCCGACACCGACATCGCCATCCGCAAGCGCCAGCTCGCCCAGGTCAAGGAGCGCCTGGCGATCGAGCGCGAGCAGGAGGAGGCCGAGATCGCCAAGCGGCGCGAGATCGAGCAGCAGCGCATGCGCACCGACACCGAGCTCGCCACCCAGCGCACCCAGTCGGGCCGCATCGAGGAGGAGGCGCGCATCGAGCGCGAGCGCGAGGTCAAGCAGGCCGAGATCGAACGCGACCTGCATCTGCGCAAGCGCGAGGCCGAGGCGCTGGCCGAGCTCGAGATCCGCAAGCTCGACAACGCCATCGCCGTCGCCGCCAAGCGCAGCGAGGAGACGCTGCAGCAGGCCAAGACCGAGGGCGCCCGCGCCAAGGTGGTCGAGGCGCAGGAGGCGGTGCAGACGTCGAAGGACGTGGCGGCGGCCGAGCGCGGCCGCCGGCTCGCCGCGCTGAAGGCGGCCGAGGAGGCCGAGGTCGACGACGTCAAGGTCAAGGCGCAGGTCTCCTCGATCCTGTCGCTCGCCAGGGCCGATGCCGAGGCGACCGGCGTCAAGGGCCATGCCGAGCGCGACCGGCTGGTCGCCGAGGCGGAAGGCCGGCGCGCCCAGATCGAGGCCGACAACAGCCAGAGCGAGGCGCTGATCCGCGCGCGGCTGGAGACCCACAAGCTCGACCGGCTGCCCGAGATCGTGGCGCAGATGATGAAGCCGGTGGAGAAGATCGATTCCATCCGCATCAACCAGATCGCCGGCCTCGGCCAGAACGGCGCCGGCGGCGAGGGCGGCGGCGGCTCGCCGTTCAACCAGGCGCTCGATTCCATCCTCGGCATGTCGGTGCAACTGCCGCTGATGAAGAAGATCGGCGACGAGATCGGTCTCGACTTCGACGCCCAGCTCGCCGGCCGCACCGCCGACGCGGCGGGCCGCGCGGCCAGTGCCGCGCGCATCAAGAAGGACGGCTGACCCAGCCACTCGTGAAGGGAAGGGAGGAACCTATGGCCTTCGACAGACGCGAATTCCTCAAGGGCGGATCGGCGCTGGCGCTCGGCGCCCTGGCCGCGCCGGCGCTGATCGGCCGGGCGGGCGCGGCCGAGCCGATCAAGCTCGGCTCGGTGCTCGACACCTCGGGCATCTTCGATGCCTACGGCAAGCCGATGGACATGGCCATGCGGCTGGCCGTCGACCAGATCAACGCCGGCGGCGGGCTGCTCGACCGGCCGGTCGAGGTCGTCGCCTACGACACCCAGTCCGACATGGCGCTCTACACCCAGTACGGCCAGCAGCTCGCCCGCCGCGACAAGGTCGACGTGGTGCATGGCGGCATCCTGTCGGCCTCGCGCGAGGCGATCCGCCCGACGCTGCGGCGCGCCGAGATCCTGTATTTCTACAACGTGCTCTACGAGGGCGGCGTGTGCGACCGCAACCTGGTGGTCACCGGCGTGACGCCGGCCCAGCAGGTCGAGGTTCTGGTGCCGGCCGCCATCGAGCGCTGGGGGCCGAAGATCTACATCCTGGCCGCCGACTACAACTACGGCCAGATCACCGCGCGCTGGATGCAGAAATACGCCGAGGAGGCCGGCGGCGAGGTGGTGCAGACCGACTTCTTCCCGCTCGACGTGTCGGACTTCGGCTCGACCATCGCCAAGGTGCAGACCGCCGCGCCCGACATCGTCGTCTCGGCGCTGGTCGGCGGCGCGCATCTGTCGTTCTACCGGCAGTGGGCGGCGGCCGGCATGAAGGACAAGATCCCGATGGCCTCGACGACGCTCGGCGTCGGCAACGAGCACAAGGTGCTGACGCCGGAGGAGGGCAACGGCATCCTCGTCGCCTACAACTACTCGCCGCAGATCGAATCGCCGGTCAACTCCGCCTTCCTCGAGGCGTGGGGCGAGAAGTACGGCGACACCGCGCTGGTCAACGAGCTCGGCGTGTCGAACTACCAGGGCGTGCAGCTCTGGGCCGAGGCGGTGCGTCAGGCCGGCACGGTCGAGCGCATGGCGCTGATCGAGACGATCGAGGGCGGCATGTCGATCGAGGGTCCCGGCGGCACCGTCGCCATCGATCCCAAGACGCACCATGCGATCCTCGACGTGCACCTGATGGAGTTCCGGGACCAGAAGACCGAGGTGCTGGAGACCTTCAAGCAGCGGCCGCCGATCGACACGCAGACCGTGTGCGACCTGGAAGCCAACCCGGACGACAACACGCAGTACGAAATCAACATCTGAGGCCGCCCGCTCGGGCGGTGCGCGAGACCGGCCGCCGCGTGCGCGGCGGCCG
>NZ_JAOAOP010000066.1 GCF_030398335.1 Aquibium sp. A9E412
GCCGGCCGCTCCGAGACCGCGCTCGCGCAGCGCGCCCGGCGCGAGGGCTGGGCGGCGACTGCGCCCGGACCGGGCGACGCGGCGCCGCTGGAGCGCCGGCTCGCCGTTCTGTCCGAGCGGCTGGTCGGCGAACTGGAGGAGACCAGCGCGGCCGGTGCTGCCGCCGGCGACTACGACAAGGCGCGCATCGACGCGCTGACCGCCATGCTGCGCATGGTCGAGAAGATCGGCGACATCACGCGCGTTCCCGAACGCGCGAAAGAGAACCAGACAGCGACCGATGCAGACATGGCCGCCGCGCTCGAGCGGGTCGACGCCCGCATCCTCCATCTCGCCCGCGCCCTGGCGCGACGCCTGGGCGCCGACGGCGCTGGGCGGCCGGCTGGCGCTGATGATCGCCGATGAGTGGTTCGCCCATGCCAGACCCGAGCAGTATCCGCTTGCCGCGCCGCGCGACACCTGGCTGGTGATCGGCGGCCGCGGCTCGGGCAAGACCCGGCTCGGCGCCGAATGGATCAACGCGCTGGCGCGTGGCTTCGCGCCCTTCGCGCGCGCCCGGCACGGCCGGCTGGCGCTGGTCGGCGAGACGCTGGCCGACGTGCGCGAGGTGATGATCGAGGGGCCGTCGGGCATCCTGGCGGTCTCGCGCCGCCACCGGCCGCGCTACGAGGCGAGCCGGCGGCGGCTCGTCTGGGAGACCGGCGCGGTGGCGCAGGTGTTTTCCTCCGAGGACCCCGACAGCCTGCGCGGGCCGCAGTTCGAGGCGGCCTGGTGCGACGAGCTCGCCAAGTGGCGCCGGCCGCAGGAGACCTTCGACATGCTGCAGTTCGGCCTCAGGCTGGGGCCCCGACCGCGCCAGATCGTGACGACGACGCCGCGGCCGATCCCGCTGTTGCGCCGGCTGATCGACGACGAGCAGGTGACGGTGACGCGCATGCGCAGCCGCGACAACGCGGCCAATCTGGCGCCCGGCTTCCTGGCCGCGGTCGAGCGGCGCTATGCCGGCACCCGGCTGGCCCGCCAGGAGCTCGACGGCGAGCTGATCGCCGACCGCGCCGACGCGCTGTGGACGCGCGCGCTGATCGAGGCGGCGGCCGGTCCGCCGGGGCCGCTCGGCCGCGTCGTCGTCGGCCTCGATCCGCCGGCCGGCGGCCGCGGCCGCGGCGCGCTGTGCGGCCTGGTGGTGGCCGGGCTGGAGGCGGACGGAACGCGCGCGGTGGTGCTGGCCGACGGCACGCTGGAGGCCGCCCAGCCGCGCGCCTGGGCCGAGCGCGCGGTGGCGCTCTACCACCGCCACGCCGCCGACGCGATCGTCGCCGAGGTCAACCAGGGCGGCCAGATGGTGAGCGCGGTGCTCGCCACGGTCGACCCGACGGTGGCCGTGCGGCCGGTGCGTGCGCAGCGCGGCAAGTGGCTGCGCGCCGAGCCGGTCGCCGCGCTCTACCAGCAGGGCCGGGTGCGCCACGCCGAGCGCTTCGCCGCGCTCGAGGACGAGATGTGCGACTTCGGCCCCGACGGCCTGTCGCAGGGCCGCTCGCCCGACCGCGTCGACGCGCTGGTCTGGGCGATCACCGAGCTGATGCTGGCCGGCCGCGGCGAGCCGCGCATCCGCGATTTCGTTTGACCACGAGGCAGGACGATCCCGCATGGCATGGACATGGCCCTGGGCCGGGCGGCGAAAGCCCGCCGGCCCGCCCGAGACGAAGACCGGCGGCACGCCCGGCTTCATCGCGCTGCACCGCCAGGGCGAGGCGCTGTGGACGCGGCGCGACTACGCTGCGCTCGCCCGCGAGGGCTTCATGCGCAACCCGGTCGCCCACCGCTCGGTGCGGCTGATCGCCGAGGCGGCCGCGGCGATCCCCTGGCTCGCCTATGAGGGGGCGCGCGAGGTCGACCGGCACCCGCTGCTGGCGCTGCTGGCGCGGCCCAACCAGCGCCAGGCCGGCGCCGGCTTCATGGAGGCGCTCTACGGCCATCTGCTGATTTCCGGCAACGCCTATGTCGAGCGCGTCGAGGCCGGCGGCACGGTGCGCGAGCTGCACCTGCTGCGCCCCGACCGCGTGGCGGTGGTGAGCGACACGGCCGGCTGGCCGGTGGCGCTCGAGCACCGCGAGGGCAGCGCCCGCCGGCGCGTCGCCACCGGGCCCGGCGAGGCCGGCCTGCAGATGAGCCTGTTCAACCCGCTCGACGACCATTACGGCTTCCCGCCGCTCGCCGCCGCGCTGATGGCGCTCGACATCCACAACGCCGCCGGGCGCTGGAACAAGGCGCTGCTCGACAATTCCGCCCGGCCCTCGGGCGCGCTGGTCTATGCGCCGAAGGAGGGCGGCAATCTGACCGACGAGCAGTTCGAGCGGCTGAAGGCCGAGCTCGAGGAGGGCTATGGCGGCACCACGCGGGCCGGCCGGCCGCTGCTTCTGGAGGGCGGGCTCGACTGGAAGGCGATGGCGCTGACGCCGAAGGACATGGACTTCGTCGAGGCGAAGAACGGCGCCAGCCGCGACATCGCGCTCGCCTTCGGCGTGCCGCCGATGCTGCTCGGCATTCCCGGCGACAACACCTATTCCAACTACCAGGAGGCCAACCGCGCCTTCTACCGGCTGACGGTGCTGCCGCTGGTGGCGCGCACGGCCGATGCGCTGACGGCATGGCTCGGCGACGTCTTCGCGCCGCCGGTGCGGCTCGGCCACGACCTCGACCGGGTCGACGGGCTGGCGGCCGAGCGCGAGGCGCTGTGGACGCGGCTCGGCGCCGCCGGCTTCCTGAGCGACGCGGAAAAGCGCGAGGCGGTGGGCTACGGCCCGCGCCCGGCCGACTGAGGGCCACGCGCGGCAACCCGAAGGACACGGACATGAGCGAGCACGCCTGGCTGTGGGCGGCCAAGGCGGCCGGTGCGGTCGCCGGCTCGGCCGTCTCGCTCGCCTACATCCTGCCGCGCGGCCGCCGCGAGGCGGCGGTGCGCTTCTTCGTCGGCGTCGCCTGCGGCCTCGTCTTCGGCGGCGCGGCGGGGCTGAAGATCGCCGGCGAGCTCGGCATCGACGGCCGGCTCGGGGCGGCCGAGGCGATGCTGATGGGCTCGGCCGCCACCAGCCTGTTCGCCTGGGGCGCGATCGGTGTCGTCTCGCGCATGCTGGCGCGCGCGGCCCGGCCCGGCCCCTGGCCCAGCCACGAGGAAGACGCAGATGACGGCAATCCCGGCGCCTGAGGAGCGCAAGTTCACCGGCCTGTCGGTCGACGCGGTCGAGGCCGACGGCACGTTCTCGGGCTATGCAAGCCTGTTCGGCCGGGTCGATCTCGGCCGCGACCTGGTGGAGCGCGGCGCGTTTTCCGCCGCGCTCGCCCGGCGCGGGCCGGCCGGCATCCGCATGCTCTTCCAGCACGATCCGCGCGAGCCGATCGGCACCTGGACGGCGCTGCGCGAGGACGCCCGCGGCCTGCATGTGCGCGGCCGGCTGGCCACCGGCGTGGCGCGGGCGCGCGAGGTGCTGGAGCTGATGCGCGGCCGCGCGCTCGACGGCCTGTCGATCGGCTTCCGCACGGTGCGCGCCACGACCGACCGCAAGACCGGCGTGCGGCGCATCCTGGAGGCCGATCTCTGGGAGATCTCGGTGGTCACCTTCCCGATGCTGCCGGACGCGCGCATCGAGCGGGTGAAGGGGACGGCCCCCGCGGCCGATCCCGAACGGCTGGTCCGCACCATCCGGCGGGCGGCAGGGCTTTTCACGCAACAGGACGGAACGCGATGACGGCGACACACCACAGGGCAGCCCCCGAAACCAAGGCGGCCGGCGACGGCGACATCGCCGCCGCCTTCGAGGACTTCATGAGCGCCTTCGAGGCCTTCAAGACGGCGAACGACGCGCGGCTGGCCGAGATCGAGACGCGCGCGGCGGCCGATCCGGTGACGGCCGACAAGGTCGACCGCATCGCCGCCGCGCTCGACGCCAACCGGCGCGCGGTCGACGAGCTGGTGCTCAAGCGCAACCGGCCGCGGCTTGTCGCCGGGGAGCCCGCGAGCCTGGCCGGGCTCGAGCACAAGCAGGCCTTCGACGCCTATCTGCGCAGCGGCGACGAGCGCCAGCTCCGCGCGCTGGAGGAAAAGGCGATGTCCTACGGCTCCGGCCCGGACGGCGGCTATCTGGTGCCCGACGAGACGGAGGCCGAGATCGGCCGCCGGCTCGGCGCGCTGTCGCCGATCCGCGCCATCGCCGCGGTGCGCCAGGTCTCCGCCGCGGTGCTGAAGAAGCCGTTCGCGGTGACGGGGCCGGCGACCGGCTGGGTCGGCGAGACGGCGGCGCGGCCGGAGACGGCGGCCGGCACGCTCGACGAGCTGCAGTTCCCGACCGCCGAGATCTACGCCATGCCGGCGGCCACCGCCTCGCTGCTCGACGACAGCGTCGTCGACCTCGACCGCTGGATCGCCGGCGAGATCGAGGCGGCCTTCGCCGAGCAGGAGGGGGCGGCCTTCGTCGCCGGCGACGGGACGAACAAGCCGCGCGGCTTCCTCGACTACCCGCAGGTCGCCGATGCGAGCTGGGCGTGGGGCAGCCTCGGCTACGTGACGACCGGCGTGTCGGGCGCGCTGCCGGCCTCCGACCCGTCCGACGTGCTGATCGACATGGTCTACGCGCTCAAGGCCGGCTACCGGCAGAACGCCCACTGGGTGATGAACCGCAAGACCCAGGCGGCGATCCGCAAGCTGAAGGACGCCGACGGCAACTATCTGTGGCAGCCGCCGGCCGCGCCGGGCGGCCGCGCCATGCTGATGGGCTTTCCGCTGGTCGAGGCCGAGGACATGCCCGACATCGCCGCCGACGCCACCGCGATCGCCTTCGGCGACTTCGCCCGCGGCTATCTGGTCGTCGACCGCACCGGCGTGCGGGTGCTGCGCGATCCCTATTCGGCCAAGCCCTACGTGCTGTTCTACACCACCAAGCGGGTGGGCGGCGGCGTGCAGGACTTCGAGGCCGTGAAGCTGCTCAAGTTCGGCACCGCGTAGCGGCGTCAGGCGTCACCCCCGCCGCCCGCCGCTGCCGCGTGCCGCGACGGCCCCGGTCGCCTCCCGCCGGGGCCGTCTCCCTTTTCCGATGTCACCTTTCTTGATGCCACGAACGGACCTGCCATGACGCTGTTCCGCACGGTGCCGCCGGCGCTCGAGCCGGTGTCCCTGGCCGAGGCGAAGACGCATCTGCGCGTCGAGCACGACGCCGAGGACGAGCTGATCGCCGGTCTGGTGCGCGCCGCGCGCGAGGAGGTCGAGGCGGCGACCGGCCGCGCGCTGATCGACCAGGACTGGCGGCTCGTCCTCGACCGCTGGCCGGCGCTGCCGATCGTGCGGCTGCGCCGCACGCCGGTGCGCACGGTCCTGTCGGTGACGGTCTACGACGCCGACGGGGCGGCCACGCTGGTCGATCCGGCGGCCTATCGCCTCGACGGCCATGCCGTGCCGGCGCGGCTCTCCATCGCGCACCCGCCGGACCCGGCGCGCGCCATCAACGGCATCGAGATCGACTTCCGCGCCGGCTATGGCGAGGCGGGCGCCGACGTGCCCGACCTGCCGAAGCGGGCGATCCTGATGCTGGTGGCGCACTGGTACGCCTTCCGCGGCGCCTACGGCCCGCAGGACCAGCCGGTGTCGCTGCCCGACGGCTATCGCCGGCTGCTCGCGGCCTACCGCGCGCCGAGGCTGGCATGATGCGGCTGCCGCGCGACCCCGGCGCGCTCGCCCACCGGGTGACGCTGCAGGCACCGGTGCAGACGCCGGACGGCGCGGGCGGCTTCGCGTCCACCTGGACCGACGTGGCGACGCTGTTCGCGCGGGTCGAGCCGCTGTCGGCCGAACGCGTCTTCGCCGGCGGCGAGGCGATCGAACGCGTCACACACCGCGTGCTGATGCGCCGGCGCGACGGGGTGGCGGCCGGCATGCGCCTGCTGCGCGCGGGACGCGCGCTTGTCATCCTGACGGTGCACGATCCCGACGAGAGCGGACGCTATCTCGTCTGCACCGCCCGCGAGGAGACGACACCGCCATGAAGCTGACCATGCGCCTGACGCTCGACGGTCTGGTGCGCGCCCTCAGGCGCCGCGACGACCGCGTGGCGGCGGCGTCCGCGCCGCGCTATCGTGCGGGCAACACGGATCCGGCACCGGTGCGCCAGAGGCGGACCGGCCGGCGGGAGGACCGCAATGACCAGCGCCGCGCTTGAGCTGCAGAAGGCGGTGTTCGCCGCGCTCGCCGCCGATCCGGCGCTGACGGACGCCCTCGGCGGCGCGCGCATCTACGACGTGCCGCCGCCCAACGTCGCCTTCCCCCACATCACCTTCGGCCAGACGAGCGTGCACGACTGGAGCACGGCGAGCGAGCTCGGCCACGAGCACCTGTTCACGCTGCACGTGTGGTCGAAGGCGGCGGGCAAGCGCGAGGCGCTGTCGCTGATGGCGCTCGCCGCCGAACGGCTGCAGGACGCCGCCTTGACGCTCGACGGCCATGCGCTCGTCAGCCTGCGGCAGGAGTTCAGCGAGGTGCGCCTCGACGAGGACCTGGCCGTGCATCACGGCCTGCTGCGCTTCCGCGCCGTCACCGAGGCGCTCTGACCGCCGCCCCGGCGGCCCCATCCATCACATCGACGGGAGACCCCGATGGTCGCGCAGAAAGGCAAGGACCTGCTGCTCAAGCTCGATTCCGACGGCGCGGGCAGCTTCGTCACCGTTGCGGGCCTGCGCGCCAAGCGCCTGGCCTTCAACAGCGAGCCGGTGGACATCACCGATTCCGACTCGGCCGGACGCTGGCGCGAGCTGCTCGGCGGCAGCGGCGTGCAGCGCGCCGCGGTGTCGGGCTCCGGCATCTTCAAGGACCAGCAGTCCGACGCGCTGATCCGCACCCATTTCTTCGCCGGGGCTGTCGGCGCGTGGCAGCTCGCCATTCCCGGCTTCGGCACGATCCAGGGCGACTTCCAGATCACCGCGCTCGAATATGCCGGCCGGCACGACGGCGAGGTGACCTTCGAGATCGCGCTGGAATCGGCCGGCGCCCTCGACTTCACGGCGCTGCCATGACCGGCGTCAACGCGCGCCGCGGCGAGGTGGCGGCCGAGCTCGACGGCCGCAGCTACCGGCTGTGCCTGACGCTCGGCGCGCTGGCCGAGCTGGAAAGCGCCTTCGGTGCGGCCGACCTCAACGCGCTGGCCGAGCGCTTCTCGAGCGGCCGGCTGTCGGCCGGCGACATCGTCAAGCTGCTCGGTGCGGGACTGCGCGGCGCCGGCAACGCGGTGAGCGACGCGGAGGTGGCGGCGATGCGCTGCACCGGCGGCGCGGCCGGCGCGGCCGACGCCGTGGCCAGGCTGCTGACGGCGACCTTCGGCGCGGAGGCCGGGCCGGGCGATCCGGCAAACCCTTGACCGCC
This sequence comes from Aquibium sp. A9E412, assembly GCF_030398335.1. Lineage (GTDB taxonomy): Bacteria > Pseudomonadota > Alphaproteobacteria > Rhizobiales > Rhizobiaceae > A9E412. Next base: position 7,403 of record NZ_JAOAOP010000066.1, read on the forward strand.
GCAGCGGCGCCGCCGCCCTTTCCCTGGGCGGCGGCGATGGAAGCGGGCCTCGGCCGGCTGCGGCTTTCGCCCGAGGCCTTCTGGACGATGACGCCGCGCGAGCTGGCCGCCGCGCTCGGCCGCGGGGCGGGCGCCGGCGACGCCGCCCCCTCGCGCGCCGCGCTCGAGGCGCTGATGCGCGCCAACCCCGACCGAGACGGCATGGAGGATTGAGGCGATGGCCGAGGACGACACCTTCCGCATCGACGTCGATGCGCGACCGCTGAGCGACGCGCTCGCCTCGCTGACGCGGCTTTCCGAACGCTTCGGCGCGACGCTGACGGGCGCGCTGAAGAGCGCGGCGGTGAGCGGCCGGGCGCTCGAGGACGTGCTGCGGCGCATCGCGCTGTCGCTCGCCTCGATGGCGCTGGAGCAGGGGCTGGCGCCGCTGCGCGGCCTGGCGGGCTCGCTGTTCTCCGGCCTGCTGCGCGGACTTTCCGGCATCATCCCCTTCGCCCGCGGCGGCGTGGTGCCGTTCGCCGCGGGCGGCGTGGTCTCGGCGCCGACCTACTTTCCGCTCGGCGGCCGCGTCGGGCTGATGGGCGAGGCGGGGCCGGAGGCGGTGCTGCCGCTCCGGCGCGGCGCCGACGGCACGCTCGGCGTCGCCGCCGCGACCGGCGGGCCGCCGGTCTCGATCACCTTCAACGTGACGACGCCGGACGCGCCCTCCTTCCGCAAGTCGGAGGCGCAGATCGCCGGCATGCTGACGCGCGCGGTCTCGCGCGGCACGCGCACGCTCTAGATCCGATCTGCCTTTCACGGGAGCGCAGATCGGCTCCAAGTTGTTGTTTTGCCGCGTTTCCGGATGGCGAACCGGTTTCCACTTCGCCTGGAAACGCCTTGAAGCGGCGGGCAGGGCGAGGCCGGGGCAGGGACGATGGACAGCTTTCACGACGTGGTGTTCCCGATCGCCGTCTCGTTCGGGGCGACGGGCGGGCCGGAGCGGCGCAACGAGATCGTGCGCCTGACCTCGGGCCGCGAGACGCGCAACGCCCGCTTCGCCCGCTCGCGCCGCGTCTACGACGCCGGCACCGGGCTACGCTCGCTGGCGGATCTCACCGAGGTGATCGCCTTCTTCGAGGCGCGGCGCGGCTCGCTGCACGGCTTCCGCTTCCGCGACCCGTTCGACGCCAAGTCCTGCGCGGCCGAGGCGACGCCCGGTCCGCTCGACCAGGCGCTCGGCGTCGGCGACGGCACGACCGGCCGCTTCGCGCTGGTCAAGACCTATGGCAGCGGCGCCGACGCCTACCGGCGGCCGATCACCCGTCCGGTCGCCGGTTCGGTGCGTGTCGCCGTCGACGGCGTGGAGCAGGCCGAAGGCGCCGATTTCGACCTCGACGGCGGCGCCGTCGTCTTCGCGCCGGCCGCGGTGCCGGCGCCGGGCGCCGCGGTGAGCGCGGGCTTCGTCTTCGACGTGCCGGTGCGCTTCGACGCCGAACGCCTGTCGGTCAGCCTGCGCGCCTTCAAGGCCGGGCAGATCCCGGCGATCCCGCTGATCGAGGTGCTCGAATGACCGACATCCCGGCCGCCCTGCAGGCACACCTGGCGGGCGAGACGACGACGCTGTGCCACTGCTGGCGGCTGACGCGCGCCGACGGTGCCGTGTTCGGCTTCACCGATCACGACCGTGCCCTCGCGGTGGACGGCACCGACTTCCTTCCCGAGACCGGCCTGACGGCGAGCGAGGCGCGCGAGTCGCTCGGCCTTGCCGTCGATACGGTCGACGTCGAGGGCGCGCTGTCGTCGCTGGTCATCAGCGAGGCCGACCTGCGCGCCGGGCTCTACGACGGGGCGACCGTGGAGACCCTGCTCGTCAACTGGGCGGCGCCGGAGCAGGCGATGCCGCTGCGCCGCGCGGTCATCGGCCGGGTCACCCAGCGCGACGGCCGCTTCGTCGCCGAACTCGAAAGCGAGGCGACGCGGCTCGACGGGCCGCGCGGGCGCATCGTCGCGCGCGCCTGCGACGCCGAACTGGGCGACGCGCGCTGCGGCGTCGATCTCGGCCAGGCCGGTTTTCACGGCGCCGGCAGCGTCGCGGCGCTGCGCGCCGACAACCTGCTGGTCGTTGCCGGGCTCGAGGGTTTCGACGCGGACTGGTTCTCGAACGGACTTCTGACCTGGACGGACGGCGGGCAGGCCGGCCGCGGCGAACGCGTTCTCGAGCACCGCCGCGACGGCGCCGAGACACTGCTGGCGCTGTGGGCCGAACGTGCCGCGCCGCCGGCGGTGGGCGACGGCTTCACCATCGTCGCGGGCTGCGACAAGCGCTTTGCCACATGCCGCGAGAAATTCGCCAACACGCTGAACTTCCGCGGCTTTCCGCACCTTCCGGGCAACGATGCCGGCTATGGCTACGTCGCCGAGGGCGGTGCCTTCGACGGCGGGCCGATCGTGCCATGAGCGCCGGACCGGAGGCTCGCGAGGCGCGTCTCGCCGCCCTGGTGACGGCCGAGGCGCTGTCCTGGCTCGGCACCCCCTATCGCCACCAGGCGAGCCGGCGCGGCGTCGGCTGCGACTGCCTCGGCCTGGTGCTCGGCGTGTGGCGGGCGCTCTACGGCGCGGCGCCGGAAGCGCCCGGCCCCTATGCCGGCGACTGGGCCGAGCCGGCCGGCACGGAGCGACTGCTCGCGGCGGCATGGCGCCACTGCCGGCCGGCGGCCGAACCGGCGTGCGGCACCATCCTGCTGTTTCGCTGGCGGCCCGGCCTGCCGGCCAAGCACGCCGGCATCGCGCTCGACCCGGCGCGCTTCGTGCACGCCTATCAGGGGCACAGCGTGACGATCTCCTGGCTGGTGCCGCAGTGGCGCCGGCGCATTGCCGGCGTGTTCCGTTTCCCGCTGCCGCCGGACGGCGGCCCCGGGGCGACCGGCTGAGGCTTTCCGGAGCGAACGATGGCGACACTGCTTCTGCAGGCCGCAGGCGCCTTCATCGGCGGCTTTCTCGGCCCGGTCGGCACGGCGCTCGGCACGGCGGCCGGCGCGCTCGCCGGCTATGTCGTCGACCGCAGCCTGATCGAGAGCACGCGGCACTATCGCGGGCCGCGGCTGGCCGGCCAGCGGCCGTTCTCGGCCGAGGAGGGGGCGCCGCTGACGCGGCTCTACGGCACCGCCCGGCTCGGCGGCACGCTGATCTGGGCGACGCGCTTCGAGGAGGAGAGCCGCACCACGCGGCAGGGCATCAAGGGCGGCCCGAAGGTCACCGAATACGCCTACTACGCCAACGCCGCCTTCGCGCTCTGCGAGGGCGAGATCGCCGGCGTGCGGCGCATCTGGGCCGACGGCCGCGAGGTCGATCGCAACGAGGTCGAGATCCGCATCCACACCGGCACGCAGAACCAGCCGCCCGACCCGCTGATCGAGGCCAAGCAGGGGACGGACAACGCGCCCGCCTATCGCGGCGTCGCCTATGCCGTGATCGACCGCTTCCCGATCGACGATTTCGGCCGTCGGCTGCCGCAGTTCCAGTTCGAGGTGATGCGCCCGGTCGGCACGCTCAACGCGCGCATCCGCGCGGTGGCGCTGATCCCCGGCGCCACGGAGTACGGCTTCGCGCCCTATCCGGTGCGCCGCATCCTGACGCCGGGCGACGCGACGCTGATCAACCGCAACATGCTGTCGGCCGGCAGCGACATCGAGGCTTCGCTCGACGAGCTGCAGATGCTGTGTCCGGGGCTGGAGACGGTGGCGCTGGTGGTCACCTGGTTCGGCGACGACCTGCGCGCCGGGGCTTGCCGCATCCGCCCGATGGTCACGCAGACCGATCCCGCCGGCCTGTCGCTGCCGTGGCTGGTGACGGGCCTGGAACGGCAGGACGGCACCGCCGTCTCGCAGGCCGGCGGCGGCGCGGCCTTCGGCGGCACGCCGTCCGACCGCTCGGTGATGGACGCCATCGCGGCGATCCGCGCGCGCGGGCTCAAGGTCTGGCTGCATCCCTTCATCATGATGGACGTGCCGGCCGATAACGGGCTCGACGATCCCTATGGCGGTGCCGAACAGCCGGCCTATCCCTGGCGCGGCCGCATCACCGGCGATCCGGCGCCCGGCCGCCCGGGCACGGCTGACAAGACGGCGGCCGCGCGCGCCCAGATCGAGACCTTCGCCGGTGCCGCGGCACCACAGCACTTCGTGTCCGCCGGCGACACGATCGCCTATACCGGGCCGGTCGGCGACTGGGGCTTCCGCCGCTTCATCCTGCACCACGCCCGGCTCGCCGCGGCAGCCGGCGGCATCGACGGCTTCCTGCTCGGCTCGGAGATGCGCGGCGTGACGGCGCTGCGCGACGCCGACGACCGCTTTCCCTTCGTCGAGACGCTGCGCACGCTGGCCGGCGAGGCGCGCGCCATGCTGGGGCCCGACACGCTGCTGACCTACGGCGCCGACTGGAGCGAGTATTTCGGCCACCAGCCGGCCGACGGCAGCGGCGACGTCTTCTTCCACCTCGATCCGCTGTGGGCCGATCCGGCGATCGACGGCGTCGGCATCGACAACTACATGCCGCTGTCGGACTGGCGCGACGCCGATCATGCCGGCGGCAACCCGGACGGCTTCGCCGGCCCCTACGACCCGGACGGCCTGGCGGCCGGCATCGCCGGCGGCGAGGGCTTCGACTGGTACTACGCCGGCGACGGCGACCGCGCGGCGCGGCTGCGCACGCCGATCACCGACGGCGCCTACGGCAAGCCGTGGATGTTCCGCTACAAGGATCTGGTCGGCTGGTGGTCGAACCCGCATCACGAGCGCGTCGGCGGCGTCGAGCGGCCGGAGCCGACCGACTGGCAGCCGCAGGGCAAGCCGATCCTGTTCACCGAGCTCGGCTGCGCGGCGAGCGACAAGGGGCCGAACCAGCCGAACGTCTTTCCCGACCCGAAATCCTCGGAGAACGCCAAGCCGCATTTCTCCAACGGCGGGCGCTCCGATCTCGCGCAGCGCCGCTTCCTCGCCGCGCATCTCGCCCACTGGCTGGCCACCGACACGCCGCAGAACCCGCTGTCGGCGGTCTATGGCGGGCCGATGGTCGATCCCGGCCACATCTGCCTGTGGGCCTGGGACGCGCGGCCGTTTCCCGCCTTTCCGCTCGCCTTCGAGCAGTGGCGCGACGGCGAGAACTGGTTCCGCGGCCACTGGCTCAACGGCCGGCTGAACGGCGTCGGCCTTGACGACCTGATCGCCGCCATCTGCGCCGATCACGGCCTGCCGGCGCCCGACGTCACGCATGCTGACGGCACGCTGACGGGCTACGTGGTCGACCAGCCGGAGACCGCGCGCGCGGCGCTCGAGCCGCTCGTCGACCTGTTCGCGCTGGCCGTGCGCCAGCAGGGCGGGGCGCTGGTCTTCGCCAGCGAGGGGCGGGTCGCCGGTGCGGCGACGGTCCTCGACGAGCTGGTCGCCGGCGCGGAGGCCTCGCTCGAGCGGCTGCGCCGGCCGGACGACGAGCTGGCATCCGCCGCCCAGTTCGCCTTCCGCGACCCCTTGCGCGAGCATCAGGCCGCGTCGGTTCTGGTGCGCCGCGAGGACGGCCGCGGCGGCGGAACCGCGCATGCCAGCCTGCCGGCCATCCTGGAGACGGGCGCGGCGCGCAGCCTGGCGACCGACTGGCTGCGCCGTCACTGGCGGGCGCGCGACGAGGTCGCCTTCGCGCTGCCGGCCGCCGCGCGCGCCGTTCATGCCGGCGGCCTGGTGCGGCTGGCCGGCGATCCCGATGGCGAGGACCATCTCGTCACCGAGATCGAGGAGGGGCTGACGCGGGTGGTGCGGGCGCGCCGCATCGCCCGCGTGGCGCCGACCCCGTGGCGCGCCGACTGGCCGGCCGCGCCGTGGCGCACGAGCGCCGCCGCCGGGCCGCCGCACGCGCTGCTGCTCGACCTGCCGCTCGCCAGCGGCGCGGCGGCGCCGCACGACCAGCTCCGGCTCGCCGTGCGCATGCGGCCGTGGCGCAGCCAGGTGGCGCTCGTCTCGCCGGAGGAGACCGGCTTCGTGCAGCGGACGACTGTCGCCCGCCGCGCCACGATCGGCACGCTCGCCGAGCCGCTCGGCGCCGGCTTTCACGGCCGCATCGACCGCGCCGGGGCGCTGCTCGTCGACCTGCTCGACGGCGAGCTGGCGAGCGCGAGCCGGCTGCAGCTTCTCAACGGCGCCAACGCCGTCGCGGTGCGCTCGGCCGCCGGCGCCTGGGAGATCGTGCAGTTCGAGGAGGCCGACGAGATCGCGCCGGCGCGCTGGCGGCTGACCGGCCTGCTGCGCGGCCAGCTCGGCACCGACGACGCGATGGCCGCCGGCGCGCCCGCCGGGGCCGACGTCGTGCGCCTCGACGGCGCGGTCGCGCCGGCCGGCCTGCTGGCGAGCGAGATCGGCCTGCCGCTCAACTGGCGCATCGGGTCGGCCGGCCACACGCTGTCGCAGGACCTGTTCGCCGGCCTGACGGCGGCCGGCGGCGTGCGCGCGCTGACGCCGCTGTCGCCGGTCCATCTCGCCGGCCGGCGCGAGGCGGGCGGCGACCTGCGGATCTCCTGGATCCGGCGCGGCCGCATCGATGCCGACGGCTGGGCCGGCACCGACATCCCGCTCGGCGAGGAAACCGAGAGCTACCGCGTTGCGGCCGGCCTGGCCGGCGGCCCGGTCTTGCGCACGGCGAACGTGGCGGAGCCGGCCTGGACCTACACGGCGGCCGCGATGACGGCCGATTTCGGCGGTCCGCCGGCCACGCTCGCCGTCACCGTGCGGCAGCTCTCGGCGGCCGTCGGCGACGGCGTGCCGGCGACGCTCACCCTGACGCTTTCCTGACCCCACCCGCAACGAAAGGCAAAACCGATGACCGACACCAAGCCGTGGTATCTCTCGCGCACCATCTGGGCCTCGCTGGTCACCATCGTCACCGCGGCCGGCGGCCTTCTCGGCCTGCCGCTCGCCGGCCTCGACAACGCCGCGCTGACCGACGCGCTGCTGCAGGCGATCGCGGCGATCTCCGCGCTGGTGGCGATCTTCGGCCGCATCGCCGCGCGCAGCCGCATCGGCTGAACCCGGCGCGCGGCGCTTGCAATCGCCGCGCCGTTGCGCGACATCGGGCCATCGTTCATTCTGCATTCAGCCCGCCTGGGCTAGATCGACGGCATGACACAGCTTCGCCCCCTCGCGCCCCGCCTGCGCACCGTTCTCGCCGCCCTGGCGGCGGTGGCGGCGTTTGCCGTCGCGCCGCTGCCGGCGTCCGCCCAGGCCTTCCAGCTCGCGGCGGCCGACTGCTATTCCGTCGGCCAGCGCGTCGCCCGGCAGAACGGCGGCACGCTGCTCAACGCCACCGCGGAGACGCAGGGCGGCCAGACGGTGTGCCGCGTCGTGGTGCGGGTGCCGGGCGGCGAGGGCAAGCGACCGCAGCGCGCCGAGTTCGTCGTGCCGCAGCAGTGACCGGGCTGCCATCGGCCGCCGCAGCATGAAGGGAGCGAGCGACCTTGCGCATACTCGTCGTTGAGGACGACAAGGACCTGAACCGGCAGATCACCGAAGCGCTCGCCGACGCGGGCTACGTGGTCGACCGCGCGCATGACGGCGAGGAGGGCCACTTCCTCGGCGATACCGAGCCGTACGACGCGGTGGTGCTCGACATCGGCCTGCCGCAGATGGACGGCATCAGCGTGCTCGAGCGCTGGCGCCGCGACGGCCGCGCCATGCCGGTGCTCATCCTGACGGCGCGCGACCGCTGGAGCGACAAGGTCGCCGGCATCGACGCGGGCGCCGACGACTACGTCACCAAGCCGTTCCACATCGAGGAGATCCTGGCGCGGCTGCGCGCGCTGATCCGGCGCGCCGCCGGCCACGCCTCGCCCGAGCTCGTGTGCGGGCCGCTGCGCCTCGACACGAAGACCTCCAAGGCCGACGTCGACGGCGTGCCGCTCAAGCTGACCTCGCACGAATACCGGCTGCTCGCCTATCTGATGCACCATCGCGACAGCGTGGTCTCGCGCACCGAGCTGGTCGAGCACCTCTACGACCAGGATTTCGATCGCGATTCCAACACCATCGAGGTGTTCGTCGGGCGTCTCCGACGCAAGCTCGGCCACGACCTGATCGAGACGGTGCGCGGCATGGGCTACCGGCTGCGCGAGCCGCATGGCGGATAGGGCGGAGGCGTCCGCGCGGCGCCGCCGGCTGTGGCCGCGCTCGCTCTCCTTTCGCGTCGTGGCGGTGTCCACCCTGTGGGCGGTGGTGGCGCTGATCCTGATCGCCACGGTGATCTCGACCTTGTTCCGCCAGGTCAGCGAGCGCGGCTTCGACAACGTGCTGTCGGCGCATCTGTTCAACCTGATCGGGTCGGTCGGCCTGTCGCAGGACGGCCGGCTGACCGGGCGGCCCAACCTCGGCGACCTGCGCTTCGTGCGGCCGCTGTCGGGCTGGTACTGGTCGGTCGAGCCGGTGTCGGAAGGGGTCGGCGCACCGTTGCGCTCGGCCTCGATGACGGCGCCGATCGCCTCGCCGTCGCCCGAGGCGGTGCCGTTCAACGAGGAGTTCCAGCGCAACTACACGACCACCGACGCGGCGGGCCAGACGATCGAGATCGTCGAGAGCGAGTTCGTGCTGGCGCCGCAGGACGAGATCGTGCGCTTCCGCGTGATGGGCAACCGCAGCGAGCTGGAAGCCGACATCGCCGGCTTCGCGCGCCGGCTCTACACCTATCTGGCGCTGTTCGGCGCCGGCATGGTGGCGATCAACGCGCTGGCCATCCTGTTCGGCCTGCGGCCGCTCGGCCGCGTGCGCCAGGCGCTCGCCGACATCCGCGCCGGCACCGCCGAGCGGCTCGACGGCTCGTTTCCCGCCGAGATCGCGCCGCTGGCGGCCGAGACCAACGCGCTGATCGACACCAACCGGCGCACGCTGGAGCGCGCGCGCACCCAGGTCGGCAATCTCGCGCACTCGCTGAAGACGCCGCTCGCCGTCCTGATGAACGAGGGACGCGCCATCGGCGGCAGCCGCGGCCGATTGGTCGCCGACCAGGCGGCCGCCATGCAGAAGCAGCTCGACCACTACCTGCAGCGCGCGCGCGTCGCCGCCCAGCGCGAGAGCCTCGCTTTCCGCACGCCGGTCAACGCGGTGCTCGAGCGCATGGTGCGCGTCGTCGGCAAGCTGCACCCCGACACGCGGCTCGATCTATCGGTTCCCGACGAGGACCCGGTGTTCGACGGCGAGCGCGAGGATCTCGAGGAGATCGTCGGCAACCTGCTCGAGAACGCGATGAAGTGGTCGTCCGGCAGGGTGCGTCTGTCGGCCCGGCCGGCAGGAGGGACGGCCTTCGAGATCGTCGTCGAGGACGACGGGCCGGGCATTCCCGAGGACAAGGCGCGCGACGCGCTGAAGCGCGGCCGGCGGCTGGACGAATCGAAGCCCGGCACCGGGCTCGGGCTGGCCATCGTGGCCGATCTCGTGGAAGAGTATGCCGGCGGGCTGTCGCTCGGCCGATCGCCGCTCGGCGGCCTGTCGGCGACGGTGCGCCTGCCGCAGCCCGCGCGCGACGGCGCGGTGCGCACGCGTCGGATATGAGCGTGGGCATGGCCCAATTTCGGCCAAACAAAGCGCCTACGGCGCGCATGTGTCGCAGGGGGCGCGGAGCCGGCGGCACGGCTTGGTGAAGGCGAGGAAGGCGAACCGGTGAGGACACGTCCGGCCCTGATTGCACTTGCGGCGCTCGCCGCCCTGTCGGGCTGCGCGACCGGCGCCGGCGGCTTCGGTGCTGCGGGCGAGCTCGAGCCGAGCCAGTTCGCCGCGCCCGACGGTGAGCGCCAGGCGGTCGCCGGCATCGTCGGCGGCGGGCTGGTGGGCGGCGCGCTCGGCGGCGGGCTGAGCGCGGCGGCGCGGCAGACGGCGCTGGCCGCGGAATACCGCGCGCTGGAGGCGACGCCGGCCGGCGAGCCGGTGACCTGGACCGACCCCAACACCGGCCGCAGCGGCCGTGTGACGGCCGCCCAGCCCTATCAGGTCGGCTCGCAGAACTGCCGCCAGTACAGCCACGAGATCGCAAGCGCGGGCGAGACCCAGCGGGCGCTGGGCACCGCCTGCCGCAACGACGACGGAAGCTGGACGCTGCTCGGCTGAGGGCGGCCGGGCGGGCGGCTGCGTCGAGCCGTCGCACGTCCGCCGGCTGCATTGCCGCCAAATGGCCGCACTCGCGCCATATTGGCAGGGCCGGCAACGGGCGGTATTGAGGGCGGCATGCTTTTCTGGATCCTGGCTGCGCTTCTCACTCTGGCGGCGTCGCTCGCCGTTCTGCTTCCGTTTCTGCGCCGCCCGGAGGCGGAGGCGGACGCCGACGACCCTGCCGAACACGACATCGAGGTCTATCGCGACCAGCTCGCCGAGCTCGAGCGCGACGCCGAGCGCGGCCTGATCGGCGCCGAGCAGGCGCGCGAGGCGCGCGCGGAGATCGGCCGCCGCATCCTGCGCGCCGGCGATCAGGGCACCAGGGCGGCCGCGCCGCGGCACAGCCGTGCGGCACGGCTCGGCGGCGCGGCGGCGGTGCTCGCCGTGCCGCTGGTCGCCTGGGGCGTCTATGCCGTCGTCGGCTCGCCCGGCCTGCCGGGCCAGCCGCTGCAGGCGCGCCTGGCGCAGGATCCCGCGCAGGCCTCGCTCGAGGAGCTGGTGGCGCGCGCCGAGGCGCATCTCGCCGACAACCCGCAGGACGGCCGCGGCTGGGACGTGCTGGCGCCGGTCTACATGCGCATGGGTCGCTATCCGCAGGCCGTCACCGCCTACCGCAACGCCATGCGCCTGTCCGGCGCCTCCGCCGTGCGCGAGGCCGGGCTCGGCGAGGCGATCGCGGCGGAGGCGGGCGGGATCGTGTCGGCCGAGGCGGAGGATGCCTTCGAGCGCGCGCTCGAGCTCGATCCGACGCTGACCAAGGCGCGCTTCTTTCTGGCCACCGCGCGGGCGCAGGACGGGCGCATGGCCGAGGCGGCCGAGATGTGGCGCAGCCTGCGGGCCGACCTGCCCGAGGGTTCGCCCTGGCGCGGCGCCGTCGACCGGGCGCTGGCGCAGCTTTCCGGCGAGGGACCGGGCCCGGCGATCGCCGAAGCGCCGGCCGAGGGGCCCGGGCCGACCCGCGCGGAGATCGAGGCGGCCGGCGCGATGAGCGACGAGGACCGCGCGGCGATGGTCGAGGGCATGGTGTCACGGCTCGACGCCAGGCTGCGCGAGGCGCCGGACGATCCGGCCGGCTGGCAGCGCCTGGTGCGCTCCTACGCCGTGCTCGGCCGCGCCGAGGCGGC
>NZ_JAOAOP010000067.1 GCF_030398335.1 Aquibium sp. A9E412
CGAACCGGCGCCGGCGCCGCAGCCGGCCGACGAGGGAAGCGCCGCCGCGCCCGAGCCGGAGCCCGCGCCGGCCGCCGCCGACGGCGAGCCGGACGAGGCGGCCGCCAAGGCGGACACGGACGAGGCCGCGAAGCCGCGCCGCGCCCGCCGCAGCGCGCCGAAGCCGCCGGCCGAGCCGGTCGTCGTGTCGAACACCGAGGAGGAGGAGGAGGAGTCGGCGACGCCGCGGCGCACCGGCTGGTGGCAGCGCAAGAGCTTCTTCTGACGCGGCGGCGCGCCGCCGCGGCGCCGGCCCGGCGCCGCAGCCTCGCGTTGCGGCCGGTCGGCACCGGCAACCACACTATCGCCGCGATTGCCGTGTCGATCACAACTGCATGATCGTTCATCCGACGCCTTTCCTCGCGGAAGGGCGTCGGCTACCACTGGTCGCCGCCATGCTGCCTCTTGCCGCCCTCGCCGTCCGCTTCCGCATCGTGCCGCTGCTGGCCGCCGTCGCCGTCGCGCTGCAGGCCACGCTGGTGCCGCTGTCGCAGGCCGCCGCGCAGGGCCGCTCGGTGCCGATCGTGCGCGACGCGGAGATCGAGGCGCTGATCGCCGACTATGCACGGCCGATCCTCAAGGCGGCCGGCCTGTCCTCCTCGGGCATCGACATCATCCTGGTCAACGACCGCGGCTTCAACGCCTTCGTCGCCGGCCGGCGCATCTTCATCCACACCGGTGCGCTGATGACGACCGAGACGCCGAACGAGATCATCGGCGTCATCGCGCACGAGGCCGGCCACATCGCCGGCGGCCACCAGGAGCGGCTGCGCCAGCAGATCGCCCGCGCCCAGACGATGGCGATCGTCGCCGCACTGCTCGGCGTCGGTGCCGGCTTCGCCGGCGCGGCCGCCTCGTCCGGCGGCCTCGCCCAAGCCGGCGCCGGACTGGCGATCGGCGGCGCGGAGACCGCCCGGCGCGGCGTGCTCGCCTACCAGCGCACCGAGGAGGCGACCGCCGACCGCTCGGCGCTCGACTATCTGCGGCGCACCGGCCAGTCGGCGGCCGGCATGCTGGCCACCTTCGAGCGCATGGGGCGCGGCCTGGCGCTGTCCGGCGTCAACGTCGACCCCTACCAGATCAGCCATCCGATGCCGCGCGAGCGGATCGCCAATCTCGAGGTGCTGGCCCGCCAGAGCCCGCATTTCGAGCGCCGCGACCCGCCGGAGCTGCAGCTGCGCCACGACCTGATGCGCGCCAAGATCGCCGCCCACACCGAAGGCCCGGCGACCGTGCAGCGCCTGTTCCGCGACGCCCCGCGCGGCCTGCCGGCGCTCTACGGCGACGCCATCTCCACGCATCTGCGCGGCAACCCGCGCGACGCGCTCGCCAAGGCCGACCGGCTGATCGCCGCGCAACCCGGCAACGCCTATTTCCACGAGTTGCGCGGCGACGTGCTGGTGCGCGCCAACCGCCCGGCCGAGGCGGCCAACGCCTACGCCCAGGCGATCAAGCTCGACCGCTCGCGCTCCGGCCTGCTGCAGGTCGCCTACGGCCAGGCGCTGATGGCGACCGGCCGCCCCGACCTCGTCAAGCGTGCGGCGACCGAGATCCAGGCCGGGCTGGCGCGCGCGCCCGAATACGCCGCCGGCTACCGCTACCTGGCGCAGGCGCACGGCCAGAGCGGCGACGTGGCGGCGGCCGAGCTGGCCACGGCCGAGGGCCATTTCCATTCCGGCAACCTGCGCGATGCCAAGGTGTTCGCCGCGCGCGCCCAGATGAAGATGAAGCACGGCTCGCCGGGCTGGCTGCGCGCACAGGACATCATCGACTACCGACAGCCGGGCAAGTGAACGGCGGCCGGCGAAGCCAACCGCACATCATCAGACGTCGAACACGGATCGAAGCATGAAAAACGCAATCGTCGCCGGCGCCCTCGCCGTCACCGTTTCCTTCGCCATGCTGGCCTTCGGCTTCATGGCGGGCGACCCCGGGCGGCCGGCCGGCGGCCAGGCGCTCGCCGAATCGGGCCCGCAGCTCGACCGCGGCGCGATCGAGCAGATCGTGCGCGACTACCTGATCGCCAACCCGGAGATCCTGCTCGAGGTGCAGACCGCGCTGGAGACCAAGCGCGAGGAGGAAAAGCGCGTCGCGCAGGCCGAGACGATCCGCGCCTCGGCCGAGACGATCTTCAACGCGCCCTATGACGGCGTGCTCGGCAATCCCGACGCCTCGGTCACGGTGGTGGAGTTCTTCGACTACAACTGCAGCTACTGCAAGCGCGCCATGGACGACATGGAGGCGCTGCTGTCGGGCAACGACAACGTGCGCTTCGTGCTCAAGGAGTTCCCGATCCTCGGCCCCGATTCGCAGCAGGCGCACATCGTGTCGATGGCGTTTCGCGCGCTGGCGCCGGAGAAGTACGGCGAGTTCCACCGCCGGCTGCTCGGCGGCGTCGGCCGCGCCGGCGAGGCAAGCGCCATCGCGGTCGCCCGCGAGCTCGGCGTCGACGAGGCGGCGCTGCGCGCGGAGATGGAGAACCCGGCCATCCGCGAAGCCTTCGCCGAGACCTACGAGCTCGCCAACGAGCTCTCCATCACCGGCACGCCGTCCTACGTGATCGGCACGCAGGTGGTGTTCGGCGCCCTCGGCCTCGACGTGCTCAACGAGAAGATCGAGGCCGCCGCGGCCTGCCCCGACGCGCTTTGCTGAGACCCGCCAGCACTTTGTGGACAGACGCAGAAGGCGCTATGCGCCCTTTGCGCGGGCCGGTATGGCGAATATAGAGGGTTACGCCACGGTGCGCGCACGGCGCCGGGCGGGAGCGAGCGGATGCCGAGCGCGGTTTACATTCTCAACGGGCCGAACCTCAACGCCCTCGGCAGGCGCGAACCCTCCATCTATGGCGCCATGACGCTCGACGCGATCCGCCAGGCCTGCGAAGAAAAGGCCGGCGCGCTCGGGCTCGCGGCGGATTTCCGTCAGACCAACCACGAGGGGGTGTTGGTCGACTGGGTGCACGAGGCGGCCGAAGGGGCGGCCGGCATCGTCATCAATCCCGGCGCCTACGGCCACACCTCGATCGCGCTGCACGACGCCATCCGCGCCGTCGCACCGCTGCCGGTGGTCGAGGTGCACCTTTCCAACATTCACGCACGCGAGGCCTTCCGCCACGTGTCGATGATCGCCCCGGCAGCGACGGGCATGATCTGCGGCCTCGGGCCGGCCGGCTACACGCTGGCGCTCGAGGCCGTGGCGGCCCGGCTGCAGGGCTGAACAGGGGACGCAAGATGTCGAACAAGAAGACGGGTGTGGACCAGCAGCTTATCCGCGATCTGGCTGCCATACTCAACGAGACCAACCTGACCGAGATCGAGGTCGAGCAGGACGACATGCGCGTGCGCGTCTCGCGCCAGGGCAGCGCCCCGCCGGCGCCCGTCCACGCCGCGGCGGCGCCGGCCCAGCCGGCCGCCGACCAGCGCCCGGCCGAGGCCGCGCCGGCGCGCGAGGCCGGCGCCGACGTCTCGGCCAATGCGGTGCGCTCGCCGATGGTCGGCACCGCCTATTCCGCCCCGGCGCCGGGCGCCCGCCCCTTCGTCGAGGTCGGCCAGTCGGTGCGCGAGGGCCAGACCCTGCTCATCATCGAGGCGATGAAGACGATGAACCAGATCCCGTCGCCGCGCGCGGGCACGGTGACGGCCATCCTTTTCGAGGACGCGCAGCCCGTCGAGTACGGCGAGCCGCTCGTCGTCATCGAGTAGGCGCGGCGCATGTTCCAGAAGATCCTGATCGCCAACCGCGGCGAGATCGCGCTTCGCGTGCTGCGCGCGGCCAAGGAGCTCGGCATCAAGACGGTGGCCGTGCACTCGACCGCCGATGCCGACGCCATGCATGTGCGGCTCGCCGACGAGAGCGTGTGCATCGGCCCGCCGCCCTCGCGCGAGAGCTATCTCAACATCCACCAGATCGTCGCCGCCTGCGAGATCACCGGCGCCGACGCCATCCATCCCGGCTACGGCTTCCTGTCGGAGAACGCCAAGTTCGCCGAGATCCTGGCCGCCCACAAGATCACCTTCATCGGCCCCTCGGCCGAGCACATCCGCGTGATGGGCGACAAGATCGAGGCCAAGAAGACGGTCGCCCGGCTCGGCATTCCGGTGGTGCCGGGCTCCGACGGCGCGGTGACCGACGACGACACCGCCCAGCGCGTCGCCGAGGAGATCGGCTATCCGGTGCTCATCAAGGCGGCCTCGGGCGGCGGCGGCCGCGGCATGAAGATCGCGCGCAGCCGCGACCAGCTCGCCGAGGCGCTGTCGACGGCGCGCGCGGAGGCCGGCGCGGCCTTCGGCGACGACGCCGTCTACATCGAGAAGTATCTCGCCAAGCCGCGCCACATCGAGATCCAGGTGGTCGGCGACGGCGCCGGCCGCGCCATCCATCTGGGCGAGCGCGACTGCTCGCTGCAGCGCCGCCACCAGAAGATCTGGGAGGAGGCGCCCTCGCCGGCCCTCAACGAGGCCGAGCGCGCGCGCATCGGCGGCACGGTCGCGCGCGCCATCGCCGATCTCGGCTATGCGGGCGCCGGCACGGTCGAGTTCCTCTACGAGAACGGCGAGTTCTACTTCATCGAGATGAACACCCGGCTGCAGGTCGAGCATCCGGTGACCGAGGCGATCACCGGCATCGACCTGGTGCACGAGCAGATCCGCGTGGCCGCCGGCAGCGGCCTGTCGCTGCGCCAGGAGGACGTGCGCTTCAACGGCCATGCCATCGAGTGCCGCATCAACGCGGAGGACCCGCGCACCTTCGTGCCTTCGCCCGGCACGATCACCCATTTCCACACGCCCGGCGGGCTCGGCGTGCGGGTCGATTCGGGCGTCTATTCGGGCTACCGCATCCCGCCCTACTACGACAGCCTGATCGGCAAGCTGATCGTGCACGGCCGCAACCGGGTCGACTGCATGATGCGGCTGCGCCGTGCGCTCGACGAGTTCGTCGTCGACGGCATCAACTCGACGCTGCCGCTGTTCCGCGATCTGGTCGGCAATCCCGACGTCGCCAACGGCGACTACGACATCCACTGGCTGGAGAACTATCTGGCCGACAGCGGCTGAGGCGGCACGGCCGACGATGACACGCCCCTTCGCGCCCGGCCACCGCATCCCGACCGATCTCCTGCTGCGCGCCTACTCGGCCGGCGTCTTCCCGATGGCCGAGAGCGCGGAGGATCCCGAGATCTTCTGGGTCCGGCCGGAGGTGCGCGGCGTCATCCCGCTCGACGGTTTCCACGTGCCGCGCAGCCTGCGCAAGGTGGTGCGGCAGCGCCGCTTCGAGATCGTCTTCGACGGCGACTTCGACGCCGTGATCGCCGGCTGCGCGGAAGCGCGCGACGAGCGCCGCAGCACCTGGATCAACGGACCGATCCGCGAGGCCTATGCCGCGCTGTTCGCGCGCGGCCACTGCCACACCGTCGAGGCGTGGCGCGAGGGCCGGCTGGTCGGCGGGCTCTACGGCGTCAGCCTCGGCCGCGCCTTCTTCGGCGAGAGCATGTTCTCGCGCGAGCGCGACGCCTCCAAGGTGTGCCTGGTGCATCTGGTGGAGCGGCTGAGGGCGCGCGGCTTCGTGCTGCTCGACACGCAGTTCACCACCGCGCATCTCAAGCGCTTCGGCGCCGTCGACGTGCCGCGCCGACGCTACGAGCGGCTGCTGGCCGAGGCGCTGGAGGGCGAGCCGGCGCGCTTCGCGTGACTGCGCCCGCCGCTCACGACCGCGCGGCGAAGGCGCGCATCAGCGGCTCCAGATCCTCCGCCGGCGGAAAGCCGGCATAGGAATGGCGGGCCGGCGTGCGCGCCCAGGCCAGCCGCTCGGCCGTCATCGTCTCGATGAAGGGCTCGCACCAGCGCAGGTCCTCGAGCAGCGTCGGACGCACGTTGACGAAGGCCTCCACGCCGACGATGCGCGTGAACATCCAGGTCTTGCACGAGGGACAGAAGAAGTGGTCGAGCTGCGGCCCGCCGAGGCCGCCCTCGACCGGCGCGCCCCGCACCACCTTGAAGGCGTCGGCGGGGATCATCGCGGTCAGCGAATAGGCGCTGGCGCTCATGCGCTGGCAGCCGCGGCAGTGGCAGGCGGCCGTCATCAGCGGCGGCGCGGCGATCGCGATGCCGGTGCGGCCGCAGCGACACACGCCGGCAAGCGGAAATGCGGCTTCGGTCATGGCGGGTCCCTCCGCGCACGCACGCGCCGGTCCGGTCAGGACTCCTGCGCGGCGGCCTCCTCGGGCGGCGGCACGTCGGTCTCCTGCTTGCAGCTCTTCAGCCACACGTCATAGACGGCGTGCTCGACCGCGTTGAGGCCGGGGCTCTCGGCGAACATCCAGCCGGTGAAGATGCGCCTAATCTTGCGGTCGAGGGTGATCTCGTCGACCTCGACGAAGGCGTCGGTCTTCGGCTCCTCGGTCTCCGGCGAGGCGTAGCACACGCGCGGCGTCACCTGCAGCGCGCCGAACTGCACCGTCTCGTCCATGTAGACGTCGAAGCTGATGATGCGGCCGGTGATCTTGTCGATGCCGGTGAACTCGGCGACCGGGTGGCTGATGCGCTCGGCCAGCGCCGGCGGCGCGGCGAGAAGGGTGAACAGGCCGAGAGCCGTGGCGGCGGCGGCCGCCGGTCTCGCCCATCGCTGGCGCATCGCGTTCGTCATCGGCTGATCGTCCATCTGCTGGCCCCGGGCGCGCCGGCTGCGCGCGGGCTGCGCGCGAGCCAGCCGGATAGCGCGCAATTGTGGCGAGAAATCACCCGCGCCGCGGCGTCAGTTGCCCGGCGTCCAGGCGTCGTAGTCGCCGGTCACCCGCGGCCGCTCCTCCTTGGTCAGCAGCGAGCCCTTCGGCCGGTAGGCGTAGGGCGTGCCGGTCAGGTTGGGCAGGTGCGGCTTCTGCCACTCCCTGGGCTCGTAGCTCTCCGATGCCGGCGGCGTGTCGACGCGGTGATGCAGCCAGCCGTGCCAGCCCGGCGGCACCTTGGAGGCCTCCGACAGGCCGTCGTAGATGACCCAGCGCCGGGTGCGGCCTTCCGAATCGGTGCCGCCCTCATAGTAGACGTTGCCGAAGGCGTCGGCGCCGACGCGCCTGCCCTTGCGCCAGGTGTGGAAGCGCGTCGCCAGCGTCTGTCCGTTCCACCAGGTGAAGATCTGGAGCAGGAGTCTCTTCATCGCGGTCCTCTGCTGACGAGCGGGTTGCGGCGCCCGTCTTATGGGGCGGCCGGGCGACGTTGGCAAGGCCCGCCGCGTGCCGCGATGACGCGGCGCGGCCTTTGCGCTATCCATTGCGGATCGTCGTCGTCCGTGGAGGCCGCCCCATGCTCCGCCCCGCCCTCGCCGGCCTTTGCGCCCTCGTTCTGTCGGCCGCCGCCGCCGCCCAGGACGGCCCGACCGGCATCGCCTTCGCCGAGGCGCCGGAACAGGCGAGCGGCGTGTGCACCGGCGACACGCCGGACGTCGCGATGGCCTGCGCCAGGCGCCGCTGCGCGGAGGCCGGCGCCCGGCCCGCCGACTGCCTGCGCGTCGCCTGGTGCTACCCCGCCGGCTGGAGCGCCGACGTCTTCGTGCAGCACCGCGAGGGCCCGCACTGGCACGAATATCTGTGCGGCTGGAGCTCGCGCGCGGCGGCGCTCGCGGCGGCGGAAGTGACATGCGACGCCGCGCTCAGGCCCGATCTGATCGAATGCGCCGTGGTGCGGCTGTTCGACGAAGGCGGCAACGAGATCGCCGTCGATCCCTGACGCCGGCGCCTCGCGCGGCGCTCACACGAGCTGCTTCTCGAACATCAGCGGCGACAGGCCGGGATGCGGCCGGCCGCGCGTCTGCGCCCGGCACACGCGCACGAAGCCGTGCTTGAGGTAGAAGGCGACGGCGCGCCGGTTGGCCTCCTCGACCTCCAGCCGCACGGCGACGGCGGCCTGGAAGCGCTCGATCACCGCCTTGAGCAGCGCCCGGCCGACGCCGAAGCCCTGCCGGTCGGGCCGCACGTAGAGCTGGTGCAGAAGCACCGTGGCGCCGCGGTCCGGCGTCGAGGCAAAGGCCATGCCGGCCACCCCGTCCTCGCACGGCCTGAGCAGGAACACCGCGCCGGGCCGCCGGAGCCGCGCCCGCAGTGCGGCCAGCGAGTGCCACTCCTGGGTGACGGCGCTCACCCAGTCCGAGCCGTAGATGCCGTCATAGGTGGCGTGCCAGGTCTCGATCAGCAGCGCGCGCACCGCCTCCAGATCGCCTTCGCGGGCCGCGCGCACCAGCATCGCCTGTCCTCCGCTCCCGGCGGCCGGCGCCGGGCTTCGCGCTCACGCGGGCCAGTATAGCGCCGTTTCGCCGCCCCGGCCTAGCGCCCGTTGCAGGCAACGACCCGTTGCCCGTCACGACCGGCGGCCGACGCACCGATGCGGCGGGCCCCGCGAGGCAGACCCTGGTGCCGGCCGAGGACGCCGCGCGCGGATCGCCGCCATCCGCGACGGCCTTCCGGCGGGATCGCTCGGCGATGCGCGTGGCGCGGGTCCTCGCGCGGCGCTCCGCGGCTCAGCCGTCGAGCCCGAGCTTCTGCTTGACGAGCTGGTTGACCGCCTGCGGGTTGGCCTTGCCGCCGGTCGCCTTCATCACCTGGCCGACGAACCAGCCGGCCAGCGTCGGCTTGGCCTTGGCCTGCTCGACCTTGTCGGGGTTGGCCGCGATCACCGCGTCGACCGCCGCCTCGATGGCGCCGGTGTCGGTGACCTGCTTCATGCCGCGCTGCTCGACGACGGCGCGCGGATCGCCGCCCTCGCTCCAGACAATCTCGAACAGCTCCTTGGCGATCTTGCCGGAGATCGTGCCGTCGCGCACCAGATCGATGATGGCGCCGAGCTGGTCGGGCGACAGCGGCGCCTGGTCGATGCGCCGGCCTTCGCGGTTGAGCGCGCCGAGCAGGTCGTTGATCACCCAGTTGGCCGCCGCCTTGCCGTCGCGGCCGGCCGCCACCGCCTCGAAATAGTCGGCGATCGCCTTCTCCGACACCAGGATGGAGGCGTCGTAGGTCGACAGGCCGAGCGTCTCGATCAGCCGGGCGCGCTTGTCGTCGGGCAGCTCGGGCAGCCCCTCGGCGAGCGCGGCCACATAGGCTTCGTCGAATTCGAGCGGCACCAGGTCGGGGTCGGGGAAGTAGCGATAGTCGTGCGCCTCCTCCTTGCTGCGCATCGAGCGCGTCTGGCCGCGCGCGGGGTCGAACAGCCGCGTTTCCTGCACCACCGCGCCGCCGTCCTCGAGCAGCGCGATCTGCCGCTCGGCCTCCGATTCGATCGCCTGGCCGACGAAGCGGATCGAGTTGACGTTCTTGATCTCGCAGCGCGTGCCGAACGGCTCGCCCGGCCGGCGCACCGACACGTTGACGTCGGCGCGCATCGAGCCCTCGTCCATGTTGCCGTCGCAGGTGCCGAGATAGCGCAGGATGGTGCGCAGCTTGGTGAGAAAGGCCTTGGCCTCGTCGGCCGAGCGCATGTCGGGCTTCGACACGATCTCCATCAGCGCCACGCCGCTGCGGTTGAGATCGACATAGGACATGGTGGGGTGCTGGTCGTGCAGCGACTTGCCGGCGTCCTGCTCCAGATGCAGCCGCTCGATGCCGACCTCGATCTCCTCGAAGGAGCCGTCCTTGGCCGGGCCGACCGACACGGTGACGGTGCCCTCGCCGACGATCGGCTGCTTGTACTGCGAGATCTGGTAGCCCTGCGGCAGGTCGGGATAGAAGTAGTTCTTGCGGTCGAAGACGGAGCGGTGGTTGATCGTCGCCTTGAGCCCGAGGCCGGTGCGGATCGCCTGGCGCACGCACGCCTCGTTGATCACCGGCAGCATGCCGGGCATCGCCGCGTCGACCAGGCTGACATGGGCGTTGGGTTCCGCGCCGAAGGCGGTCGAGGCGCCGGAGAACAGCTTCGCCTCCGAGGTCACCTGGGCGTGCACCTCCATGCCGATGATGACCTCCCACTCGCCGGTCGCGCCGGAGATCAGCCGCTTCGGGTCGGGGGTTCGCGTGTCGATGATCGTCATGAGCCCGTGTCTTGCGGTTGGTCGGACAGGCGGGCGGCGACGCCGTCCCGCGCCGGACAGTCGCTAGTCCAAACCGCCCAGCGTGACAAGCGGCAGGCCGGGCGCGCTTGCGTTTTCGACGTCCGGAAGCTAACCCGTCGGCCGGACGAAGGAGTGTTCATGTCCACCTTGCGTGAGTCCCGCTAGGGCCCCGATCGCGGATCGGGGCGGAAAACCGGAACCCCGCCCGCGCCGCCGGCGCGGACGCGGCCCTTCTGTCATGGCCTCGCGGCCTGGTTTTCAGGACTCACCACCAAGATGGACATCTCCCGCGCCGAACAGCGCATCCTGCACCTGCTCGCCCAGGGCGGGTGGATCGAACACGAGAAGACCGCACGCGGAAAGATCGGTGCCGTCGCATGCCGCACGCGCGACGGCTGGCGCTTTCCCGGCATCGACCTGCCGCTCTTCCGCAAGCTCAAGCGCCGGCGGGCCATCGCCTCGTGCGGCGGCGGGCCCTACCGCATCACGCGTCGCGGGCTGGCGCTGGTGCGCGCCGAGCCCGACAACCGCTGACGGCGCGGCCAGGCCGCCGGCCCCGCGGCCGGCGGCCGCTCACGCGGTGGCGATGTAGCTGCGGATCGATTCCGCCTCGCGCTCGGCCTCCTCGATGCGCCGCTTGACGACGTCGCCGATCGACACCAGGCCGGCGAGACGGCCGTCGACCTCGACCGGCAGATGGCGGAAGCGGCCGCGCGTCATGATCTCCATCACCTCGTTGACGGTGTGGCTCTCGCGGCAGATCTTCACGCTCGCCGTCATCACCTGCGAGACCGGCCGCGACAGCGCGTCGGCACCGTCCTCGCCGATCACGCGCACGATGTCGCGCTCCGACAGGATGCCGGCGATGCCGCCGTCGCGCTCGGTGATGACCAGCGCGCCGATGCGCTTGTCCGCCAGCAGCCGGGTTGCCTCCGCCAGCGTCCGGTCGGGCCCCAGCGTGACCACGTCGCGGCCCTTTTCCTCGAGGATCTTCCTGACCGTCATGCCGTTTCTCCTCCTTCCGCGCCCGCTGCCGCCGCCCCCCGCGCACGGGCATCCGGACCGGATGGTGCGCCCGGCCAGCGGCGAATGCAAGCGCGGCGTCGTCAGCGCGCCGGCGGCCGGCGGTCGAACGCGGCGATGCCGAAGAAGCCGGCCAGGAAGCCGCCGATATGCGCCTCCCAGGCGATTTCGGCGGTCATGCCCGGCGTGCCGAAGCCGAGCCCGGTGACCAGGTTGATGGCCAGCCACACGGCGAGGAAGGTGACCGCCGGGCGCGAGCGCAGCACCGCGCGGTAGGACAGGATGGGACCGCCGAAGGCGCCGCGGCCGGACGACCGGTCGATGCGGAAGGCGAAGCGCGCCGCCGCGCCCATCATGCCGGAGATCGCCCCCGAGGCGCCGATCAGCGGCACCCGATCGAGCGGATGCAGGCCGTAGTGCAGCAGCACGGCGGCCAGCGCCGTGGCGGCCCAGAACAGAAGGAAGCGGGCATTGCCGATGCGCACGGCGAGCGGCGAGCCGAAGGCGGCGAGCCACACCATGTTGACCACCAGATGCGCCGCGCTGCCATGCAGCAGCGAATAGCTGAGCGGGCTGACGAAGGCATAGACGTCGAGCGCATAGGCGCCGGAATAGCGCAGCGGAATGAAGGCGAAGCGCACCAGCAGCGCCAGGTCCTGCGCGTAGGTGAGCAGGTAGACGCGCACCAGGTGGATGCCGACGCAGGCCGCGATCAGCGCCGTCACCACGCCCGGCAGGTTGAACACCGGCTCGCGGCCGCGCGGCCGGCCCGTGCCGTCGGGTCGGTCCGCATCGCTCGGCCCGGATCGCTCGGGCGCACTGTCGTCGGGCGCTGGCTGGCTCATCGGCGGCTTTCGGCGGCGGCGGCACCGGCGGCGCCGCGGACCGGAACCCGGTAGCAGAGCGGCGGGCAAAAAAGAAGCCGTCCAGGTTTCCCTGAACGGCAAGGTCGAGCCCCCTCGGCATCGCGGCCGGCGGCGTCGTCCGGAGTTGGCGACCGGGCGACGTCCGCCGCGCCCGTCCGGTCCGAGCAAGTGGCACGCGGCCGCCGCCGCGGCAACGCGTAACCGTTCGTTAACCTTAACGGTCCCGACCGGTGAACAACGCCCGGCGGGGCTGGCATGCAACCTGCATCGTCCAGCATGAAGGTCGTCGCCGAACGCAACCTGTTCGCCGATGACACAAACGGGAACGCAAGGTGGGACGCGGGCCGACATGAGACAGGACGGGGCGATCACGCTTTTCCAGTATTGGAACAGGTTGCGCAACGGGCGGCCGGCGCCGCGCCGCACGGAGATCGAGCCGGCCGACATCAAGGGCCTGCTCGCCGACACCTTCATCCTCGAGCGCGACGCGCGCGGCGAGGCCGTCTTCCGCCTCGCCGGCACGCGGCTGTGCGCCACCTTCGGCCGCGAGCTCAAGGGCTTCGCCTTCGCCTCGCTGTGGCACGAGGCCGAGCAGCGCCTGGTGCGCCGCCTGACGCGCAGCACCTTCCAGTCGAAGTCGGTCGTCGTGCTCGCCCTGCGCGGCACCAGCGCGGAAGGCCGCACGGCCGACTTCGAGCTTCTGATGCTGCCGCTGGAGGGCGGCCGCGAGAGCCCGCGCGCGCTCGGCGCCGTCTTTGCGGTCGACCGCCCCTTCTGGCTCGGCAGCGACCCGGTCGTCACCGTGGCGATGGATTCGCTGCGCGTCGTCGACCCCGACCGCGAGCCGCTGTTCCTGGCCAACCGGCCGGCCGTCGAGGTGCCGCCGCTGGCGCCGTCCGACGGCGACGGCTGGAGCCGGCCGATCGAGCGCGTCGGCGGCCGGCGGGTGCGCCACCTGGTCGTCTTCGACGGCGGGCGCGAGGAATGACGCCGGTCTCGCGGCGCAGAAAATTAACGCCCGCAAGGGTTGTGCTTACCCCCTGTTAACCAGCCGCGCTTAGCGTCGGACGAAACTTTCGCTCGATGCGCGGTGATACAGGTGGGCTGGGCACAGACCAGGACGACGGCAGCGGCGGCGACCCCGGCGGCGACACACGCCGAGCGGCGCAGCTTCCAGCGCGTGCGCGTGAAGCTGTACGGCCGCTTCATGCTGGAGGACCGCAGCGAGCACCCCTGCCAGGTGATCGACATGTCGCCCGGCAACGTGGCGCTGCGCAGCACGCGCGCCGGCCAGCCCGGCGAGCGGGTGATCGCCTATCTCGACCACATCGGCCGCGTCGAGGGCATCGTCACGCGCACCCTGCAGGACGGCTTCGCGATGACCATCGTCGCCTCCGACCGCAAGAAGGACAAGCTGGCCGCGCAGCTCACCTGGCTGGCCAACAAGCACGAGCTCGACCTGCCGGAGGACCGCCGGCACGACCGCGTCGCGCCGCGCAACCCGATCACCGTTCTGCAGCTTCCCGACGGCCGCCAGTACCAGTGCCGCATCATCGACCTGTCACTGTCGGGCGCGGCGGTCGAGATCGAGGTGCGCCCGGCGCTCGGCGTCCAGGTGACGCTCGGCACCATGCGCGGCCAGGTGGTCCGCCACTTCGAGGACGGCGTGGCGGTCGAGTTCGCCGTGGTGCAGCATCCCGAAACGCTGGAAGCCCAGTTCAGCGACGAGCACTGATCCGGCCGCCGGCCGCCCCTGATGACAGGCCGCCCCGGTTCGTGGGATAGATGCGCAACGGCAACGCAAGCGGGCGGTGCGGCATGAGCGCGGAACTCTGGCTTGTCTATCTCCTGGCCGCCGTCGGCCTGTCGCTGACGCCGGGCCCGAACGGCCTCCTGTCGCTGACGCACGGCGCCTGCTACGGCTTCCGGCCGACGGTGTGCACGGTGTCGGGCGGCGCGCTCGGCTTCCTGCTGCTGATCGCCGCGTCGCTCGCCGGCATGGGCGCGCTCCTGGCCGCGTCGGAGCAGGCCTTCACGGTCGCCAAATGGCTCGGCGCGGGCTACCTCGTCTATCTCGGCATACGCGTGTGGCGCGCCCCCGCCCCCGAGATCGCCGCCGCCGGCCGCGCGCCGGGCGGCGGCGGGGTGCGCGGCCTGCGGCTGTTCAACCAGGGGTTCCTGGTCGCCGTGTCGAACCCCAAGGGGCTGATCTTCTTCGCCGCCTTCCTGCCGCAGTTCATCGTGCCGGAGGCCTCCTTCCTGCTGCAGCTCGCCGTCTTCGGCGGCACCTTCGTGGTGGTCGAGGTGACCTACGAGCTGCTTCTGGCCGGGCTCGCCCAGCGCATCGCGCCGTGGCTCGCCCGCTACGGCCGCTGGTTCAACCGCGCCGCAGGCGCGACCTTCGTCGGCATCGGCGCGGCGCTGACCACGGCCGGCCGCTAGGTCCGCAGCGCCTGGCCCCTCACCCTTACCCTCTCCCCGCCTGCGGGGAGAGGGAGCGGCGACGCTTGCGCCCCTCGGCCGGCCGGCCGGGCGCATGCTCGATCTCCCCTCCTTTGAGGATGAGATGTCGGTGCAGCCGACAGAGGGTGCCAGAGGGGACGGCCGCCGAAGACGCGCACGACCCCACCCTCTCCCCGCGCGCGGGGAGAGGGCAGGGTGAGGGGCAGCGTCGACCTGGCGGCGGGGCACGGCATGCGGAGCGGTGGCGGTGCCCGCGCCGCGGATGAGGGGCGGCGCCGACACGTGCCGGGGCGCGCCAGCGTCGGGCTCAGCCCGCCAGGGCCGTGCGCAGGGCGGCGATCTCGGCGGCCGGGCGGCCGGCGGCGGTGACGTAGGGCAGGCCCTTGCGCCGCGCCGTCCAGCCCACCACCGCGAGGCGCCCGGCGAGCGCCGGCTCGACGCGGCGGAGCAGCGCCCAGCTGCGGCAGTCGACGGCGCAGAGATCGGCCCGCCCCTCGGCCACCGCGCGCGCCGAGGCGCGGTGCGACCCGGTCGCGGCGCGCGCGGCGAAGACCTCGATGCCGCGGCCGAGCGCGGCGAGGTCGCGCGCCAGCGCGAGCAGGCCCGACATCGAATCCGGCCCGTTGAAGGCAAGCCGCAGGCCGGCGAGCCGCGCCACCGGCAGCACGGCGCGGCCGTCGCCGGGCGGCGGCACCGGCGCGCCCGCGCCGCGCCGCATCAAGAGCGCGCTCGCATAGTCCGGCCCGGCGCCGCCGGCATAGGCGGAATAGTCGGGCTGGCCGACGACGGCGACATGCGCGGCGAGGTCGGTCGTCTCGAGCGGGCCCCAGCAGGTCTGCGCCAGAAAAAGGTCGGGATGGCGCCACAGCGTGCCGACGTCGAGCGCGTCGGGCGGCAGCGTCGCGGGATCGGGCGCGACCGCCCGGCCCCGCCGGTCGCGGATGCCGCCGGGAACCGCCGGCAGGTCGCCGTTCGAGCGTGCGAGGCGCGGCGGCGCGGCGAGGCCGGCGGCGCGCAGGCGGGCGGCGAGCCCGGCCCATTCGGCGTCGGTCTCGGCCCTTATCTCGGGCCAGTCGTACATCGGCAGGGCGGCGATCATGCGGCGCATGCCGGTGAGACTGCGCATCGATAAAGCGAAGGCAAGGGCGAACCCACTCAGTCCTTCTGCGGCCGGGCGGGCACCGGCGCCGTGCCACCGAGGCCGGCCACCGAATGGGCCCGCACGCGCGGCCGGTAGGCGCGGCCGGGCTCCGGCGCGCGCCGCAGCACCGGGTGGGCGACCGGCTCCTTGGGCCGCAGCGCGAAGGCCCGGAACAGCGCGAAATAGCCCGGATAGGCGTAGCCGTCGTTCATCGTCAGCCACATCTCGCGCTGCGCGCGATAGAGCGCCGGCAGCCGGTACCACGGCGCGCGCGGCCGCTTGTGGTGCACCAGGTGCAGGTTGTTGTTGAGGAACAGCAGCGCGAAGGGCGAGCGCTCGACGATGATCGTGCGGCCGTCCGGCCGCTCCGCCCAGCGATGCTCGGCGAAGGTGCGGATGGCGATCAGCGACTGGCCGAGCCAGACCGGCACCAGCAGATAGAGCCAGACCGGCATGCCGAAGCCCCAGGCGACGATGGCGAGCGTCGCCGCCACGCCGGCGCCGTGCAGCAGCCAGGCGCGCCGCACCGTGCGGTCGCCGGCGCCGAGCCGCTGCGCATCGGCGGCGAGGAAGCCGGCGACGGCGACCGGCGGGCCGAGGACGAAGCGCCCGACCATCGTGTTGTTGGCACGCAGCAGGAGCCGCACGGCGCCGGGCAGCCGCGCGTAGCGCCACTGCGCCCGGTAGTAGCTTTCGGGATCCTCGAACGGATCGGTCAGCCGCTCGTCGGCGTGGTGGCGCAGATGCAGCGCCTTGAAGCGGCGATAGGGGTAGACGAGGCCGATGGGCAGGCCGACCAGCGCCTCGTTGAGCCGCGCGTGGCGCGTCGGATGGCCGTGCAGGCATTCGTGCATCAGCGAGGACTGCAGCGCCACGCACAGGCTCATCACCGCCAGCGCCGCCGCCGGCCAGGCCGGCCACAACGCCACGCCCGCCGTCGCCCACAGCCCGTAGCACGCCACGATCAGCCCGACCGTCGGCCATTCCACGCGCACCGCCCCGCCGGCCGGTGCGCGCCCTGCGCCCTCGCCCATCCTCGTCACCTTTCGCTTTGCCGGTCGCGCCCCCGCGCACGGCTCCCCCGGAAAACCCCGGAACCGGCCGCGAGGCTGTCAGCAATCGTCAGGACCGGCAACGCGACAACGCGCACAAAACGTTGACACTGCGCATCAAACAAAGCATCTGTTTTGCATTGTAAACACCTGCGGACGAGGCTGCGGCGCCATGCGGCTCGACAAGCGTGATCTCTCGCGGCTGTTCCGCGACCGGCTGCGGCTGCTGCTACAGCGCTCCGGCCTCAACCAGTCGGCCTTCGCCGCCGCCGTCGGCATCGACCGCTCGGCGCTGTCGCAGCTTCTCGCCGGCACGGCGACGCGGCTGCCGCGCGCCGAGACGCTGATGAACATCGCCGCCGAGCACAAGGTGTCGCTCGACTGGCTGCTCGGCCTCAGCCAGGACGAGGGCGTGACCGGCGAGCTGCGCGCCTCGATCGAGATCGCCCAGGGCTCCGGCGGCTTCGACCACACGCTGCTCGCCCGCTGGCACGCCGAGGCGGCCGGCACCAAGATCCGCTACGTGCCGTCGGGCATTCCCGACCTGCTGCGCACCGAGGCGGTGATCGCCTACGAGGCCGAGGCCGCGCAGCTCAACCGCGCGACGCAGATCGACGAGGCGCAGTACCGCATCGACTACAACCGCCGGCCGGAGACCGACATGGAGGTCTGCATGCCGCGCCAGACGCTCGACATCTTCGCCCGCGGCGAGGGCCTGTGGTCCGACGTGCCGCCGGCCGTGCGCGCCGAGCAGATCGACCACATGGCCGCCCTGCTCGACGACCTCTACCCGACCTTCCGGCTGTTCCTCTACGACGGGCGCAAGCGCTACTCGATCCCCTACACCATCTTCGGGCCGATCCGCGCGGCGATCTATGTCGGCGGCCTCTACCTGGTGCTCAACGGCACGCAGCCGATCCAGACCCTGACGCGCCATTTCGATTCGCTGATCCGCGCCGCCGAGGTCAACGCGCACGAGGCGGCGGCCTATGTCGCCGGGCTGAGCCGGGGGCGCGGCGCGGCCGCCGCCATTGACCCGATATAAGCATTTCTTTATATCGTTATCTCGCGGCCGAGGCCGCGATCCCGCCATCCTCCGCAAGAACCGAAAGGCGCCGGCCATGGACAATCCGATCGACGCGCTGCTGGCCGACAAGGGCGTGCTGCTGGCCGACGGCGCCACCGGCACCAACCTGTTCGCCATGGGGCTGCAGTCCGGCGAGGCGCCGGAGCTCTGGAACGAGGAGGCGCCGGAGAAGATCGAGGCGCTGCACCAGGGCTTCGTCGATGCCGGCGCCGACATCATCCTGACCAACTCGTTCGGCGGCACGCGCCACCGGCTCAAGCTGCACAACGCGCAGGACCGCGTCCACGCGCTCAACCGCAAGGCCGCCGAGATCGCCCGCAAGGTGGCCGACCGGGCCGGCCGGCCCGTCATCGTCGCCGGCTCGGTGGGGCCGACCGGCGAGCTGATGCAGCCGCTCGGCGCGCTCACCCACGACGCGGCGGTCGCCGCCTTCCGCGAGCAGATCGAGGGCCTGAAGGACGGCGGCGCCGAGGTCGCCTGGATCGAGACCATGTCGTCGCCCGAGGAGATCCGCGCGGCCGCCGAGGCGGCGATCGCGGTCGGCCTGCCCTACACCTACACCGGCTCGTTCGACACCGCCGGGCGCACCATGATGGGGCTGGCGCCGAAGGACATCCACGGCGTCGCCGACGGGCTGGCCGAGCCGCCGGCCGCCGTCGGCGCCAATTGCGGCGTCGGCGCCTCCGACATCCTGTCCGCCCTGCTCGACATGGCCGAGGCCAAGGCCGACGCGACGCTGGTGGTCAAGGCCAATTGCGGCATCCCCGAGTTCCACGGCTCCGAGATCCACTATTCCGGCACGCCGGAGCTGATGGCCGACTATGCGCGGCTCGCCGTCGACAGCGGCGCGCGCATCATCGGCGGCTGCTGCGGCACCTCCTTCGAGCACCTGAAGGCGATGCGCGAGGCGATCGACGGCCACGAGAAGGACGGCCGGCCGACGCTCGAGGCGATCGTCGCG
>NZ_JAOAOP010000068.1 GCF_030398335.1 Aquibium sp. A9E412
TTCTTTCCCGCCCCGCATTTTCCCGCCCCGCATTTTCCCGCCAATGACCGACGACGCGCTCGCCACCCTGTTCCACCCCTTCGAGGCCGGGCATCTGCCGCCGCCCGGGGCCGCGCGCGGCTGGCTCGCCTTCGGCATGCCGGCCGGCCTTGCCGTGCCGGCGGACTTTGCCGCGCCGCTCGCCGTGGCGCAGGCCGACCGGGCGCGCTTCCTGGCGCTGACGGCCGCCGGCTTCGCGGCGACGCCGGTCGCCGAGGGCGAGGGCTATGGCGGCGCGCTCGTCCATCTCGGCCGCCATCGCGCCGAGAACGAGGCGTGGCTCGCCGAGGCGCTGGCGCGGGTCGTGCCGGGCGGCACGATCGTCGCCGCCGGCCACAAGCGCGACGGCGCGGCGAGCCTGGCGCGCCGGCTGGCCGCGCTCGGCGCGCTCGAGGGCCGGCTTTCCAAGCATCACGGCGTCGTCTTCTGGCTCGCCCGGCCCGAGCGGCTCGACGCGGAGGCGCTGGCCGCCTGGCGCGGCCCGCCGGCGAAGCCGGTCGACGGCCGCTTCGAGACCGCGCCGGGCGGCTTCTCGCACGACCGCGCCGATGCCGGCTCGCGCCTGCTCGCCGCGCACCTGCCGGACGACCTGTCGGGCCGGCTCGCCGATTTCGGCGCCGGCTGGGGCTATCTGTCCGTCGCGCTGGCCGAGCGCGCGGGGCAGGGCGCGCGCATCGACCTCTACGAGACCCATCACGGCGCGCTCGAGGCGGCGCGCCGCAACATGGCGGCGCTGGCGCCGCAGGCGGTCTGCCGCTTCTTCTGGCACGACCTGCTCGGCGAGCCGGTGACGGCGCGCTACGACGCGATCGTCATGAACCCGCCCTTCCATCGCGGCCGCGCGGCCGAGCCGGAGATCGGCCGGGCGATGATCCGTGTCGCCGCGGCTGCGCTGGCGCCGGGCGGCCGGCTGCTGCTGGTCGCCAACCGGCAGCTCGCCTACGAGGAGACGCTGGCGCGCTGCCTGGCCGCGCACGGCACGCTCGCCGAGGCCGACGGCTTCAAGGTGCTGTGGGGGCGGGCGCGCGGCTGAGGCCGGCCGTCGGCCGGAAGCCCTTGCCGGCGCTCAGTTGTAGCCGTTCGCCACGCGGCGCTGGTCCGGCGCCTCGATCGCCAGCGGGCCGGGCCGGCCGTAGAAGAAGCCCTGAACGGCCTCGCAGCCGGCCGCCTTGAGCAGCGTCGCCTGCGCCTCGGTCTCGACGCCTTCGGCGATCGTGTGCACGCCGAGCGCGCGCGACAGGCCGACGATGGTCGACACGACCGCGCCGGTGCCGCTGTCGGACTCGATGCGCTTGATGAAGGAGCGGTCGATCTTCAGCTTCTTGAACGAGAAGTCGATCAGGTAGCTGAGGTTGGAGTAGCCGGTGCCGAAATCGTCGACGGCGACCGAGATGCCCATCTCGGACAGCTCGCGCAGGATGGCCGCGGCGCGCTCGCGGTCCTGCATCATCGCCGTTTCGGTGACCTCGAGCTCCAGCCGCTGCGGCCTTATGCCGGTGTCGGCCAGCACCCGGCGCACCTGGGCGACGAAGTCGCGCGTCATGAACTGCACCGGCGAGATGTTGACGGCGACGGAGCAGTCGTCGGGGATCAGCCGCGCATCGTGGCAGGCGCGGCGCAGCGCCCACTCGCCGATCGGGTTGATCATGCCGGTTTCCTCGGCGATCGGGATGAACTCCATCGGCGGGATCGTGCCGCGCTCGGGATGGTGCCAGCGGATCAGCGCCTCGTAGCCGGTGATGCGGCCGCTGGTGAGCTCGTGCTGCGGCTGGTAGTGCAGGTCGAAGTCGCCGCGCTCGAAGGCGCTGCCGAGCTCGGATTCGATCCACTGGCGGTATTCGGCGACCCGCCCCATCTCGCCCTGATAGACGGCCCAGTTGCCGATGCCGCCGGCCCGCGCGTGCTGGATGGCGAGGTTGGAGCGGCGCAGCAGCACCACCGGGTCGAGCCCGTCCTTGGGCAGCGCCACCACGCCGACCGACAGGTTGACCGACTGCATGTGGCTCGACAGCGGATAGGGCTCCGACAGCTTCGCGATCAGCCCGTCGAGGATGTCCTCCAGCGGCGGCCCGTCCGGCCGGTCCGGCAGGAGCACCGCGAACTCGCCGGCGCCGATGCGGCCGATGGCGGTGTCGGCCTCGAGCAGCGAGCGCAGCCGCTCGGAGAAGGCGCGGATCAGCTCGTCGCCGAGGCTGTAGCCGATGGCGTCGTTGATCTGCTTGAAGCGGTCGATGTCGATGTCGACCAGGAACACCGGCTTGCCGGTGCGCTCGGTCTGGCAGGCGGCCTCGGCCACCCTGCCGATCATCGCGACGCGGGCGCTGAGCCCGGTCAGCTTGTCGACCTGCGTCTCGTTGAACACGTAGCTCGCCGATTCGTCGACGCCGGCGAAGAAGGACAGTGCCGCGCCGGCCGCCGCCAGCGCGCACAGCGAGGCGATGACGCCGCCGATCACCCCGGCCGGCAGCCCCGCGATGTCGCCGCCGAAGCCGAACTGCAGACCCCACAGGCCGAGCGTGAAGCTGCCGAGACCGGCGGCCGCAATGGTGATCAGTCGGAACGCGCGACTGCGCGAGGGGTGGGTGCTTGCCTGCATTCGGTCAGTCCTCGTCGGTCCGCTTATAGCGGCAATCCCCTTAAAAACCGTTTCCCGGGATCGCTCGCATTTTAGCCGCGCAAGGGGCGTCCTGCCGGCGCCGCATCATTCGGCGGGCGGGCGTCGCGCCGGCCCGCGCCGGCCCTGCCGGGTGGCGGCGAGGCGCGCCGGCAGGTCGGCGATGGAGCCGAGCAGCATGTCGGCCAGCGGCGCGAGCGTCTCGCGCGTGCCGGTGCCGCTCAGCACCGCGACGTTGAGCCCGACGCCGGCGGCCCGCCCGGCGACGAGGTCGTGGCGGTTGTCGCCGACCATGGCGATCTGCGCCGGGTGCAGCGCCAGCGCGTCGGCGAAGGCGAGCACCGCATCGGCCGCCGGCTTGGGGTTGGCCACCGAATCGTAGCCCAGCACGACGTCGAACATCTGCGCCACGCCGAGCGCCAGCAGCGTGCGCTCCGCGCCGTCGGTCGAATCGTTGGTCGCCACGCCGAGCGCGAAGCCCGCCTCGCGCAGCGCGGCGAGCGCGTCGTGCATGCCGGCCAGCGGCACCGCTTCCCTGGCGCCGGCCTCCGCGGTGACGTGGTCGAAATGGCGGATGCGCTCGCGCTGCGCGGCCGGCGCGAGGTCGCCGTGCCACAGCGCGACGATGTCGGCGTTGGTGCCCGCCGCGATCGCCGAGCCGGGGCGAAAGACGCCGCGCGCCGCGTCGTAGCCGGCCTGCGCCATCAGTGCGTCGGCGCGCGCCTCGTCGCCATCGGCCGATTCCAGCGCCAGCCGCCGGCTGACGCCGTACCAGGTGCGGTTGAAGTCGATCAGCGTCCCGTCCTTGTCGAACAGGATCGCCTTGATGGCGGCCGCGCTCACGCGCCGCCCGCCCGCAGCCGCCGCAGATGGCCGACGAGCCCGACCGTCGAACCGTCGTGCCCGGCGGCGTCCTCTCCCTCCGCCACGACCGGCAGCAGCCCGGTCGCCAGCTCCTTGCCGAGCTCGACGCCCCACTGGTCGAACGGGTTGATGCCGTAGAGGCAGGCCTCGACGAAGACGCGGTGCTCGTAGAGCGCGATCAGCCGGCCGAGCGCGAAGGGGTCGAGCCGGCGGTGGACGATCGTCAGCGACGGCCGGTCGCCGGGGAAGGCGCGGTGCGGCGCCAGCGCCGCGGCCGCCTCGTGGTCCATGCCGCGGGCCACGAGCTGCGCGCGCGCGGCCGCCTCGCTGCGGCCGGTCATCAGCGCCTCGGCCTGCGCCAGGCAGTTGGCGACCAGGAGGTCGTGGTGACGGGCGAGCGCCGGCTCGTGGCCCTCGGCCGCAACGATGAACTCGACCGGGATTACGTCGGTCCCCTGGTGCAGGAGCTGGAAGAAGGCGTGCTGGCCGTTGGTGCCGGGCTCGCCCCACACCAGCGGCCCGGTCGGCGTGGCGACCGGCCGGCCGTCGCGGGTGACCCGCTTGCCGTTCGATTCCATGTCGAGCTGCTGCAGATAGGCCGGCAGCCGCGCCAGCCGCTGGTCGTAGGGGATCACCGCGCGCGCCGGATAGCCGCACACGACGCGGTGCCAGAAGCCGGTCAGGCCGAGCAGCACCGGCAGGTTCTGCGCCATCGGCGCGTCGCGGAAGTGCCGGTCCATGGCGTGCGCGCCGTCGAGCAGGCGGCCGAAGGCCTCGGCGCCGACGGCGATCATCAGCGGCAGGCCGACGGCCGACCACAGCGAGTAGCGCCCGCCGACCCAGTCCCAGAAGCCGAACACGCGCTCTTGCGCGATGCCGAAGGCGGCGACCTTGTCGCGCGCGGTCGACACGGCGGCGAAATGCGCCGTCACCGCGGCCGCCCCCAGGTGCTCGGCGATCCAGTCGCGCGCGGTCGCAGCGTTGGTCATCGTCTCGACCGTGGTGAAGGTCTTCGAGGCGACGACGAAGAGCGTCGTGCGCGGATCGAGCCCGCGCAGCGTGTCGGCGATGTGGGCGCCGTCGACATTGGAGACGTAGTGCAGCCGCGGGCCGTCGTGATACGGCGCCAGCGCCAGCGTCGCCATGGCCGGCCCGAGATCGGAGCCGCCGATGCCGATGTTGACGACGTCGGTGAAGGCGGCGCCGGTGGCGCCGCGCGCCTCGCCGGCGCGCACCGCCGCCGCGAACGCCGCCATCGCGGCCAGCACGGCATGCACCTCGGGCACCACGTCGCGGCCGTCGAGCGTCACCGTGGCATCGGCCGGCTGGCGCAGCGCGGTGTGCAGCGCGGCGCGGTTTTCCGTCGTGTTGACGCGCGCACCGGAAAACAGCGCCGCGCGCATGCCGGCGAGCCCGGCCGCCTCGGCGAGCGCGTGCAGAAGCGCGAGCGTGTCCGCGCCGAGCGCGCATTTCGACACGTCGAGCAGCAGGTCGTCGAGTTGCAGCGACAGCCGCGCGAAGCGCTGCGGATCGGCCGCGAAGGCATCGGCGATGCGCGCCGCGCGCGTCGCCGCGCGATGCGCGCGCAGCGCCGTCAGCGCGTCGGCATAGGCTTGTTCGGTCACGCCGTTCTCCCGTCGGCGAATCGGTCGGCGCGGCGAGCTTAGTGCATGTTGCCGCCATGTGGCATCACCTGGCGCGGCATGGCGGCGGCGAGGCCGATCGGACGGCTCGTGGCCCCGCGCGGGTGCGGCTGCGCGCGGTCGGCATGGCGGCGCCGGGAACCGTCGTTCGTGTGGAATAACCGATTGGACCAGACTTGCTGAATGCCGGACGCGACGTTAGGCTCGCCACACTCAGGAGTTGCCGCATGCCGCCCCGTTCCGATACCGCCTTGTGGTCCGGCCTTTTCCGGATCTCCCCCGATTCCGGCCAGACCCTTCAGGCGCAGATCCGCCAGGCGATCGTCGCCGCCATTCTCGACCGGCAGATCGCCGCCTCGATGCCGCTTCCCTCCTGCCGTGTGCTGGCGGAGAAGCTGGGCGTGGCGCGCGGCACCGTGGTGCTGGCCTTCCAGCAGCTCGTCGACCAGGGCTTCTTGATCGCGCGCGAGCGCCGCGGCCATTTCGTCAACCCCGAGGTGCTGGCCGCGCCGCCGGAGCCGCCGGCGCGGCCGGCGGCCGCGACCGGCGGCATCGACTGGAAGGCGCGGCGCCGCGTGACGCCCGGCGACATGCCGGAGGCGCCCAAGCACGAGGGCTGGATCAAGGCCGCCTATCCCTTCGTCTACGGCCAGTTCGACCCGGCGCTGTTTCCCACCGCCGAGTGGCGCGAATGCAACCGCATGGCGCTCGCGGTCTTGGAGATCCGCAACTGGGCGGCCGACATGGTCGACCGCGACGACCCGCTGCTGATCGAGCAGATCCAGGCGCGGCTGCTGCCGCGGCGCGGCATCTTCGCCAATCCCGACGAGATCATGGTCACGCTCGGCGCGCAGAACGCGCTCTACATGCTGGCCACGCTGCTGATGGGCCGCGGCACCAGGGTGGCGATGGAGGACCCCGGCTATCCCGACGCCCGCTCGCTGTTCCGCCTCGCCGGCGCGCAGGTGGTGCCGGTGCCGGTCGACGGCGACGGCATCGACCCGGCGGCGATCCCGCGCGACTGCGGTTTCGTCTTCACCACGCCGAGCCATCATTGCCCGACCATGGTGCCGCTGGCGGCGGAGCGGCGCGAGGCGCTGCTGGCCGATGCCGAGCGCCACGACCGCATCGTCATCGAGGACGACTACGACAGCCAGCTCGCCGGCGAGACGCCGCAGGCCGCGCTCAAGGGCCTCGACGGCTCCGGCCGGGTGATCTACCTCGGCTCGATGTCGAAGACGCTGGCGCCCGGCCTGCGGCTCGGCTACGTCGTCGCCCCGGCCGAGCTGATCGCCGAGCTGCGGGCACTGCGCCGCTTCGTGCTGCGCCATCCGCCGGCCAACAACCAGCGCACCATCGGCCTGTTCCTGTCGCTCGGCCACCACGACGCGCTGGTGCGGCGGCTTTCGGCCGCCTTCGAGGAGCGCCGCCAGCGGCTCGCCGAGGCGTGCTGCGCCTTCCTGCCCGAGTGGCGCGCCCTCGACGTGGCCGGCGGCACCTCGCTGTGGCTGCAGGGGCCGCCCGGCACCGACGCCGCGGCGATCGCCCGCGCGGCGGAGGCGCGCGGCGTGCTGGTGGAGCCGGGCGGCCGCTTCTTCGACGGCGGCCGGCACAACCCGTCGCGCTTCCTGCGCCTCGGCATCTCGTCGATCGGCCTGCAGCATATCGAGCCCGGCATCCGCGAGCTCGCCGCCGCCGCCGAACGGCAGCTCGCCGCGGCCTGAGGCGCGGGAACCTTTCGCCCCTCGTCCGGTTCTTCCCGCATGAGCCGGACATCCGAGCCCGTCGAGATCCTGCCGCCGGAGATGGCCGCGGACGCCGAGCGCGCGGCGCTGCTCGAGCGCATCGGGATGCTGGAGCGCGCCCTCGACCGCCAGTTCTCGATCGCCGGCTTCCGCTTCGGCTGGGACTCCCTGGTCGGCCTCGTGCCGGTGGTCGGCGACACGCTGACGACCGGCCTGTCGGCCTGGATCATCTGGCAGGCGCACCGGGCCGGCGCGCCGGGCCACGTCAAGGCGCGCATGGTCGCCAACACCGGCGTCGACTACCTGATCGGCCTGGTGCCGCTGGTCGGCGATGTCGGCGACGCCTTCTTCAAGGCCAACACGCGAAACGTGCGCCTGCTGCGCCGCCATCTGGAGGCCGAGAGGACGCGGGCCGCGCGCGGCGCCGGCGGGGTGCCGCGCGGCTGACCGCCGGGGCCCGGGCCGGCCGCCCGGCCGCGCGGCGATGGACAAGCCGCGGAGCGTGCGCTACCCCGTGCCTCGAGCATGCTGCAGCCGGGTGGCGCCACCCGGCCTCGCAGCCATGCGGCGAGATCAATCAGAGACCGTGCTGTCGCCTGCGGACCGCGTCACGCTCGTCGGCATCACGGTCTTGCCCGACAGAACCGGAGGAAGGCATGTCGATGATCGTGGAAGGTGAGGAGCGCATCGAGGCGCCGGTCGATACCGTTTGGCGGGCGCTCAACGATCCCGACGTGCTGCGCGACTGCATTCCCGGCTGCGAGACGCTGGAGAAGACGTCCGACACCGAGTTCGCCGCCACCGTCTCGCTCAAGATCGGCCCGATCAAGGCGCGCTTCAACGGCGAGGTCGAGCTGCAGAACCTCAACCCGCCGCACTCCTACACCATCGTCGGCGAGGGCAAGGGCGGCGTCGCCGGCTTCGCCAAGGGCGGCGCCGACGTGGCGCTCGCCGAGGACGGCCCCGACGCGACGCTGCTCAGCTACAAGGCCAAGGCCGACGTCGGCGGCAAGATGGCGCAGCTCGGCAGCCGGCTCATCCAGTCGACCTCGAAGAAGCTCGCCGGCCAGTTCTTCTCCAACCTCAACGCGCGCATCACCAGCGGCGAGGAGAAGGCCGAGGCCTGAAGGCGCGGCGACCGGCCTGCGGCCGTTTACCGCCGCGGCCGGCCGGTGAAGACGGCCTTGCGCTTTTCCAGGAAGGCCGAGACGCCCTCCTTGTAGTCGTCGGAGCGGCCGGCCTCGCGCTGCAGCGCGCGTTCGAGGTCGAGCTGCGCGTCGAGGTCGTTGGCCGCGGCCGCCTGGATC
Source organism: Aquibium sp. A9E412 (assembly GCF_030398335.1). Taxonomy (GTDB): domain Bacteria; phylum Pseudomonadota; class Alphaproteobacteria; order Rhizobiales; family Rhizobiaceae; genus A9E412. The sequence continues at coordinate 8,213 of NZ_JAOAOP010000068.1, forward strand.
GCCTGCTTGATGAGTCCGTAGGCGTGCGTCGGTCCGCTCGCCAGGCGCTCGGCGAGCGCCGTCGCCTCGGTCATCAGCGCGGCGTCGTCGACGGCGCGCCAGATCAGCCCCCAGTCGGCCGCCTGCTCGGCGCCGATCGGCTCGCCGGTCAGCGCCAGCGCCTTGGCGCGCGCCTCGCCGAGATGGCGCGTCAGCCACCAGGTGCCGCCCGAATCCGGCACCAGCGCGATCTTGGCGAAGGCCTGGATGAAGCTCGCCGAGCGCGCCGCCAGCACGATGTCGCAGGCCAGCGCGATGTTGGCGCCGGCGCCGGCGGCCACGCCGTTGACCGCGCACACCACCGGCTTGTCGAGGGCGCGCAGGAACCGCACCAGCGGGTTGTAGTAGGTCTGCAGCGTGTGGCCGAGGTCGGGCTCGTCGCCCATCATCGCGGGATCGCGGTCGCCGAGGTCCTGGCCGGCGCAGAAGCCGCGGCCGGCCCCCGTCAAGAGCACGGCGCGGCAGGTGGCGTCGGCCGCGCAGTCCTTCAGCGCCGCCATCAGCGCCTCGTGCTGCGCGACGTTGAAGGCGTTGAGCCGCCCGGGCCGGTTGAGCGTGACGAGCGCATAGCCCTCGCGCCGCTCGTGAAGCACCGGAGGTGCGGCGTCGTCGTCGGCCATGCGTGTCTCCCTGTCGCCGGATCGTCGCGCGGCATGTTACACGCCGCGGCCGGACGATCAATGCGCGGTAACGCTTGGCCGGCGGCCGCTACTCGAAGACGATCGAGGGCTGCCGGCTCGCCGGCTTGAGCTCGGCCAGCCGGTCGCGGATGCGCGCGGCGATCTCGCGGTAGACCTTGGCCTGGGCGCTGTCGGGCGCGGCGGCGACGACCGGCGTGCCGGCGTCGGAGGCCTCGCGCACGTCCATCGTCAGCGGCACCTCGCCGAGGAACGGCACGCCGAGCCGCGCCGCCTCGCGCTGCGCCCCGCCATGGCCGAAGATGTCGTAGCGCTTGCCCGTGTCGGGCGCCAGGAAGTAGCTCATGTTCTCGACGATGCCGAGGATCGGCACGTCGACGCGGTTGAACATGTTGAGGCCCTTGCGCGCGTCGATCAGCGCCAGGTCCTGCGGCGTCGACACGATGACGGCGCCGGCCAGCGGCACCTGCTGGGCCATGGTGAGCTGCGCGTCGCCGGTGCCCGGCGGCATGTCGACCACCAGCACGTCGAGCGCGCCCCAGTCGACCTCGCGCAGCATCTGGTTGAGCGCCGAGATGACCATCGGCCCGCGCCAGATCATCGGCGTCTCCTCCTCGACGAGGAAGCCGATCGACATGGCGATCACGCCGTGCGCCCGCATCGGCTTGAGAACGCGGCCGTCGGCGCTTTCCGGCCGGCCCGACACCCCAAGCAGGCGCGGCATCGACGGGCCGTAGATGTCGGCGTCGAGGATGCCGACCTTGAGGCCGAGCGCGCTGAGGCCGAGCGCGATGTTGACGGCCGTCGTCGACTTGCCGACGCCGCCCTTGCCGCTCGCCACCGCGATGATCGCCTCGACGCCGGGCACGCCGCGCTTGCCCTGCGGCGGCTGCCGTGCGGCCTGTCCGCCCTGCGGCCGCGCCGGGGCCGGCCGCGCCTGCGGCTGCGGCTGCGGTTGCGGCCGCGGCTGGCTGCCGCCGGCGCCGGCCGCCTTCTCCGCCGTCAGCGCGACCACCGCGCCGGTGACGCCGGGCAGCGCGCGCACCGCCTCCTCGGCCGCCGTGCGCAGCGGCTCGAGCTCCTGCGCGCGGGCCGCCGGAACGGTGATCGAGAAGAACACCTTGCCGTCGGCGATGAAGATCTCCGACACCAGGCCGCCGGTGACGATGTCGCCCCGGCCGTCCGGCCCCTTCACCTGCTTGAGCCGCTCGACGACGGCCTCCTTGCTCACCTCGGGCATGGTTGCGGCTCGCTTTTCGTTCGCGTTGCACTGGCCGTGACATAATCGCTCGCGGCCGCCCGACCAAGAGGGCAGCGCCCGCGCCGCCGCCCCGCCCCTTGCCAGACGCGGCGAATTCCGGGACGCTTGCCGTCCCGCAACCCGTTCCCCGGCCCGATGATCGAAAAGCTGGAAGTCTTCATCGCGCTCGCCAAGGCGCAGCATTTCGGCAAGGCCGCCGCCGAGCTCGGCATCACGCAGCCGACGCTGTCGGCCGCCGTCAAGCAGCTCGAGGACCAGCTCGGCGTCATGCTGGTGCAGCGCGGCTCGCGCTTCCAGGGGCTGACGCCGGAGGGGCAGCGCGTGCTGGAATGGGCGCGCCGCATCGTCGCCGACACGCGCACCATGCGCGCGGAGATGCGCGCCGCCCGGCGCGGGCTTGCCGGCCATGTGCGCATCGCCGCCATTCCGACCGCGCTCGCCATGGTGCCGCGGCTCACCACGCCGTTCCGCGACAAGCATCCCGACGTCACCTTCTCGGTGCTGTCGCGCACCTCGATCGAGGTCTTGGCGCTGCTGGAGAACCTCGAGATCGACGTCGGCGTGACCTATCTCGACAACGAGCCGCTCGGCCGCGTCTCCGCCGTGCCGCTCTATTCGGAGCGCTACCAGCTCATCACAGCGGCGGGAAACCGCTACTCCGAGCGCGAGACGGTGACCTGGGCGGAGGTCGCCGACCTGCCGCTGTGCCTGCTCACGCCGGACATGCAGAACCGGCGCATCATCAACCAGCATCTGCAGGAGGCCGGCGCGCGGGTGACGCCGACGCTGGAATCGAACTCGATGATCCTGCTGTTCTCGCACATCCGCACCGGCAAGTGGGCCTCCATCATGCCGCTCAACCTGGCCGAGACGCTGGGCTTCGCCGAGCCGATCCGCGCCATTCCGATCGTCGAGCCCGACGCCAGCCACCTGGTCGGCGTGGTCGCCGCGCTGCGCGAGCCGCACACGCCGCTCGTCTCCGCGTTGCTCTACGAGGCGCGCCGCGTGGCCGACCAGCTCGACGGCGTTCGATAGAAATTTTCTATCGAGCGACGGATATGCTATATTGATGTGGTGCCGGCTTTTCCTGCATGCCTCCACGATGCGTTCGGTCAGGGAGGGCGCGCAACGATGCAGCAGGCAACCACAGACGTCATGGCGACGGCGCGCACGATCGCCGAGCGCTGGAAGGGCGCGGAAGGTCCGCTTCTGCCGATCCTCAACGCGCTGCAGGCCGAACTCGGCCACGTGCCGCGCGAGACGCTGCCGGTCATTGCCGAGACGCTCAACCTGACGCGCGCCGAGGTCTACGGCGTCGTTTCCTTCTATCACGACTACCGCGAGCACCCGCCGGGCCGGCACGTGCTGAAGCTGTGCCGCGCCGAGGCCTGCCAGGCGATGGGCGGCGACGCCGTGGCCGAGCGGCTGGCCGCGCGGCTCGGCGCCGGCTTCCACGAGACGGCGGCCGACGGCTCGGTGACGGTCGAGCCCGTCTACTGCCTCGGCCTGTGCGCCTGCGCGCCCTCGGCCATGCTCGACGGCCGCGTGATCGGCCGCCTCGACGAGGCCGCCATCGAAGAGATCGCCGCGGAGGTGCAGCGATGACCGTCACCGTCTACGTGCCGCGCGACTCCGGCGCCAAGGCGCTCGGCGCCGACCGGGTGGCCGACGCGATCGGCGCGGAGATCGCCCGGCGCGGCGTCGACGCGCGCGTCGTGCGCAACGGCTCGCGCGGGCTCTACTGGCTGGAGCCGATGGTCGAGGTGCAGACGGCGAACGGCCGCGTCGCCTACGGCCCGGTGCGGCCGGCCGACGTCGCCTCGCTGTTCGACTGCGGCTTTCTCGCCGGCGACCAGCACCGGCTGTGGCTCGGGCGCGCCGAGGCGATCCCGTTCCTGCAGCGTCAGACGCGGCTCACCTTCGCGCGCTGCGGCATCACCGATCCCGTCTCGCTGGCCGACTACCGGGCGCATGGCGGCCTGCGCGGCCTGCAAGCCGCGCTCGCCATGACGGCCGAGGAGATCGTCGCCACGGTCACCGAATCGGGCCTGCGCGGGCGCGGCGGCGCCGGCTTCCCGACCGGCATCAAGTGGAACACGGTGCGCGAGACGCCCGGCGCGCAGAAATACATCGTCTGCAACGCCGACGAGGGCGATTCGGGCACCTTCTCCGACCGCATGATCATGGAGGGCGATCCCTTCGTGCTCATCGAGGGCATGGCGATCGCCGGCCTGGCGACCGGTGCCACCAAGGGCTACGTCTATCTGCGCTCCGAATATCCCGACGCCGCGGTCATCCTCGACGAGGCGATGGCGGCGGCGCGCGCGGCCGGCGTGCTCGGTCCCGACATCCTCGGCTCCGGCCGCGCCTTCGACATGGAGGTGCGCATCGGCGCCGGCGCCTATGTCTGCGGCGAGGAGACGGCGCTGCTCGATTCGCTGGAGGGCAAGCGCGGCCAGGTGCGCGCCAAGCCGCCGCTGCCGGCCCACAAGGGACTGTTCGGCCGTCCGACGGTGGTCAACAACGTGATCTCGCTCGCCTCCGTGCCGATCATCCTCGACCGCGGCGCCGCCTTCTACCGCGATTTCGGCATGGGCCGCTCGCGCGGCACCATCCCGATCCAGCTCGCCGGCAACGTGCGTCATGGCGGCCTGTTCGAGGCCGCCTTCGGCATGACGCTGGGCGAACTGGTCGACGACATCGGCGGCGGCACGGCGAGCGGCCGGCCGGTCAAGGCGGTGCAGGTGGGCGGTCCGCTCGGCGCCTATTTCCCGCCCGCCCTGTTCGACACGCCGTTCGACTACGAGGCGTTCGCGGCGAAGGACGGGCTGATCGGCCATGCCGGCATCGTGGTGTTCGACGACACCGCCGACATGCTCAAGCAGGCGCGCTTCGCCTTCGAGTTCTGTGCGGTGGAATCGTGCGGCAAGTGCACGCCCTGCCGGCTCGGCTCGGTGCGCGGGGTCGAGCTGCTCGACCGGCTGGCGGCGGACGTGACGCCGCAGCGCCAGCTCGAGACCGTCACCGACCTGTGCGAGACGATGAAGTTCGGCTCGCTGTGCGCGCTCGGCGGCTTCACGCCCTATCCGGTGATGAGCGCGCTGACGCATTTTCCCGACGATTTCCGCCCGCGCGCCGTGCCGCAGGCGGCTGAGTGAGGGCCGCGACGGCGGACCCGTGAACGCGACCGACAGGACGGGATGAGGACGATGAGCTTCGTGACCGAGATCGACTACGGCACCCCGGCGGCGGCCTCCGACAAGACCGTGACGCTGACCATCGACGGCGCCGCCGTCACCGTGCCGGAGGGCACCTCGGTGATGCGCGCCGCCCGCGAGGCCGGCATCGCCGTGCCCAAGCTGTGCGCCAGCGACATGGTCGACGCCTTCGGCTCGTGCCGGCTGTGCCTGGTGGAGATCGAGGGGCGCAACGGCACGCCCGCCTCCTGCACCACGCCGGCGGCCGACGGCATGGTGGTCAGCACCCGGACGCCGCGCCTCGGCAATCTGCGCCGCGGCGTCATGGAGCTCTACATGTCGGACCATCCGGCCGACTGTCCGGCCTGCGCGATGGGCGACTGCGCGATGGCCGGCATGGCCGCCGGGGTGGGGCTCGCCGAGGACCGCTACGGCGAGAACGGCGTCAACCACGTGGCGCCGGAGGTGGCCGGCGGCCTCAACCCGCACCACCTGCCGCAGGACCTGTCGAACCCCTATTTCGCCTACGATCCGGCGCAGTGCATCGTGTGCTCGCTGTGCGTGCGCGCCTGCGCCGACGTGCAGGGCACCTTCGCGCTGACCATCGAGGGGCGCGGCTTCGATTCGCGCGTGTCGGCCGGCATGCACGAGGACTTCCTCGGCTCGGAATGCGTGTCGTGCGGCGCCTGCGTGCAGGCCTGCCCGACCGGCGCGCTGCAGGAGAAGTCGGTGCAGGCGCTCGGCATGCCGGAAAGCTCCGTCGTCACGACCTGCGCCTATTGCGGCGTCGGCTGCTCCTTCAAGGCGGAAATGAAGGGCGAGGAGGTCGTGCGCATGGTGCCCTACAAGGGCGGCAAGGCCAATCGCGGCCACTCCTGTGTCAAGGGCCGCTTCGCCTACGGCTATGCCAGCCACCCCGACCGCATCCTCAACCCGATGGTGCGCGAGACGATCGACGAGCCGTGGCGCGAGGTCTCCTGGGAGGAGGCCTATGCGCATGTCGCCGAGCGCTTCCGCGCCATCCAGCAGGCGCACGGCCGCGGTGCCGTCGGCGGCATCACCTCCTCGCGCTGCACCAACGAGGAGACCTATCTCGTCCAGAAGCTGGTGCGCCAGGGCTTCGGCAACAACAATGTCGACACCTGCGCGCGCGTCTGCCACTCGCCGACCGGCTACGGCCTGAAGACCACCTTCGGCACCTCGGCCGGCACGCAGGACTTCGATTCGGTCGAGGCGGCCGACGTCGTCATGGTGATCGGCGCCAACCCGACCGACGGCCATCCGGTGTTCGCCTCGCGGCTCAAGAAGCGGCTGCGCGCCGGCGCCAGGCTGATCGTGCTCGACCCGCGCCGCATCGACCTGGTGCGCACGCCGCATGTCGAGGCGGCCTACCATCTGCCGCTCAAGCCCGGCACCAACGTCGCCGTGCTGACGGCGATGGCGCATGTCATCGTCGCCGAGGGCCTGCAGGACGAGGCCTTCGTGCGCGAGCGCTGCGATCTCGACGAGTTCGCCGACTGGGCCGAGTTCGTTCTGGCGCCGGAAAACAGCCCCGAGGCGGTCGAAGCGGTGTCCGGCGTGCCGGCCGCGCTGATCCGCGGCGCCGCGCGGCTCTATGCCACCGGCGGCAACGCGGCGGTCTATTACGGCCTCGGCGTCACCGAGCACAGCCAGGGCTCGACCACGGTGATGGCGATCGCCAATCTGGCGATGGCGACCGGCAACATCGGCCGGCCGGGCGTCGGCGTGAACCCGCTGCGCGGCCAGAACAACGTGCAGGGCTCCTGCGACATGGGCTCCTTCCCGCACGAACTGCCGGGCTACCGCCACGTCTCCGACGAGGCGACGCGGCACGTCTTCGGCGCGCTGTGGGGCGTGACCATCGACGACGAGCCGGGGCTGCGCATCCCCAACATGCTCGACGCCGCGCTCGAGGGCTCCTTCAAGGGCCTCTACGTGCAGGGCGAGGACATCCTGCAGTCCGACCCCAACACCCATCACGTGGCCGCCGGCCTGGCGGCGATGGACTGCGTCGTCGTGCACGACCTGTTCCTCAACGAGACGGCGAACTACGCGCACGTCTTCCTGCCCGGCTCGACCTTCCTGGAGAAGGACGGCACCTTCACCAATGCCGAGCGGCGCATCAACCGCGTGCGCAAGGTGATGGAGCCGAGGAACGGCTATGCCGACTGGGAGGTCACCCAGGAGCTCGCCCGCGCGCTCGGCCTCGACTGGGCCTACACGCATCCCTCCGAGATCATGGCCGAGATCGCCGCCACCACGCCGACCTTCGCCGGCGTCTCCTATCCGGTGCTCGAGGCGGCCGGCTCGGTGCAGTGGCCGTGCAACGAGGCGGCGCCGACGGGCACGCCGGTCATGCATGTTGACGGCTTCGTGCGCGGCCGCGGCAAGTTCGTGCGCACCGCCTATGTCGCCACCGACGAGAAGACCGGGCCGCGCTTCCCGCTGCTGCTGACCACCGGGCGCACCCTGTCGCAGTACAATGTCGGCGCGCAGACGCGGCGCACCGCCAATGTGGTGTGGCACGAGGAGGACCTTCTGGAGATCCACCCGCACGACGCCGAGCAGCGCGGCATCCGCGACGGCGACTGGGTCAAGCTGGCCAGCCGCGCCGGGGCGACGACGCTGCGCGCGACGATCACGGAGCGCGTCGCGCCGGGCGTCGTCTACACCACCTTCCACCATCCCGAGACGCAGGCCAACGTGGTCACCACCGAGTTCTCCGACTGGGCGACCAACTGTCCGGAATACAAGGTCACGGCGGTGCAGGTGAGCCCCTCCAACGGGCCGACCGGCTGGCAGGAGGAGTACGAGGCACAGGCGCGCCGCAGCCGCCGCATCGCGCCGCTCGAGGCGGCGGAGTAGGCTATGTCGCGGCGGGATACCCCCCTTCGGGGCGCTTTGCGATGAGGGAGCCGCTCGCCTCGACGGTGCGCATCGCGCGCCGCGCCGGCGGCCTGACGGCCGATCCGCGCCGCGTGCCGGAGGAGGTGCCGGTCGCCTTCTCCGTCTCCGGCACCACCCATGCGGTGATGATGGCGAGCCCGGCCGACCTGGAGGATTTCGCCGTCGGCTTCTGCCTGACCGAGGGCATCGCCGGCTCGGCCGCCGATGTCGAGGCGGTCGAGACGGTCGACCTCGGCGAGGGCGTCGAGCTGCGCCTGACGCTCGCCGCGCCGGCCGCGCGCGCCTTCGAGGCGCGTCGCCGGCGGCTCGCCGGACCGGTCGGCTGCGGCCTGTGCGGCATCGAATCGATCGAGGAGGCGCTGCGCGGCGTGCGCGACGTGGCCGACAACCGGCTGGCGCTCGACGCCGCCGGCGTGGTGCGCGCGGTGCGCGCGCTCGCCGAGCGGCAGCCGCTGCACCGCGCCACCGGGGCGGTGCATGCCGCCGGCTTCTACCGGCCGGGCGAGGGGCTCGTCGCCGCGCGCGAGGACGTCGGCCGCCACAACGCGCTCGACAAGCTGGCCGGCGCGCTCGCCCGCGGCGGCCAGGACGGCGCCGGCGGTGCGGTGGTGGTGACGAGCCGCGTCTCCGTCGAGATGGTGCAGAAGGCGGCCGCCATCGGCGCGCCGATCGTCGTCGCCGTCTCCGCCCCCACCGCGCTCGCCCTGCGCACCGCCGAGGCCGCCGGCATGACGCTGGTGGCGCTGGTGCGCGGCGAGGAGTTCGACATCTTCACCCGCCCCGAACGCATCGATCCGGGAGCCGACCGCCATGTCGCATGACGCCTCCGCCCACGCCACCCGCAGCGGCGACGAGAAGCTGGCCTACATGGCCAACCAGATCGCCACCTTCTTCGAGGCCATGCCGCGCGACGAGGCGGTCGACGGCATCGCCGACCACATCAACAAGTTCTGGGAGCCGCGCATGCGCCGCCACCTGTTCGCGCTGATCGAGGCCGGCGGCGCCGGCCTCAGGCCGCAGGTGGTCGAGGCCGCCGCGCAGATCCGCCGGCCGGCGCCGGCCGGCTGACCGGCGCCGGCCGCCTCAGCAGGGACCCCGGTAGAGCACGCGATAGCTCGCCGCCTGCGCGTCGCAGGAGCTGGAGAAGGTGCGCGTGTCGTTGCCGCGCCTGGCGCACACCGGCCCGTACTCCTGCGTGCAGACCTGCGGCGGCCGGCCCGACGTGCCGGGCGGGTTCGACGCGCCGGGCGGATTCGAGGCGCCGGGCGGTGCGCTGCCGGGCGGCGGGTTCGGCTGCGCGGGCGGGCGCGGGCCGCCGGGCCGGCTGCATTCGCCGCGGTAGAGGATGCGGTAATCGTTGGCGCGCGCGTAGCAGGCGTTGGTGAAGGTGCGCGTGTCGCCGCCGCGCCTGGCGCACACCGGCGCATACTCCTGCGTGCAGACCTGCGGCCCGGGCCGCGGCCGCGGCGGCGGATCGTCGACCACCACGGTGCAGCCGGCGGCCGCCATGATGCCGGCCAGGGCCGCCAGGCCCAGGCCCCGAAGGTGCGGCATTGCCATCGTCGTCTTGCCCCTCTCTCGCTGTCGGCGGCGGCCGGTGTCGCCGCCGCGTGCCCCCCGCGCATCGCCCCCCGAAAAACCAGCCGGTTTCGCAACGGCGCGATGCGTGTCGCGGCAGCCTACAGCGTCCGTCGTGCGGCCGGAAGGTTCTTCTCGCGACGCGCCGCGGACGCCGTGCTGCCTATCGCTGCACCGCAGATCGGCGCCGACGGGCCGTTGCGGCGCGTTGCCGACGGCGAACCGCTTGCCGCTTCGCCGGGAACCGATCTATAGCGTTTCCAGGCGAAGTGGAAACCGGTTCGCCGTTCGGAAACGCGTGAAAACAATGAGTTAGAGCCGATCTGCGATTCCGTGAAACG
>NZ_JAOAOP010000069.1 GCF_030398335.1 Aquibium sp. A9E412
GGAAGCCGGCGCGGGCCGTCGTCGCGAAGCGGCGGTCCGGGACGTCGCGGCGTCAGCCGCCGTGCTTTTCCAGAAACGCCTCGGCGGAGAGATCGCGGAAGTCGTCGAGGGCGGCGCGCAGGCGGGCGTGGTCCCAGTCCCACCAGGCGAGCGCCTGGTAGCGCTCGGCGACGCGGCGCTCGAAGCGCTCGCGGATGGGACGCGCCGGCACGCCGCCGACGATGGTGTAGGGCGCCACGTCGCGGCTGACGACCGCGCCGGCGCCGATCACCGCGCCGTCGCCGACCGAGACGCCCGGCAGCACGGTCGAGCCGTGGCCGAACCAGGTGTCGTGGCCGATCGTGACGGCGTTGTCGCGGCGCCAGCCGAAGAAGGCGTCCTCGTGCTCGGCGTCGGGCCAGTAGTCGCCGGCGCGATAGGTGAAGTGGTGCAGCGTCGCACGCCAGACCGGATGGTTGGTCGCGTTGATGCGCACGGCGGCGGCGATGTTGGCGAACTTGCCGATCGTCGCGCACCACACGCCGCAGTCCTGCATGACGTAGGAATAGTCGCCGAGCACGGTCTCGTTGAGGCGCACCCGCTCGGCCACCTCGGTGTAGCGGCCGAGGGTGGAGCCGGCGACGTCGGCGGCGGGGTGGACGCAGGGCGTCTCCGACAGCCGGGTCATGCCGCGCGGCGCCCCGGCGCGAAACGGGTGACGTCGATCACGCTGTCGGCGACGGCCTCGCGCACGTCGGCATCGTGGAAGATGCCGAGCAGCGCCGTGCCGGCCGCCTTCTTCTCGGCGATCAGCGCCATGACGACCGCGCGGTTGGCGCGGTCGAGCGAGGCCGTCGGCTCGTCGAGCAGCAGCACCGGGTGGTCGGTGATGAAGCCGCGCGCGATGTTGACGCGCTGCTGCTCGCCGCCGGAGAACGTCGCCGGCGGCAGTGTCCACAGCCGTTCGGGCAGGTTGAGCCGGTCGAGCAGGGCGCGCGCCCGCTCCTGCGCCGCGTGCGCGGCGACGCCGCGCGCGACCAGCGGTTCGGCGACGATATCGAGTGCCGAGACCCGCGGCACGGCACGCAGGAACTGGCTGACATAGCCGACGGTGTCGCGGCGCACGGCGAGCACGGTGCGCGGCGCGGCGGCGGCAATGTCGACCAGCCGGCCGTGATGCTCGACGATGATCTGGCCGCTGTCGGCGGCATAGTTGCCGTAGACCATCTTGAGGATCGAGCTCTTGCCGGCACCCGAGGGGCCGCCGAGCACGGCACATTCGCCGGCCGCGACCGCGAAGGAGACGGCATCGACGACGGGCAGGGCGAGGCCGCCGCGCAGATGCATGGTGAAGGTCTTGGCGACCTCGGAAAGGACGAGCGGGGTGGGCATGGCCGTCACACCTGGAGGATCGAGGAGACGAGAAGCTGCGTGTAGGGCGCGTGCGGGTCGTCGAGCACGCGGTCGGTGAGGCCGGTCTCGACCATGCGGCCGTCCTTCATGACCACCATGCGGTCGGACAGCAGCCGGGCGACGGCGAGATCGTGCGTCACCACGATGGCCGCCAGCCCCATCTCGCGCACCAGGCCGCGCAGCAGGTCGAGCAGGCGCGCCTGCACCGACACGTCGAGGCCGCCGGTCGGCTCGTCCATGAACATGAAGCGCGGCGCGGTGACCAGGTTGCGGGCGATCTGCAGGCGCTGGCGCATGCCGCCGGAGAACGCGCGCGGCGCGTCGTCGAGCCGGTCGGCGGCGATCTCGACGCGGCCCAGCCAGTCCGTCGCGGTGGCGCGGATGTTGCCGTAGTGGCGCTCGCCCACCGCCATCAGCCGCTCGCCGACATTGGCGCCGGCCGACACGGTCATGCGCAGGCCGTCGGCCGGGTTCTGGTGCACGAAGCCCCAGTCGGTGCGCATCAGCAGGCGGCGCTCGGCCTCGCTCATGCGGTAGACCTCGCGCCAGGCGCCGTCGCGCATGCGGTAGGAGACCGAGCCGGAGGTCGGCATCAGCCGCGCCGACAGCCCGTTGAGCAGCGTCGTCTTGCCGGAGCCCGATTCGCCGACCACGGCGAGCACCTCGCCGGGCCACAGCTCGAAGGAGACGTCCTGGCAGCCGACGCGGTTGCCGTAGAACTTGCTCAGGCCGTGCACGCGCAGCAGCGGCTCCTCGTCGGTCACTTCGCTCATCGGAGTGTCTCCGCAGGCGTTTGCGCGGCAGGCTCGGCGGCGCGGCGGCTTTCGCAATGGTCGGTGTCGGAGCACACGAACATGCGCCCGCCGCGGTCGTCGAGGATCACCTCGTCGAGATAGACGCCGGTGCTGCCGCACAGTGCGCAGGGGGCGTCGAAACGCTGGATCTCGAAGGGGTGGTCCTCGAAGTCCAGGCTCTCGACCCGGGTGAAGGGCGGCACCGCGTAAATGCGCTTCTCGCGCCCGGCGCCGAAGAGTTGCAGCGCCGGCGACATGTGCATCTTCGGATTGTCGAACTTCGGCGTCGGCGAGGGGTCCATCACGTAGCGGCCCTCGACCTTGACCGGATAGGCATAGGTGGTGGCGATGTGGCCGTGCCGGGCGATGTCCTCATAGAGCTTGACGTGCATCAGCCCGTACTCCTCGAGCGCGTGCATCTTGCGCGTCTCGGTCTCGCGCGGCTCGAGGAAGCGCAGCGGCTCGGGGATCGGCACCTGGTAGACGAGGACCTGGCCGGCCGCAAGCGGCGCCTCGGGAATGCGGTGGCGCGTCTGGATGATCGTTGCCTCGGCCGTGCGGGTGGTGACGGCCACGCGCGCCACCTTCTGGAAGAAGGCGCGGATCGACACCGCGTTGGTGGTGTCGTCGGCCCCCTGGTCGATCACCTTGAGCACGTCGTCGGGGCCGATCACCGCGGCGGTGACCTGCACGCCGCCGGTGCCCCAGCCATAGGGCATCGGCATCTCGCGGCTGGCGAACGGCACCTGGTAGCCCGGCACGGCGATCGCCTTGAGGATGGCGCGCCGGATCATCCGCTTGGTCTGCTCGTCGAGATAGGCGAAGTTGTAGGTGGCGAGGTTGGCGGTGGCGCTCATCCGGCGGCCCTTCTTCCCTTGGCGTAGCGAGCCAGACGCGCGGCCAGCGTGCCGGTGTGAAGCTCGAACAGGTGGTCGTCGTCGTCGTAGAAGTAGATCGAGCGGCCCTCGCCGGGGACGCGCGGGCGGGGCGGCTTCATCTCGAGGCCGAGGCGGCGGATGCGCTCCACGCAGGCGTCGAAATCGGCCTCGTCGATCTTGAAGGCGACATGGTCGTAGCTGCGTCCGCGGCGGCGCTCGCCCTCCATGATCGCGATCCAGACGCCGCCGGCCAGGAAGAACTTCTCGCGCGCTAGCGAGAACGTCTCCTCGCCGCTCGCATAGACCTCCTCGGCACCCAGCACCTCGACGAGGATGCGCGTCATCCGCTCGAGGTCGGAGACGACGAAGGTGACATGCGACAGCCCCTCGATCATCCGGCCGCCTCCTGCATGGCCTCGCCGGCGCGCTGCTCGACGCGCATGCGACGGCGGACGGAACAACGCCGCGGCCCGCGGGTTGAAAGCGGACACACCGTGCAACGTGCGGAGGCGACAATGCGTGCACTCAACATCACGACCCTGATCCTGGTCATCATCGGCGGCCTCAACTGGGGGCTGGTCGGCCTGGCCGACTTCAATCTCGTGGCGGCCCTGTTCGGCGACGGCTCGTGGCTGTCGCGGCTGATCTACATCCTGGTCGGCCTGTCGGCGCTGTGGCAGCTCGTGCCGCTGTCCAAGACCTTCTCGTCCGACCAGCCGCTGGCCGAACGGCACTGAGGCGCGCGGCGGGGCGGCGACGACCGCCGCTCCGCCCGTCGCCGGCGGCGCGCCGGGCATGGCGGGCGCCGTAGCCGCGCCGACAGCGCGCGCCGGGCGCACGACGCCGGCGACCGGAAAGAGAGGGGCCGTCACTCCGCGGCCTCCCGGTCCGCGGCGCCGGCGGCGCGCGCCTCCTCGACCTCGCGGCGCATGCGGCGCACGAGGTCGAGCTCGGCCTGGAAGTCGACATAGTGCGGCAGCTTGAGGTGCTCGACGAAGCCGGTCGCCTGCACGTTGTCGCAGTGCGAGACGACGAACTCCTCGTCCTGCGCCGGCGCGGTGACGTCCTCGCCGAGCTCGCGGGCGCGCAGCGCCCGGTCGCACAGCGCCATCGCCATCGCCTTGCGCTCCGACTGGCCGAACACCAGGCCGTAGCCGCGGGTGAACTGCGGCGGCGCCTTGGCCGATCCCTGGAACTGGTTGACCATCTGGCATTCGGTGACGCGGATGCGGCCGAGCGTGACCGCGAAGCCGAGCTCGGGCACGTCGAGCTCGACCTCGACCAGGCCGATGCGGATCTCGCCGGCGAAGGGATGGCTGCGGGCGTAGCCGCGCTGGGTGGAATAGCCGAGCGCCAGCAGAAAGCCCTCGTCGCCGCGCGCCAGCGCCTGCAGGCGCAGGTCGCGCTGCATGGGAAAGTCGAGCGGCTCGCGCGTCAGGTCGCCGGTGCGGTGGTCCTGCGGCAGCGCGCCGTCCTCCTCGATCAGCCCCTCGCCGGCCAGGATGCCGGAGACCCGCGGCATCGCCTCGTCGCCGGCCGGCCGCGTGGCCGGCGGCGCCGGCTCGCCCGTCTCGGCCAGCGCGGGATCGAGCAGCCGATGGGTGTAGTCGAAGGTGGGGCCGAGAAGCTGGCCGCCGGGCAGGTCCTTGTAGGTCGCCGAGATGCGGCGCTCGACCAGCATGGCGCCGGTGTCGACCGGCCGCGCATAGCCGAAGCGCGGCAGCGTCGTGCGATAGGCGCGCAGGATGAAGATCGCCTCGATGACGTCGCCGCGCGCCTGCTTGATGGCGAGCGCGGCCAGTTCGCCGTCGTAGAGCGAGCCTTCCGCCATCACCCGGTCGACCGACAGCGAGAGCTGCTCGACGATCTGCTCGAGCGTGATCGCCGGCACCGCGCGATCGCCGCGCCGGCGGTCGGCGAGCAGGCGGTGGGCGTTGGCGATGGCGGCCTCGCCGCCCTTGACGGCCACATACATGGGCTCAGTCCTCCCGGCTCAGGATTCGCGTGGTGCGCGGCAGCGCGGCGATGCCGTCGGGCGCGGCGAGAACGAGATCGACGCCGCGCGGAAAGCGCGCGTTGTTCTGCGCCCACTGCTCGGCGACGTGCCGCGGCAGCGGGGCGGCGGCGAGCCGCGCCTCGTGCTCGATGCCCGGCCCGGCGAGGCGCAGTGCCGGACCCTCGCGCAGCGTGTCGACCTGCAGCACGAGCGTGGCGGAGCGGTCCGGATAGGCCTGCGTGCCCTGCGCGAAGTTCTCCAGCCCGATCATCGCGGCCGGCGCGGCGACGAAGGCGAAATGCGCCTCGGCCGGCGTCGCGGCGCGCGGCGCGCCGGTGTGGAAGCCGAGCCAGGCGGACACCGCCTCGCTGGCGGCAAGCGGCGTGTCGAGCCACACCGGCGTGTCGTGGTCGCACAGGGCGAGCGCCACGGCGCCGGCGGTGGCGGCGAGCGGCGCCGGCGGGCGCGCGGCCGGCGGCACCGGCTGCACCGTGCCCGGCCGCGCCATCGCGTCCATCACCGCGCGGAACGCCGCCTGGGCATCGAACACGGGGCGGGCGAAGCCGCCCTCGATCACGCTCGCGTCGTGCATCAGTCCTCTCCGCGCACCATGGTGAAGAAGTCGACCCGGGTGGCCGCCGTCTCGTCGCGGCGGCGCGCGTCGGCCTCGGCCAGCGCGGCGCGCAGCGGCGCCAGGATCGCCGTCTCGATCGTCGCGGCGGCCTCGGGCCGCCGGGCGAGCGCGTCGAGGATGGCGGCGATCCGCACCTTGCGCGTGTCGCGGCCCAGCGCATAGGCGTGACCGACCTCGCCGCCCGGCAGCTTGACGGTGGCGCGCGTCGCCGTCGCCTCGCCGAAGTTGAACGGCGCGCCGCCGCCGCCGATGCGCCCGCGCAGGCCGACCAGGCCGGTCTCGGGGCCGCGCAGCATCTCAGCCTCGCCGGGCAATCCCGACTCGCGCCACAGCCGGTCGAGCATGTCGCCGGGCGCCTGGGCGAGCACCGCCATCGCCGCGCGGCGCGCCTCGTCGCCGGCTCCCTCGCGTTCGTGCATGTCGTCTCCCGTGTCGGTCTAATTGTCTATTGATATAGACGATTAAATAAATTATACGGGTCCTTGTAACCGCTGTCCATGACGGCGCGATGACACGAGGGCGCGATGGCGCGAAATCCGGCCGAAGGGGCGATCGAGCGGCGCAGCGGCGTCGCCCTGTGGCGCCAGATCGCCGACCGCATCCGCGCCGAGATCGCCCGCGACCTGGCCGACGAGAACGGCCGCCTGCCGCCGGAGACGGCGCTCGCAGAACGCTTCGGCGTCAACCGCCACACGGTGCGCAGCGCGATCGCCGCGCTGGTGCGCGAGGGCGTGCTGCGCGCCGAGCAGGGGCGCGGCACCTTCGTCGAGCGGCGCCGCCGGCTCGCCTATCCGATCGGCCCGCGCACGCGCTTTTCCGAAGGCCTGGCCGACCAGGCGCGCGCCCGCCGCGGCCGGCTGATCGCCCATGCGGTCGAGCCGGCGTCGGAGACGGTGGCGGCGGCGCTCGCGCTGGCGCCGGCGACGCCCGTGCTGCGGCTGGAAAGCGTGGCGGAGGCCGACGGCCGGCCCGTCTCGCGCGCCACGAGCTGGTTCGAGGCGGCGCGCTTTCCCGGCCTCGCCGCGCGCTTCGCCGAGGCCGGGTCGCTGACCACGGCCTTCCGCGCTTACGGCATCGAGGACTATTTCCGCCGCTCCACCGTGGTCTCGGCGCGGCACGCCGAGCCGGACGACCGCGACGATCTGGCGCTGTCGCCCGGCGCGATCGTGCTCGTCGCCGTCGCGATCAACGTCGACGCGCAGGGCCGGCCGGTGCAGTACCAGCACACCCGCTTCGCCGCCGACCGCGTCGACCTGCACGTCGTCCAGCCGGACGCCGGCTGACGCGACACGATCACTCGCGCGTCACGGCGAAGTGAGCGGCGCGGCCGACCGGCCGCATTGACCGGCTTCGCGCAAGCATGCTCAATCACCGCCTCTTTTCAATGCTGTGGGAGGTGCCGGTGAAGGCTCTCATCCTGGCGCTCGCCGGCCTCGTGTGGACGGCCGCCGCGGCGCTTGCCGACAATCCCGACCCCGCCGACTGGCAGGCGGTGCGCGCCGAGGCGCGCGGCCAGACCGTCTACTTTAACGCCTGGGGCGGCTCGCAGAACGTCAACGCCTACATCGCCTGGGCCGGCGAACGGCTCGCCGAGCGGCACGGCGTCGAGCTCGTGCACGTCAAGCTCGACGACACGGCGGCCGCCGTGGCTACGGTGCTGGCGGAAAAGACGGCCGGCCGCGACGAGGGCGGCACGATCGACCTGATATGGATCAACGGCGAGAACTTCGCCGCCATGAAGCGGCAGGACCTGCTGATGACGCCGGGATGGGCGGAGGCGCTGCCCAACTGGCGCCATGCCGACGTCGAGAACAAGCCCACCGTGCTGACCGACTTCACCGTGCCGGTGGAGGGTCTGGAAAGCCCGTGGGGCATGGCCAAGCTCGTCTTCTTCTTCGACACGGCGCGCACCGACGCCGCAGCGCTGCCCGAGGACGCGGCCGGCCTGCTTGCCTGGGCGAAGGCCAATCCGGGCCGCTTCTCCTACCCGCAGCCGCCGGACTTCACCGGCTCCTCCTTCCTCAAGCAGGTGCTGATCGAGACGGTCGCCGACCGGGCCGTGCTCGACCGGCCGGTCGCGGAGGCCGACTTCGAGCGGGTGTCCGCGCCGCTGTTTTCCTATCTCGACGCGCTGCACCCCGTGATGTGGCGCAGCGGCCGCACCTATCCGCGCAACTATCCGGCGATGAAGCAGCTCCTCGCCGACGGCGAGCTCGACATCATCTTCGCCTTCAACCCGGCCGAGGCCTCCAACGCCATCGCCAATGGCGAGCTGCCGGACACCGTGCGCTCCTTCACCTTTCCCGGCGGCACGCTCGCCAACACGCATTTCGTGGCGATCCCCTACAACGCCGCCGCCAAGGCCGGCGCGCTGGTCGTGGCCGACTTCCTCTTGTCGCCCGAAGCGCAGGCGCGCAAGCAGGATCCGGCGGTGTGGGGCGATCCCACCGTGCTGGCCGTCGACCGGCTGCCGCCGGCCGCGCGCGCCCGCTTCGCCGCGCTCGACCTCGGCCTCGCCACCCTGCCGCCCGAAGCGCTCGGTCCGGCCCTCGACGAGCCGCACCCGAGCTGGATGGAGCGCGTCGAGACGGAATGGATGCGCCGCTACGGCGCCGCCAACTGACGCCGGCCGCCGGCCCGAATGATGCTCGCCCGGCTCGGCCCGCCGGCCACGGTGTTGCTGCTGGCCGGCCCGATCGCCTTCGGCCTCGCCGGCACGCTGCTGCTGGCGTTCGGCTATCTGCCCGCGCTCGGCGGCAGCGAGCCGACGCTGGCGCATTTCGGCGCGCTGCTGGCGCGCCCCGCCCTCGCCCACTCGGCACTCTTGAGCCTCGCCGCCGGCCTCGTCTCGGCGCTGGTCTCGCTGGCCATCGTCATGGCCTTCGTCGCCGCCTGGGCCGGCACGCGCGCCTTTGCCCGGGTGCAGCACCTCGTCTCGCCGCTGCTGGCCGTGCCGCACGCGGCGGCCGCCTTCGGGCTCGCCTTCCTGATCGCGCCGTCGGGCATGCTGGCCCGGCTCGCCTCGCCGGCGCTGACCGGCTGGGAGCGGCCGCCCGACCTGCTGATCGTGCACGATCCGCTCGGCCTGACGATGACGGCCGGGCTGATCGCCAAGGAGATCCCCTTCCTGCTGCTCGTCACGCTGGCTGCGCTGCCGCAGGTGCGGCTCGCCGAGACGCGCGCGCTCGCCGCCTCGCTCGGCTACGGCCGCGTCGCCGGCTTCGTCTACGGCGTGTGGCCGCAGCTCTACCGCCAGATCCGGCTCGCCGTCTTCGCCGTCATCGCCTTCGCCTCCTCGGTGGTCGACGTCGCCGCCATCCTCGGTCCGACGACGCCGGCGCCGCTCGCCGTGCGCCTGGTGTCGTGGATGAACGATCCCGACCTGTCGATGCGCTATCTGGCGTCGGCCGGCGCGCTGCTGCAGCTCGCCGTCACCGCCGCGGCCCTCGGCCTGTGGCTCGGCATCGAGCGGCTCGCCGCGGCGCTGCGCGACGCCGCCGCCGCGGCCGGCCTGCGGCTGCGCCGCGACGCCGCGCTGCGCGGCGCCGCCCTCGGCACCATGCTGCTGGCGGCCGCCGTGGTGGCGGCCGGACTGGCGACGCTCGCGCTGTGGTCGGTGGCCGGGCTGTGGCTGTTTCCCGACGCGCTGCCGCAGCGCTTCACCCTGGCGAGCTGGACGGCGAGCGCGCCGCACATCGCCCGACCGCTGTGGGTGACGCTCGCCGTCGCCGCCACCGCGACGGCGCTGGCGGTCGTTCTCGCCGTCCTGTGCCTGCGGCGCGAGGACGAGACGGGCCGGCGCGCCGGGCGGCTCGCCCTGGTGCTGATCTACCTGCCGCTGATCGTGCCGCAGGTCGCCTTCCTGTTCGGGCTGCAGCTCTTCTTCGTCGCCACCGGCACCGACGCCGGCTTCGGCGCCCTGGTGCTGGCGCATCTCGTCTTCGTCATGCCCTATGTCTTCCTGTCGCTGTCCGACCCCTGGCGCGCCTTCGACCGGCGCTACGAGGCGGTCGCGGCGGGGCTCGGCAAGCCGCGCCTGACCAGCCTGCTGGCCGTGCGGCTGCCGATGCTGGCGCGCGCGGTGCTGACGGCGGCCGCCGTCGGCTTCGCCGTCTCGGTCGGCCAGTACCTGCCGACGCTCCTGATCGGTGCCGGGCGGCTGACCACCGTGACCACCGAGGCGGTGGCGCTGGCGGCCGGCGGCAACCGCCGCGTGATCGGCGTCTACGCCTTCCTGCAGATGCTGCTGCCGGCGGCCGGTTTCCTCGTTGCCACGCTCGTTCCGGCGCTGCTATTCCGGCACCGGCGCGCCATGCGCGTGTGACGCGGGCGGCGGGAAACGGCGGATGGACGACAAAGGGCTGCGCCTCGAAGGGGTGTCGATCGCGCTCGACGGCCGCACGCTGCTGGCGCTCGACGCCACGGTGGCGCCCGGCGCGGTGCTGACGGTGATGGGCCCCTCCGGCTCCGGCAAGTCGACGCTCTTGGCCTATATCGGCGGCTTTCTCGAGCCCGCCTTCAGCGCGCGGGGCCGCGTCGTGGTCGGCGGCTGCGAGATCACCCGGCTGCCGGCCGAGGACCGCCATGCCGGCATCCTGTTCCAGGACCCGCTGCTGTTTCCGCACATGTCGGTCGGCGGCAACCTCGCCTTCGCCGTGCCCGCATCGGTGCGCGGCCGGGCGGCGCGCCGCGCCCGCGCGGAGGAGGCGCTCGCCGGCGTCGGCATGGCCGGCATGGCCGGGCGCGACCCCGCGACGCTGTCGGGCGGCCAGAAGGCGCGCGTGGCGCTCGCCCGCGTGCTGCTCGCCGCGCCGCGCATGCTGCTGCTCGACGAGCCGTTCTCCAAGCTCGACGCCGCCCTGCGCGCGCAGATGCGCGAGCTGGTCTTCGTCAAGGCGCGCGAGAGCGGCCTGCCGGTGCTGCTGGTCACGCACGACGCCGCCGACGCGCAGGCGGCCGGCGGGCGCGTGGTGACGATCGGCTGAGCATGGCGGATCGCGACCAGACCCTGCCGGTCGCCGAGGCGCTGCCGGCGCTGCTCGCCGCGCTCAAGACGCGCGGCCGCGCGGTGCTGGTGGCGCCGCCGGGCGCCGGCAAGACGACGCTGGTGCCGCGCGCGCTGATTAAGGCCGGCTGGTGCACCGGCCAGGTGGTGCTGCTCGAGCCGCGCCGGCTCGCCGCGCGGGCGGCGGCGCGGCGCATGGCCGCCATGCTCGGCGAGGAGCCGGGCGGCACCGTCGGCTATGCCGTGCGCATGGAGCGCCGCATCTCGAAGCGCACGCGCATCCTGGTCGTCACCGAGGGCGTGCTGACGCGCATGATCCTCGACGACCCGGAGCTCGCCGGCGTCTCGGCGCTCGTCTTCGACGAGTTCCACGAGCGCTCGCTCGACGGCGATCTCGGCCTGGCGCTCGCCCTCGACGTGGCCGGGGCGCTGCGCCCCGACCTCAGGCTGGTGGTGATGTCGGCGACCCTCGACGGCGCCCGCGTGGCGCGGCTGATGGGCGACGCGCCGGTGGTCGAAAGCGCCGGCCGCAGCTTTCCCGTCGACATCCGCCACTGGCCGCGCGCGCCCGGCACGCCGATCGAGGAGGCGGCCGCCGCCGCCGTGCGCCGCGCGCTCGCCGAGGAGACCGGCAGCCTGCTCGTCTTCCTGCCCGGCCAGGGCGAGATCGCCCGCACCGAACGGCTGCTCGCCGACCGCCTGCCGCCCGGCACCGAGATCGCGCCGCTGCATGGCGGGCTCGACGGGCGCGCCCAGGACGCCGCCATCCGCCCCGCCGCGCCCGGCCGGCGCAAGGTGGTGCTGGCGACCGCCATCGCCGAGACCTCGCTGACCATCGAGGGCGTGCGCGTGGTGATCGACAGCGGCCTCGCCCGGCTGCCGCGTTACGAGCCGGCGACCGGGCTGACGCGGCTCGAGACGGTGCGCGCGGCGCGCGCCGCCGTCGACCAGCGCGCCGGACGCGCCGGACGCACCGAGCCTGGCGTCGCGGTGCGGCTGTGGCGGGCCGAACAGACGGCGGCGCTGCCGGCCTTCGCGCCGCCGGAGATTCTCGAAGCCGATCTGACCGGCCTGGTGCTCGACTGCGCCGCCTTCGGCGTCACCGATCCGGCGACGCTCGCCTTCCTCGACCCGCCGCCGGCGCCGGCGCTGGCCGAGGCGCGGGCGCTGCTCGGCGCCCTCGACGCCATCGACGCGGACGGCCGGCTGACGGCGACCGGCCGCACGATGCGCCGGCTCGCGCTGCCGGTGCGGCTCGCCCACATGCTGGCCGAGGCGGCCCGCGAGGGGGCGGCCGAGCCGGCCGCGGCCCTTGCCGTGCTGCTCGGCGAGCGCGGCCTCGGCGGCCCGGCGGTCGATCTCGAGACGCGGCTTGCCCGCTGGCGCGGCGAGCGCGGCCCGCGCGCCGAGGCGGCGCGCCGGCTGGCCGCCGATCTCGCCCGCCGTGCGGCCGGCGCGGCACAGGCGGAAGCCGCCGCCGATGCGCCGCCCGGCGCCGGCGAGCTGCTGCTTCTCGCCTTTCCCGACCGGGTGGCGATGGCGCGCGGCGCACCCGGCCGCTTCGTGCTCGCCAACGGCCGCGGCGGCACGCTCGATCCGGCCGAGCCGCTGGCCGCCGCGCGCTTCCTCGTCGTCGCCGACCTGCAGGGCCGCGCCGCCAATGCGCGCATCGCGGCGGCCGCCGCGATCGACGAGGCGGCCGTCGCAAGGCGCCTCGGCGCGCGCATCGAGACGACGGTGGAGACCGGCTTCGACGCCGCGCGCGGCACCGTGCGGGCGCGCGAGATCCGCCGCCTCGGCGCCATCGTGCTGGCCGACCGGCCGCTGCCGGCGCCGCGCGGCGCGGCCGCCGATGCCGCCGTGCTCGCCGCGCTCGCCGCGCACGGGCTCGGCCTTTTGACCTGGGGCGAGGGCCTGGCACAGCTTCGCGCGCGGCTCGCCTGGCTGCACGCGAAGGAGGGCGCGCCCTGGCCGGCGATGGACGACGCCGCCCTGCTCGCCACGCTGGACGACTGGCTGGCCCCCTTCCTGACCGGCGAGCCGGCGCCGGCGCGGATCTCGCAGGCGAGCCTCAGCCACGCGCTGCTCGCCCGCGTGCCCGGCGCGGCCGCCGGAGC
Source organism: Aquibium sp. A9E412 (assembly GCF_030398335.1). GTDB lineage: Bacteria > Pseudomonadota > Alphaproteobacteria > Rhizobiales > Rhizobiaceae > A9E412. The sequence goes on from NZ_JAOAOP010000069.1 coordinate 12,817, forward strand.
GCTCGACCGCCTGGCGCCGAGCCACGTGACGCTGCCGACCGGCCGCCGCGTGCCGGTCGCCTACGGCCCGGAGGGGCCGAGGCTCGCCGTGCGCGTGCAGGAGCTCTACGGCCTCGACCGGCACCCGACGGCCGGCGACACGCCGCTCGTGCTCGAGCTGTTGTCGCCGGCCGGCCGGCCGCTGCAGACGACGCGCGACCTGCCCGGCTTCTGGCGCGGCTCGTGGCGCGACGTGCTGACGGAGATGCGCGGCCGCTATCCCAAGCACCACTGGCCGGACGACCCGGCGAACGCCGAACCGGGCACGCGGCCGCGCCGGCGCACGAAATAGGGCTTGGCCGCAAGGCCGTCCCGCGCCTATACCGCGCCATGCTGGAAGACCTGCGCACCCCCGATCCGAGCCACAGCCAGAGACTGCGCCTCGACACGCTGATCCGGCTGCGCTGGCTGGCCGTCACCGGCCAGAGCGCGGCGGTGCTGGCGGTCGCCTACTGGCTCGGCTTTCCGTTGCCCGTGCTGCCGTGCTTCGCGCTGATCGCCGGCTCGGCCGGGCTCAACATCTACCTGTCGCTCGCCTATCCCACGACGCACCGCCTGCCGCCGCTGGCCGGCCTGTCGATGCTGACCTTCGACGCGCTGCAGCTTGCCGGCCTGCTGTTCCTGACCGGCGGGCTGACCAACCCCTTCGCGCTGCTGCTCACCGTGCCGGTGGTGATCTCGGCGACCTCGCTGCCGACCCGCGCGACGCTGATGCTGGCCGTGCTGGTGGTCGCGCTCGCCTCCGCGCTCGCCTTCTTCCACCGGCCGCTGCCGTGGTTCCCCGGCTCCGCCTTCGCCATGCCCTTCGTCTATGTCGCCGGCATGTGGATCGCGATCGTGTCGTCGATCGCCTTTTCCAGCGTCTACGTGCACCGGGTGGCGGCGGAGGCGCGCATGCTGGCCAACGCGCTGACGGCGACGGAGCTGGTGCTGCAGCGCGAGCAGCACATCTCCGCGCTCGACGGGCTGGCCGCGGCGGCCGCGCACGAGCTCGGCACGCCGCTCGCCACCATCGCCCTGGTGGCGCGCGAGATGGAGCGCTCGCTCGGCCGCGACCCGCGCTACCACGACGACGTGACGCTGCTGCGCAGCCAGAGCGAGCGCTGCCGCGCCATCCTCAAGCAGCTCACCAGCCTGTCCTCGGAAAGCGAGGTGCACATGGCGCGGCTGCCCTTCACCTCGCTGATCGAGGAGGTGGTGGCGCCGCACCGCGACTTCGGCATCGCGCTGACCCTGGAGCCCGGCACGACGGATGGCGGCGAGCCGGTCGGCCGGCGCAACCCCGGCGTCATCTACGGGCTCGGCAACCTGGTCGAGAACGCCGTCGACTTCGCCCGCAGCCAGGTGACGATCCGCTGGCGCTGGGACGCCCGCGAGGTCGGCCTGACCCTGGTCGACGACGGGCCGGGCTTTCCCGCCGAGATCATCGACCGGATCGGCGAGCCCTACATGTCGCGCCGCTCGCCGGCCAGCGGCGCCGGCGGCGGTCTCGGGCTCGGCCTGTTCATCGCCAAGACGCTGCTCGAGCGCTCCGGCGCGACGGTGCGCTTCCGCAACGCCGGCGGCGAGGGCAAGGGCGCGCGGGTCGACGTTTCGTGGCCGCGCGAGGCCTTCGTCGCCGATCCGGCGGCCCTGCACGCGGCCGGCGGCCGGGAAACGCTGGAAATTCCCGCCGGGGCAAATACATAGGGGCGGAAAGAGGATACGACATGACCATGACCGAAGATCGGCCCGACGAGGGCACTTTCGCGCCCGAGGGCGACCGCTCGCTGCTGATCGTCGAGGACGACAAGCCGTTCCTGACCCGCCTGGCGCGGGCGATGGAGGGCCGCGGCTTCGCCGTCGAGACGGCGGAGACCGTCGGCGCGGCGATCGAGCATGTCGGGCAGGCGGCGCCCGCCTACGCGGTCGTCGACATGCGGCTTTCGGACGGCAACGGCCTCGACGTGGTGGCGGCGATCCGCGAGAAGCGGCCCGACGCGCGCGCCGTCATCCTGACCGGCTACGGCAACATCGCCACCGCCGTGACGGCGGTGAAGCTCGGCGCCGTCGACTACCTGTCGAAGCCGGCCGACGCCGACGACGTGTTCGCCGCGTTGACCCGCGTGACGGACGAGAAGGCCGAGCCGCCGGAAAACCCGATGTCGGCCGACCGGGTGCGCTGGGAGCACATCCAGCGCGTCTACGAGATGTGCGACCGCAATGTCTCGGAAACCGCGCGCCGGCTCAACATGCACCGGCGCACGCTGCAGCGCATCCTGGCCAAGCGCGCGCCGCGCTGATCGCGGGGCGCCGCCGCGCCGGCGCCTACAGGATGCCGCCGTCGACGATCATCGTCTGCGCCGTCATCATCGCCGAGGCCTCGGAGGCGAGGAACAGGCACGGACCGACCATGTCGGCCGGCTCCAGCGGCCGCTTGAGGCACTGCCGCTCGAGCGTGGTGCGCATGGCTTCGTCGGTGACCCACAGGGCGCGCTGCCGCTCGGTGATGACCCAGCCGGGCGCCAGCGCGTTGACGCGGATGCCGTGCGGGCCGAGCGCGCCGGCCAGCCCCTTGGTGAGACCGACGATGCCGCCCTTGGCCGCCGTGTAGGCCGGCATGTCGGGATGGTTGATGAGGAACGAGGTCGAGGTGAAGTTGACGATGGCGCCGCGGCCGGCCGCCCTCATGCCCTCGGCGACGGCCTGCGCGGTGAAGAAGTGCGGCCGCAGATTGACCGCCTGGTTGGCGTCCCAGTAGTCCGGCGTCACGTCGGCGATGGCGTGCCGGTCGTCCCATGCCGCGTTGTTGACGAGCACGGAGACCGGCCCGTGCGCGGCCGCCGCGGCGTCGACCGCCGCTCGCAGCGCGGCCACGTCGGCCAGATCCGCCTCGAGAAACAGCGGCGCCCGGCCGGTCTCGCGCGCCAGCCGCTCGCACAGCGCCCGGCTCGCCTCGCCGGCGATATCGACGAAGGCGACGCGCGCGCCCTGCGCGACGAACCCCTCGGTCAGCGCCGCGCCGATGCCGGTGCCGCCGCCGGTGACGAGCACCGAGGCCTGCGCGAGATCGGGAAAGCGGGCGGCGGTGCGGCTGTCGGTCACGGGCTGACCCTCTCTCCCGGCGGTCCTGTCTTCGCCTGTTCGGCAACGAAAGTCATAAGACAAACCGTTCTGCTTTTCAGGGAAGCGCAGATCGGCTCCGACTTATCGGTTTGATGCGTTTTGCGGACGGCGAACCGGTTTCCACTTCGCCTGGAAACGCTCTATAGCACGGCGCGACGGCTGCTGCTGCCGGCCTCAGCCGGCCTTGCGCAGCGGCGCGGCGAGGCTGTCGCGCAGGAAGCGCAGCGTCGTCTCGGCATCGTGCGGCCGGCCGAACAGGAAGCCCTGGCCGCCGCCGCAGCCGAAGGCGATCAGCTTATCGGCCTGCGCCTCCGCCTCGATGCCCTCGGCGACCACGTCCATGCCGAGCCCTTCGCACATCGCCAGGATGGCGCGGATGATGTGCTCGGACGGCCGGTCCTCGAGGATCGAGGCGACGAAGGCGCGGTCGATCTTCAGCTTGTCGAAGTGGAAGTCGCGCAGCCGCCCGAGGCTCGACTGGCCGGTGCCGAAATCGTCGAGCGCGACGCGGATGCCGACGCTGCGCAGGTCGGCGACGATCTTCTCGGCCGAGGCCGGATCGGTCATCAGCCCGGTCTCGGTGATCTCGATCTCGAGGCGGCGCGGGTCGAAGCCGGTGCGCCGCAGGATCGACAGGATGTGCAGGCCGGTGTTGTGGTCGACGAGCTGCGAGGGCGACAGGTTGAACGACAGGAACATGTCGCTCGGCCAGTCGCGCGCCGCCTCGGTCGCCTTGCGCAGCACGAGCTGCGACAGCGGGCCGATGATGCCGCGCTCCTCGGCGATGGGAATGAAGACGCCGGGCGATACCGAGCCGAGGTCGCGGTCGGTCCAGCGCGCCAGCGTCTCGAAGCCGATGACGCGGCGGCCGCGCAGGTCGACGATCGGCTGGAAGTGCGGCTCCACCTCGCCGGCCGAGACGGCGCGGCGCAGCGCCTGCTCGATGCGGGTGACGCGCTTGGCCGCCTCCTCCATCTCGCGCGTGTAGACGGCGACGCGGCCGCGCCCCGAGCGCTTGGCGTGATAGAGGGCGGTCTCCGCCTTGCTGACCAGAAGGTCGGTCGTGTCCTCGCCGGAGTAAAACAGCGAGCAGCCGGCCGAGGCCGACAGGCGCGCCGTGCGCTCGCCCACGTCGTAGGGCGCCGACAGGATCTCGATCAGCATGCGCGCCTTCTCGCACACCGCATCCTCGCTGAAGACGAGCGGGTAGAGAAAGGCGAACTCGTCGGCGCCGACGCGTGCCACCGTCGCCTGGCCGTCCATCGCCGCGCGCAGCCGCATGGCCACCTGCTGCAGGATCTCGTCGCCGGCGCCGCGGCCGAACAGGTCGTTGATCGGCTTGAACCCGTCGAGGTCGAGGATGCCCACCGCGAAGGGCGCGGGGTCCTCGGCGCGGTCGTCGATCAGCCGCTCGATCTTGTCGAAGAAGCGGCGCCCGTTGCCGAGGCCCGTCAGCGGATCGGTGTAGGCCAGATCGGCGGCATCGGTGTGGGCGGGGCTGGTTCCGAGCAGGCGCTGCATCGGTCCTCCGGCTTCTTCTTATCGACGTGCAACCCAACCCTAGGACGAAAGTCTTTAGGAAGTGTATCGCCGCGGCGGGCTCAACGCCCGATAGCAGATCGCGGCCCGAAAGCCGGGCGCAAGGCGGCGGTCGGCCGCTCGGCCGGGCGCACCCGGTAGAGCCGCAGGGCGGCACCGGCCGGAGCCGGCAGCGGCGCGAGCCAGGCCGGCACGTCGCCGGCGAGCAGGCGGGCGGCGAGGCCCTGCGACGCCCAGCCGGCGATCACGCCGGCCTCGTCGTTGCCCGGGCACAGCGCCAGCAGCGTCGCGCCGGTGCGGCGCACCGCCGCCTCCGCTTCGCCGGGCGCGGCCATGAAGGCCTCGAGCGCCATCAGGTTGCCGGCCGCGTTGCGGTGATAGGGGCCGGCCAGCACCCGGTGCGGCGTGTGGCGCAGGATCGGCGCGCCGAGATTCGACACCGCCAGAACGGTGGTCGGCGCGAAGCCGGCGAGCGCGGCATAGTCGGCCGCCCGGTAGC
>NZ_JAOAOP010000006.1 GCF_030398335.1 Aquibium sp. A9E412
CGTCGCTCACGCCGGCCGCGCGGCCGTTGCCGAATGTGATGAAGATGCTGTGCGGGCGATCCGCCCGCGTGCGGCGGCGTGAACGATTCGCCCCGCGATTGCGGCCGATCCGGGGCGGCGACGGCGCCGCGCATGGCGGCCGGACTCTCGCCCGCGGTTCGCCGGCGTACCATTGCGGCGAAAATAAGTCATTGGAATGATTGCAGTTCTTCACGCCGATTGATTTGCTCGCCGCGGTCCGGCGCGCCAGTTTCCGCTCTGTCGACGGCGCGGCAGGTTCCTGCGTCCGGCCGTCGGCCACAGCAACCAGTGAAGGGAGTACCCGTCATGAAGAAGCTTCTCGCAACGCTCGCCGCCACCGGCTTTCTCGCGCTGTCGGCGCAGGCCGCCGAGGTCGAGGGCACGGTGCAGTCGGTCGATCCGGCCGCGCGCATGATCGTGATGGAGGACGGCACCGCCTACACCGCCGACGGCGCGGTCGACCTGGAGTCGCTGACGGTCGGCTCCTCGGTCACGCTGACCGTCGACGACGCCTCCGGCACGGTGACGGCGGTCGACACCGGCATGTAATCGGCCAGCGCGGGCGGCCGTGCTGCGGCCGTCCGCCTCCTTGCGTCCGGGCGCGTTTCGCGGCATGCAATTTCTGTCACAATGCGTCGCTAGACCATGAAGCCGCAAGGCGCGGGGCGGTTTGCGGGCCGCATGGTCGGCCGGGATCGTTCTGCCGCCCGGGGTGAGGCCAGGTGACGCCGCTCGGCGGCAGCATGCGGCCGGCGCCGGATTCGATCAGCAAGGGACCGATTCGATGAAGATTGCAGTTCTCGGCGGCGACGGTTTCGTCGGCTGGCCCACCGCGCTCCACCTGTCGGCGGCCGGCCACGAGGTGCACATCGTCGACAACCTGTCGCGCCGCTGGATCGACACCGAGCTCGGCGTGCAGTCGCTGACGCCGATGGATTCCATCCAGGAGCGCACGCGCATCTGGCACCAGGAGACCGGCCGGCGCATCCATTTCCACCTGATCGACCTGGCGCGCGACTACGAGGTCTTCAAGGCGTGGCTCGCCGAGACGCGGCCCGAGGCGGTGATCCACTTCGCCGAGCAGCGCGCCGCGCCCTATTCGATGAAGAGCGACCGGCACAAGAACTACACGGTCAACAACAACGTCAACGCCACGCACAACCTGCTCAACGCGCTGGTCGAGGTCGATCTCGACGCGCATCTGGTGCATCTCGGCACGATGGGCGTGTACGGCTATTCGAGCGTCGGCGCGGCGATCCCGGAAGGCTACCTGCCGGTCGGCATCGACACGCTGGCCGGCGAGACGGCGCGCCAGGAGATCCTCTACCCGGCCAATCCCGGCTCCATCTACCACATGACCAAGTGCCTGGATCAGCTCCTGTTCCAGTTCTACGCCAAGAACGACGGCCTGCGCATCACCGACCTGCACCAGGGCATCGTGTGGGGCACGCACACCGACCAGACCCGGCGGCACGTGCAGCTCATCAACCGGTTCGACTATGACGGCGACTACGGCACGGTGCTCAACCGCTTCCTGATCCAGGCGGCGATCGGCTACCCGCTCACCGTGCACGGCACCGGCGGCCAGACGCGCGCCTTCATCCACATCCAGGATTCGGTGCGCTGCATCGAGCTCGCCCTCAGGGAGCCGCCGGCGCGCGGCGACCGTGTCAAGATCTTCAACCAGATGACCGAGACGCACCGCGTGCGCGACCTGGCCGAGCTCGTCGCGCGGCTGACCGGCGGCAAGGTCGCCTACCTGCCGAACCCGCGCAAGGAGGCGGCCGAAAACGATCTCGTCGTGCGCAACGACCAGTTCCTGGCGCTCGGCCTCGACCCGATCACGCTAGAGGAGGGGCTGCTGTCGGAGGTCGTCGACGTGGCGCGCAAATACGCCTACCGCGTCGACCGCAGCCGCATCCCGGCCGTCTCGGCCTGGACGCGCGACATCGCGCCCACGGTCGAGCGCGACCCGGAGGGCAAGCGGCTGAAGAGCGTCGGCTGACGGCGGGCATCGCCCGCGCCCGCCGGAGCAAGGCCCCGTGTCCGCGTCCCGCCACGCCTATGTGACGCTCGTCACCAACGCCGACTACGCGACGGGCGCGCGCGCCCTGGTCAACTCGCTCAAGCTGACGGCGACGGCCGCCGACATCGTCGTCATGCACACCGGCGGCGTCGAGGCGGCGGCGCTGGCACCGCTCGAGGCGCTCGGCGCGCGGCTCGTCGCGGCCGAGCTGCTGCCGACCTCGGACGCCTTCAACCGGCGCCACGCGCGCGAGCGGCTGCATGCTGCCGCGCCCTTCACCAAGGGCGGCAAGCCGGCCTTCCACACGCCGCTCGACAATTTCGCCAAGCTCCGGCTGTGGCAGCTCGCGGCCTATGAGCGCGTCGTCTTCATCGACGCCGACGCGATCGTGCTGCGCAACATCGACCGGCTGTTCGGCTATCCCGAGTTCTGCGCCGCGCCCAACGTCTACGAATCGCTTGCCGACTTCCACCGCATGAACTCCGGCGTCTTCGTCGCCAGGCCCGCGCAGCGCACCTTCGCGGCCATGCTGGAGCGGCTCGACGCGCCGGACGCGTTCTGGCGGCGCACCGACCAGACCTTCCTGCAGAGCTTCTTTCCCGACTGGCACGGCCTGCCGGTGTTCTACAACATGCTGCAATATGTCTGGTTCAACCTGCCGGCGCTGTGGGACTGGCGCTCGGTGTCGGTGGTGCACTACCAGTACGAGAAGCCGTGGCAGGCGGGCCACGACAAGGCCGACCGGCTGGCGCCGCTGATCGCGCTGTGGCGCGCCTATCACGACGGCACGGCGATCCCCGACATCGACGCGCTGGCCAACCCCGCGGCGGCATGACCGCGCGGCCCTCCACGCTGGTCTCCGGCGCGACCGGCCAGGTCGGCCGGTTCCTCGCCGAGGGCCTGGTTGCGGCCGGCCACCGGGTCGTGGCCGCCGGCTGCACGCCGCCCGCGGCAGGCTTTTTCTCGCCGCCGCTGCCCTTCCGCCCGCTGTCGCTCGCGGCGGCGCCCGACGCGGCGCTGTTTGCCGGCGTCGACGTCTTCGTGCACGCCGCCTTCGACCACGTGCCGGGGCGCTATCGCGGCGGCGAGGGCGACGACCCGGCCGGCTTCCGCCGCCGCAACCTCGACGGATCGGTGGCACTGTTCGAGGCGGCGCGCCGCGCCGGGGTCCGTCGGATCGTCTTCCTGTCGAGCCGCGCGGTCTACGGCCGCCAGCCGCCCGGCGCGCCGCTCGCCGAGACGACGCCGCCGGTGCCCGACACGCTCTACGGCGAGGTCAAGCACGCCGCCGAGACGCGGCTTCTGGCGATGGGCGCCGACGGCGTGGTGCCGGTCGTGCTGCGCGCGACCGGGGTCTACGGCCCGGCCGGTCCCGGCCGCACGCACAAGTGGCAGGGGCTGTTCGACGACTATCTGGCCGGCGGGGCGGTGGCGCCGCGCGCCGGCACCGAGGTGCACGGCCGCGACCTCGCCGCGGCGGTGGCGCTGCTCGCCGGGCCGGCGGCCGGGCCGGGCGGCGTGTTCAACGTGTCCGACCTGGTGGTCGACCGGCGCACGCTGCTCGCCATCGTGCGCGATGCGACCGGCTGCCGCCACGCGCTGCCGCCGGCGGCCGACTGCTCGGCGCTCAACGTGATGGACTGCGCCAGGCTGCGCGCGGCGGGCTGGCGCCCCGGCGGCCGGCCGCTGCTCGAGCGCACGGTGCGCGCCATGGCGGCGGAGATGGCGCCGTAGTTTACAGGCGAAGCGGCAATCCGTTCGCCGCTTGGACCCGCGTCGAGGCCGCAAGCTGGGGCCGATCCGCGAGCCTGTGACAGGCAGACCGGCTCGGGCGCACGCGGCGGAGCGAATGCGCCCGGCAGCGCGGTCGTGTCCCCGGCAAGCCGAGGCGGGGCACCGCTTCGCCGTCGGCAGGCCGCCATCCCGTCTTTGCATGGTGGTCCGCCCGCACGAAAAAGAGCCCGACGAAAAGCCGGGCTCTCCCGCGGGCCGGCCCGTGCCGGCCGGTGCGCCTTGCCGATGCGCTGGGGCCGACCCGCTTTCAGGGGATCGCAGATCGGCCCCACCTTATTGCTTCGACGCGTTTGCGGACGGCGAACCGGTATCCACTTCGCCGGCAAACGCTTTAGTAGGTCAGGAAGTGGAAGGTGTAGACGGGCACCGCCACGACGCCGGCGTCACCGGCTTCGGCGCCCTGCGCATCCTGACCCGCCTGGGCGTCGTCCTGCGCGGTGCCGCCCTCGTCGACCGAAGCCGTGGTGGTCTGGTCGAGCGGGCGCGACATCGCCTCGCCATACTCCTGCTCGCTGACGGAATCGGAGGCGTCCGCGTCGAGCGCATCGAAGCGGGCGTCCGCCCATGTCTCGTCACGCTCGGCCGAAGGCCGGGCCGTCCACTCCTCGGTGTCGACCATGCCGTCGTCGTTGGTGTCGAGCGTGTCGAAGGTCATAGCCGAGCGCTGCGCGGCCTCGTCCTTCGACATCGATTCCATGGTCTGCGGGTTCTCCGCCTCGTCCGGCGACATCCAGACGTAGCGGCGCAGCGCAGAGAACGGCTCTTCCCGGCCGGCCTCGGTCACCATCGCCTCGCGCACGTTGTCGTAGGAGATCTCGGCCAGCTCGCGGAACTCGTCACGGCTGATCGCCTCGTCCTGGTTGGCGTCGGCCTCGGCGAAGTTCTCGGCGCTGCGGTCGGCGGCGGCCGACGGCAGGGCACCCGGCGTGCCGGTGCAGTCGAAATACTCGACGCGGGTGATGTTGCCGTCGCCGTCCTTGTCGATCGCGCCGAAGCGGGCCTCGATGGCGTCCTGCGCCTCCTGCCTGTTCACCATGCCGTCGCCATCGGCGTCGACCTTGGTCCAGGCCGCGTCGCAGTACGAACCGGCATCGGCCATGCGGTTGGCGCTGCCGGTGTCCTGGGCGTGGGCGGCGAACGCCGTGCCGCCCATGGCGAGGGCAACGGCGGTGGTGCGAAGAAGATGAGCCATCCTGTCACTCCCTTGTCCGTTTCGCTCGCGTGCCGGGCACGCGCCCCTCCTGCGGGCCGAAACTGTTTCGCGGGAGCTGTGTTCCGTGCGGCGACGGACAGTCCGGCCAGAAAAAAAAGCGCCGGTGCGGCGCTGCGCGTCACGGCACCAGCGGGTCGGGGGCCATCTCCAGATGCAGGCGGTCGCCGTCATAGGGATGCGCCTCGGCCACCGCCTCGTCGAGCTCGACGCCAAGGCCGGGCTCGCCGGAGGGCACGACATGGCCGTCCTGCCAGACGATCGGCGACTTGAGCAGCGCGGCGTGGAAGCCGTCCCAGGTGCGGATCGATTCCAGGATCAGGAAGTTGGGCAGCGTCACGGCGAGCTGGATGTTGGCGGCCGCCACCAGCGGGCCGCAATAGCAGTGCGGCGCGATCTGCACGTGATGCGCCTCGGCCATGGCGGCGATCTTCTTGGTCTCCAGGATGCCGCCCGAGCGGCCGAGATCCGGCTGCAGGATCGCCGCGGCGCCGAGCGCCAGCAGCCGGGCGAACTCGTGCTTGGTCGTCAGCCGCTCGCCGGCGGCGATCGGGATCGTCGTCTGCCGCGCCACGGTCGCCATCGCCTCCGGGCTGTCGGGCGGCACCGGCTCCTCGAACCACAGCGGGTCGGCCGGCTCGATGGCGCGCGCCATGCGCAGCGCGCCGGCCGGCGTGAACTGGCCGTGCGTGCCGAACAGGATGTCGGCCGCCGTGCCGACCGCCTCGCGCACCGCCATCACCATGCGGGCGGAGAGGTCGATGTCGACGAGCCGCGGCTGGTGGCCGTCGAAGGCGGTGTAGGGGCCGGCGGGGTCGAACTTGACGGCGTCGAAGCCCTGCCGCACGCAGGCGAGCGCGGCCGCGGCGGCCAGCTCGGGATCGTTGTAGACGTTGCGCTGCGGCGCCTCCGCCTCGTCGGGATAGACGCTGCCGGTTTCCGGGTAGAGATAGGTGTAGGAGCGCAGCGTCTCGTGCACGCGGCCGCCGAGCAGCTTGTAGACCGGCCGGCCGGCCTCCTTGCCGACGATGTCCCAGCAGGCCATCTCGAGCGCCGACACGCAACCCATCATGGCGACGTCGGGCCGCTGGGTGAAGCCGGAGGAATAGGCACGGCGCCAGAACGCCTCGATGTCGTGCGGGTCGCGGCCGACCAGGTGGCGCGCCGCCACGTCCTCGATCATGCGCGCGGTGACGTGCGGCCCGAAGCTGGCGTTGTAGGCCTCGCCGTAGCCGTGCACGCCGCCGTCCGTCGTCAGCCGCACGAAGATGAAGTAGCGGCCGCCCGCCTGCGGCGGCGGGTTGCCGACCACCCAGGTCTTCACGTCGGTGATCCTCATGCCGCAGCTCCCCCCGCCGCCGGCCAGGCGGCCTCAGTCGAACACGATGACGTTGCGCAGCGCGCGGCCGTCCTTGACCGCGGCGATCGCCTCGTTGATCCGGGCGAGAGGGTAGCGGCCGGTGATCAGCGCGTCGAGTTCGAGGCGGCCGCTGCGGTAGTGCTCCACAAGCCGGGGGATGTCGAGGTCGATGCGCGCCTCGCCCATCTTGGAGCCGAGGATGCGCTGGTTGCAGGCGGCCAGCGTGGCCGGATCGTATTCGGCCATCACGCCGCTCGGCGGCATGCCGACGACGACGACCGCGCCGTTGCGCGCGATCAGGCCGAGGGCGCTGTCGAGCGCGGCCTTGGCGCCGACGGCGACGAAGACGTGGTCGACGCCGCGGCCGCCGGTCAGCGCGCGCACCGCATCGGCGGCGCTGTCGCGTGCGGGATTGACCGCGTGGTTGGCGCCGAAGCGGCGGGCGGCGGCGAGCTTGTCGTCGGACAGGTCGACGGCGACGACGAGGCCGGCACCGGCGAGCACGGCGCCCTGCACGCTGTTGAGGCCGACGCCGCCGCAGCCGACAACGGCGACCGTGTCGCCGGGCCTGACGCGCGCCGTGTTCATCACCGCGCCGTAGCCGGTGATGACGCCGCAGGCGAGCAGCGAAGCGGGCGCGAAGCCGATGTCGGGCGGGATCGCGACGAGCTGGCTTTCGTGCACCACCACCTTCTCGGCGAAGGCGCCGGTGCGCATCGCCTGCACGTAGGTGGCGCCGTTGCCGTCGCCGAGCGGGCTCGTCCGGTCGAGCGCGAACTCCGCCTCGCACATCACCGGGCTGTCGCGGCCGCAATAGTGGCAGGCGCCGCACGAGCGGATCAGCGTCACCACCGCGTGGTCGCCGGGCCGCACGCGGCTGACGCCGGCGCCGGTCGCCGCGACCACGCCGGCCGCCTCGTGGCCGTAGACCGCCGGCAGCGCGCCGCCCCACGCGCCCTCGGCGAAGGCGATGTCGGAGTGGCAGATGGCGCAGGCGCGGATGTCGACCAGCACCTCGCCAGGCCCGGGCGGCGCCAGCACCAGATCCTCGACGACGAGCGGCGCGCCGAAGGCGCGACAGACGGCGGCCTTGATGACGGTCATGGGGCGTTTCCCGCGTTGCCGGAACGACAGTAGACCACCGGCCAGCGGCCGTGCATCGGCATTCCGACGTCGGCGCGGCCCGGCGTGTCGGATTTGCCGCATGCGCCCCGTGCCGCGCGCGCCAGGCCGCCGCGGCGGCGTTGACCGCGGGCCGGCCGGGCGCTACCGGAACGGACCGTCACCGCCACGTCCGAGGTTCCCCATGCCGCCAGCCCAGTCCAAACCGTCCGGCGAGCTCACGCTGCGCACGCTCGCCATGCCGGGCGACGCCAATGCGGCCGGCGACATCTTCGGCGGCTGGGTGATGGCGCAGATGGATCTGGCCTGCGGCATCCGAGCTGCCGAGCGCGCGCGCGGTCGCGTCGTCACGGCGGCGGTCAAGGAGATGTCGTTCGCCAAGCCGATGCAGATCGGCGACACGCTGTGCATCTACACCCATGTCGAGCGGGTCGGCCGCACCTCGATGGTGCTCAGGGTCGAGGCCTGGGCGCAGCGCTACCTGTCCGACGTGATGGAAAAGGTCACCGACGCGGAGTTCGTCATGGTGGCGCTCGACGCCACCGGCAAGCCGAAGCCGGTGCCGCCGGAGGCGTGAGGCCTCAGGCGGCCGGCGGGGTGTCGTCGCCGGGCACCGCGCTCTCCGGTGCGCTGCGGCCCGGCGCGGCGATCACCTTGTCGATGCGCCGGCCGTCGAGATCGACCACCTCGAAATGCCAGCCCAGCGCCTCGATCGTCTCGCCGGCGCGCGGCAGGCGCTGGAACTCGGCGAGCAGGAAGCCGGCGACGGTCGTGTAGCTGCGCCGCGCCGGCAGGCGGATGCCGAGATGGTCGGCCATCTCGTCGACCGGCATCGAGCCGGGCAGCAGCCAGGAGCCGTCGGCGCGCTCGACGATGTCGCGCTCGCCCTCCTCGGCGTCGGCGCGGAAGACGCCGGCGATCGCCTCCAGGATGTCGGCCGGCGTGACGATGCCCTCGAAGTGGCCGTACTCGTCGTGCACCAGCGCCATCGGCACCTTGGCCTCGCGCAGGATCGCCAGCACGTCGAGGGCGTCGGCGAAGTCGTGCACGATCGGCGCCTCGGTCAGAAAGTCGTGCGGGTCGGGATGCTCGCCGGCGAGCAGCGCCGGCAGCAGCTCGCGCAGCCGGATGACGCCCAGCATGGTGTCGATCGAGCCGTCGCCGGCCGGCAGCAGCGAGTGGCGGGTGTTGCGCAGCGTCGCGCGCACCGTGTCGGGATCGGCCGACAGGTCGACCCAGTCGACCTCGCCGCGCGGCGTCATGATGGCGCGCGCCTTGCGGTCGCTCAGCCGCATCACGCCGGCGATCATGCGCCGCTCGTCGGTCTCGATCGTGCCGGAGCGCTCGGCCTCGGCGATCAGCGTCTTGATCTCCTCGTCGGTGACGCGCTGGCTCGAGGTGCGCTCCTGGCCGAGCAGCGCCAGCACCGCGCGGCCGGAGACGTCGAGCAGCCAGACGAGCGGCAGCGCGATGCGCGACAACAGCGCCATCGCCGGGGCGACGCGCATGGCGATCGCCTCCGGGTCCTTGAGGGCGATCTGCTTGGGCACCAGCTCGCCGATGATCAGCGCGACATAGGTGATGACGGCGACCACGCCGCCGACGCCGAGCGCGCCGGCGGTCGACGGCGCGAGGCCCTGGGCGGTCAGCCAGTCGGCCAGCCGCTCGCCGAGCGTGGCACCGGACACCGCACCCGACAGGATGCCGACCAGCGTGATGCCGATCTGCACCGTCGACAGGAAGCGGCCGGGATCGGCCGACAGCGCCAGCGCGCGGGCGGCGCCGCGCGCGCCCTCGTCCTGGCGTGCCCTGAGCCGCGCCGGGCGGGCCGAAACCACGGCAAGCTCCGACATGGCGAGCAGGCCGTTGAAGACGATGAGCACGAGCAGGATGAGGATCTCAACGAAGAGCATGGTTCGTCATTACCATGATGCGGAAGGGTGTGAAGCGGTTTTCGCACGACATCACGGTCTATCTCATTGATTTTGCCGCATCTATGCTGTGCGGCGCGGTTCCGCCGGCTGCGGCGCGGGCGCGCGCGGCGGCCCGGAACGGCAAGCGGGGGCGGCGTCCCGCGCCCGGCGCCGCTCAGCGGCAGGCGCGATAGCCGTTGCGGCGCTGCTTCAGGTCGAAGTGGAAATGGTCGGCATGGTCGGCGTCGTAGCCGGGGCCGAGCACGGTGGTGAAGTAGTCGCAGCCGTCGGCGCGCACCGTGTTGAGCAGGCTCTTCTGGCGGAAGGCGAAGAAGCCGGGCCGACGCACGTCGATGTCGCGGCCGTTCTTCAATTCGATGCGCATGACGTCGAGCGCGTTGCCGCGCGAGTGCTCGGACGGCGTGCCCGTGCCGCGGATGTTGCGGCAGGAGTAGCTCGAGCCCTGGTGGATGGTGCCGATGCCCGACAGGTAGCGCAGCCGGGCGGCCGGCGCGAGCTCGTTCTTGGTCCAGCTCGCGAAGCTGAGCGCCATCTGGCAGGTCAGCGTGGCGGCCGGCTTCATCGCGATGCCGCCCGACAGGCCGCTCACCTCAACGGGATAGTCGACCCGGCAGGCGCCGCCGTCGTTGATCGGCGCCAGGTCGCGGTAGCGGACGCCGAGGCGCTTGAGCTTGCGGCGGCAGGCGACCTCCTCGCCGGGCATGCGGGCCTGCGAGGCGCGCGGGCTGAACAGCCGCGGATAGCCCGACAGGAAGGGGTTGGACGGCACCAGCCGCTGCAGGCCGCGCGCCGGAACGGCCGCCGTGCGCGCGCCGACGTCGACGTCCGGCGTCGGCGACAGCACGTCGCTCGCCGTACAGGCCGACAGCACCAGCCCGCCGCCGACGAGCACGGCAGCCATCGCCGCGCGCCGTCCGCGCCCCTTGAGAGCTCGCCGCAAACCCGTCCGCACGCCACGCACCATCGACCCGTCCCCGGAAAAGGAAGGGCCAGACTAGGCGGCAAACGGTAAAGGAATGCTCAGCGGCGGCGTTCACCTTTGCGGCCATATTGCGGCACGCGTGGCGGTGCCGGGCGCGGCGCTCAGATGCCGAGCGCCTCCAGCCCCTCCTCGAGATAGTCGCTCAGCATCGGCATGCCGAGCAGGTACTGCGCGGTGCGGCGGTTGCCGCGCTGGCGCGCCTCGTTCACCGCCTCCTGCCAGTCGGCGGCGTCGTAGTCGCCGCGTCCGACCCAGGCGATGGCGACCAGCTCGGCCGCCTCGTCGACGTTGAGGTCGTCGACCAGCTCGCGGAACTCCTCCTCCGTCAGGTCCTCCGCCTCCTCCTCGGCGAGGCCGTCATGGTGGTGCGAATCCTGCGACTGGTCGTCGAGCTCGACCTCGTGCTCCTTGCCGTCCTCGTAGTCGTCGGGCATGTCGGCGCTGATGGCGCGCGCCTTGAGGATCAGCATGCGCACGGTGTCGGGATCGATGGTCAGGTCCCAGTCTCTGTCGGCGGGCTCGGCCACGGTGTATTCTCCCTCGCTGGTACGCCGGGCCAACGCGTCGGCACGGCATTCGCTGCATGGTCGGGCTCATGATTGGCGCCGTCGCCGGCGCCGCGCAAGCCCGTCGCGCTCAGGCGGCGCGGCGGCGGCGCGTCAGCGGCGGCACGACCTCGACGGCCAGGATCGCGGCGAAGATCAGCACGCAGCCGAGCAGGCCGCTCGGCGGCAGCCGCTCGCCGAGGATCAGCGCGGCGAACAGCGCGGCGAAGACGGCTTCCGTCGACAGGAAGATCGCCGCCTGCGGCGCCGTGGTGTAGCGCTGGCCGACGACCTGCAGGGTGAAGGCGATGCCGCCGGAGAAGATGCCGGCGAACAGGATCTCCGGCAGCGCGGCGGCGATCGCGGCCGCTGCGACCGGCTCCAGCGCCGCGGCGGCGGCAAGGGCGATGGCGCCGGTGATCGCGAACTGGGTGACGGCCAGCGTGACCGGCCGGCCGGTGTGGCTGGCGTGGCGGCCGATCAGGATGACCTGGATCGCCCAGAAGGCGGCGCACAGGATGGTCAGCCAGTCGCCCGGCCGCAGCGCCACCGCGCCGCCGCCCGACAGCAGCCAGATGCCGGCCAGCGCCGACAGGGCGGCCGGCCACACCACGGCATGCGGCCACTGGCGGAAGATCAGCACGGCGAAAAACGGCACCATCACCACGTAGAGCCCGGTGAGGAAGCCCGAATTGGTCACCGTCGTGGTCAGCAGGCCGTATTGCTGCGCCGCCATGCCGGCGAACAGCAGCACGCCGATGACGGCGAAGGCGCGCCAGTCGGCGCGCGTCAGCGGCGCCTCCGCGCGCCTGGCCTCGGCCAGCGCGAAGGGCAGGATGACGAGCGTGGCGAGGCTGAAGCGCAGGCCGATGAACAGCAGCGGGCCGATCGCGGCCATCGCCGTCGACTGCGCGACGAAGCCCATGCCCCAGATGGCGCCGGCCGTCAGAAGCAGCAGATTGGCCCGGTTTCGCGTCATGCGGAGCCTGCGTGCGCACGGGTTGCGAAGGCGGCCGGCGGCCGCCGCCGTCCGGTTTAGGCAGCCCGCCGCCTCCAGGCAACCGGCGCGGCTTGGTCCAGCACGCTTCCGTCACGGCAAGTTGATGCGGGCAGCGGTCCGCCCGGCGCTATCATGGCACCGGCCGCGCCCGCTGCGGCGGGGCGGCCGGCAACAGGGAGGTCAGCCATGCCACGCAGTGCAATCGGCATCCTCGGCGCGCTGGCGCTCGCCGCGCCGCTCGCAGCCGGCCCCGCCTGGGCGGCCGGCGGCGGCGGTGGCGGCGGCGGCAACGCCGCCACCCAGTGCACCAACGGCAAGGTGTGGGATTCACGCCAGCAGAAGTGCGTCGATCCGCAGGACAGCCGCCTCGACACCGAGACGCTCTACGCCGCCGGCCGCGATCTGGCACGGGCGGAGCGCTACGGCGAGGCGATCCGCGTGCTCAGCCTCGCCGCCGACCGCGGCGATCCGCGCATCCTCAACTATCTCGGCTACGCGCACCGCAAGCAGGGCCGCGTCCGCGTCGGTCTCGGCTACTATCAGGAGGCGCTGGCGATCGACCCGGACTTCACGCTGGCGCGGGAATATCTGGGCGAGGCCTATCTGCAGATGGGCGACGTGGCCGCCGCCGAACGGCAGCTCGGCGAGATCGCCGCGCGCTGCGGCACCGGCTGCGCCGAACATGCCGAGCTCGAGCGGCAGATCGCCGCGCATGTGGCGGGCGGCTGACGCGGCCGCGGCGCGCGCTCAGCCGGCGCGCGTCAGCCGGACGATCTCGCCGTCGGGCTTGTCGCTGAGCAGCCACACGGAGCCGTCGGGCGCCACGTCGATGTCGCGGATGCGGCCGAAGGCGCCCTCGAGCAGCCGTTCCTCGCCGATGATCGCGCCGGACGCGTCGCGCTTCAGCCGGCTGACGAGCTGGTATTTCAGCGCGCCGACCAGCAGGTCGCCGCGCCACTCGGGAAACATCGCGCCGTCGTAGACGACCGCGTCGGACGGTGCGATCGAGGGGTCCCAGTGGTAGAGCGGCGGGCGGTAGCCGGGCGCCTGGCTGCCGACCCCGATGCGGGCGCCGGAGTAGTGCCGGCCGTAGCTGACCACCGGCCAGCCGTAATTGCCGCCCGGTGCCGGCCGGTTGACCTCGTCGCCGCCGCGCGCGCCGTGCTCGACCGTCCACAGCGCGTCGGTCACCGGGTCCCACAGCGCGCCCTGCGGGTTGCGGTGGCCGATCGACCACAGCTCGGGCAGCGCGTCGGCGCGGTCGCGGAAGGGATTGTCCGCCGGCACGCTGCCGTCCGTGGCGATGCGCAGCACCGAGCCGGCGGCGTCCCGCGCGTCCTGCGCGCGATCCTGCTCGCCGCGGTCGCCGATGGTGACGAAGAGCGTGCCGTCGGGCGCGACGACGAGGCGCGACCCGAAATGCCGGCCCGACCCGGTCTTGCGCGGCATGGAATAGATCACCCTGACGTCATCGAGCCGCGGCCGGCCGTCCTCCTGTACCAGGCGGGCGCGCGCCACCGCGGTGCCGGCGCCGCCGTCGCCCGGCTCGGCATAGGCGAGGAAGACGGTGCCGGAGCGGGCGAAGTCACCGGCCACGGCGACGTCGAGCAGGCCGCCCTGGCCGGTGGCGGCGACCGGCGGCACGCCGGCGACGGGCTCCGACAGGAGGCCGTCGCGGAACAGCCGCAGCCGGCCCGGCCGCTCGGTCACCAGCGCGGCACCGTCCGGCAGGAAGGCGAGACCCCAGGGATGGGCGAGCCCGTCGGCCAGGATCTCGGCTTCGAGCGTCACGGCCTCGCTGCGGAAGGTCTGCGCCGCGGCGTGCGGCGCGGCGAGGCCGAGGCCGGCGGCGAGCGCCAGAACGGCGGCAAACGGCATGGGCATGGCGGTTCTCCTCCTCACCTTCGGCGAGATAGGACGGCGCCGCCGCGCCACAAGACCGGCGGCGCACGGGCGGCCGGACCGGATGCCGCAGGCCGCGAAATTTGTCGTGAAATTGCGTATGGAACTGGTATATTCAGGGCGGTTTGCTCGAAAACGGTTCCGTTGGCGGACGCTGTCGGACCGTTTTCTTTTTTGTGTCTTGTCTTCACCGCCGGCGGCACTTCGGGCCGGCGCAAAGCCAGGAAAGGTTGAGTGACATGAACAAGGTCCCGATGACCCAGGGGGGCTTCGAATCGCTGAAGGAGGAGCTGCGCTGGCGCCAGCAGGAAGAGCGGCCGCGTATCATCGAGGCGATCGCCGAGGCGCGGGCGCATGGGGATCTGTCGGAGAACGCCGAATACCACTCGGCCAAGGAAGCGCAGAGCCACAACGAGGGCCGCATCGGCGAGCTCGAGGACCTGATCGCACGCGCCGAGGTGATCGACGTGTCGAAGCTGTCGGGCTCCAGCGTCAAGTTCGGCGCCACGGTGGTGCTCGTCGACGAGGACACCGAGGAAGAAAAGACCTACCAGATCGTCGGCGACCAGGAGGCCGACGTGAAGTCGGGCCGCATCTCCATCTCCTCGCCCATCGCACGGGCGCTGATCGGCAAGGAGGTCGGCGATTCCGTCGAGGTCAACGCGCCGGGCGGCGCGCGCGGCTACGAGATCGTCAAGGTGCAGTGGGGCTGAGGCCCGCCGCGGCAGCGCCGACCGTCAGTCCCCCGCAAGCAGGGCCTCCGCCGTCTCCAGCACCTGCTCGGGCGTGATCGTCCGGCCGGCCGGCACGGCCGCGCGGCGCGAGACGGGCGCCAGGCCGGGATCGTCGGGCAGGGCGCTCAGCGTCGCGCAGCGCCGGCCGACCGGCCCGGTCAGGCCGGGCCGTGTCGCCAGGAACAGCGCCACCGTCGGCACGTCGAGCGCGGTCGCCAGATGCGTCAGCCCGGTGTCGACGCCGATCGCCAGCCGCGCGCCGGCGATGTGGCCGGCCAGCGCGGCGAGATCGGTCTTCGGCAGCACCACGGTTTCCGGCACCGCGGCGGCGATCGCCGCGGCGGTGGCGCGCTCGGCGTCGTCGGCATAGGTGGTGACCGGCGTCAGGCCACGCTCGACCAGGCCGCGCGCCGTCCGCGCCCAGGCGGCGTCGGGCCATTTCTTGCTCTGCCAGGTGGTGCCGTGCAGCAGGAAGGCGCGGTCGCCATTGCCGCGCGCCGGCATGCGCGGCGCAGCGAGGCCGTAGCGCACCGTGTCGAGATCCGGCCGGTAGCCGAGCGCCTGGCCGAACAGCAGCCGCGTGCGGGCGATGGCGTGCAGCCGGCGCGGCACGGCGTGGCGCTCGGCATAGAGCGGCGCGATCCAGCCCTCGCGGGCGCTGGCGCGGTCGAATCCGGCGACCGGCGCGCCGGCCAGGCGCGCCAGCAGCGCGCTCTTCATCAGCCCCTGGGCGTCGAGCACGCGGTCGTAGCCCGCCGCCTTCAGCCGGCGGCGCAGATCGCCGACGGCGCTGCGCGTCGCCGCGTCGAGCGGCCGGCGGCGCCAGCGCCGCATCGCGACCGGGATGGCGGTGCCGATGCCGGGATGCAGCGCGACAAGCGGCGCGAACGGCGCCTCGACCAGCCAGTCGATCGCCAGCCCCTCGACCGCCGCCAGCGCATCGGTGACGGCCGGGAAGGTGTGGATGACGTCGCCCATCGACGACGTCTTGACGAGAAGCAGCCTCACGGCGCCGCGGCCGGGACGAGCCGGTCGACGGCGGCCAGCACGCGCTCGACCGCGAGCCGGTTCATGCAGTCGGTGTGGCCGAGCGGGCACTCGCGGCGGTGGCAGGGCGAGCAGTCGAGCGCCAGCGTGACCAGCTCGCGGCGCGCCGTCAGCGGCGGCGTGTTGGCCGGCGAGGTCGAGCCGTAGATCGCCACCACCGGCACGCCGACGGCGGCGGCGATATGCATCAGGCCGCTGTCGTTGGTCACCGCCACGCGGGCACCGGCGATCAGGTCGACGGCGTCCTCCAGCCGCGTTCGGCCGGCCAGATCGATCGCCCGCGGCGCCGCGGCGGCGATCTCGGCCGTCACCGGGCGGTCGCGCGGCGAGCCGAGCAGGACGACCGGCAGGCCGCGCGCGGCGAGCCGCTCGGCGAGCGCGGCGTAGCTGGCCGCCGGCCAGCGCTTCGACGGGCCGAACTCGGCCCCCGGCATGAAGGCGGCGTAGCCGCCCGCCGTCAGCCCGTGCGCGGCCAGCAGCGCCGCTTGGTTGTCGCCGTCGACCGCGAGCCGCGGATGGCGCAGCGCGGCGTCGCCGGCGAGCGTGGCGAAGGCCTGCGCGGTCTTGCGCTTCATCGCCTCGGGCAGCGGCACGATGTCGTTGAGGAGCCCGTAGCGCATCTCGCGGCGGTGGCCGGTGCGCACGGGGATGCCGGCGAAGAAGGGCACCAGCGCCGACTTCCAGCTGCCCGGCAGCACATAGGCGCGGTCGTAGCGGCCGGCCAGCGCGCGGCCGAGCCGGCGGCGGGCGGCGAGCGCGAGCCGGCCGCGCGCGAAGGGCGCCTCGAGGCCCTCGCGCACCTGCGGCATGCGCGCGACCAGCGGCTTGGCCCAGGCCGGCGCCAGCACGTCGATCGCGGCGTCCGGCCAGCGCTCCTTGAGCGCGGCGAACAGGCACTGCGCCATCACCATGTCGCCGACCCAGGCGGGCCCGATCACCAGGATCGACGGTGCTTCAGCCATTCCACATAGTCCGTCACGCCCGCGCGCACGTCGCGGAAGGCGCCGTTGTAGCCGGCCCGGCGCAGGCGGCCGATGTCGGCCTGCGTGAAGCTCTGGTAGCGGTCCTTCAGGTGGTCGGGAAAGTCGATGTACTCGACGGCGCCGCGCCCGGTCGCCGCGATGACGCTCTCGGCGACGCTGCGAAACGGCTCGGCGCGGCCGGTGCCGCAGTTGAAGATGCCGCTCGCCCCGCCGTTGAGGAACCACAGGTTGACGTCGGCGACGTCGGCGACGTGGACGAAGTCGCGGCTCTGCTCGCCGGGGCCGTAGCCGTCATGGGCGCCGAACAGCTTCGGGTTCTCGCCGGCCGTCACCTGGTTGAACAGGTGGAAGGCGACCGAGGCCATCGCGCCCTTGTGGTCCTCGCGCGGGCCGTAGACGTTGAAATAGCGCAGGCCGACGACCTGCGACTGGCCCTCGATCAGCGCGACGCGGCGCACATAGTCGTCGAACAGCTTCTTGGAATAGCCGTAGACGTTGAGCGGGCGCTCCAGCGCCGGCTCTTCGGCGAACGCCTCGCTGGCGCCGTAGACGGCGGCCGAGGAGGCGTAGAGGAAGGGCACCCGCGCCTTCAGGCAGAAGTGCAGCAGCGCCTTCGAGTAGGCGTAGTTGACCTCCATCATGTAGCGGCCGTTCCACTCGGTGGTCGCCGAGCAGGCGCCCTGGTGGAACACCGCCTCGACCGGGCCGACGGCGGAGCGGCCGACGCGCGCGAGAAAGGCGTCCTTGTCCTCGTAGTCGGCGATTGACAGGTCGGCCAGGTTGCGGAACTTGGTGCCGTCGGTCAGGTCGTCGACGACGAGAATGTCGTCGCGGCCGGCCGCGTTGAGCGCGGCCACGATGTTGCTGCCGATCATGCCCGCGCCGCCGGTGACGACGATCATTGTCCGTTCCCCATGTGAAGCCGCGCGCCCTTATAATGAAGCCGTCGGGGGCTGTCGACCGAACGGTGGCCGCGGTTGCGCGCTGCCGCGTTGCGGTATATCGGCAGGTCCATGAGCGACACGCCAGGTCCATCGCTGCCGCAGGACGGCGGGCCGACCGCCGACCTCGCCCGGCGTTTCGCCGGGCTGAAGGTGCTGGTGGCCGGCGACTTCATCCTCGACCGCTTCGTCAACGGCACCATCGAGCGCATCTCGCCGGAGGCGCCGATCCCGGTGCTGCACGGGCGCGGCGAGAGCGCCGCGCTGGGCGGCGCCGGCAATGTGGTGGCCAACGTGACGGCGCTCGGCGCGCAGGCGCTGCCGGTCGCCGCCATCGGCGACGACGCGGCCGCCCGGCGCATCCTGGCGCTGCTCGGCGAGCGCGGCGTCGCGGCCGACGGGCTTTTCTCCAGCCGCGGCCGCATGACGCCCTGCAAGAGCCGTTTCAGCGCGCTCAACCAGCAGGTGCTGCGCTTCGACGAGGAGGAGGTGCGCGCGCTGGCGCCGGACGAGCGCGAGACGGTGCTGGCGCGCTTCGACGCGGCGCTGGCCGGCGCCGACATCGTCATCCTGTCCGACTACGGCAAGGGCATGCTGGCCGACGGCATGGCGGCGGCGCTGATCGCGCGGGCGCGCGCGGCCGGCCGGCCGGTGCTCGTCGACCCCAAGGGCGGCGACTATGCGCGCTACGCCGGCGCCACCGCGGTGACGCCCAACCGCAAGGAGCTCGGCGAGGCGGTCGGCCGTCCCGTGCACGGCGATGCGGAGATCGCCGCCGCCGGCCAGGCGCTGATCGCCGCGCACGGCTTCTCCTTCGTGCTCGCCACGCGCAGCGAGAAGGGCATGAGCGTGATCGAGGCGGACGGCGCGCGCCACATCGCCACCGAGGCGCGCGAGGTGTTCGACGTGTCGGGCGCCGGCGACACGGTGGTGGCGTCCTTCGCGCTGGCGCTGGCGGCGGGCTACGAGCGCGGCGCGGCCGCCGCGCTCGCCAACGCGGCGGCCGGCGTCGTCGTCGGCAAGCGCGGCACCGCGCAGCTCACCGTCGACGAGCTGACGGCGGCGCTGTCGCGCACGCACGATCCGGCCGGCGCGGCCGAGCAGGTGGTCAATGCCGACGCGGCGGCGCGCCTGGTCGCCGCCTGGCGGCGCGAGGGGCTGACGGTCGGCTTCACCAATGGCTGCTTCGACATCCTGCATGCCGGCCACGTGTCGCTGCTGCAGAGCGCCCGGCGCGCCTGCGACCGGCTGGTGGTCGGCCTCAACAGCGACGCCTCGGTGCGCCGGCTGAAGGGCGCGGGGCGGCCGGTCAACGGCGAGCGCGACCGCGCCTTCGTGCTGGCCGGCCTGGCCGCGGTCGATCTGGTGGTGGTGTTCGGCGAGGACACGCCGCTCGCGCTGATCCGCCGGCTCGACCCGGACCTTCTGGTCAAGGGCGCCGACTACACGCCGGAGACGGTGGTGGGGGCCGACCACGTGACGGCGCGCGGCGGCCGGGTGATGCTGGTCGACCTCGTCGGCGGCCGCAGCACGACCGCCACCATCGACCGGCTGACGGCGTTGCGGGACGCACCGGTGGCATGAGCGGGACCGCGCTTTCGGCCTATCTCGCCCGCTCGGCCGATCTCCTGTCGGCGATGGCTGGCGACGATGCGCTCGCCGCCGGCATGACGGCGGCGACGGAGGCCGTGGCGACGGCGCTCGCCGCCGGGCGGGCGCTTCTGGTGTGCGGCAATGGCGGCTCGGCGAGCGATGCCGAGCACATCGCCGGCGAGCTGGTCGGCCGCTTCCTCAAGGAGCGCAGGGCCTACAACGTGGTGGCGCTGTCCGCCAACCCGGCCGTGCTGACGGCGCTCGGCAACGATTACGGCTTCGACAGCGTCTATGCCCGGCAGGTCGAGGCGCATGGCGCGCCCGGCGGCGTGCTGCTCGCCATCTCGACCAGCGGCAACTCGGCCAACATCGTCGCGGCGGCCGAGAAGGCGCGCGCCGTCGGCATGACGGTCGTCGGGCTGACGGGCGCCGGCGGCGGCGCGCTGGCGCCGCTGTGCGACATCCTGCTCGCCGTGCCCGCGCGCGAGACGCCGCTCGTCCAGCAGGGGCATCTGTGCCTCTACCACCATCTGTGCGGGATGGTGGAGACGCGGCTCTGCGATGGCTGAGGCGGCGGGCGGGCTCGCGCGGCCGGCCGCGCTGGTCGAGCCGGGGCTGTGGGTCGACCGGCGCGTTTCCGGCGAAGCCCTGCGCGGCCGTCGGGCGCTGTTCGTCGACCGCGACGGCACGCTGATCGTCGACACCGGCTATCCGCGTCGGCCCGAGGAGGTGGCGCTGCGCCCGGCGATGCTGCCGGTGCTGAAGGCGGCCGCGGCGGCCGGCATGCCGGTCGTCGTCGTCACCAACCAGTCGGGCATCGCCCGCGGTCTGCTCGGCTGGGCCGAGTTCGCGGCCGTCGACGCACGCATGCACGCGCTGCTCGCCGGGCACGGCATCGCCGTCGCCATGGTGCTCGCCTGCGCCTATCACGAGAGCGGCACGGGGCCGCTGCACGCGGTCGACCACCCGATGCGCAAGCCCAATCCGGGCATGCTCCTGCGTGCGGCCGAGGCGGGCGGGCTGGTGCTCGCCGGCTCGCTGATGATCGGCGACAAACACGACGACGTTGAGGCCGGCCGGCGCGCCGGCGTCGGCCGCGCCCTGCGCATCGCCGAGGACGGCCGCTTCGTGCCGGGCGGGGCGGGCGCGCCGCTGACGGCGGCCGAACTGGCCGCCACGCTCGCGGCGCCCGGGCGATGAGCGCGGCGCGCCCCAGCCTCGGCGCGATCGTCATCGCGCGCGACGAGGAGGACGACATCGCCGACTGTCTCGCCGCGCTCGCCTTCTGCGACGAGATCGTCGTCGTCGACGGCGGCAGCCGCGACCGCACCGTGGCGCTCGCCGAGGCCGCCGGCGCCCGGGTGACCGTGCGCGCCGACTGGGCCGGCTTCGGCATCCAGAAGCAGCGCGCGCTCGACCTCGCCACCACCGACTGGGTGCTGTCGGTCGATGCCGACGAGCGCGTCGGCGCGGGGCTTGCCGGCGAGATCCGCGCGGCGATCGCGTCCGGCCGGCACGACGGCTACCGGCTCGACCGGCTGTCGATGTTCCTCGGCCGCTTCATGCGGCACGGCGGCTGGCATCCCGACCGCATCCTGCGGCTGGCGCGGCGCGAGCGCTGCCGCTTCACCGACGCCATCGTGCACGAGGCGCTGCTGGTCGACGGCAGCGTCGGCGATCTCGCCGAACCGCTGATCCACTACAGCTACCGCGACATCGACGACGTGCTGACCAAGCTGCGCGCCTATGCGCTCGCCTCGGCCGCGGTGCGGCGCCGGCGCGGCAGGCGCGGCGGGCTGGCCTCGGCGCTGCTGCGCGCCCATGTCGCCTTCCTCAAGGCCTATCTGCTGCAGGCCGGCTTTCGCGACGGCCGGCACGGGCTGGTGGCGGCGATCTTCCGCGCCGAGGAGACCTTCTGGCGCTATCTCGCCGTCGGCTGGGAGAGGGGCGGGGAGACATGAGGCTCGCCATCGTGCGGCGCCGCTTCGCCTCGGCCGGCGGCGCCGAGCGCTTCATCGCCAACACCAGCCAGGGCCTGGCGGCGGCCGGCATCGACGTCACGCTGGTCTCCGAGGACGTCGGCACGACGGCTGCGCCCGACCAGGCCTGGCTCCGGCTGAAGCGGGCGCATGGCGGGCGGGCGCGGCGCTACCGCAAGTTCCAGAAGGCGGCCGGCCGCGCCCTGCGCGGCGGCGGCTTCGACCTGGTGCAGAGCCACGAGCGCATCCTGGAGGCCGACATCTTCCGCGCCGGCGACGGCGTGCACGCGGCCTGGCTCGAGCGGCTGGCGCGCGAGCGAGCGGCCTGGCGGCGGCCGTTGCTGGCGCTCGACGCCTTCCACGAGCTGCTGACGAAGACGGAAAGGCGCATGGCGCGCGACACCGACATGGTGTTCGTCGCCAACAGCCGCATGGTGGCGCGCGAGATCGCCGACTGGCTGGCGGTGCCGGCGCACCGGCTGCGCGTCATCGAGAACGGCGTCGACCTGGCGCATTTCCGGCCGCCCGAGGCGGGCGGCAAGGCGGCGGCGCGCGCCGCCCTCGGCCTCGACCCCGAGGCGCCGCTCGTCGCCTTCGTCGGCTCCGGCTTCGAGCGCAAGGGCGCCTTCGCGCTGGTCGAGGCGCTGGCGCTGCCGGCGCTCGCCGGGGTGCACCTGGCGATCGCCGGTCGCGACAAGCGGGCGCGCCGGCTCGCCCGGCTGGTGCGCCGGCGCGGCCTCGGCGGGCGCGTGCGCCTGCTCGGCGCCATGGCCGACGTGCGCCCGGTGCTGCACGCCGCCGACATGCTCGCCCTGCCGACGCTCTATGATCCGATGCCGAACGCCGCCATCGAGGCGATCGCCTGCGGCCTGCCCGTCGTCACCACGGCCGACGCCGGCGTCGGCGAGCTCGTCGTGCGCTACGGCGCCGGCGCGGTCGCCAGCCGCGCGGCCGACGACCTGGCCGCGGCGCTGGCTGCCGTGCTCGCCTCGCTCGCGGACCGGCGGGTGGGCGCGGCGGCGCTGCGCGGGCGCTTCGATCTCGGCCGCACGACGCGGCTCTGGCTCGACCTCTACCGGGAGCTGGCATGACCGCCGACCACCGCTACCGCATCCTGCACACCGAGGCCTCGCGCGGCTGGGGCGGGCAGGAGATCCGCATCCTCACCGAGGCGGCCACCTTCCAGGACGCCGGGCACGCCGTGCATCTGGTCTGCCCGGCCGACAGCGACATCTTCGCCGCCGCGCCCGACTACGGCATCGCGTGCACGGCGCTGCCGATCGGCCGCAAGCGGCCGGCCGGGCTCGCCGCCATGCGCCGCTTCCTGGCCGCCTGGCGGCCCGACGTGGTCAACCCGCATTCCAGCACCGACCACTGGCTGGCCGCGCTCGCCCGCCTGACGCTGGCGCATCGCCCGGCGATCGTGCGCACGCGGCACATCTCGACACCGGTCTCGCGCGGCCGGGCGACGCGCTGGCTCTACAATCGCGGCGCCGAGTTCGTGATGACGACGAGCCAGTCGATCGTCGACAGCCTGACCGGCGACGGCTTCCTGCCGGCCGGCCGCATCGCGGCGGTGCCGACCGGCATCGACACCGACACCTTCCGCCCCGGCGACCGGGCCGCCGCGCGCCGCGCCGTCGGCCTGCCGGCGGACGCCTTCGTCTTCGCCATCGTCGCCACGCTGCGCTCGTGGAAGGGGCATGCCTATCTGATCGAGGCGCTGGCCCGGCTCGACCATCCCGGCGCGATGCTGGTGATCGTCGGCGACGGGCCGCAGGAGGCGGCGCTGCGCGAGCTCATCGCGCGGCACGGCCTGGCGCAGCGCGTGGTGATGACCGGGCGGCAGGCCGACGTGGTGCCCTATCTGCAGGCCGCCGACGTCTTCGCGCTGCCGAGCTATGCCAACGAGGGGGTGCCGCAGGCGATGCTGCAGGCGATGGCCTGCGAGACGCCGCTGCTCGGCTGCCCGACGGGCGGCATCCCCGAGCTGACGCAGGGGCTGACGGCGGCCACCCTGGTGCCGCCGCAGGACGCCGCGGCGCTGGCCGCGGCGATGCGGGCGATGATCGCCGGGCCGGCACCGGCCGAGGCGCTGCACGCGCTGCGCGCGCGCGTCGTCGCGCGCTATTCGCGCGCGGTGATGTACGACAAGGCGCTGGCCGCCTTCCGCTTCGCCGTCACTGCCAGTCGAGGTTGACGTTGGCGACGCCGAGCGCGTCGAGGCGCCGGCGGATCGCTTCGATCCGGGCGGCGAAGTCGGGCGAGAACTTTTCGTGCGTCTCCACCAGCACATGGCCGATGCGCCGGTCGTGGCGTGCCGCGAGCATGGCTTCGAGCACCGGCACCTCCGCACCCTCGATGTCGAGCTTCAGCACGTCGACAGGGCGCCCGAGCGATGCGATGAAGGCGAACAGATCGACGACCGGCACCGTCGCCGTGTCGCCGCCGGCATGCACGTCGCGGCGGTAGAGCGACGAGGAGATGGTGCCGTCGAGGCCGCCCGACATGCGGTGCAGCACCATCTCGCCCGCCGCGTCCGACACGGCGGCGGCGTGGATGGTGAGCCCCGGCCGATCGCCCAGCCTGCGCTCGAGCGCGGCGCGCGCGTCGGGGTCCGGCTCGAAGGCGTGCACGGTGTAGCCCTTGTCGAGAAACAGCCGCGACACGTCGCCGACATTGGCGCCGCAGTCGACCATCAGCCCGCCGTCGGGCAGGCCGCGGATGAAGCGGCGCGCCTGCCAGATCGCGGCGTGGCGCGCGCCCTTGCGGCGGCGGTAGAGATGCCATTTCAGCCAGGCAAGCCAGTAGGGTTCGGTGAGCTTGTTCGCTCCCATGCGCCCGCTGCCGTCAGGCCGGCTGATCGGGAATGGCGACCAGCCCGACGTCCTTGACCTGGCGGATGGTCAGCGCCGTGCGCACCGTGTCGACGTTCGGCGTCGAGGTCAGCTCCTCGATGACGAAGCCCTGGAAGGTCGACAGGTCGGTGGCCACGCAGTGCAGCAGGAAGTCGGAATCGCCCGACACCATCCAGGCGCGGCGCACGATCGGCCACTGACGGGTGCGCTCGGCGAAGATCTTCAGCTCGGCCTCCGACTGCAGGTGCAGGCCGATCAGGCAAAAGGCGACGACGTCGTAGCCGAGCGCCGGGCTGTTGAGCAGCGCCCGGTAGCCGCGGATGATGCCCGCCTCCTCGAGCCGCTTGACCCGGCGCAGGCAGGGCGGGGCGGAGATGCCGACGCGGCGCGACAGCTCGACATTGGTGATGCGCCCGTCGTCCTGCAGCTCCTTGAGAATCTTCCAGTCGATCGCGTCGAGGTCGGCTTTGAGCGGCATGGGCTCCTCGTGGGTCGGTGCGGCGGGCGACTCGCTTCCTGCCGGCGAGGCAAGGCTATGGCAAGCGCGCGGCCAAGCAAAGCGCGTTGCATCGGCGGCGCGTGCGCGGCATGCTGGGCCGCGTCTGCCGCAGCGGAAACCGGCTGTGCGAAAAGGCGCAGTTGCCTTGCACAGGAGGGGACGGAATACTTAGATCGAGGGCGGCCGCTTTGCGCCGCCGGCCGCTTCCGCTTGATAAAGGACGAGACCCATGACCAGCCGCCACGCGCCCGTGATCATCATCGGATCGGGCCCCGCCGGCTACACCGCCGCGATCTACGCCGCCCGCGCGATGCTCGAGCCGCTGCTGATCACCGGCCTGGAACAGGGCGGCCAGCTCACCATCACCACCGACGTGGAGAACTATCCTGGTTTCGCCGACGTCATCCAGGGTCCGTGGCTGATGGAGCAGATGGCCAAGCAGGCCGAGCATGTCGGCACCGAGATCGTGCACGACACGGTGACGGCGGTCGATCTCGAGCGGCGGCCGTTCCGGCTGACCGCCGATTCGGGCGCCGAATACACCTGCGACGCGCTGATCATCGCCACAGGCGCCAAGGCGAAGTGGCTCGGCCTGCCATCGGAGCAGACCTATATGGGCTTCGGCGTGTCGGCCTGCGCCACCTGCGACGGCTTCTTCTACCGCGGCAAGGACGTGGTGGTCGTCGGCGGCGGCAACACGGCGGTCGAGGAGGCGCTCTACCTGTCGAACCTGGCGCGCAGCGTCACGCTGATCCACCGCCGCGACACCCTGCGCGCCGAGCGCATCCTGCAGGAGCGGCTGCTCAAGAAGGACAACATCAAGGTCGTGTGGGACACGGTGGTCGAGGAGATCCTCGGCGCGCCGGGCAAGCCGCCGATGCCGGCCTCGGCCAACGGCGTGCGGGTCAAGAACGCCAAGACCGGCGCGGTCACCGACATCGCCACCGACGGCGTCTTCGTCGCCATCGGCCACGCGCCGTCGGTCGAGCTGTTCGTCGGCAAGCTGAAGCAGAAGCCGAGCGGCTATCTGTGGACGGCGCCCGATTCCACGGCGACCGACGTGCCGGGCGTGTTCGCCGCCGGGGACGTGACCGACGAGACCTATCGCCAGGCGGTCACCGCGGCGGGACTCGGCTGCATGGCCGCGCTCGAGGCGGAAAAATATCTCGCGGGACTGGAGACGGTTCGCGTGGCTGCCGAGTAGCACGAGGCGGCTGAAAAACCATGGCATTCGACTGGGACAAGCTTCGCGTGTTTCACGCCGCGGCGGAGGCCGGCTCGTTCACCCATGCGGCCGAGTCGCTGCATCTGTCGCAGTCGGCGATCTCGCGCCAGGTGAGCGCGCTCGAGAAGGACGTCGGCGTGCCGTTGTTCCACCGCCACGCGCGCGGCCTGGTGCTGACCGAGCAGGGCGAAATGCTCTACCGCACGGCGCATGACGTGCTGATGAAGCTCGAGAGCGTCAAGATGCGGCTGCTCGAGGCCAAGGACCGGCCATCGGGCATGCTCAAGGTCAGCACCACCGTCGGGCTGGGCACCGGCTGGCTGACCGAGCGCATCCCCGAGTTCGTCGACCTCTACCCCGACATCCAGCTCGAGCTCATCCTCGCCAACGAGGAGCTCGACCTGACCATGCGCCAGGCCGACTGCGCCATCCGCATGCGCCAGCCGCAGCAGCCCGACCTGATCCAGCGCAAGCTGTTCACCGTGCACTTCCACCTCTATGCCTCGCCGGGCTACGTCAACCGGCACGGCAAGCCGACCTCGGTCGCCGATCTCGACCGCCACCGCATCGTCACCTTCGGCGAATCGGTGCCGGTGCATCTGAGCGACATGAACTGGCTGGAGACGGCCGGCCGGCCGGAAGGCAGCAAGCGGATCGCCACCCTGCAGATCAACAACATCCTGTCGATCAAGATCGCCGTGCAGCGCGGCGCCGGCATCGCCATGCTGCCGGACTACATGGTCGGCAAGGACGACGGCCTGGTGCAACTCCTGCCGGAGACCGAGGTGCCGTCCTTCGACACCTACTTCTGCTATCCCGACGCGATGAAGCACCAGGTGAAGCTGCACGTTTTCCGCGATTTCCTGCTTTCCAAGTCGCGCACCTGGACGTTTTGAAGGCAATGGCCGCCCAACAGGCAGCCATGCACTTTGCGCATAGGTGCAATGCACGCCACGCTGCTTGTTATTTGAGCAAAGAACGCTCATATCAGAGCCATCTCGTGAGCGTGTTCTCCTCCCATTAACGCTCGCGAGTGTTCCCCTCTGGAGGTTTCGCCTTACAGGCACTTCCAATCTTGAGCCGGATCTTCGCGATCCGGCTCTTTTTTTTGCCTGCGCCCACGCGACGCCGGCCGGTTCGCTTGTCCGGCCGGGCTGGCGCCGCCCCGCCCGTCACGGATTTGCCGACCGGCTCCGGCTCGTTGCCGTTCGCGCGCTTTGCGGACCGCGAAGCGGTGTCCACCGCGCCAGAAAACGCTCTCGCCCGCGACGGCGGAAGGCCGGCCGCGGCCTTCCGGCGGCATCGCGTCTCGTCTCGGCGATCTCGCCGCCTGGTTGCGGGCGTCGGGTGCGCCCGGCCTGAGCGCGGCGTGCTACGCCGCCTTGCCGGCCGCGCTCATCGCCAGGTCGGCATGACGGCCGACGAGCTCGGCCATGTGGTCGAAGCGGGCGCTGTAGCTCGCCACGCCGGCCGTCGCCGAGCGGAGCTCGACGATCAGGTCGCCGATCTCGGCCTGCGGCAGCATCGCCTCCACCACGTCCCAGCCGGGCCAGCCGGGTCGCGCGTCGAAGCCGAGGATCTGGCCGCGGCGCTGCGGCACGATCGCCGTCACCTTGGCGGTGGCGTCGGAGGGCGTGTAGATCTCGACCTTGAGCACCGGCTCCAGCAGCACCGGCGAGCATGCCGCCATTCCTTCCTTCATCGCCAGCCGCGCCGCCATCTGGAAGGCCATGTCGGAGGAATCGACCGTGTGGTACGACCCGTCCGCCAGGTTGACGGCGATGTCGACGACCGGAAAGCCGAGCGGCCCCGCCTTGAGATAGTCGCGCACGCCGGCCTCGACGGAGGGGATGTACTGCTTCGGCACGACGCCGCCGGTGATGGTGTCGGTGAACTCGATGCCGGCGCCGCGCGGCAAAGGCTTGATGTCGAGCACCACGTCGCCGAACTGGCCGTGGCCGCCCGACTGCTTCTTGTGGCGGCCGCGCTGGGTGGTGCCCTTGCGGATCGTCTCGCGGTAGGGGACGCCGGGCGGCTGCGATTCCACCGGGATCTGGTACTTGCCCTCGAGCCGCTCCTGCACGACGCGCAGATGCATCTCGCCGTGGCCCGACAGCACCGTCTCGCCGCTGTCCTGGTTCTGCTCGAGCGACAGCGAGGCGTCCTCCTCGAGCAGCTTGTGCAGGGCGGCCGACAGCTTGACCTCGTCCTTGCGCTCCTTCGGCCGCAGCGCGACGGCGTAGACCGGCTGCGGCGGGGCGAGCGGCGCCAGCGCGGCGATGCCGCCCCTGGCGGTGGTCAGCGTGTCGCCGGTGGCGATGGCGTCGAGCTTGCCGAGCGCGACCGTCTCGCCGGTCTCGGCATGCGTGCGCTTGGTCTGCTCCTTGCCGAGCAGGGTGTACAGGCCGGAAACCTTGCCGCTCGCGCCGGCGGCGTGAAGCTCGGTCGCGTCGGCGACGCTGCCGGCCAGCACGCGCGCCACCGACAGCTTGCCGCCATGCGGCGTGTGGATCGTCTTGACGACCTGCAGCACCGCGTCGTCGCCGGCCTCGAGGCCGAGGCGGGCGCGCGTCGCCTCGACGTCGGGCGCGTCGTGGCGGATCGCCTTGAGCAGGCGCAGCACGCCGTGGCCCTTCTCCGCCGCGCCGATCAGCACCGGCGTGACGGAGCCGTCGCGCAGGTCGGCGGCGAGATCGTCGAACACCGCGTCGCGCGCCGGCTCGATCTCCTCCAGAAGCTGCTCCATCAGCGCGTCGTCGTGGTCGGCCAGCGTCTCCAGCATCGAGAAGCGGGCCTCGACCTGGCGCGCCTTGTCGTCGTCCGGCGTCTCGGTGATCTCGCTCGGCGCGTGCTCGCGATAGACGTAGGCGCGCTCCAGCGCCAGGTCGATCGAGCCGACGACGATGCCGTCCTTGCGCAGCGGGATCTGGCGCAGCAGCAGCGGCGTGGCGCTCGTCGCCTGCAGCATCTTCAGCGTGTCGCGCACCGCGGCGTCGGACTTGTCGATCTTGTTGAGAAACAGGATGCGCGGCACGCCGAGCGCGTCGAGCCGGCGCATGATGAGCTGCAGGGCCGGCATCTTCTTCTCGTCGGCCTCGACCACGACCACGGCGACGTCGCTGGCGGCCAGCACGGGCTCGGCCTCGAAGGCGAACTCGACCGAGCCGGGGCAGTCGACGAAGGTGATGCTGTCGTCCATGAAGTCGGTCGTGGCGACCGTCGCCTCGGTGCTCATGGCGTGCGCGCGCGCCTCCGGCGCATGATCGCCGACCGTGCCGCCGGAGCCGACGGCGTTCTGCCGCGCGATGGCGCCGGTGCGCGCCAGGATGGCCTCGAGAAGCGTCGTCTTGCCGCTGGCGAAGGGACCGACAATGGCGACGCATTTCGGTCCCGAGCGCCTGCCTCCGGCGCGTGTGCCCATGATCCCGACCTCCTCTCACGTGCTCCCATGAGCGGCGGCCGGCCTGCGGCCGTCGCGCGGGCGCGCGCCTCTTGCCGGACGCGCTGCCGAGACCATCGTCACACGGCTTTCACGAACGGGCAAGGGGCGAGATTCGCGCCCGCGACTCTCGCCCCTTCAAGGTCGGACCGGTGGCCTTTGCCGGGCGCTAGCCGAGCGAGGCCGTGAAGCGCTGGATGCGCGCGCACGCCTCCTCGAGCAGCGTGTCGGACGTCGCGTAGGAGATGCGGAAGTTGGGGCCGAGGCCGAAGGCCGAGCCGTGCACGACCGCCACGCCCTCCGCCTCGAGCAGCTCCGAGACGAAGTCCTCGTCGGTCTCGATCACCTTGCCGGACGGCGCCTTGCGGCCGATCACCCCGGCGCAGGAGGGGTAGACGTAGAAGGCGCCCTCCGGCACCGGGCAGGAGATGCCCTTGGCCTGGTTGAGCATCGACACCACCAGGTCGCGACGGCCCTGGAAGATCGCCTTGTTGCGGGCGACGAAATCCTGCGGCCCGGTGAGCGCCTCGAGCGCGGCCCACTGCGAGATCGAGCAGGCGCCCGACGTCTGCTGGCCCTGCACCATGTCCATCGCCTTGATCAGCGCCTGCGGGCCGGCCGCATAGCCGATCCGCCAGCCGGTCATCGCATAGGCCTTGGACACGCCGTTCATGGTCAGCGTGCGCTCGTAGAGCGCCGGCGCCACCTCGGCGATGGTGCGGAAGACGAAGTCGCCGTAGGTCAGGTGCTCGTACATGTCGTCGGTCAGCACCCAGACGTGGCTGTGGCGCTCCAGCACGGCGGCGATCGCCTTCAGCTCGTCGGCCGTGTAGGCGGCGCCCGACGGGTTCGACGGCGAGTTCATGATCAGCCACTTGGTGCGCTCGGTGATCGCCGCCTCGAGCGCCTCGGCCGTCAGCTTGAAGCCGTTGTCGATCGAGGTCTCGGCGAACACCGGCGTGCCGCCGCACAGCAGCACCATGTCGGGATAGCTCACCCAGTAGGGGGTCGGCACGATGACCTCGTCGCCGGCGTTGAGCGTCGCCATGAAGGCGTTGAACAGCACCTGCTTGCCGCCGGTCGCCACGATCGTCTGCTCGGGCCGGTAGTCGAGGTTGTTCTCGCGCTTGAACTTGGCCGCCACCGCCTCGCGCAGCGGCGCGATGCCGGAGACCGGCGGATACTTGGTCTCGCCGCGGCGGATCGCCTCGATCGCCGCCTCCTTGACGTTGTCGGGGGTGTCGAAGTCCGGCTCGCCGGCGCCGAGGCCGATCACGTCGCGGCCCTGCGCCTTCAGCTCACGCGCCTTCTGCGTGACGGCGATGGTCGCGGAGGGCTTCACGCGTGTCAGGGCGTCGGCAAGAAAGGCCATGGGGTGTCAACTCCTCGAGGATGTGCGCCCGACGGGCGCGGGCGGGCCTGTAATGTCCGATCGCCGGGCGAATCGCAAGGCCGGCGCGGCGTTAACGGCCGGGCAAGCCTTCCAGTGGCAGGATGACGGGCGTACGCCCTGAGACGAACCGGAACCGCCCGCCGTGTCGCGCAGCGTGGGATTGGCACACATCATCCGCCAGGACGACGGCACCTCGGTCGGCGTGTGGGGCGTCTATACGCTGAAGAGCGCCTTCCAGCCGATCTTCGCCTTCGACGCCGAGGGGCGGCTTGCGATCGCCGCCTTCGAGGGGCTGATCCGACCGTTCCGCGACGGCGAGCGGGTGTCGCCGGGCACCTTCTTCTGCAACGTGCCGGCGCCCGACCGGCTGCATGTCGAGACGCTGACGCGCACGCTGCACCTGCTCAACGCCGGCGCCTGCCTCGATCCGGCGACTGATCTGTTCGTCAATTTCGACCCGTCGCTGTTCTGCGACCGGGCGGTCAGCGACAAGGCGCTGCGCGACATGCGCCTGGTGCTGCACGAGGCCGGCATCGCGCCCGAGCGCGTGGTGTGCGAGGTGACCGAGCAGACCTCGCAGTCGGAGGCCGCGCTCGGCGCCTTCGTGCAGGCGCTCAGGGCGCACGGCTTCCGCATCGCCGTCGACGACTACGGCGCGGAGCACTCCGACATCCATCGCATCAAGGAGCTGCGGCCCGACATCGTCAAGTTCGACGCCCAGTGGATCACCCGGCTGATGGAATCGGGGCCGGGCTTCGGGCTGTTGTCGGCGATGGTCGCCGAGTTCAAGGGGCGCGGGATCGCCACCGTCTTCGAGGGCATCGAGGAGGGCTGGCAGCTCGACCTGGCCGCCCGCGCCGGCGCGGCGATGGTGCAGGGCTACGTGCTGGCGCGCCCCGAACTGGCGCCGACCGGTTTCGCCGTGTTCCGCGCGGCGCGTGAAACGCCGCCCGAAAGACGGCCCGCCGAGCGCCCGCAGCCGCCCGTGCCGGAACGGGTCGGGGCTGCCGCCGGATTCGGCGATGCGGCCGCGCGCACCGCGCCGCGCGGCCGCGTCTTCGGCCGGCGCGGCGGCTGAGCATGGCCGACGTGGCGCGCGTGGAGCAGGCGATCTTCGTCGACGAGATCGGCCTCGCCTATGCCCGGCTCGGCGCGGCGGTGGTCAAGACCGCGTTCGCCCCGGTGCTGGCGGTGCGGCCCGAAGGCCTGGTGCCGGTCGCGGTGGAGGGGCAGGCGCACATCGTCGCCGACGGGCGCACGGTCGCGGCGACGGCCCTTCTTGCCGCGCTCGACGCGCCGGAGCGCCGGTTCCTGGCCACGCTGTGGCAGACGCTGCACGTGCGCAACCACGGCCATCTCGGCGTCGAGGGGCTGGGGCTGTTCCTGCGCTACGCGCTCGACGCCGGGGCGGGACCGGACCCGGCGCTGCGCGACCTGCGCCTGCTCGCCGGGCACATGGCCGAGGCCGGCGTCGAGCCGGCACGCACGGTGTGCGAACTGACCGGCATGGCCGGCCTCGCGCCCGACGACGAGGCGATGCTGGTCGAGGCCGTGCGCGCCCACGGCCTGGCGCTGGCGCTCGGCGCCGACGGCCCGGCCGAGCGCATGCCGGCGCTGATCGCGCGGCTGCGGCCGGACCTGGTGCGGCTCGACGGTGGCTGGCTGGCGCGGCTCGACGGCGTGGCGCCGGCGCTGCGCATGCTGGGCACGCTGGTCGCCATGCTGCAGGACGACGGCGCCGAGGTGCTGGTCGACGCGATCGCCACGCCGCGCCAGCTTGCCACCGCGCTCGACTGCGGCGCCGACCTCGTCTGCGGTCCGCTGTTCGGCCCGGCGCGGCCGGCCGGCGCGCTGTTCGATCCCGCGCCGCGCGATCCGCAGGCGCTCGTCGATCCGTCGTCGGCGGCCGTCCGCCGGCGGTCCTGACGCCTTGCGCGGCCGCTTCGGCGGCCCTTCGCCTGCTCCTCCCGAAGGCTGCCCGCGTCGCCGCGGCGATGTGGCCGGCCGCGCTGTCATTCGACCGTTACACAGCCCCGGCATGAAACGGCCTCCATTCACCGAGGATGGCAACGGGAGATTCCGATGACACTCAGCAAACTGATGATGGCCGCGGCGCTGGCCGGCGTGGCGCTTCCCGCGAACGCCCAGGACAGGACCGAGATCCAGTGGTGGCACGCCATGGGCGGCGCGCTCGGCGAGAAGGTCGAGGCGATCGCGGCCGGCTTCAACGAGAGCCAGGACGCCTTCCAGGTGGTGCCCGTCTACAAGGGCAACTACACCGAGACGATGACCGCCGCGATCGCCGCCTTCCGCGCCGGCGAGCAGCCGCACGTCGTGCAGGTGTTCGAGGTCGGCACCGCGACGATGATGGCCGCCGAAGGCGCGGTCAAGCCGGTGCACGAGATGATGGCCGAGGCCGACGTCGCGTGGAACGCGGAGGCTTATCTGCCGGCCGTGCGCAGCTACTATTCGACGCCCGCGGGCGAGCTGCTGTCGCTGCCGTTCAACTCGTCCTCGCCGGTCATGTGGTACAACAAGGACCTGCTCGACCGGGTCGGCGCCGACGTGCCGCGGACCTGGGACGACGTCTTCGCCGTCGCCGACAAGCTGCAGGCCGACGGCCACGAATGCGCCATCTCGTTCGGCTGGCAGTCGTGGACGATGATCGAGAACTATCTCGCCTGGCACGACCAGCCGATCGGCACGCGCGAGAACGGCTTCGCCGGCTTCGACACCGAGCTGGTGTTCGACGAGGCGGAGGGGCTGACGGCGCTGCTGCAGCGCATCGCCGACAGCCAGGAGCAGGGCACCTTCAAGTATGGCGGCCGGCGCGGCGACAGCCTGCCGCTGTTCACCAGCGGCGAATGCGCGATGTGGATCAACTCCTCCGCCTACTATGCCGACATGCAGCAGCAGGCCGAGTTCGCCTTCGGCCAGACGATGCTGCCGCTCGACACCGAGACGGCCGAGGCGCCGCAGAACTCGATCATCGGCGGTGCCACGCTGTGGGTCCTGTCGGGCCACGAGGGCGAGGACTACCAGGGCGTCGCGGAGTTCTTCAACCACATGAGCTCGCCCGAGGTGCAGGCCGACTGGCACCAGTCGACCGGCTATGTGCCGATCACCACCGCCGCCTACGAGCTGGCCAGGGAGCAGGGCTTCTACGAGGAGAACCCGGGCACCGACACGGCGATCCGGCAGCTCTCGCTCAACGAGCCGACGGAGAACTCGCGCGGCCTGCGCTTCGGCAACTTCGTCCAGATCCGCGACGTGATCAACGAGGAGCTGGAGGAGCTGTGGTCGGGCAACAAGACGGCCGAGGAGGCGCTGTCGGCGGCCGCCGAGCGCGGCAACGCGCTGCTGCGCGAGTTCCAGAGCGCCAACCAGTAGCGGCATGATGCGCCGTCGGCCGCTCCCCGCGGGGCGGCCGGCGGCCGCATGGCGGGCCGGCGGCGGCCGGTCCGCCGTGCCGGCCCCTGGCCCCCAACGCCGCAGCCCGGAGCCCGGAGCCCCCGTGCGCACCAAGAACGTCACCTTCAAGAGCCCGTGGCTGCCCTATCTGCTGGTGGCGCCGCAGCTCCTCATCACCGCCGTCTTCTTCCTGTGGCCGGCGAGCCAGGCGATCTACCAGTCGGTGCTGCGCCAGGACGCCTTCGGCCTGCGCACCGAGTTCGTCGGCCTCGCCAACTTCCGCCGGCTGTTCGCCGATCCGCTCTATTTCGACGCCTTCGTCACGACGGTCGTCTTCAGCGCGCTGGTCACCGGCATCTCGATGCTGGCGGCGCTCGTTCTGGCGATCATGGCCGACCGCGTGCTGCGCGGCGCGCTCGCCTACCGCACGCTGCTGATCTGGCCCTATGCCGTGGCGCCGGCGGTGGCCGGCGTGTTGTGGTGGTTCCTGTTCAACCCGACCATCGGACTGGTCGCCTACGCGCTCGACGTGCTCGGCTACGAGTGGAACCACTTCGTCGACGGCACCGACGCCATGGCGCTGATCGTCATTGCGGCCGCCTGGCGGCAGGTCAGCTACAACTTCCTGTTCTTCCTCGCCGGGCTGCAGGCGATCCCGCGCTCGCTCATCGAGGCGGCGGCGATCGACGGCGCGGGTCCGCTGCGGCGCTTCCTCACCATCCAGCTTCCGCTCTTGTCGCCCACCGTGTTCTTCCTGATGGTCGTCAACGTCGTCTACGCCTTCTTCGAGACCTTCGGCATCGTGCACGCCACGACGCGCGGCGGGCCGGGCAACGACACCGTCATCCTGGTCTACAAGGTCTGGCGCGACGCCTTCGAGGGGCTCAACCTCGGCGCCTCGGCGGCGCAGTCGGTGGTGCTGATGGTCATCGTCATCGCCCTGACGGCGATCCAGTTCCGCTTCATCGAGCGGCGGGTGGAATACTGATGATCGAGCGCCGGCCGCTTCTCAGCCTGATCACGCACGGCACGCTGGTGCTCGGCGCGGCGATCTTCGCCTTTCCCATCTGGCTCGCCTTCGTGGCGTCCACCCACACCGGGCGCGAGGTCAACCGCGGCCTGTCGCTTTTGCCCGGCGACCGGATGTGGGAGAACTACGCGACGGTGCTCGGCGACGGCCTGTCGACGGCCGGCGCGCCGCCGATCGGGCTGATGCTGTTCAACTCGACCGTCATGGCGCTGGCGATCGCGCTCGGCAAGATCGCCATCTCGCTGTTGTCGACCTTCGCCATCGTCTACTTCCGCTTCCCCTTCCGCGTGCTCGCCTTCTGGACGATCTTCATCACGCTGATGCTGCCGGTCGAGGTGCGCATCCTGCCGACCTTCGAGGTGGTGGCCGATCTCGGCCTGCTCAACAGCTATGCCGGCCTGT
The DNA here is from genome assembly GCF_030398335.1 of Aquibium sp. A9E412. Classification (GTDB taxonomy): domain Bacteria; phylum Pseudomonadota; class Alphaproteobacteria; order Rhizobiales; family Rhizobiaceae; genus A9E412. The sequence goes on from NZ_JAOAOP010000006.1 coordinate 35,431, forward strand.
CGATCCCGCTGATCGCCTCGGCGACCGCGACCTTCCTGTTCCGCCAGTTCTTCATGACCGTGCCGGACGAGCTGGCCGAGGCGGCGCGCATCGACGGCGCCGGGCCGATGCGCTTCTTCCGCGACATCCTGCTGCCGCTGTCGCGCACCAACCTGGCGGCGCTGTTCGTCATCCTCTTCATCTATGGCTGGAACCAGTATCTGTGGCCGCTGCTCGTGACCACCGACGAGGGCTACTACACCGTCGTCATGGGCATCCAGCGCATGGCCAACAGCGGCGACCAGCTTCCGCAGTGGCACCTCATCATGGCGACCGCCATCCTGGCGATGCTGCCGCCGGTGGCGGTCATCGTCGCCATGCAGCGGCTGTTCGTCAAAGGACTGGTCGAGACCGAGAAATAGCGAAGGCAGAACGATGGCGGCGATCGCGATCCGCGACGTGACGAAGACCTACGGCAAGCTGAGGGTGATCCACGGCGTGAGCCTGGACGTGGACGATGGCGCCTTCATCGTCATCGTCGGTCCGTCGGGCTGCGGCAAGTCTAGCCTGCTGCGCATGGTGGCCGGTCTCGAGCCGATCACCGCCGGCGAGATCGCCATCGGTGGGCGGGTCGTCAACGGCCTCGAGCCGCGCGAGCGCAACGTCGCCATGGTGTTCCAGAACTACGCGCTCTATCCGCACATGAGCGTGTTCGACAACATGGCCTACGGGCTGAAGATCGCCGGCCTGGCGAAGGCCGACATCCGCGCGCGGGTGGAGCGCGCCGCCGCGATGCTGCAGCTTCAGCCCTATCTGGCGCGCAAGCCGCGCGAGCTGTCGGGCGGCCAGCGCCAGCGCGTGGCGATGGGCCGGGCGCTGGTGCGCGACCCGGACGTCTTCCTGTTCGACGAGCCGCTGTCCAATCTCGACGCCAAGCTGCGCGTGCAGATGCGTCTCGAGATCAGGCAGCTCCAGCGCGCGGTCGGCACCACGGCGCTCTACGTCACGCACGACCAGGTGGAGGCGATGACGCTGGCCGACCGGCTGGTGGTCATGCACAACGGCGTCGCCGAGCAGGTGGGCACGCCGATGGAGGTCTATCGGGCGCCGGCCACCACCTTCGTCGCCGGCTTCATCGGCTCACCGTCGATGACGCTGCTCGCGGCAAGCGTGGCCGAGTCCGGCAAGGGCCTGGCGCTCGACGGCGGCGGGCTCGTCAAGCCGCGCGACACGGCGCTGCCCGAGCCGGGGCGGCGGGTGCTCGTGGGCGTGCGGCCGGAGCATCTGAGCGCCGTCTCCGCGCCGAACGCCGATCTCGAGCTCAAGGTGACGGCGGTCGAGGCGCTCGGCGCCGACACGCTGGCGCATGGCGTGCTGTGCGGCCGCAACGGCGCCGGGGCGACGCTGGTCGCGCGCCTGCCGGGCGGCACGCGGATCGGGCCGGGCGAGACGCTGCCGCTGGCGATCGCGCCCGGCGCGACGCATCTGTTCGACGCCGGGACCGGCCGGCGCATCGAGCCCGCCGGGCGCTAGCGCGTTCCAAGGCGACGTGGATGCCGGTTCGCCGTGCGGAGACGCGCCAGGACGAATGTTGGCGCCGCCCTCCAGTTCACGAAACGGCGGCTCGGCTCGTCGTCGTGGCGTGCCAGCGGACGGCCTCGTGGCACGGCGCCGGCGTCACTCGGCGGCGATGCGCATCGTCGCTCCGGAGGCGCCGGGCGCGGCCCATGCGTCGCCGCTTTCCAGCACCTCGTTGAGCAGGTCGACATCGACGAAGAAGAGCCGCGACAGGACGACGTCGATGCCGTCGCGCGGCACGCCGCGCGCCGTCAGGTGGTCGATGGCGGTGGCGATGTGGCGGCGCTCGGTGAGGCGCCGCTTGATGCAGTTCGTGCTCGGCTGGCGCATGATGGTCTCCCTGTTGCCGTTTTTTGTCGACGCGCTTGCAACGCGGACCGGAACGGGCCGGAAAACGCGGCGGCACGACGCGGGAAAACGGGAAGACCGCACGAGCGGCGGTCGGGACGCGAATCACCCGCCTTCATTATGAAGCCCGACGCCGGTGGCGCAAGCGTCGCGGCCGGCATTGCCGGACCGCTGCGAGCCGGCACCGTCGCGGCGCCGCCTCACTGCTGACACTTTCGCGCCGGCATGGCTGGGGGCGGGGCGCGAGGAGAGGGACATGCCGACAAGACCCGCCGTCGCGGCGCTGCTCGCCGCGTTTGCCGCAGGCTGCAGCGCGACGCAGGAGACGGCCGGCCAGGCCGCGCCGGCGGTCGCCGCGGCGCCCGCGGCCTCGCCACTCGAGGCGATGATCGACCGTCACGCCGCCGCCTACGGCCTGCCGGCCGATCTCGTGCACCGGGTCGTGCGGCGCGAGAGCAATTACGACCCCGCCGCCTACAACGCCGGCAACTGGGGGCTGATGCAGATCCGCCACGGCACGGCGCGCACCATGGGCTACCGCGGCCCGGCGGAGGGCCTGCTCGATCCCGAGACCAATCTCACCTATGCGGTGAAGTATCTGCGCGGTGCCTGGCTGGTCGCCGGCGGCGACGCCGACCGGGCGATCCGGCTCTACCAGCGCGGCTACTACTACGACGCCAAGCGCAAGGGGCTGCTTGTCGAGACAGGCCTGCGCCCGCCGCCGGACGGCGCCGCCGCGCCGGTCGCCGCCTTCGCCGGGCCGACGCCCGGCGGTCCCGCCGGCAGGCCCGTGCTGCCGTGACCGTGCGCCGCCTGCCGTTCGCGTCGCGCATGACGCGGCCGGCCGGCGCAGCGGGTGGCGAGCCGCGGCAAAGCTGCTATAAGCGGCGCGACCGCGCGCCGCGCCGCCATGCGTGCCGCGCCTTTCGCCGACACGACGGACGACGACCATGAACGAGGCGCCGCGCGCACCGCAGATGACGCAAGCGGCCGGCGATGCCCCGCCGGCGATCGTCGCGCGCGGCCTGGTCAAGCGCTTCGGCGACCTGACCGCCGTCGACGGCATCGACCTCGACGTGCCGCGCGGCATGATCTTCGCCATTCTGGGGCCGAACGGCGCCGGCAAGACGACGCTGATGCGCATGCTGGCGACGCTGTCGCGGCCCGACGCCGGCTCGGCCCGCATCATGGGCCACGATCTCGTCGCGAATCCGGACGCCGTGCGCGCGGCGATCGCCATGACCGGCCAGTTCGCCTCGCTCGACGAGGACCTGACCGGACGCGAGAACCTGGTGCTCCTGGCGCGGCTGTGGGGCTTCCGCGGCCGCCGGGCGCGGGCGCGCGCCGACGCGCTGCTCGCCGCCTTCGAGTTGGCGCCGGCGGCCGGCAAGCAGGTCAAGGACTATTCCGGCGGCATGCGCCGGCGGCTCGACATCGCCGCCTCGCTGATCGTCACGCCGGGCGTGCTGTTCCTCGACGAGCCGACCACCGGGCTCGATCCCAAGGCGCGCCAGGGCGTGTGGCGCATGATCCGCGGCCTGGCCGGTTCCGGCGTCACCATCCTGCTCACCACGCAGTATCTCGAGGAGGCCGACCAGCTCGCCGCGCGCATCGCCGTCATCGACCACGGCCGCAAGATCGCCGAGGGCACGAGCCGCGAGCTCAAGGCGGCGACCGGCTCGGGCTTCCTGCACGTGGCGCTGGCCGATCCCGCGCAGCGCGAGGCCGCCGCGCGGCTGCTTGCCGCCAGGCTCGGCGCCGAGGCGACGCCGAGCGTCGAGGGAGCCGAGCTGTCGGTGATGGCCGGCTCGGCGGAGGCCGCCAGCGCGGCGATCGCCGCGCTGATTGCCGAGGGCATCGCGCTGTCCGACTTCTCGCTCGGCCAGCCGAGCCTCGACAGCGTGTTCTTCGCGCTCACCGGCCATCCGGCGGAGCCGGGCGGCGGTGCGGGGGAGAACGGAGGGCAGGCGACATGAGCGCGAACGCACCCGGCGGCATGGCCGCCCTCGAGCGGGTCGAGCGGCCGCGGCCGCCCTCGGCGTTCTCCAATGCGCTGGTCTTCGGCTGGCGGGCGGTGCTGAAGTTCAAGCACGTGCCCGAGCAGCTCTTCGACCTGGTGATGACGCCGCTCATGTTCACGCTGCTGTTCACCTTCGTGTTCGGCGGCGCGCTGGCCGGCTCGACCGACAACTACCTGCAGTACTTCCTGCCCGGCATCCTGGTGCAGACGGTCGTCTTCAACGCCGTCTACTCCGGCATGGGGCTGTCGACCGATCTCGGCAAGGGGCTGTTCGACCGCTTCCGCTCGCTGCCCATCTGGCCGCTGGCGCCGTTCGCCGGGCTGATGGTCGGCGACGTGCTGCGCCACCTGATCGCCGGCGCCATCATCCTGGCCGTCGGCCTGGCGCTCGGCTACCGGCCGGAGGCGGGGTTTCTCGGCGTCGCCGCCGCCTTCGCGGTGCTGGTGGCGATCGGCTTCGGCGTCGGCTGGATCTTCATCGTGCTCGGCCTGCTGATCCGCACGCCGACGACGGTGATGACGGTCGGCTTCACCTTCATCTTCCCGGTCGTGTTCGCCTCCAACATCATGGTCGAGCCGCAGACCATGCCCGACTGGCTGCGCGCCTTCGTCGAGGTCAACCCCGTGTCGCTGATGACGACGGCGCTGCGCGGGCTGATGGGCGGCGGCGCGACATGGGGCGAGATCGGCCTGGCGCTGCTGGCGCCGGCGGTGCTGACGGCCGCGCTCGCGCCGACCACGCTGTGGCTCTACATGCGGCGCTGAGGCGCCGAAGGGCGGAGGATGCGGGCGCTTCGGCGCGCGGCGGCGGGAACCAAGCGCGGCGGCGCGGATTGTTCCCGTTTCGGCCGACAACCCGATCGGATGCCGCCATGACCTCGATCCGCACCCACATCGCCTTCGCGCTCGCGCCGAGTGTCTTCGCCGTGCTCTACGGGGCCGGGACGCTCGTCGTGCTCTGCCTGCCGAGGCTCGCCGACCATTCCGCCCGGCTGCTGCCCAACGCGATGCTCGTCGCCTTCTTCGCCACGCCGCCGATCGCCTATGCGCTGGCGCCACGGCTGCGGGCCCGCAGCGCCGGCCCGCCGCCGCGGAACGACCGGCGCTAGAGCCGTTCTGCGTTTCACGGAATCGCAGACCGGCTCTAACTCATTGTTTTCGCGCGTTTCCGAACGGCGAACCGGTTTCCACTTCGCCTGGAAACGCTATAAATCGCCTCCAGGCGAAGCGCACACCGCTTCGCCGTCCGGAAACGGGCGCAGCCAAGCGGATCGGCCCGGCGTGCGTCGAAAGGGCGTGGGTGCCTGCGGCGCGGGCGGGGCGGCTACTGCAGCAGGTTCTTGACGATGCCGCTCGCCTTGCCGAAATCCATGCGGCCGGGGAACTTCTCCTTCAGCGCGTTCATGCAGCGGCCCATGTCGCGCAGCCCGTCGGCGCCGACCTCGTGCACCACCTGGGCGCAGGCGCGCTTGACGTCCTCCTCGGCCAGCGGCCGCGGCAGGAAGTCGCGGATGATGGCGATCTCCTCGCGCTCCTGCTCGGCGAGCTCGAGGCGGTTGCTCTCCTCGAACGCCTTGGCGGATTCCTGGCGCTGCTTCACCATCTTCGACAGGATCGCCATGATCTCCTCGTCGCTGACGGGATCCTTGCCGGCGCCGCGGTTGGCGATGTCGCGGTCGCGGATGGCGGTCTGCACCAGGCGCAGGGTCGAGATGCGCCGTTTGTCCTGCGATTTCAAAGCTTCCCTAAGGGCCTGTGCGATGGTGTCGCGCATGGCGTCTCGTCTCCTGTCGCAGTCGCGAACAATAGCGCCGGCCCAAAGCCGACGCAAACCGTTTCTGCCGCGTTAAGTCATTGGTTTTGCTGTGCATATCATTTCGCACAGCGTACAAAGGCGGTCATTGACCGCCATCCTGCCATCGCCTATTGTCCGCCGCCTGCATGGGCCTGTTGAACACGGCAAGCCGCTGTCGCCGATCGGGGCAGCGCGCTATTCGCCGCGCCATATGGCCCCGAAATGGCCGCATTTCAAGGGCCGACGCGGAAGCGTGCAGGAAGCGTGCAAGACAGCGGAGCGATCGTCATGGCCACCACCACCGCGCCCTGGGGCGCCATCAAGCCGACCGCCCTCCTGGTGCTGGCCGACGGCACCGTGATCGAGGGCGCCGGCCTCGGCGCCGCGGGCAGGGCGGTCGGCGAGGTGTGCTTCAACACCGCGCTGACCGGCTACCAGGAGATCCTGACCGACCCCTCCTACACCGGGCAGATCGTCACCTTCACCTTTCCGCATATCGGCAATGTCGGCGCCAACGAGGAGGACGTCGAGGACCTCGTGCCCGCGGCGCGCACCGGCGCGGTCGGCGCCGTCTTCCGCGCCTCGGTCACCGAACCGTCCAACTACCGCTCGGCCGATCATCTCGACGCCTGGCTGAAACGCCGCGGCGTCGTCGCCATGAGCGGCATCGACACGCGCGCGCTCACCGCGCTGGTGCGCGAGAAGGGGGCGCAGAACGCGGTCATCGCGCACGATCCCGAGGGCCGCTTCGACGTCGAGGCGCTCAAGGCGGAGGCGCGCGACTGGCCGGGCCTGGTCGGCATGGACCTGGCGGCGGGCGTGTCGTGCGGCCAGTCGACGCCGTGGAGCGAGACGCCCTGGGTGTGGAACGAAGGCTACGGCGCGGGCGCGGCCGGCGAGCCGGCCATGCACATCGTCGCCGTCGACTACGGCACCAAGCGCAACATCCTGCGCCTGCTCGCCGGGCTCGGCGCGCGCGTCACCGTGGTGCCGGCAACGGCGAGCGCCGACGACATCCTGGCGCTGTCGCCGGACGGCGTCTTCCTGTCGAACGGGCCGGGCGATCCCGCGGCCACGGCCGCCTATGCCGTGCCGGTGATCCGCGCGCTGCTCGAGGCCGACGTGCCGCTCTTCGGCATCTGCCTCGGCCACCAGCTCCTGGCGCTGGCGCTCGGCGGCAGGACAGTGAAGATGCATCAGGGCCACCACGGCGCCAACCATCCGGTGAAGGACTTCACCACCGGCAAGGTGGAGATCGTGTCGATGAACCACGGCTTCGCCGTCGATGCCGACAGCCTGCCGGCCGGGGTCGAGCAGACGCACGTGTCGCTGTTCGACGGCTCGAACTGCGGCATCGCGCTCGCCGGCCGGCCGGTCTTTTCCGTGCAGCATCACCCGGAGGCCTCGCCGGGACCGCAGGATTCGCACTACCTGTTCCGCCGCTTCGCCAACCTGATCCGCGCCCGCAAGGGCGAGCCGGCGCTGGCCGAGCGCTGAGGCGCCGCCCCGCCGGGGCCCTGACGCACGAAAGCGTTTGCAGGGGAAGTGGAAACCGGTTCGCCGTTCGCAAACGCGTCAAGACAACACCCTGGAGCCGGGCTGCGGTTCCGTGAAAGGCAGATCGGCGCGACGGGCGGCCCGCGGGCCGCCCTTCGTCCGTTCCTGCCCGGCCGCGCGCCTCAGGAGGCGATGCGCAGGCGCACGATGCCGTCCCTGATGCGCTCGAACACCTCGTCGAGCTGGCTGCGCGAGGGCGTGTCGAAATAGTGCAGCGGGCTCGAGGCGCACTCCTTGAGCATGCTGCCGGTCTCCACGTCGGGCTCCTCGAGGCGGATCGTGTAGATCTCCACCCCGTCGGCCTTGGCGTTGCGGCAGGCGGCCAGCGTCTTGTCGTTCATCAGCTTGGTGGTCGTCGAGGAACCGCCGGCGCCGATGCCGAGCCGCCCGTCGACCAGATAGCCGAAGCTCGAATAGGACGAGCCGAGCTTGTTGCCGCGGTTGCCGAACACGTTCGAGCCGTCGGTCAGCACGATCATGATCTTCTCGACGCCGCTGTCTTCGGCGATGCCCTCGGAGAAGGGCTCGTGCGGCGACAGGACCCGCATGCCCCAGGCGACGCCTTCCATGATGTTGGTGGTGCCGCGCGCCTCAAGCGCCTTGACCCGCTTCTTCAGCAGCCCGTAGTCGCTGGTCAGCGGGGTGATCGGCTGGGTGTCGCAGCCGTGGCCCGGCCCCTTGCCGTGATCGTAGTCGGTGTCCGGGCGGTTCCAGCTTCCGCCGCCGACCAGATCGACGAGGCCGTACTTCAGCAGCTTCTTCAGCGTGCCCTTCGCCGTCTTGTCGAGCGGGTCGGCGTCGGAGTCGATGTAGCTGTTGCGGTAGCGGTCCTCGTCGTCCGGCTCGTCGATCGCGAAGGCGGGCACGAACAGGCTCGCCTTGTCGTTCTTCTGGGCCGGCGTGTCGGCGACGTCGTGGGCGCCCTTCTTGGACGGCTCGCGCGTTTCGACGCAGCCTTTCCATTCCTGGCCGAGATGGTGGTAGACCTCGAACCGGCTGAGGCCGGGCACCAGCTCCGTCTGCGGCATGTCGCTCCTGCCATGGACGTCGAGCCAGTCGGCGCCGGTGTCCTTGACGACCTTGCCCTTCTCGTCGAACGCGGGTCCGAACTGCGGCCCGACATTGACGAAGGTGGCGAACGGCACGAGCGAGAATTTCAGCCGGTCCCTGTCCTTGATCTGGTCCGACATGTCGTCGATCAGACCGTAGACCGCGTCCTTCATGGCCGTCAGCTTGCCGCCGGCCATCGAGCCGGTGGTGTCGAGGACCAGCGAGATCTCGTAGGCGGCATAGGCGATGTCGGCCGAGGCGGCCGCCTTGACCGGCCAGAAGTCGTAGCCGAACAGCCCGCCGAAGGCCATCGCCGCGCGCGTGTCGGCCTCCAGCGTCACCGCCGTGCCGTCGCGCAGCACCTTCAGATTGGTGTAGGCAGGCACCAGATTGCCGCCGATGAAGGTGTTGGCGATCGCCCGCGCGTCCTTGTCGGACAGATCTTCGCCTTCCCGCGCCACGGCCAGAACCGCGGCGTCCATGGCCGCCTGCAGCTCCTGCTTGGTGCGGCTGATGGTTGACAGGTCCACCATGACGCCGGCGCTCATCACCAGCGGCACGGCCACCACGGAAGCGAGGAGGCCGAAATTGCCGCGACTGTCGGTGGCGAACCGGCGCATGCCCCATTTCGATGCGCACTTCATCGCACTCTCCGGTTTACGAGGTGCCGGAGAGCCTAGCCGACCCGGTTTAAGATCCGTCTAAGGCGGTGCGCGCGAATTGAGCGGCGGCGTTAACGCGCGCTTTGCGATGCGGCGCGCCGCCCGCCCGCCGTCAGACGTCGCCGCCGAAGGTGTCGCAGGCCGCCGGATCGCCGGCTTTGAGGCCGCGCGCGAACCAGCGGCGGCGTTGTGCCGAGGTGCCGTGGTTGAAGCTGTCGGGCACGACGTAGCCCTGGCTGCGGCGCTGCAGCGTGTCGTCGCCGATCTGGGTCGCCGCGTTGAGCGCCTCGTCGATATCGCCGGCCTCCAGGAGGCCGTTGCGCGCGGTGTGGTGCGCCCACACCCCGGCGAAGCAGTCGGCCTGCAGTTCGACGCGCACCGACAGCGCATTCGCCTCGGCCGGCGCCAGCTCGCGCCGCATCGCGTTGAAGCGCGGCAGGATGCCGGTCAGGTTCTGCACGTGGTGACCGACCTCGTGCGCCACCACGTAGGCCTGCGCGAAATCGCCGGCGGCGCGGAAGCGGCTGGCGAGCTCGTCGAAGAAGGCGAGGTCGAGATAGACCCGCCGGTCGCCCGGGCAGTAGAACGGCCCGGCCGCCGCCGAAGCGAAGCCGCAGGCCGACGAGACGCTGCCGGCGAACAGCACCAGCCGCGGCTCCTCGTAGTCGGCGCCCTGCCGCGCGAACAGGCCGTTCCAGACATCCTCGGTCTCGGCCAGCACCACGGCGACGAAGCGGTGCATCTCCTCCTCGGCCGGCGAGGCGGCCGGCGTGCCGCCCGGCGCCGTGATCTCCGGCCCTTCGGCCAAGGATGGCGGCGGGGTCGATGCCGACGGCGCGCAGCGCGAAGAAGGCGACGACGAGGATGACGAGGCCCGACAGGCTCAGCCCGCCGGCCCGGCCGCCACCCGGCAGCGGCAGCCGGCCGCCGCGGCCAAGGCGGATGCGCCGGCCGCGCCGGTCCTCGACATTGCTGCTCTGCCGCCGTCCCCGCCAGCGCATGGGCGCGTTCCTCTCTCCCTCGGGCGCGCTCACTCTAGCGCGCGGCGGCAGCGCGCGCATGGGCAAAAACCGGCCGCCCGGCACCGGCCGGCGGCCGCGCGGCCGCCGTCCACCGGTCCGGCATGTGCATGCGGCAATTTCCGGGGTTCCGTCGGCGCGGTCTCTCGCCTATAAGCCCCGCCTAGCCTGACGTCAGACCCCTCTTGCGCACCGGCCGGGCAAGCCCGCTCCGGCGGCACGCGCAAGGCGCATCCGAAGCGGACCTCCCATGCCCAAGCGAACCGACCTGAAGTCGATCCTCATCATCGGCGCGGGGCCGATCGTCATCGGTCAGGCCTGCGAGTTCGACTATTCGGGAACCCAGGCGGTCAAGGCGCTGAAGGAGGAGGGCTACCGGATCATCCTGGTCAACTCCAACCCGGCGACGATCATGACCGATCCGGAGCTGGCCGACGCGACCTATGTCGAGCCGATCACGCCGGAGGTGGTGGCCAAGATCATCGCCAAGGAGCGGCCGGACGCGCTGCTGCCGACGATGGGCGGGCAGACGGCGCTCAACACGGCGCTGTCGCTGCGCCGCATGGGCGTGCTCGAGCGCTACGGCGTCGAAATGATCGGCGCCAATGCCGAGGCGATCGACAAGGCGGAGGACCGCGCGCTGTTCCGCGAGGCGATGGCCCGGATCGGGCTGGAGACGCCGCGCTCGGTGCTGGCCAACGCCACCGAGGTCAAGGAAGCCGACCGCAAGCGGCACGAGGCCGAGCGCGAGCGCCTCAAGCAGGCGCACCGGGGCGACGACCTCGACGCTGCGCTCGACGCGCTGGAGGCGGAGTGGAATCGCGGCGAGGGCGACCGCAAGCAGCGCTACATGGCGCACGCCATGGCGGTCGCCGCCACGGCGATCGAGGATGTCGGCCTGCCGGCCATCATCCGTCCCTCCTTCACGCTCGGCGGCACCGGCGGCGGCATCGCCTACAACCGCTCGGAGTTCTTCGACATCGTCGAGCGCGGCCTCGACGCCTCGCCGACCACCGAGGTGCTGATCGAGGAATCGGTGCTCGGCTGGAAGGAGTTCGAGATGGAGGTCGTGCGCGACCGCGCCGACAACTGCATCATCATCTGCTCGATCGAGAACGTCGACCCGATGGGCGTGCACACGGGCGATTCGATCACCGTCGCGCCGGCGCTGACGCTGACCGACAAGGAATACCAGATCATGCGCAACGCCTCGATCGCGGTGCTGCGTGAGATCGGGGTGGAGACCGGCGGCTCGAACGTGCAGTTCGCCGTCAATCCGGAGACCGGCCGTCTGGTCGTCATCGAGATGAACCCGCGCGTGTCGCGCTCCTCCGCGCTCGCCTCCAAGGCGACCGGCTTTCCGATCGCCAAGGTGGCGGCCAAGCTGGCCGTCGGCTACACGCTCGACGAGCTGGAGAACGACATCACCGGCGGCGCGACGCCGGCCTCCTTCGAGCCGTCGATCGACTACGTCGTCACCAAGATCCCGCGCTTCGCCTTCGAGAAGTTTCCGGGCGCCGAGCCGCTGCTGACGACGGCGATGAAGTCGGTCGGCGAGGTGATGGCGATCGGCCGCACCTTCCCCGAATCGCTGCAGAAGGCGCTGCGCGGCCTGGAGACCGGGCTGACCGGTCTCGACGAGATCGAGATCCCCGGCCTCGGCGGCGACGACCCGTCGGAGGACCGCAACGCCGTGCGCGCCGCGCTCGGCACGCCGACGCCCGACCGGCTGCGCATGGTCGCCCAGGCGCTGCGGCTCGGCACCCCGCTCGAGGAGGTGCACCGCATGTGCCGCATCGACCCGTGGTTCCTCGAGCAGATCGCCGCCATCATCGCCATGGAGGCGCGCGTGCGCGAGCACGGGCTGCCGGCCGACCCGCAGAACCTGCGCATGCTCAAGGCGATGGGCTTCTCCGACGCCCGGCTCGCCTCGCTGACGCGGCAGGAGACGGAGGCCGTCGCCGCGCACCGCCAGGCGCTCGGCGTGCGGCCCGTGTTCAAGCGCATCGACACCTGCGCGGCCGAGTTTGCCGCGCCCACCGCCTACATGTACTCGACCTACGAGACGCCGTTCGCCGGACGGCCGGCCGACGAGGCGGCCGTCTCCGACCGCAGGAAGGTGGTGATCCTGGGCGGCGGACCGAACCGCATCGGCCAGGGCATCGAGTTCGACTACTGCTGCTGCCATGCCGCCTTCGCGCTGGCCGACGCCGGCTTCGAATCGATCATGGTCAACTGCAATCCGGAGACCGTGTCGACCGACTACGACACCTCCGACCGGCTCTACTTCGAGCCGCTGACGCCGGAGGACGTGCTCGAGATCCTGATGGCGGAGAAGGCGGCGGGCGAGCTCGTCGGCGTCATCGTCCAGTTCGGCGGCCAGACGCCGCTCAAGCTCGCCGACGCGCTCGAGCGCGCCGGCATCCCGATCCTCGGCACCGCACCCGACATGATCGACCTGGCCGAGGATCGCGACCGCTTCCAGAAGCTGCTCACCAAGCTCGGCCTCAAGCAGCCGAAGAACGGCATCGCCTTCTCGGTCGAGCAGGCGCGGCTGATCGCCGGCGAGCTCGGCTTTCCGCTGGTCGTGCGCCCGTCCTACGTCCTGGGCGGCCGCGCCATGCAGATCATCCACGACGAGGGCCAGCTCCAGACCTATCTGCTCGACACCGTGCCGGGCCTGGTGCCGGAGGAGATCCGCCAGAAGTATCCGGCCGACAAGACCGGCCAGATCAACACGCTCTTGTCGAAGAACCCGCTGCTGTTCGACACCTACCTGACCGAGGCCGTCGAGGTCGACGTCGACTGCCTGTCGGACGGGGCGGAGACCTTCGTGGCCGGCATCATGGAGCACATCGAGGAGGCGGGCATCCATTCCGGCGATTCGGCCTGCTCGCTGCCGGTCCATGCGCTGGCGGCCGACATCGTCGAGGAGCTCGAGCGGCAGACCGCCGCGCTCGCCCGCGCGCTTCACGTCGGCGGGCTGATGAACGTGCAGTACGCGGTCAAGGACGGCGAGGTCTACGTGCTCGAGGTCAACCCGCGGGCGAGCCGCACCGTGCCCTTCGTCGCCAAGACCATCGGCCGGCCGATCGCCAAGATCGCCGCCCGCGTGATGGCCGGCGAGAGCCTGGCGACGGCGGCCGACGCCTATGGCGGCACGGTCGACGCCAACGCGCTCGGCCACATCGCGGTCAAGGAGGCGGTGTTCCCGTTCGCCCGCTTCCCCGGCGTCGACACGCTGCTCGGACCGGAGATGAAGTCGACGGGCGAGGTGATGGGGCTCGACCGCGACTACCATCTCGCCTTCGCCAAGGCGCAGCTCGGCGCCGGCGTCGACCTGCCGCGCGCCGGCACGCTGTTCGTCTCGGTGCGCGACGCCGACAAGCCGCGCGTGCTGCCGGCGGTGCGCCGGCTCGCCGGCCTCGGCTTCAAGGTGCTGGCGACCGGCGGCACGGCCCGCTTCCTGCGCGACAACGGCGTGGAGGCCGACAAGATCAACAAGGTGCTGGAAGGCCGGCCGCACATCGAGGACGCGATCCGCAACCGCCAGGTGCAGATCGTCTTCAACACCACCGACGGGCAGAAGGCGATGTCGGACTCCAAGTCGCTGCGTCGCTCCGCGCTGGTGCAGAAGGTGCCGTACTACACAACGATGGCCGGCGCCGAGGCGGTGGCCGAGGCGATCGCCGCGCTCAAGGCCGGCTCGCTCGAGGTGCGCCCGCTGCAGGGCTACTTCTGAGCCGCCGGCGGCCGATCGCGGCGACACGACGGGCCGGCGGGCGACGCGCGCGACGGACCCTCGCGCGCGCCGTGCCGGCGGCCGGCCCTTGACTTTCGCGGCCGCGTTGTCCACCTCAGTTGGTATGTGTGCAGCGACCGACCTTCTGCGAATGCTCAATCGGGTGTGTCCCATCGCGGGACACTGACCCCCGGCCGGTCGCGTCGCGCCCCGGTCGAGGGGCGATAGCCGCAGCCCGCGAGCGGGCCGGACGGCACAACGGGCGACATTCCCACCAAACCAGAGAAAACGGCACGGGCACCGCACGCGGCGGTGCCGGCGAGCATGAGGAGGTCCAGCGATGGGCCCCGCGGCGAACAGAGGGCGCAAGCCCGCCATCACCATCACCCGGACGGATCACGACCGCCTGACGCGGCTCGCCGAAGCCGCGGCCGAGCGCAACGCGGCGGTCGCCGACACGCTGTTCGCCGAGCTCGACCGGGCGCGCGTCGTCGACGACGCGCGGATCGGCGCCGACGTCGTGCGGATGGGCTCGACCGTGCGCTTCTCCAGCGACACGGGCGAGGACCGCACCGTGCGCCTGGTCTTCCCCGGCGAGGCCGACATCGCGGCCGGCCGCATCTCGATCCTGACGCCGATCGGCGCCGCGCTGATCGGCCTCAAGGCCGGTCAGTCGATCGACTGGACGGCGCGCGACGGCCGCGGCCACCGGCTCACCGTCGAGGACGTGACGCCGGCCGCCAACGCGCCGGCCGAGGCGTCCGGCGGCGCGTCATGATCCACCGTGCCGCCTTCTGCCGTCTGACGCTGTTCGGAGGCTGCCTCATCGCAGGATCCTAGCCCCTGCGCCGCGCCCGCGGCCAGGGGATCTCTCCATTGTCGTACCACCTGCAACCGCTCTGTCTCGGGGCGATGGAGACCTGCGATGTCGGACACCACCTGCATCCTCACCGCCAAGGATTTCACCATTCTGGAAGTCATGCTCGAGCGCCGGCTCGGGCGCGACGATCCGATGACGCCGCTGCTGCGGCACAAGCTCGACGGCGCCCGCGTGGTGCTGCACGACGACGTGCCGCCGACGGTCGCCACGCTGAGCAGCCGCGTCGTGTTCAGCGTCGACGGCCGCGAGCCCGACACGCGGGTCTTGGCGCATGACCGCGTGGAGGGGCCGGTCGGCCTGCTGCTGCCGATCACCACCGCCCGCGGGCTCGCCCTGCTCGGGCTCGGCGAAGGCCAGTTCTGCGACATCCCCGGCCATGACGGGCACGGCGAGCGCGTCCATCTGGAGCAGGTGCTCTACCAGCCGGAGGCCGCACGGCGCATCCGTGCCGCCGAAGCCCGGCTCGCCGCCGCGCGCACCGGCCGGCCGGCGCTGCGCCTGGTGCACGACACCGCGCCGGCGCACCACGCCGCCGCGCCGTTCGGCGGCCCCGACGAGCCCGGCCCTTCGGCCGCCTGAGGCGCTGCCCGGCGCGGCCGAAGCCGTCCCCGCGACCCAGCCCGACGTCATGCGAAGGACCGGCCGGCGCCTGCCCGGCCGGCCGCATCCACGAGAGAGGAAACGATGAGAATACTGGTGTGCGGCGGCGGCGTCGTGGGGGTGACCACCGCGTATTACCTGGCCCGGCAGGGCCACGAGGTCGAGGTGATCGAACGCCGCGAGGGGCCGGCCGAGGAGACGAGCTTCGCCAATGCGGGCCAGGTCTCGCCCGGCTATTCGGCGCCGTGGGCGGCGCCGGGCGTGCCGCTCAAGGCGCTGCGCTGGCTGACCATGCGGCACGGCCCGCTGGTCATCCGGCCGCGCCTCGACCCGGCGATGTGGGGCTGGCTGCTGCGCATGCTCGGCAACTGCACGAGCGCGCGCTACGCGCTCAACAAGGCGCGCATGGTGCCGCTCGCCGAGTACAGCCGCGACCGGCTGCGCGAGCTGCGCGCCGATGCCGGCATCGCCTATGACGAGGGCAGCGGCGGCACGCTGCAGCTCTTCCGCACGCAGAAGCAGCTCGATTCGGTGGGCGGCGACGTCGCCGTGCTGCGCCAGATCGGCGTGCCGCATGCGGTGCTCGACCGGGCCGGCTGCATCGCCGCCGAACCGGCGCTCGCCCATGCGGCGGCGGACTTCGTCGGCGGCCTGCGGCTGCCGGGCGACGAGACCGGCGACTGCCGGATGTTCACGCAGCGGCTGGCGGCGGTCGCCGCGCTGATCGGCGTGCGCTTCACCTACGACACCGAGGTGCGTGCCATCACCGCCTCGGGCGGCGCGGTGAGCGGCGCGGTCACCTCGCGCGGGCCGCGCGAGGCCGACGCCTGCGTGGTGGCGCTCGGCAGCCACTCGCCGGCCATGGTCGCCGGCTTCGGCCTGCGCCTGCCGATCTGCCCGGTGAAGGGCTATTCGCTGACCATGCCGGTCGCCGATCCGGAGCGGGCGCCCGTCTCCACGATCATGGACGAGACCTACAAGACCGCCATCACGCGGCTCGGCCGGCGCATCCGCGTCGGCGGCACCGCCGAGCTCGCCGGCTTCGACCCGCGGCTGCGCGCCGACCGCCGCGCCGCGCTCGAGCACTCCTTCGCCGCGCTGTTCCCGCATGGCGGCCGGCTCGACGAGGCGTCGTTCTGGACCGGCTTCCGGCCGATGACGCCGGACGGCCCGCCGATCATCGGCGAAACGCCGGTGCGCGGGCTCTATCTCAACACCGGCCACGGCACGCTCGGCTGGACCATGGCGTGCGGCTCGGCGCGCGTTTTGAGCGACATCATCGGCGGCCGCGCGCCGGAGATCGACGTCAGCGGTCTCGCCCTGACGCGCTACGCCTGAGCCGGGGCGGTCGCCCGCCGGGCCCGAGGGGCTTGGCGGGCGGCGCGGCCGCGCCCATATCGGCAGCCTGTGCAATGCGGGCAAAGCCGCGGCCGACGGTGGCGCGGCGCGGCCGGCCGGCGTATAGCGGTGGTGGAGACAGCAGCCTATGCGCTTTTCGCCCCAGTTCCTCGACGACATCCGAGACCGCGTGCCGATCGCCGACGTGGTCGGCACGCGCGTGACCTGGGACCGGCGCAAGACGAGCACCTCGCGCGGCGACTACTGGGCGTGCTGTCCCTTCCACGGCGAGAACACGCCGAGCTTCCACTGCGAGAACCGCAAGGGCCGCTACCACTGCTTCGGCTGCGGCGTGTCGGGCGATCACTTCAAGTTCCTGATGGAGCTCGACGGGCTGAGCTTTCCCGAGGCGGTGGAGCGCGTCGCCGACATGGCCGGGGTGGCGCTGCCGGCGCGCGATCCCGAGGCGGAGAAGCGGGCCCGGGAGCGCGCCACGCTGACCGACGTCATGGAGATGGCGACGCGCTTCTTCGAGGCGAGCCTGCAGGGCCAGGCCGGCGCCCAGGCGCGCGCCTATCTGCGCGGCCGCGGCCTGTCGTCGGCCACCCAGCAGACCTTCCGGCTCGGCTTCGCGCCCGACAGCCGCAACGCGCTGAAGGCGCATCTGGCCGACAAGGGCGTGCCGCGCGAGCAGATCGAGGCCTGCGGCCTGGTCGTCGCCGGGCCGGACATCGCCGTGTCCTACGACCGCTTCCGCGACCGGGTGATGTTTCCCATCGAGGACCCGCGCGGGCGGGTGATCGCCTTCGGCGGCCGGGCCATGTCGCCCGACATTCCGGCCAAGTACATCAATTCCAACGAGACCGAACTCTTCCACAAGGGCCGCGTGCTCTACAACCACGCGCGCGCCCGCCAGGCGGTCGCGCGCGGCGCCACGCTGGTCGCCGTTGAGGGCTACATGGACGTGATCGCGCTCGCCCAGGCCGGCTTCGCCTCCGCCGTGGCGCCGCTCGGCACGGCGCTGACCGAGACGCAGCTCGACATGATGTGGCGCGCCGCCGGCGAGCCGGTGCTGTGCTTCGACGGCGATCAGGCGGGGCTGCGCGCGGCATGGCGGGCGGCCGACCTGGCGCTGCCGCTTTTGCAGCCCGGCCGCTCGGTGCGCTTCGCGCTGCTGCCGGAGGGGCGCGACCCCGACGATCTGGTGCGCGAGGAGGGCGCGGAGGCATTCTCCGCGGTGCTCGCCGAGGCGCGGCCGCTGGCCGATCTGATCTGGTCGCGCGAGACCGCCGGCGGCGTGTACGACACGCCGGAGCGGCGCGCGGCGCTCGAGGCGCGGCTCAAGGCGGTGGTCGGCACCATCCGCGACGAGAGCCTGCGCCGGCACTACGGCCAGGACATGCGCGAGCGGCTGCACGCCTTCTTCGGTCCCGTGCGGTCGCCGCGCGGCGAGGGCCGCCGGCCGGGTCCGGGCGGGCAGGGGCAGCCGGCGCGCGGCGGCGGGCCGGCCGGCCGACTGGCGGTGACCGACAGCCTGGCGCGCTCGGCGCTGGTCAAGGCGGCGGGCGGCGTGATGCCGCTGCGCGAGACGGCGATCCTGGTGACGCTGGTCAATCATCCCGGCCTGCTCGACGAGCATTTCGACGCCTTCGAGCGGCTGCATCTCACGCATGGCGACCTGCGCCGGCTGCACGCCGCCGTGCTCGACGTGACGGCGCATCAGCCGGGCGCCGGCCGCGAGGCGCTGGTCGGCGCGCTCGCGGCCGCCGGTCTCGAGGCGGTCTGGCAGCGGGCGGAGGGCCAGGTGCGGCGCAGCAACCTGTGGTCGGCGCTGGCCGACGCCGCGCTCGAGGACGCGCGCGAAAGCTTCCTGCAGGCGTTGCACTTGCACCAAAGCGCCGGGTCTCTACATAAGGAGCTCAAGGCGGCCGAGCTGGCGTTGGCCAGCGACCCGACCGAGGAAAACTATCGCCACCTTGTCGAGATCCAGGCGCAGATGCGCGACGTGCAGGCGACCGAGGCCCTCGTGGAAGGGTTCGGGGTGCTGTCCGGCAGGAGCGCGCGCAACTGACGGCGGGCGCGGCTGTGGCGAAGGGGCCGGTGATTCGCGATTTTCGCCCGAATCATGGCACAGGCTGTTGACCTGGCGCGCGATTGCCGGAATCAAAAAACGATTCGAGCGCGGTGCGGCGGGCGTGGCAGCCCGGCGACCGGCTCTGACGGGGCGGATTTGCGCGGCGGCACGGCATGGACGGGGCGGATGCGCCGCCTACATGCGACGGTTAATCGGGCCTTAAGGCCGGCCCGGTAGAGCGCTCGGACGGCTGGGGCCGTCGGCGCCTCATGTGTTTGCGGCGCGCGGGCGCCGGTGGTCCGCCCGAGGCGGCTTGGAGACGAAGAAGCATGGCGACAAAGGAAAAGGAAGAGGTCGAGACCGAGCGCGAAGCGACCGACGGACCGCTGCTCGACCTGTCCGACGACGCTGTCAAGAAGATGATCAAGGCCGCCAAGAAGCGCGGCTATGTGACGATGGACGAGCTCAACGCCGTCCTGCCCTCCGAGGAAGTGACCTCCGAGCAGATCGAGGACACGATGGCGATGCTGTCCGACATGGGCATCAACGTCGTCGAGGACGAGGAGGCGGCCGAGGAGGCCGACAGCTCCTCCGACGAGGAAGAGGGCACCGAGCTGGCCGCGCAGACCGGCACGGCGGTCGCCGCGACGCCGGCCAAGAAGGAGCCGACCGACCGCACCGACGATCCCGTGCGCATGTATCTGCGCGAGATGGGCTCGGTCGAGCTTCTGTCGCGCGAGGGCGAGATCGCCATCGCCAAGCGCATCGAGGCCGGCCGCGAGACGATGATCGCCGGGCTGTGCGAAAGCCCGCTGACCTTCCAGGCGCTGATTATCTGGCGCGACGAGCTCAACGAAGGCAAGATCCTGCTGCGCGAGATCATCGATCTCGAGGCGACCTATGCCGGCCCGGAGGCCAAGCAGGCGCCGGCGCCGACGCGCCCCGACGAGGCGCAGCAGAAGCCGGAGGCCGAGGCCAAGCCGCGGCGCGGCCGCGACGACGACGTCACCGACGTCGGCGGCGAGGCGCAGGCGGAGGAAGAGGACGACGAGGAGGACGAGGCCAACCTGTCGCTCGCCGCGATGGAGGCCGAGCTCAAGCCGGGCGTCATGGAGACGCTCGACCTGATCGCCGACACCTACCGCAAGCTCAGGAAGCTGCAGGACCAGCAGGTGGAGAACCGGCTGGCCGATTCGGGTGCGCTGTCGCCGAGCCAGGAGCGCCGCTACAAGCAGCTCAAGGACGAGCTCATCAAGGCGGTGAAGTCGCTGGCGCTCAACAACCAGCGCATCGAGGCGCTGGTCGAGCAGCTCTACGACATCAACAAGCGCCTGGTGCAGAACGAGGGCCGCCTGCTGCGCCTGGCCGAGAGCTACGGCGTCAAGCGCGAGGCCTTCCTCAAGGAATACCAGGGCTCCGAGCTCGACCCCAACTGGGCCGAGCGCGTCGGCCAGCTTCCCGGTTCCGGCTGGAAGGGCTTCACCGGCAACGAGGCCGCCCGCATCGGCGAGCTGCGTGCCGAGATCCAGAACCTGGCGACCGAGACGGCGATCTCGATCGGCGAGTTCCGCAAGATCGTCAACCAGGTGCAGAAGGGCGAGCGCGAGGCGGCGATCGCCAAGAAGGAGATGGTCGAGGCCAATCTGCGCCTCGTCATCTCGATCGCCAAGAAGTACACCAACCGCGGGCTGCAGTTCCTGGATCTCATCCAGGAAGGCAACATCGGCCTGATGAAGGCGGTCGACAAGTTCGAGTATCGCCGCGGCTACAAGTTCTCGACCTACGCGACGTGGTGGATCCGGCAGGCGATCACCCGCTCGATCGCCGACCAGGCGCGCACCATCCGCATCCCGGTGCACATGATCGAGACGATCAACAAGATCGTGCGCACCTCGCGCCAGATGCTGCACGAGATCGGCCGCGAGCCGACGCCGGAGGAGCTGTCGGAAAAGCTCGCCATGCCGCTGGAAAAGGTGCGCAAGGTGCTGAAGATCGCCAAGGAGCCGATCTCGCTCGAGACGCCGGTCGGCGACGAGGAGGACAGCCATCTCGGCGACTTCATCGAGGACAAGGCGGCGGTGCTGCCGATCGACGCGGCGATCCAGGCCAACCTGCGCGAGACGACCACCCGCGTGCTCGCCTCGCTGACGCCGCGCGAGGAGCGCGTGCTGCGCATGCGCTTCGGCATCGGCATGAACACCGACCACACGCTCGAGGAGGTCGGCCAGCAGTTCTCCGTCACCCGCGAGCGCATCCGCCAGATCGAGGCCAAGGCGCTCAGGAAGCTCAAGCATCCGAGCCGCTCGCGCAAGCTCAGGAGCTTCCTCGACAGCTGAGCGCGGCGCGGGCCCGGCCCGGCATCCATCGAAACGAGAAGGCCCGGCCGGTTCGCTCCCGCCGGGCCTTTCCCTTGTGCGCCGGCGCTACTCGGTCGTGCGGCCGTCGAAGTGCTCGTGCGCGGCGTCGGCGTCCGCCTTGGTCGCGTGCACGGTGCCCTCGACATGCTCGGGCGGGCCGTAGAGCGTGTAGAGCCGCAGCGGCTCGCTGCCCGTGTTGACCACGTTGTGGCGCGCCCCGGCCGGCACGACGATGCCGCTGTCGGCGTGCACCGGCGTGGCGACGCCGTCGATGGTCACCTCGCCGGCACCTTCCTCGATGCGGAAGAACTGGTCGCGATCCTCGTGCACCTCGGCGCCGATCTCGTCGCCCGGCTGCAGCGTCATCAGGACGAGCTGCAGGTAGCGGCCGGTGTAGAGCTCGCGGCGGAAGTCGCCGTTGTCCTCGGTCAGTTTCTCGATGTCGTCGACAAAGCCCTTCATGGCGTCTCTCCGTGGATCGTGGTCCGTTGCTTGCCCGGGCATCTGGCCTGGGCGGGCCGGCACGACAATGATTCAGGTCAAGACCGGGCCGCACGCATGGAGGCCGGCGCCTGCAACCACTCGGCGACCGGTCGCGTGACAGCCATCCGGCGCGCTGCTATCTTTTTTCCATGACCATCCGCGTCACCCACGCCGCCGACGGGCTCGCGCGCCGCGCCTTCACCGTGAAGGACGTGCTGCGCATGGTCGAGGCCGGCATCATCGGTCATGACGAGCGCTTCGAGCTGATCGGCGGGGAGATCGTGCCCATGTCGCCGAAGGGCATCCGCCACGAGCGGTTCAAGCAGTGGGTCATGGAGCAGTTGGTCCGCGGCCTGCCGGACCACCTCAAGACCATTCCCGAGACGACGTTCTACCTGTCCGAGGACACTTTCCTGGAGCCGGATTTCGTCGTCTATCCGGCCGAAGGCGGGCTCGAGAGCCTGTCGCCCGGGACCTGCCTGCTCGCCATCGAGATCGCCGATTCCTCGCTCGCCTACGATCTCGGCCGCAAGGCGCGGCTCTATGCCGAGTTCGCCATCGGCGAGCTGTGGGTGTTCGACGTCAACGACCTGAAGGCGACGGTGCACCGCGATCCCGCCGACGGCCGCTACCGCAGCGTCGAGACGCACGGCTTCGACGCCACGCTGACCGCAAAGCGCTCGGCCGATGTCGCGCTCGACCTGTCCGGGTACCCGGCACGCTAAAAGTGCTTCCAGGCGAAGTGGACACCGGTTCGCCTTGCGCGGACGCCTCACCGGCCATCGGAGCATGCATGACGATCGACCGCCTGACCATCGCGACCGACGGGCCGGGGCTCTACGAGTTCACCGACCGGGCGCTCGGCTTCGTGCGCCAGGCCGGCGCCGAGGAGGGCCTGCTGACGGTCTTCGTGCGCCACACCTCGTGCTCTCTCCTCATCCAGGAGAACGCCGATCCCGACGTGCGGCGCGACCTCGACGCCTTCTTCCGCCGTCTCGTGCCGCCGGCCGACGACGCGGCGATGGGCTGGCTGACGCACCGCGCGGAAGGCCCCGACGACATGCCCGCACACATCAAGGCGGCGCTGACGGCCGTTTCGCTGTCGATCCCGGTGGCCGGCGGCCGGCCGCTGCTCGGCATCTGGCAGGGGCTCTACCTGTTCGAGCACCGCACGCGGCCGCACCGCCGCGAGGTGGTGCTGCATCTGGCGGGGTAGGGCGGGGCGACGCGGAAACCGCTTCCAGAAGACGGAGCGCGGGCTCAGCGCGGCGTGTCGCCGCCGGCCTTCACGAAGCGCTCGAAGGCGGCCAGCGTCTCGCTGCTGACATGGTGCTCGATGCCCTCGGCGTCGCGCAGCGCCGTCGCCTCGCTGACGCCGAGCGCGCGCAGGAAGGCCTCGACGATCTGGTGACGGCGGCGCGAGCGCTCGGCCAGCGCCCGGCCGGCGTCGGTCAGGAAGATGCCGCGATAGGGCCGGCGCACGATCAGCCCGTCCTCGGCCAGCCGCTTCAGCATCTTGGCCACCGTCGGCTGGGCGACGCCGAGACGGCGCGCCACGTCGACCTGGCGCGCCTCGCCATAGGCGTCGATGAAGTCGGCGATCAGCTCGACATAGTCCTCGGTCAGCTCGGTGCTGCGCGCCTTGCGCGCCTTGCGGAAGCCGGCGGCGTGGCTTTCCGCGTCGATCAGCACGGTCTGGTCGTCGGGCTTGCGCGCCGGTCGGCTCATGTCCTTCGCTCCCGGCTCGTCGCGGTCGAACATTTTTCCATCGCGAAAACTGTATGCCGTCGGCTAAGAAACATGTCAAACGTTGAGACGCGACCGGGCATCGTGCCCGGCCGCGTGCCCCGCGCTCAGTCGTGCGCGGCGCCGTTCGAGCCGCCCATGCCGCCCATGCCGCCCATCGCGCGCACCGGGAAGGTGAGCTCGAGGGTGCCTGCCGTCTCGAAGGTGAGGCTGCCGGCGACGCTCTCGCCGGCCACCGCCGGCGCGGCGAGGTCCATCAGCATCAGGTGGTAGGAGCCGGGCTTGAGCGCCACGCTCTCGCCAGGCGCGATCGCGATGCCGTCCTCGACCGGACGCATGGTCATCACGCCCTTGTCGTCGACGGCCATCGTGTGGATTTCCGTGCGTCCGGCGATCTCGGCCGAGGCGCCGACCAGCCGGTCGGCCGCCGCGCCGGTGTTGCGCACGACGAGATAGCCGGCGGCCACCCGGGCGCCCTCCGGCGTGGCGCGCACCCACGGCGCCTCGATGACGAGGTCGCCGAGCCGCAGCTCCTCGGCCGACAGCGGTGCGGCCGCCGCGGCGAGGAGCGCCAGGGCGCCGAGCGCGCGCGAGAGGCCGCGCCGGGCCGAAGCGCGCGCGGGCGTGATCGTGGACAGGGTGGTCGTGGGAATCGGTGTCATGGGATCGTCTCCGTCTGCGGCCGGCGGTGCCGTCTCGGCATGCGCGCGGGGCCGCGTCGTCCAGGAATTGCGTGAAGCGGTTGCGTGCGCTCAGGCCCGGCCGGGCGGCGGGCGCGGCAGGGCCGGGTCGTGCTCCGGCCTCCGGTCGCGCACGACACGGCGGGCTGGCGCCGGCAGCGCGAGGCGCGCGGCCGGCGGCCATGCGGCGGCAGCGGTGGCGCCGTCGGCGGCAAGGGGCGCGCTGCAGCCGGCCACGCAGCAGCCCGCCTGGCAGCAGTCGGCGTGTGGCTGCGGTGCGCCGTCGCCCGCGCCGCGGCCGGAGCCGTCGAGGCACAGCGGATTGCCGAAGGCATCGAGCAGCGGGCCGGCCGGTGCGGCCGCACCGGCCGTCGCACCGACCAGTTGCGCCACGACGAAGACGGCCGCGAGGAAGCCCGCCAGTCTGCGCACCATGCCTGCGGCTCGTCTCACATGTGGTCTCCTGTTCGCCGCGAGTCTAGGCCGTTGCCGGCGGCAGCGGAAGCGCGCGCCCTGTCGCACCGGCCGGCGACGCCGCTTGAAGTTGCGCAAGCACAAAGACGCCGGCGGTCTGCTGCGGCATCAATCGGGCTTCGCACAGACGAGGCCAGAACCGCCGTGAGACAGCCGCGCCACATCGACCCCGACATGCCGCTCGAGACGATCATGCGGCGCTGGCCCGCCACGGTGGCGGTGATGATCCGCCACCGCATGCTGTGCATCGGCTGCCCGATCACGCCGTTCCACACCATCGTCGACGCCTGCCGCGAGCACGGCATCGACGAGGACGCCTTCGCCGCGGAACTCCTGGAGGCGATCGCCAAGGAAGCGGCCTGAACGGGCCATCGGCTTCCGGATCGCGATTCCGGCTGCGCGGCCGACAACAGCGGAATGGCGTCGCGCCGTCCTGCTTTCACCGAATCGCAGACCGTCTGCAAATCGTTGTCTTGACGCGTTTGCGGACGGCGATCCGGTTTCCACTTCGCCTGGAAACGCTCTACTCGCGCTCGCGGCTCTCGGCGATCAGCATCAGCCGGTGCGGGTCGACCACGACGACGCGGCGGCGTCCGCTCGACACGAGGCCGCGGCTTTCCCATGCCGACAGGAGCCGGCTGACCGTGTGCAGCGTCGCGCCGGTCATCTCGGCGATGTCCTGGCGGGTGATCGGGAAGTCGATCTCGATGCCGTCCTCGGTGCGCCGCCCGGTCTGGTTGACGAGCCGCAGCAGCGCGTGCGCGACGCGCTGCTCGACCTGCTCGGTCGACATCTCCACAACGCGCGTGTGCGCGTCCTGCAGCCGGCCGCCCACGGTCTTGTAGGTGTTGGCGCCGAGCGCGGGGTGGCGGGTCGACAGCTCGGCCCACTGCGCCGTCGGCCAGGCCAGGATGACGCAGTCGGCCGCGGCGATGGCTGTCGCCGGATAGGTGGTGCGGCCGAGCGCGGCGGCGATGCCGAAGATCTCGCCCTCGCTGATGTAGCGCACCGTGACCTGCTGGCCCTCCGGCGTGGTGCGCACCACGCGGATGTGGCCGTCGAGCAGCACGAAGAAGGAGTGCGCCTCGCCGTCCTGCTCGAACACGGTCGCGCCGCGCGGCTGACGCAGCGCCCGCGCCCGCTGCAGCAGGTCGGCCAGTTCCTCCGTCGCCATGCCGGCAAACGGGGGCAGGTCGCGGATCAGCGACGGGTCGAGTGCGGCCATGCGCGTCTCCTTGCGGGCGGCCGGCGTTGGCCGGTCGCAAGGGCGGTTTCTAACGCGAGTTTGCGCGACCGCAAACTCCCCCGCCGCGCATCGCTCTATGCAAGGGCCAACGGCTCACGCCGCAACCGTCGAACAGGAAAGGACACGACGATGAAACGCCTTCTTCTGCTAGCTGCCGGCGCCATGATCGCCTTCGCCGGAGCCGCCCAGGCCGAGGAGCACGTCATCAAGATGCTCAACAAGGGCGAAAAGGGCGTCATGGTGTTCGAGCCCGACTTCGTGCGCGCCGCGCCCGGCGACACGGTGCGCTTCGTGCCGACCGACAAGGGCCATAACGCCGAGACCATCAAGGGCATGGTCCCCGACGGCGGCGAGACCTTCAAGGGCAAGTTCAACGAGGAGGTGGTCGTCACCGTCGACGCCGAAGGCGTCTACGGCGTCAAATGCGCGCCGCACTATGCCATGGGCATGGTCGCGCTGATCGCCGTCGGCGAGCCTGTCAATGCCGACGCCGCCGAAGCGGTCAAGCATCCCGGCAAGGCCAAGACCGTGTTCGCCGACCTGTTCGGTCGCGAGGTGGCGCAGAACTGAAGCGTTTGCGGGCGAAGCGGCCACCGCTTCGCCGTCCGGGAAACGCAGCAAGACAGGGGGCGTCGCCGACCTGCGGTTCGACGAGCGGCAGGCGGCTTTGCAGCGCCATCGCGGCGCGGTTGCCGCAGCCGCGCCGCGCGATGCGGCAATGATGCGGCAAGGGGGGCGCCGGGCGGGCGGACGAGGGGTCCGCCCGGCTGCCCCTTTCCCGTTCGCCCGGGCCGCCACGGGCGGTCCGCCGGTCCTTCGCACGCGACCATGAAAGGCCCCGCGATGTCCGATACCTCCCGCCGCGCCGCCGGTCCCGCCATCCTGTCCTACGGCTTCCGGCCGTTCTTCCTGGCCGGCTCGGCCTATGCCGGGCTGGCCATCCTTCTGTGGCTGCCCGTCCATTTCGGCGTCGCGCCGGCTCCCGGCGTCTTCCTGCCGGTCGACTGGCATGTGCACGAGATGCTGTTCGGCTACCTCACCGCCGTGATCGCGGGGTTCCTGCTGACGGCGATCCCCAACTGGACGGGCCGGCTGCCGGTGCGCGGCCTGCCGCTGCTGGCGCTGGTGCTTCTATGGGCCGCCGGACGCGGCGCCATCGTCTTCGCCGCGCCGCTCGGCTGGCTCGCGACGGCCGTCGTCGACAGCGCCTTCCTGGCGGCACTGGTGGCCGCCGCGGCGCGCGAGATCGTCGCCGGGCGCAACTGGCGCAACCTCAAGGTGCTGCTGCCGCTCGCCGTGCTGCTCGCCGCCAACGTGCTGTTCCACCTCGAGGTGCGGCGTTACGGCGTTGCCGACATGGCGCCGCGGCTCGGCCTGTCGGCCGCCGTGGTGCTGCTCGCGGTGATCGGCGGGCGCATCGTGCCGAGCTTCACGCGCAACTGGCTGGTGCGCGAGAATCCGGGCCGACTGCCGGTTCCCTTCGGCCGCTTCGACGTGGCGGCGATCGCGCTCACCGTCGGCGGCCTCGGCGCCTGGACGGTGGCGCCGGATCATGCGGTCTCGGCCGCGCTGCTGGCCGCCGCAGCGCTGGTGCAGGCGCTGCGCCTGGCGCGCTGGGCGGGACACCGCACCGGGCGCGATCCGCTGGTCGCCATCCTGCATGCCGCCTATGCCTTCGTGCCGCTGGGGCTGGCGCTGCTGGCGCTGTCGATCGCGCTGCCGCAGGTCGCGCCGCGCGCGGCCGGCGTCCACGCGCTCGCCGGCGCGATCGGCGCCATGACGCTTGCGGTGATGGTGCGCGCCACGCTCGGCCACACCGGCCAGGCGCTTGCCGCCGGACCGGCCGCGCGCGCCATCTTCGCTGCGATCCTTCTGGCCGGGCTCGCCCGGGTGACGGCGGCCTTCGTGCCCGAGCCGTGGCTCATGCATCTGGCCGGCACGGCCTGGGGGGCGGCGTTTGCCGGCTTCGCGCTCGCCTTCGGCGGCGCGCTGGTGTCGCCGCGCCGCGAAAGGGCCGTCTGACCGGCCGGCCCGCGACGCGGAACGGCGCCGGGCCCGGCGACCGGCTCAGCGCGACAGCGCGCTCTCGTTCCTGAGGAAATCGAACCGCGCCGCGTTCGGGCAGAAGTCCGGCGCGGCGTCCACCGTGGTGCCCGCGCTGGCGGCGAGCCAGTCCGTGCAGGCCGCCTCCGCGCGGCAGGCCAGGCAGGCGCGCGAGGCCTGCGCCAGGGTCAGGCCCAGGCGGTCGTTGGCGAGCATCGCCGCGTCGACCCCGCAGCGCTCCATCATGGCGCCCATCTTGCGGGCGTGGTCCTCGATCCGGCGTGTCAGCGTGCTCACGGGCGGTCCTCCTGTTTGCCACCGGCCATCCTAGCGTCGGGCGGCCGGCGGCGACGTTGCGCTGGATCAAACCGCCGGCTCTTCGGCCTGCGCGCCGGTCAGCCGGCCCCACAGCAGGGCGAACCGCGCCAGCGGGCCGGGCTCGCGCACGAGCCGGAAGCCGAGATGCTCGGGCGGCGTGCCGACGGCGCAGCCGCCGCTCTTGCCGTCGCGGATGAAGCGCGACATGTAGGCGCGGTGCCGGCCCTCGGCGATGCGCACACCGCAGTTCTCGAGCGTGGCCCGGGTTTCGGCTTCGCCGACGAGCGTGACGCGCCGGTAGCAGGTCGAGGTCCATTCCCAGACATTGCCGGCCAGATCGACGACGCCCTTCTCGTTGGCGCCGAAGCGGCCGCGCGGCTGCGGCGGCGCGGCCGGCGCGCCGGTCGTTCCCTCGGCGCGGTAGCGGGCGAGCCAGGCCGAGGCCGGGTTGTCGGCGTCGCCGGCCCCGTCCCACAGGTCGCCGACGAAGCGGGTTCCGGCGGCGTGCGCCCATTCCGCCGCGCTCGGCAGGCGCCAGGTCCGGCCGGTCTGGCGCGAGTACCACGCGGCATAGGCCTCCGCGTCGATGTGGCTGACGCCGGTGACCGGCAGGTCCGGCGCGGCATCGCGCGGCAGGTCGGCCGGGCTGCAGGCGCCGGCGGCCACGCAGCGGCGGTAGGCGCCGACGCTGACCTGGTGGCGCATGATCTCGAGCGGGGCGGCGAGCCGCAAGCTGCGGCGCGGCTGGGCGACCGGCCGGCCGTCGCGCAGGAAGGCGCCGGGCTCGGGGAAGAGCAGCGTGCCGGGCGCGATGCGCACCGTCTCGGCCGGCGGCACCGCCGCGGCGTCGCCGGCCGGCCGCTCCGGCACCGCCAGCACGAGGCCGCCGGCGAGCGCGGCGGCCATGGCGGCCGCCGCCGCGCCGCTCAGGAGGATGGAGGTCGTGTTCATGCCAAGCTCCCTGGAAGGAAAAGCGGCCCGGCATGGGGGCTGCCGGGCCGCGGGCGCTCGCCTGGGGGAGACCGCGCCTCAGTTGGTGGCGATCGGCCTCGGCGCCTCGACCTGGGACATCAGGTCCTCGTTCCACTCGCCGTCGACCACGAAGTGCGCCGTCGCGCCGAGCTCCACCGCCTCGATGAGGTTGTGGTTGACGTAGGCGTAGATGCCCGGCTGCAGGAAGGTGTAGAGCGCCGCCCCCGCGGAGCCGCCGCGGATGAACCAGGTCTCCAGATCCTTGGCCGGCGGGTTGGCGAACTTGCCTTCCTCCCACACATGGTCGCCATGGCCGCCGATCAGGTGCGGGCGGCTGTCGCGGTTGGCCTGCGAGTGGACGATCAGCACCGTCTCGCCGACCGCGGACTTGAGCGCGTTGTCGCCGGTCAGCGCGCCGACCGCGCCGTTGAAGACCACGTGCGTGGGCACCAGGCCGCGCATCACCTCCATCGTGTCGGCATAGGATTCGCCGAGCGAGGCGTAGCTCTTGAAGTTGCCGTCGGCGTCGCGCGGCACGTAGAAGTCGTTCTCGCCGACGTAGTAGACGCGGTCGTAGCGCACCGGCTTGCCGGTCTCGTCCTTGAGCCCGTCGCGCGGCAGGATCATGATCGCGCCGCTCATGCCGGAGACCACGTGCCACGGGATCATCGGTCCGCCGGGCGCGCAGTGGTAGACGAAGGTGCCGGAGCGGGTCGCCTTGAAGCGCAGCGTCACCTGCTCGCCGGGATTGATGAGGGTCAGCTCGCCGCCGCCCAGCGCGCCGGTCGCGGCGTGGAAGTCGATGTTGTGCGGCAGCTCGTTGCTCGCCGGGTTGACCAGCGTCAGCTCGACATAGTCGCCCTCGTGGACGACCATCAGCGGGCCGGGAACCGAGCCGTCATAGGTCATCGCATGCACGGTGGTGCCGATGTCGTCGATCACCATCGGCTTTTCCTGGATCGTCATCGTGAACTCGACGACCTTCGGCCCGCCGCGGGCGACCTGGTCGTGCGCGTGGACGAAGGGCGGCGGCACGAGCTTGACCTTCTCGCGCGGCAGCGCCGCGATCTCGGCCGCCTGCTGCGCGCTCGCCGGCATGGCGGGAAGGGCCGCGACCAGCGCGGCCAGGCCGGCGCTCATCATGGCTTCGCGTCGCGTGACCATTTCGGTTCTCCTTGTCGTCATCGATTGTCGATGACGGCAAGCTACGCGCCGCGGCGGCCTCCTTCTTTGCGCTTTCACAACTTTGCGCGCAAAGGCGCGCCGGATCGGCCGGCCGCGCGACGGTTGGCGCTCAGCCCATGCCCTGCAGCTTGGTGTCGGTCTTCGCCAGCACCGAATCGGGCACGAAGAAATCGCCCGCGAGCGGCCCCTCGACGCCCGGCGCGTAGGGCGAGAAGTCGTTCACGCCCGCCTCGCGCAG
The DNA here is from genome assembly GCF_030398335.1 of Aquibium sp. A9E412. Lineage (GTDB taxonomy): Bacteria > Pseudomonadota > Alphaproteobacteria > Rhizobiales > Rhizobiaceae > A9E412. The sequence goes on from NZ_JAOAOP010000006.1 coordinate 65,815, forward strand.
CACCATCTCGTCGATGAAGAAGTTGCCGGTGCATTCGCGCGCCGGCCGCGTGAGGATGGCGTGCGCGGCGTCGGCCATGATCTGCGGCGAGCGGCTGACGCGCGCCATCGTCTCGCCGCCGAGCAGGTTGCGCACCGCCGCCGTGTCGATCGCCGTCAGCGGCCACAGCGAGTTGACGGCGATGCCGTCGCGCGCGAACTCCGCGCTCATGCCGAGCGTGCACATCGACATGCCGAACTTGGCCATGGTGTAGGCGACGTGGTTCTTGAACCACTTGGCCTGCATGTCGAGCGGCGGCGCCAGGTTGAGGATGTGCGGGTTCTGCGCCTTCTTGAGATGCGGGATGCACGTCTTCGACACCAGGAAGGTGCCGCGCGTGTTGATCTGGTGCATCAGGTCGTAGCGCTTCATCTCGGTGTCGAGCGTGCCCGTCAGATGGATGGCGCTGGCGTTGTTGATGCACACGTCGATGCCGCCGAACGCCTCGACCGTCGCCTCGACCGCCTCGACGACCTGCTCCTCGCTGCGGATGTCGCACAGAACCGGCAGCGCGTTGCCGCCGGCCCGCTCGATCTCGCTCGCCGCCGTGTGGATGGTGCCCGGCAGCCTGGGGTGCGGCTCGGCGGTCTTGGCGGCGATCGTCACGTTGGCGCCGTCGCGTGCCGCGCGCACGGCGATCGCCAGGCCGATGCCGCGGCTGCCGCCGGAGATGAAGACCGTGTTGCCCTTGAGCGACATCGCCGCGCCTCCCGTTCGCTTGCCTGCGCTTCACAGCGTTTCCAGGCGAAGTGGGTACCGGTTCGCCGTCCGGAAACGCGCCGAAACAATCCGTCAGAGCGTTTCCAGGCGAAGTGGTTACCGGTTCGCCGTCCGGAAACGCGCCGAAACAATCCGTCAGAGCGTTTCCAGGCGAAGTGGTTACCGGTTCGCCGCCCGCAAACGCGCCAAAAACAACGCGTCGGAACCGGTCTGCCGATCGGAAAGGCGGAACGGGTCCAGGCGCGCGGCGGCGATCCTCGCCCGGCTGGCGCCGGCTGGCAAGGGGCGATGGGTCTCAGTCGGCCTTCGCGGCGGGCAGCTCGGCGATGCCGCCATGCGCGGCCGACCAGGCGAGCGGGTCCTTCAGGAAGGCCTCGACCGCGTCGAGCGTGGCGGCGTCGAGATGCGCCTCCTCGCGGCACAGCGCCAGGATGTCCCACCAGGTGGTCAGGCGGTGCAGCCGCATGCCGGCCCTGGCCAGCCGCTCCGGCGTGTCGGGAAAGATGTCGTAGTAGAACACCGCGAAGGTGTCGGTGACGCGCGCGCCGGCCTTGCCGAGCGCCTCGGCGAACTTGAGCTTGCTGCCGCCGTCGGTCGTCAGGTCCTCGACCAGCAGCACCCGGGCGCCGTCGGGCAGGTGGCCCTCGATCTGCGCGTCGCGGCCGAAGCCCTTGGGCTTCTTGCGCACATAGACCATCGGCAGGGCGAGCCGCTCGGCGAGCCAGGCGGCGAAGGGGATGCCGGCCGTCTCGCCGCCGGCCACGACGTCGAAGCGCTCGAAGCCGGCGTCGCGCAGCACCACCGAGGCGGCGAAATCGCTGACGGCGGCGCGCACGCGCGGAAACGAGATCAGCTTGCGGCAGTCGATGTAGACCGGGCTCGCCAGCCCCGAGGTGAAGGTGAAGGGCGCATCGGCGTTGAAATGCACCGCCTCGATCTCGAGCAGCATGCTCGCCGTCGTCCTGGCGATCAGCGTCCGGTCGGGAAAGCCGTTGGCGAACATGCGGGTCGGGTCCTCGTGCTGGGTGCTGGGGGAGCCGCGTCAGGCCGACGCGGCGACGACGCGCCAGTGGACCGGCGCGGGCGGCTGGAAGACCGTCACCGGTCCGTCGGCGGTGTCGACCGCAACGGGAAAGTCGACCGGCGCTTCGCTGCGCTGCAGCCTCACATGCCCCTCGTTGCGCGGCAGGCGGTAGAAGGCCGGGCCGTTCTCGGCGACGAAGGCCTCGAGGCGGTCGAGCGCGCCGTCGTCCTCGAAGACCTGCGCCAGGCAGGCCAGCGTGTTGGGCGCGTTGAAGATGCCGGCGCAGCCGCAGGCGGTTTCCTTCAGCCGGTCGAGATGCGGCGCCGAATCGGTGCCGAGGAAGAAGCGCCGGTCGCCCGAGGTCGCCGCGTCGCGCAGCGCCAGCCGGTGCGTCTCGCGCTTGGCGACCGGCAGGCAGTAGTAGTGCGGGCGGATGCCGCCGGCGAGGATGGCGTTGCGGTTGATCATCAAATGGTGCGGCGTCAGCGTCGCCGCCAGGCCGGTCTCCTGCGACCGCACATAGGCGACGCCGTCGGCCGTCGTCACGTGCTCCATGACGATGCGCAGCTCGGGCAGGCGGTCGCGCAGCGGCGCCAGGACGCGCTCGATGAACACCGCCTCGCGGTCGAAGATGTCGACGGCCGGGTCGACCACCTCGCCGTGCACCAGCAGCGGCATGCCGATCTGCGCCATGCGCTCGAGCACCGGCATGGCGCGGTCGATGTCGCGCACGCCGCTGTCGGAGTTGGTGGTGGCGCCGGCCGGGTAGAGCTTGACCGCCGTCACCGTGCCGTCGGCGAAGCCGGCCGCTACGTCGGCCGGGTCGGTCGCCTCCGTCAGGTAGAGCGTCATCAGCGGCGTGAAGCCGCTGCCGGCCGGCAGGGCGGCGGCGATGCGGCCGCGATAGGCGAGCGCGTCGGCCACCGTGACGACCGGCGGCACCAGGTTGGGCATCACGATGGCGCGCGCGAAATGCGCCGCCGTATGCGGCAGGACGGCCTGGAGCACCGCGCCGTCGCGCAGATGCAGGTGCCAGTCGTCGGGCTTGCGGATGGTGAGCGTGGTCATGGCTGTCGCGCGCGAGCAATACAGCCTCGCCGCCGGCATGCAAGGCCAATCGACGCGATCTCCACCGCCGAGCGCCGGACCGGGCCGCAGACGGGCCGCAACGGTTTACATTTGGGGTCGATGCGCTAGGATTCGTCTGCTCAGGGCCGCCGATCGCAGGACGCGCGAAAGGACGCGGCACAATCGCCGGCGCACGAGGGCCAGACATGACCGCAGGGTCGAAGGCCGCGCCACGATCTTCTCACGCCTAAAGACCGGAAAAGTCCATGACCGAAGTCAAGAGCGGCGACGTCGTACGCATTCATTACACCGGAAAGCTCGCCGACGGCACCGAGTTCGATTCCTCCGCCGGCCGCGAGCCGCTGGAGTTCCAGGTCGGCGCCGGCCAGATCATCCCGGGCCTCGACAACCACGTCGAGGGCATGACGGTGGGCGAGCAGAGCTCGGTCACCGTGCCCGCCGACCAGGCCTACGGGCCGCGCGACGAGGCGCAGGTGCAGGCCATTCCGCGCTCGGCCATTCCCGACACCATCGAGCTGTCGGTCGGCGCGCGGCTGCACGCCAACACCCAGGACGGCCGCCAGATCGCGCTCACCGTGACCGATTTCGACGACGAGTCCGTGACCGTCGACGCCAACCACCCGCTGGCCGGCCGCGACCTCGTGTTCGACGTCGAGGTGGTCGAGGTGGTCGCCAGCGAAGGCACGCCGCCGCCGGAGACCGCGCAGAGCTGACCGGCCGCGCAGCCGCGGCGCCGGCGGGCCGCACCGCCGGCGGTTTCGCGCGCGGTGGCGCCCGGCGCCGCCGCGCTGGCGTGCGCCTGCCGGTCGGCCGTCAGCCGAACAGCGCCTCGCCCTGCTCGTCGACGAGCTGGCGGCCCTTGCGCAGCGCCTGGGCGGCCGCGTCGTCGATCGAGGGAAAGCGGTCGGCGCGCACGAAGCGATGCTCCCTGACGGCGCCGTCGACCTCCCTGGAGACGACGCCGCAGGTCTGGTACTGGCCGCCCTCGCTGTAGGGCGTGGCGCGGATGGTGAAGCCCTTGTGCTCGACGGCGTCGCCGACCTGCTGCGGTTCGCCGGTGCCCGACCCGCCCGCCGAGCCGCCGAAAAGGCGTTTCAGAAACGACATGCGCATTCTCCTGTTCGCCCGACCCTAGCGCATCGCGGCGGCGAGGGGAATCGCGCCGCGCCGCATGACGGCGGCGCCGCGGTCGGCCTATGATGCGCCGCATCGCGCTGCGGCGCGGCCGGCTTGCCGCCCGCCGCGGACGCGGGCGGCGGACGGGACACGGGCCATGGCAGAGCGCATCGCAATCCTCGGCGCCGGTGCCGTCGGCGGCTATCTCGGCGGGCTGTGGCGCCATGCCGGTGTCGACGCGGTGCTGATCGGCCGGCCGCGCGTGGCCGCGGCGGTGGCCGCGCAGGGCATGCGGCTGACGGGGCAGGCCGGCGGCGCGATCCTGCTGGCGCCGGAGCGGATCGCCGTCGCCACCGATGCGCGGGCGCTGGCCGACGCGACGCTGGTGGTGGTGGCGGTCAAGAGCGCGGCGACGGCGGAGGCGGCCGCGGCGATCGCCGCCCATGCGCCGGCCGCCGCCCCGGTGCTGACGCTGCAGAACGGCATCGCCAACCGCGACATCCTCGCCGCGCATCTGCCCGGCCGCGCGGTGCTGCGCGGCTCGGTGACCTTCAACGTCGCCCATGACGGCGCCCGCTGGCACAAGGCGACGGCCGGTGTCCTGGCCGTCGAGCGCCATCCCGCCACGCAGGCGCTCGCCGCGCGGCTGGCCGGCCGGCCGGGCTGCCCGGTGCTGCGCGACGACATGCTCGCCTTCGCTTGGGGCAAGCTGCTCCTCAACCTCAACAACGCCGTCAACGCGCTGTCGGGCAAGCCGCTTCGCGCCGAGCTCTCCGCGCGCGGCTACCGCCGGGTGCTGGCGGCGAGCATCGCGGAGGCGCTGGCCGTGCTGGAGGCCGCCGGCATCCGCCCGGCGAAGGTCGGGCCGCTGCCGCCCGGCCTGCTCGCGCCCTTCGTGCGGCTGCCCGACGCGCTGTTCAACACCGTCGGGCTCCGGCTGCAGAAGGTCGACCCGGCGGCGCGCTCCTCGATGGCCGACGATTTCGCCGCCGGCCGTGCGAGCGAGATCGACCGGCTGAACGGCGAGATCGTCGCGCTGGCCGAACGGCACGGCCGCGACGCACCGGTGAACCGGCGCATCGTGGCGCTGGTGCGCGCGGCCGAGGCCGGCGGCCGGCGCGCCTGGAGCGCGGCGGAGCTCGAACGGGCGGTGCTCGGCTAGCGTTGCGATGCCGGCGGGCTCGACGCGCGGCCGCCGGGCCGCTGGGCCGCCGGGGCCGGCCGCATGCGGCGGAGCCGGGATGGGGGCCGGGCGGCGCGGCGAGCCGCCGCCCGGCCTCTTGACGGCGGACTGTCCGGCACAATATAGCAAAGGCTACATTCTATGATGCCGGCAACCAAATTCACGAAGGGCTATGAAATGAACAGATGGCTTGCTCCGCTGGCGGTCTCGGCCTCGCTCGTCTTCACCGCCGCGCCGGCGGTCGCCGAGGACGACCCGCTCGACGTCGTGGCGACGGTCGGCATGATCGCCGACGTGGCGCGCAACGTCGGCGGCGCCTGCGTGTCGGTCACCGCGATCATGGGGCCGGGCGTCGATCCGCATCTCTACCAGGCGAGCGCCGGCGACGTGCGCAGCTTCCAGACCGCCGACCTGATCCTCTATTCGGGCTATTCGCTCGAGGGCCAGCTCGGCGCCGTGCTGGGCCGCTTTTCCGAGATGAAGCCGACCGTGGCGCTGGCGCCGTCCTCGATCGACCCCGGTCAGCTGATCACGGTGCAGGACATCTACGGCATCGACCCGCATCTGTGGATGGACGCCAGCCTGTGGGCCCGCATCGCGCCGACGATCGCCGCGGAGATCGGCAAGCTGCGGCCGGACTGCGCCGAGGCGGCGGCCGCGCGCGCCGAGGCCTACGGAGAACAGCTCGCCGCGCTCGATGCCTGGGCCGGCCAGGCGATCGCCACCATCCCCGAGGGCCAGCGCATCCTGGTCACCGCGCACGACGCGTTCAACTATTACGGCCGCGCCTACGGCATCGAGGTCGCCGGCATCCAGGGCATCAGCACCGAATCGGAGGCCGGCGTGGCCGACATCCGCGAGATGGCCGCGCTGGTCGCCGAGCGGCAGGTGCCGGCGGTGTTCATCGAGAGCACCATCAATCCGCGCACCATCCAGGCGGTGATCGACGCCGCGCGCGAGCGCGGCCACACGGTGACGATCGGCGGCGAGCTCTATTCCGACGCCATGGGCGCCGAGGGCACGGCCGGCGGCACCTATATCGGCATGATCTACGAGAACACCCGGGCGATCGTCGCCGCGCTCGGCGGCACGCCGCCGGCGCTGCCGGCCGCGCTCGCCGACTGGGCCGAGACCTGGGACGTCGCGGCCGCCGGCACCGGCGAATGAGCCGCGCCGCACGGCCGACGGGAGACGCCGCCATGGATCAGCCGCTGCACGAGCCGGGCCTGGCGCTGCACGTCGAGGACCTGACCGTCGCCTATCAGGGCAAGCCGGTGCTGTGGGACATCGACCTCGACGTGCCGCCCGGCGTGATGGCGGCGATCGTCGGGCCGAACGGCGCCGGCAAGAGCACGCTCATCAAGGCCGTGCTCGGGCTGGTCAAGCCGGCGGCCGGCCACGTCACCCTGTTCGGCCGCCCCTACAAGCAGCAGCGCCGCCGCGTCGGCTACGTGCCGCAGCGCTCGACCGTCGACTGGGACTTTCCCACCACCGCGCTCGACGTCGTCACCATGGGGCTCTACGGCCATCTCGGCTGGCTGCGCCGGCCCGGCCGGCGCGAGCGCGCCGAGGCGATGGAGGCGCTCGCCATGGTCGGCATGCAGGACTTCGCCGGCCGCCAGATCAGCCAGCTCTCCGGCGGCCAGCAGCAGCGCGTCTTCCTCGCCCGCGCATTGGTGCAGCAGGCCGACGTCTACTTTCTCGACGAGCCGATGGCCGGCGTCGACGCCACCACCGAGCGCGCCATCGTCGCCATCCTGCGGCGCCTGCGCGACCAGGGCAAGACGCTGATCGTGGTGCATCACGACCTGCAGACCGTGCGCAGCTATTTCGACTGGCTGGTGCTTTTGAACGTGCGGGTGGTGGCGCAGGGCACGGTGGGCGACGTCTACACGGCGAAGAACCTGCGCCAGGCCTATGGCGGGCAGATCGCGCTGCTCGAGCGCGAGGCCTTCCTGGCCGACGAGGGCGGCGGCGCGGGCGCGGCCGCCGAGGACAAGGACGGCGACGGGCAGGGCCGCGGCGCCGCCGTGCTGCCGCTCGACGGGCGGCGCTGACGATGCTCGCCTTTCTCGGCGACTACACCATCCAGAACGTCGCCATCGGCGCCGCGCTGCTCGGCATCATCAGCGGCGTGCTCGGCTGCTTCGCCGTGCTGCGCAAGCAGAGCCTGCTCGGCGACACGCTTTCGCACGCCGCGCTGCCGGGGGTCTGTCTCGGCTTCATCGTCGCCGGGGCGCGCGATCTCGGCGCCATCCTGACCGGCGCGCTGGCCACCGGCGCGCTCGCCGCGCTGGTCGTGCTGGCGCTGACCCGCAACAGCCGGCTGAAGACCGATGCCGCGCTCGGCATCGCGCTCAGCCTGTTCTTCGCCGTCGGCATCGTGCTCCTGACCTACATCCAGCGGCTCGGCAACGCCGCGCAGGGCGGCCTCGATTCCTTCCTGTTCGGCCAGGCGGCGGCGATCCTGCGCGGCGACCTTTGGGTGATGGGCGGCATCACGCTGGTCGCCGTGGCGCTGGTCGCCGCGCTGTGGAAGGAGCTCAAGCTGGTCACCTTCGATCCCGTCTTCGCCGCCTCGCTCGGCCTGCCGGTGCTGGCGCTCGAGGTGGTGCTGACGGTGATGATCGCGCTTGCCGTCGTCGTCGGCCTGCAGATGGTCGGCGTGGTGCTGATGGCGGCGATGGTGATCGCGCCGGCGGTCGCCGCGCGGCAGTGGACCGGCCGGCTGGAGAGCATGGTCGTGCTGTCGGCGCTGATCGGCATGGCGGCCGGCGTGTTCGGCGCGCTGGTCAGCGCGCTCAACCGCGGGCTCGCCACCGGACCGCTGATCGTGCTGGCGGTGTCGGCGCTGGTGCTGGTGTCGCTGCTCGTCGCGCCCGGCCGCGGCCTGCTGTGGGAGGCGGTGCGCCACCGCCGCGCGGCGCGCAACCTGAAGAGCCAGCAGGTGCTGACGACGCTCTACCGGCTGGCCGCCCACCACGGCGCGGCCGGCTACCGCTCCGAGCAGGGCTCGCTCGACACCTATCACGGGCTGCACACGCGCCGCGCGCTCGCCCGGCTGGCCGCGCGCGGGCTGGTGGCGCCGGTGCGCCACATGCCGCAGGAGGCGGTGCACTGGCGGCTGACGCCGGCCGGCGTGGCCGAGGCCGAGCGCGTGCTCGGCCGGCTCGACGAGGAGCGCGCGTGATGCTCGAGGCGCTGTTTTCCAACGTGCCGCTGATGATCGTGACGACCGGCGCGCTGGTCGGCATCGCCGCCTCGCTGGTCGGCACCTTCCTGGTGCTGCGCACCCAGTCGATGCTGTCCGACGCGATCAGCCACTCGATCGTCTTCGGCATCGTCGTGGTGTGGCTCGTCACCCGCCAGCAGAGCGGCCCGGTGCAGATCGTCGGCGCGGCGCTGACCGGCGTGCTCACCGTCTTCCTCACCGAGCTTCTGGCCGGCACGCGGCGGGTCAAGGCCGACGCGGCGATCGGCCTGGTCTTCCCGGTGCTGTTCTCGATCGGCGTGCTGCTGCTCAACCTCTATGCCCGCGACGTGCACATCGACGCGCATATGGTGCTGCTCGGCGAGATCGGCTTCGTGTGGCTCGACACCGTCACGCTCGGCGGCCTGGCAGTGCCGCAGTCGCTCGTCTGGATGGGGGCGATGACGCTGGTCAACCTGGCCTTCGTGGTGCTGTTCTACAAGGAGCTGAAGCTCGCCACCTTCGACGCCGCGCTCGCCACCGCGCTCGGCTTCGCGCCGGTGGCGCTGTTCTACGGCCTGCTGCTTCTGACCAGCGCCACCGCGGTGGCCGCCTTCGACGCGGTCGGCGCGGTGCTGTTCATCGCCTTCGTCATCGTGCCGCCGTCGGCGGCCTATCTGCTGACCGACCGGCTGTGGCTGATGATCGTCTACGCCGCGCTGATCGCCACCGCGTCGAGCGCCGCCGGCTATTTTCTCGCCGTGCTCCTCGACGTGTCGATCGGCGGCATGATGGCGGTGATGACCGGCGTCTTCCTGGCGCTCGCCTTCCTGTTCGGGCCGCGCTACGGGCTGATCGCCCAGCGCATGCGGCGGCGCGGCCAGGCGCTCGCCAACGAATGCCGCACGCTCGCCGTGCATCTCTACAACCACGAGGGCGGCGACGAGCAGGACGAGGAGAACGTCGCGCGGGCGCTCGGCGAGCATCTGCGCTGGGACGCCGCGCGGGCGCGCCGCGTGCTGGTGCGCAGCCTCGACCGCGGCCACATCGTGCGCGACGGCGAGCTGCTGCGGCTGACGCCGAAGGGCCGCGCGGTGGCGCGCGAGATCCTCGAGCCGTGGCGCCTGGAAGGCGGCGAGAGCGCCGCGCGGAGCTGAGCGCGGCGCCGGCCGGCCGCGCTGCCGGCGGCGCCAAGTGCTTGCAACTCAAGCGGGAATTGCGGCCGGCCAGGGCCGCTCCCGGGCCGGCGCTCGCTTGACAGCGCCGGTCGCCGCCGCCTTAATCCGGCCCGCACGCCCGTAAACCGAGTTCGCGTATCGATGCCGGCTGGTCCTTCTCATCCGCCCTATCTGACGACCGCCGGCACCTATGTCGTGGACTGCGGCTGGCTGCTGCACGAGGACCGGGCCGGCCCCGAGCTGTCGCGCGACATGAGCATGATCGTGCGCAACGGGCGCATCGAGGCGATCCGTCCGCACGATTCGACGCTCGCCCTGCCGCGGCTCGACGCGCGCGCCCATCTCGTGCTGCCCGGCCTGATCAGCGGCCACACCCACGTCATCGCCGGGCTGCCGACGCGCGGCGTGATCGAGAAGGGGCGGCCCTACATGCGCCCGCTCGAGCTGCTCGGCGGCCTCGACGCCGACGACCTCGACACGCTGACGGCGGCCAACCTCGCCGAGATGGTGCGCTCGGGCTGCACTGCGCAGCTCGAGATGTCGCTGACGCTCGACCAGGCGCGCGCCTATGTGCGGGTGGCGCGGCGCTGGGGGGTGCGCGGCTTTCCCGCCGTCATGGTGCCGGGCAGCGAGCGGCTGGCGGCGATCTGGTTCCGCGCGAACGACCGGGTGCTGATCGACGCCATTCCCGAGATCGTCGCCGGCATCGAGGCCGGCCGCGACTTCGCCCGCGAGACGGGCAGCGATGCGCTGATGCGGCCGATGATGGCCGCGCACGCGACCGACACCCAGACGCCGGAGACGCTCGAGGCGCTGCGCGCGGCGGTCGCCGAGATCGGCGGCGGCCTGCACATCCACATCGCCCAGCGCGTCACCGAGCGCGAGGCGGTGGAGCGGCTGTGGGGCCGCTCGCCGGTGCGCTTTCTGGAGGAGCACGGGCTGTTCGGCCACGGCCCGGTGTTCGGCGCGCACATGACGGCCGTCGACTGGGCGGCCGATGCCGACCTGCTGCGCGCGCGCGGCGTCACCTATGTGCACTGCCCGTCGGCCGGCGGGGCGGGCGTCAGCACGCAGCCCTATCCCGAGGCGCTGTTTGCCGGCGTGCCGGCCGGCATCGGCCTCGACACCCATTCCAACGACATGCTGGAAAACCTCAAGCTCGCCGTCATCAAGGGCCGCGTGCGCGCGGCGGCCAGGCAGGCGGCGGGCCATGCCGCGGTGCGCGCGCCCACCGCAGACGACGCCGTGGCCTCGGCCACCCGGGTGCTGGCCGACGGGCTCGGCCGGCCCGATCTCGGCCGGCTGTCGGTCGGCGCCTGCGCCGACTTCGCCGCCGTCGACGTCAGCGGCCCGCTGGTCGGCAGCGGCGCGCTGCCGCCCGAGCCGCTCAACAACCTGCTTTACGCCAACGGGACGGCGGTGCGCCACGTCGTGATCGACGGCCGCTTCAAGCTGCTCGACGGCCGCTTCCTGCCCGAGGACGAGGACCGGCTGCGCGCCCGCGCCGGCCGCGTGATGGAGCGCATCTGGGAGCGTCTCGAGGCCGAACGGTGGTTCGACGCGCACGCGTGAGGCCGGCGCGCCGGCCGGTCGGCGGCGCGACGGTTCGCTTTACAAAAGTCCGGACAAATAATAAACTCATGGCCAATGAGACGGAGGTCGCACGAACCTCCGACCGTTGGGGAACCGGGTTTCTCGCAAAGTCCGGACAAAAATAGATCTAACGAACAATGGGAAGGACCGATCCATGATGCGCCGCAGCAGTCTTCTGGCCGTCTCCGTCATTCTCGGCACCGCGCTCGCGGTGCTCCCGGCGGCGGCGAAGGAAACGATCCGCATGGGCCACCATCACGCCGTCGGCGGCATGATCGACCAGACGGCCAACAAGTTCGCCGAGCTGGTCGCCGAGAAGACCGGCGGCGAGGTCGAGGTGCAGATCATTCCCGGCGCGCAGCTCGGCCAGGAGCGCGAGCTGTTCGACCTGCTCAACAATGGCGGCGTCGACGCCACCATCACCTCGCTCGGCCACATGGACTCCTACTACGGTCCGATCACCGTGACGTCGTATCCCTTCGCCTTCCGCTCCTGGGAGCACGCGCGCAACGCGCTGCGCGGCGAGTTCGGCGAGCGCATCCGGCAGGGCGTGATGGAGAACTCCAACGCGCAGATCGTCGGCTGGCTCGAGGTCGGCTTCCGCGACCTGATCTTCCGCGGCGAGCCGATCACCCGGCTCGAGGACATGCAGGGCGTCAACATGCGCTCGGCCGAATCGCACACCTGGATCCGCATGTACGAGCTGATGGGCGCCAAGCCGACGCCGATCACCTGGGGCGAGATCTACCTGTCGCTGCAGACCGGCGTCGTGGAAGGGCTCGATTCGCCGGCCTTCGCCGCGCTCGACATGAAGTTCAACGAGGTGACGGAGTCGCTGGTCAAGACCAACCAGATGTTCGCCGCCATGGGCATCGTGATGAACAAGAACACGATGGCCGGCCTGTCGGAGGCGCACCAGACGGCGATCGCCGAGGCCGGCGACGAGGCCGGCATCTGGGTCAACACCACCATTCTGGAGCCCAACGCCGCGGCGGCCTACGACAAGATGGAAGAGCTCGGCATGGCCGTGGTGGACCCGGAAGACCCGGCCGAGTGGCAGGCGGCGATGAAGCCGCTGTGGAGCGAGCTGTCGGAGATGCATCCGGGCTCCGACGCGCTTCTCGAAATCCTGCTCGCCACCGAGTAGGCCCGTGGGGCACGACGACGACGAGCGGCCGCGGCGGTCCCTCGGGCTTGCCCTGACGGACACCGCCTCGGCCACGCTCCTGGGGTTCGCGACCTTCCTGGTCGCGCTCCAGGTCATCCTGCGCACCTTCTTCAACGCGCCGCTCGCCTGGACGGAGGAGCTCGGACGCTACCTGTTCGTGTGGGCCGTCTATCTCGGCGTCGTCGCCGCCACGCTGCGCAACAGCCACATCCGCGTGACCTTCGTCATCGACCGCTTCGGCCCGGCCGCGGAGCGGCTGTCGCTGCTCGTCGGCCGGCTGGCCGGCATCTTCACCTTCGGCTCGGTCGCCTGGTTCGGCTGGCAGATCGCCTGGAACAAGCGCAACGCCTCGTTCTACAGCCTGCCGGGTGCGCCGCAGGCGATGCTCTATCTCTCGGTGCCGCTGTGCCTGACGCTCGTCGTCCTGGTGCTCGTCTGGCAGCTCGGCCACCTGCGCGCCGTGCCGCCCACCGACCGCACACGAAGGCCCTGACCGCATGGAGCTCGCGCTGCTCTTCGGCGTGTTTCTCGCGCTGCTGCTCATCGGTGCGCCGGTGGCGATCGCCATGCTGTGCGCCAGCGTCGTCAACCTGTTCTATATCGGCCTGCCGGGCATCATCGCCGCCCAGCGCATGGTCGATTCGCTCAACTCCTTCCCGCTGCTCGCCGTGCCGTTCTTCATCCTGGCCGGCGTCATCATGAACCAGGCGGGGCTGACGCGGCGGCTGATCGAGGTGTCGCGCGCCTTCGTCGGCCACCGGCCGGGCGGCACCGCGCAGGTCAACGTGCTCGCTAGCATCTTCTTTTCCGGCATTTCCGGCTCGGCTTCGGCCGACACCGCGGCGATCGGCTCGATGCTGATCCCGGCGATGAAGAAGGAGGGCTACGATCCCGGCTTCGCCGCCGGCATCACCGCGGCCTCCAGCACCATCGGCCCGATCATCCCGCCGAGCATCGGCATGGTGATCTATGCGACGATCACCGAGATGTCGATCGGCCGGCTGTTCCTGGCCGGCATCGTGCCCGGCCTGCTGATCGGGCTGGCGCTGATGGTGCTGGTGCATTTCATGGCCAAGCGGCGCGGCTATCCGCGCTCCGAACGCGTGCCGATGCGCGCGCGTGTGCGCGTCACGCTCGCCGCGCTGCCGGCGCTGCTGGCGCCCGTCATCCTGCTCGGCGGCATCTTCACCGGCTTCTACACGCCGACCGAGGCCGGCGTCGTCGCCTGCCTCTACGGCATCGGCGTCGGCCTGTTCGTCTACCGCGACCTGACGGTGCGCAGCCTGCTCGGCGTCTGCGCCCATGCGGTGGAGATGACGGCGCTGCCGATGGTCATCCTCGCCTCGGCCTCGGTCTTCGCCTTCCTTTTGTCGCTGCACGGCTTCGGCAACATGATCGTCGACGTGCTGGGCTGGTTCGACCCGTCGCCGACGATGCTGCTCTTGCTGATCGTCGTCATGCTGCTGCTGATTGGCCTGATCGTCGAGGGGCTGGCGGCGATGATCATCTTCGTGCCGGTGTTCATGCCGCTGGTCGGCGCCTTCGGTCTCGACGAGCTGCAGCTCGCGCTGATCGTCATGGTCACGCTGCTGATCGGCACGGTGACGCCGCCGGTCGGCATCCAGCTCTACATCTCCGGCGCGGTCGGCGGCGTGGCGGTGCGCGACGTCGAGGTCTGGCCCTTCGTCTCCGCCATGCTCGTGGTGGTGCTGATGCTGGTCTTCCTGCCCGAGCTCGTCACCTATGTGCCCGACCGGCTGATGGGGGCGGGCGGGTGAGCCATCAGCGCCACTTCGTCACCGTCGGCGGCCGTCAGGTGCACTACCGGCGGGCCGGCTCGGGGCCGCCCGTCGTGCTGCTGCATGCCTGCCCGAAATCCTCCGTCGAGCAGGCGCCGCTGGTCGAGCGGCTGGCGCGCCGCTTCACCGCCATCGCCCTCGACATGCCGGGCTACGGCGAGAGCGAGCCGCTGGCGCCCGAACAGCCGGAGATCGCCGACTTCGCCGATGCGCTGGCCGCCACGCTCGACGCGCTCGGCATCGCCCGCTGCGCGGCCTATGGCCGGCACACCGGCGGCCTGATCGCGCTCGAGATGGGGCGGCGCCATCCCGGCCGCCTGTCGCGCGCCATCTTCGACGGCTTTCCCGTCTTCAGCGAGGCCGAGCGGCGCCGTTTCCTGGCCGGCTACCTGCAGCCGCTGATGCCGCTGTGGGACGGGCTGCACCTGCCCGGCCTGTGGGCGCGCATGCGCGAGAACTACCTGTTCTTCCCGTGGAACGACGGCCCGGTGCCGGAAAACCGCAACGATCTGTCGATGCCGCCGGCGCGCCAGCTGCACGGCACGGCGATGGACCTGCTCAAGGTGATGGACCGCTGGCGGGTCGGCTATGCCAGCGCCTTCCGCTACCGGCCGGAGGCGGCGCTCGGCGCCGTCGCCTGGCCGGCTCTCATCATGGCGCGGCGCGACGACCTGCTCTACCCGCATCTCGAACGCCTGCCGCCGCTCGGCCCGTCGATCCGCGTCGAGCCGCACGATTACGACGTCGAGACCTGGGCGGCGCGCATCGAGGCCTATCTCGGCGAGGCCGCCGACCTGGAGGACGCGCCGCCGGCCGTGCCGCCGGCGCCGCGCGCCGGCCTGCCATGGTCGCGGATGGCGGCGTGCGGCGTCGGCGACATGCGGCTGCGGCGCACCGGCGACGGGCCGGCCCGCGTGCTCCTGCTGCACGACGTGCCGGGCAGCAGCGTCATCGAGGCGCCGCTCGGCCGCGCGCTCGCCGGGCATGGCGAGGTGGCGATGCCCGACCTGCCGGGCATCGGCCCGTCGGCGCCGCTGCCGGCGGGGGCGACCGCCGACGACCTCGTGGCCGCGCTCGCCGCCGGTCTCGACGGGGCGCTGGCGCCCGACGCCACACTCGTGGCGCGCGGGCTCGCCGCCGGCCTGGCGCTGCGGCTTTCCGCGCGGCTTGGCCATCGCGGCCGCGTCGTTCTGGTGCGGCCGGCCTTTCCGCTGCACGGGCGGTCCGGCTTCGCCGAGGCCTATGCGCCGCCGCTGCTGCCCGACGACGAGGGCACCCATCTCACCCGCGCCTGGTACCGGGCGCGCGACGGCGAGCTCTACTGGCCGTGGTTCGAGCGCTCGCGCGCGGCCATCCGCTGGGGCGAGCGGCGGCTCGACCCGGCGGTGCTGACGCACAAGGTGGTGGCGATGGCGGAAGACCCGCAGGCCTACCGCACCCTCGCGCTGGCCGCCGCGGAGGCCGCGCTCGAACCGCCGACGGTGCCGGTGGCCGGCCTCGTCGTGGCCGACGGCGACGCGATCGGCCGCGCGCTCGCCGCGCGGGCGGAAGCCGCGCTGGGCGGCGGCGCCCGGGTCGTGACGGCGGAGCCGTCCATCGAGGCGGAGGCCGAGGCGATCGGCGCCTGGCTCGCCGGCTGAGGCGGGCGGACCGGTCTGCCGCGCTGTGCGCGGTGCCGGCCGACCTTGATCTCGCCGCCGGGCCGGCGCATCCTTGCGCCCGGCTGAGGCGGCCGGCCCGTGCCGCGCGCCGCCGCCGCGCCGCATGACGGGGCATACGCGATGCCGAGACCGCAGCTTCTGCTGGCCGTGCTCCTGGCCGGATTTCTATCGCTCGCCGCCCGGCCGGCGGCGGCCGAGACGCCGCAGGCCTGGCGCGGCACCGCGCTCGACGAGGCGTTCTGCGGCTGGATCGAGACGGAGATGGCGCGCATCGCGCCGGACCATGCCATCGCCGTGCCGCAGGGTCCGGTGCGCGCCGGCGAGCGGGTGCCGGTGACGTGGCGCCGCGGCGCGCCGGAGGCGCGGATGGCGAGCTACCTGATGCTCGCCTTCGACCGGCCGGTGCGGCTTGCCGGCGGCGGCCATTACGGGCTGATGCCCGGCGCCGAGGCGCCCTTCGGCCTCGCCTTCGGGGCCGAGCGGACACGCGCCGTGGTGCCGCTGCAATCGGCCGAGGCGGGGCCGGACGGCGGTTTCGCCTTCGTGCCGCTGGTCGCCGGGCCGCTCGGCGTCGAGGCGGCGCTGGTGACGGCGACCGGCTGCGGCGCCATCGTGCAGAACCGCTGGCAGCGCACGCTTCAGGTCACGCCCGGCCGGCCGCGCATCCGCGTCGCCGACCCGTTCGATCTCAGCGAGCCGCTGGCCGTGCTCGCCGGCCCCGACGGCGCGCGGCGGATCGCCGTGCATGACGGCGCCTGGCAGCTCGTCGACGCGCAGAGCGGGCTGACACTGGCCGAGCGCAACGGCAGCGAGCCGCGCTTCTCGCCCGGCGGCCGCTTCGTCACCGCCTATGGCGAGGGCGGCGTCGAGCTCGTCGACGCGGTCGATGGCGCGCTGATCGCGCGCATCACCGAGCTCGACCCGGATCTGGTCTTCGAGATCGCCTGGGCCGGGGCCGACAGCTTCCTGGTGCTCGGCTACGGCAGCTCCGGCGGCATCGGCGTGCGCCCGGCGCTGGGCGAGGACGCGCGCACCTTCGTCAGCTTCCCCTCGTGCAACGCCTGCACGGCGCTCGAGCACGCCGCCCTGGCGATCGATCTGGAGAACGGCCTGTTCCTCACCGGACAGGCCGGCGACGACGGCTTCGACGCCTTCCAGCAGGAAGCGGCCGCGATCGGCGGCGCCGAGACCTTCAGCCCGTTCGACGGGCGCGACCGCAGCCTGTGGGATTTCGCCGTGCGCGTCGCGGCCGTGGTGCCGCCGGCCGAGCCGCAGGCCTTCCCGCTCGTCGAGGGGCTCCGCTTCACCGTGCTGCCCGGCGCCGGCGAGACCGAGTCCGGCGGCGACCGCGCGCCGCACGTGGCGGCCGCGCACGCCGCCTATGCCGCACCGGCGTGGCAGGAGGCGGCGGCCGCACCGGCAAGCGCGGCCGACACGGCGGCGGCCACGCCGCGCGGCGCGGTCGGCCTGGCCGCGCGCAGCGCCGACACAACCGACCGCATGCGCCGGCGGCTGGCGGAGTTCGGCATCCCGGTCGACCGCGTGGCGGCCTTCGCGCCGGTCGCGCCGGAAGCCTTTCCGGTGGTCGGCGGCATCGCGGATCTGGGCGAGACCGAGGCGCCGGTGCACGGCTTTGCCGAGGACCCGGCGGTGCGGCTGGCGCTGACCGCGCATTTCGTGTGCGGCGTCGCGGCGCCGGCCGAGGACGGGCAGGGGGTGATGGTGCATCTCGGCCTCAGCGGACCGACCGCCTGGCAGCACCGCTCGGCCGACCGCACGGTCACCGTCTTCAACGGCAACTGCTACGGCGGCTCGGGCGGCAACATCGACGGCACGCTGTTCGTGCACGACACCGCGCGGCCCGGCCGCGTCTTCAACCTGCAAGGCCACCTGGCTGCGCCGATGCGCGCCTTCGGCACCGCCTGCGAGACCAGCCTCGCCGGCTGTCCGTTCGAGCTCGGCCTGGCGCACGGGCGCTATCTGCTGGTGTGGTCGGACGCCGCGCGCGCGGCCGCCGTGTTCGACCTCGCCGAATGGCGCCTGCGCGCCAGCCTGTTCGGCCTCGCCGGGGCGAGCGCGCTCGCCGGCGTGTCGCTGACGCCCGACGGGCGCACGCTGGTGCAGCTCAATTCCGACGGCACCTTCGCGCTGCACGACCTTGCCGGCGCGCCGGGCACCTATACCGGCGGGCAGCCGCTGCCGCCGCCGCCCGGCGGCCGCGATCCGGCCAACTGGGTGGCGCAGGCCGCGCCCATGCTGCACGGCGCCTACAGCGACGACGAGGTCGTGGTGTGGACCGACGAGGGCTTCTTCGACGCGACCTACGAGGGGGCCGAGCAGGTCTCGGTGCGGCTGCCCGGCGTGGCGGGACGCTACGCCATGCGCCAGTTCGAGGCGCTGCTGCGCCGGCCGCGGCTCGCCGACGCGGTGCTGGCGCGGCGCTTCGCGGCCGAGCCCGTGGCGCTCGACGCGCCGCCGGTCGTCGCGGTGACGGTGCGGCCGCAGGACGATGCGCTCGCCCTGTCGCTGACGCAGACGAGCGGACGGCCGCTCGCCGCCGTCAGCGTCTATCAGGACGGGCTCCTCACCGACACGCTGGCGGCCGACGGCGGCCGCGGCCTGACGGCGCGCGTCGCACGGCGGCCCGGCGCACGCGCGATCACCGTGGTGGCGCGCGACAGCGGCGGCCTGTCGAGCCTGCCGCTCGGGCGCGACCTGCCGGCGGCCGGCGGCCGGCGGCTCGCGGTGATCGCCGTCGGCGTCGACGGCTACGACGACCCGCGGCTCGGCGCGCTCGCCTATGCCGCGTCGGACGCACGGCGCTTCGCCGCGGCGGCGGCGGCGGGCTCGCCGCTCTATGACGCGGTGTCGACGACGGTGCTCGGCGATGCGGAGGCCTCGCGCGAGGCGGTGCTGCAGGCGATCGCCCGCGCCGTCGCCGACAGCGGCCCGGACACCGACCTGATGCTGTTCTTCGCCGGGCACGGCCTGCAGGATGCGGCCGGCCGGTTCTACCTGGCGCTGAAGGACACGCGCACCGACGCGCTGGCGCAAACGGCGCTCGGCTGGGAGCGCATCGCCGCTCTCGTTGTTGAAAGCCGGGCGCGGGTCACCGTCTTTCTCGACGCCTGCCACTCGGGGCTCGCCGGGCGTGGCCTGTTCGCCACCAACGATGCGGCGGTCGGCCGGCTGCTGGCCGAGGTGCCGTCGGGCGTTTCGGTGTTCGCGGCGTCGAAGGGGCGCGAGCAGTCGCTGGAGACGAGCCGCGTGTCCGGCGGCGTCTTCACCGACGCGCTGGTCACCGTGCTCGGCCCGGCGCGCGCGGACACCGATGCGGACGGCGACGGCCTGCTGGAAGCCTCCGAGCTGTTCCGCGGGCTCAAGCGGCGCGTCGTGGCGACCACCGGCGGCCGGCAGACGCCGTGGTTCGCCCGCAACGAGGCGATCGGCGACTTCCCGCTGTTCTGACGCGTTTTCAGGCGAGGTGGAAACCGGTTCGCCGTCCGCAAACGCGCCCAATGCGACAGGTGGGGCGCCGTCGGGCAGGCTTGCCCGGCGGCAGCAGGAGGAGACGCATGACCATCGCCGACCTGGCGCTCGACTGCCGCAACGCGCATGGCGAGGGCATCCTGTGGAACCCGGCGGACGGCCGGGTCTGGTGGACCGACATCGACGGCCGCCGGCTGTGGTGGCTCGATCCGGAGGCCGGCCGCAGCGACAGCATCGCCATGCCCGACCGGGTGTGCTGCTTCGCGCCGCGCGCGACCGGCGGCTTCGTGCTGGCGCTGGCCGACCGGTTCGCGCTGTTCGATCCGGCCACCGAGGCGCTCGAGACCGTCGCCCCCTTCGAGCCCGAGAACCCCGACACGCGCCTCAACGACGGACGCACCGACCGGCAGGGGCGGTTCGTCGCCGGTGGCATGAACGAGGTCACCGGGGCGGCCAGCTCGAGCGTCGTGCGGCTCGACCCCGACGGCACGGTGACGACGCTGATCGCGGGCGTCGCCTGCGCCAACTCGACCTGTTTCAGCGCCGACGGGCGCACGATGTTCTTCGCCGATTCGCCGCAGCGCACGATTCGCGCCTACCACTACGACCCGGCGACGGGCGCCCTCGGCGGCGCGCGCCTGTTCGCCGACCTGCGGTCGGAGGCGGGCGTGCCCGACGGCGCCTGCGTCGATGCCGAGGGCGGCGTGTGGAGCGCCGCCTGGCAGGGCCGGCGCGTCGTGCGCATCGCGCCCGACGGGCGCATCGACGCCGAGATCGCCGTGCCGGTCGAACGGCCCACCTGCTGCGCCTTCGGCGGCGCCGGCCTCGACACCCTGTTCATCACCACCTCGCGACAGGGCGCGAGCGCCGCGCAGATCGCCGCCGAGCCGCTGTCGGGCAGCCTGTTCGCCTGCCGTCCGGGCGTGCGCGGGCTCGCCGACGCGCCGTTCGCCGGCTGAGCGCAGGGCGCGCGGAACCGCTGCCGCGCCGTCGCCGTTTCGCCTGCTTCACCCCCTTCGGAGGATTGCACGATGAAGGCATATCTGTTGACCGCAGCGATCGCGGCGCTTGCCGCCGCGCCGGCGCTGGCGCAGGACGGGGCGACCGTCACCGTGGCCGAGAGCGAGGCGCATGGCAGCCATCTGGCCGACGCCGACGGCCGCGCGCTCTATCTGTTCACCACCGACAAGCCCGACGGCGCCGAACAGGCGCGCGTGACCTGCACCAGCGAGGCCTGTCTCGGTGCCTGGCCGCTCTACACCACGCAGGGCGAGCCGCAGGCGGGCGAGGGCGTCGACGCGGCGATGCTCGGCACGCTCGACCACGAGGGCGAGCAGGTGGTCACCTACAATGGCTGGCCGCTCTACCACTTCGCGCGCGACCAGGGCGCCGACGCGCCGCAGGGCCAGGACATCGAGAGCTTCGGCGGCGAGTGGTACCTGGTGCAGCCGTCGGGCGAGAAGGTCGGCGACTGAGCCGCACGCGCGCGGGCCGGCCGGCGATCGCGGACGGGCGCCGTCGGCGCCCGTTCGCGCGGCGGTGGCGACAGGCTCAAGGCGGCCGGACCGGGGCGCCGCCAGCGTTCGGCCGTGCCGCGGTTTGCGGCGCCGGTTGCCCTGCCTCAGCGCTGGCGCTGCAGCCGGTCCTCGCCGTGGTTGGGGTCGAAGGTGACGACGCGGTAGACGTAGTAGACGGCGATCAGCACCAGCACGACGTTCGACACCGGCCCGACATAGGCCGACACGGTCTCGTAGGCCTGGCCGAGCAGGTAGCCGGCGAGCGCCAGCGCCGAGGTCCAGATCGCCGTGCCGATCGCCGAATAGACCAGGAAGCGGGGCAGCGGCATGCAGGCGATGCCGGCGGGCACCGAGATCAGCGTGCGCACGGTCGGCACCAGGCGGCCGAACAGCACCGCCAGCGGCCCCTTGTCCTTGAACCAGCGGTCGGCCAGCTCGACGTCGGCCGGCGACAGGGTGAGCCAGCGGCCGTGCCGCTCGGCGAAGCGCTTGGTGCGCGCCTTGCCGAGCCAGCGGCCGGCGTAATACCACGGCACGACGCCGAGCAGCGAGCCGATGCTGCCCGACACGATCACCGCGACGATCGACATGTCGCCCTGGGTCGAGCGATAGCCGGCCAGCGGCATGATGAGCTCGGAGGGCATCGGCGGGAAGATGTTCTCCAAGAACATCAGCAGCGCGATGCCGAACACGCCGAGTGTCTGCATCATGCTTTGAACGAACGCTTCCACGGTTCGGCTCTCCTGCAACTGCTCGTGCGCGCGCCCGGCGCGCCGGCCTGCCGGTCAACGGCCGGCCGGGCCCGGCGTTCCGCGCCCGGTGCCGCTCAGACGGCGGACCTCAGGGCGCCAGGCGGATGCCCGACAGCGCCGCGAAGCTCGCCTCGGCGGCAAGGCCGAAGCCGGCGACCAGCGCGCCCGAGGCGGCCATGGCGACCAGCGTCCAGCGGCCGAGCGTGGCCACGCGCCCCGGCGCGGCGGCGAAATAGGCCGGCCCGAGCACGCGCAGATAGTAATAGAGCGACAGCACCGTGTTGAGAACGGCGACGACGGCGAGCCAGGCATAGCCGCCCTCGATGGTGACGGCGAACAGCGCCAGCTTGCCGATGAAGCCGGCGAGCGGCGGAATGCCGACCAGCGACAGGAAGCTCGTCACCAGGACCAGCGCGGCGAGCGGCCGCTCGCCGGCCAGCCCGGCATAGTCGGCGCGCGCGGTGCGGCCGCGCAGATGGGTGACCACGGCGAAGGCGGCCAGGTTGGCGACCGCGTAGCCGAGCAGGAAGACGAGCAGGGCGGCGGCCGCCTCGTCAGCGCGCCCGACGACACAGACCGCCATCAGCGCGTAGCCCGACTGCGAGACCGAGGACCAGCCGAGCATGCGGCGCACGTCGTCCTGCCACAGCGCGGCGGCGTTGCCGAGCGTCATGGTGGCGACGGCGAGCAGCGCGACCAGCGGGCGGATCGCCGCCATGTCGGCGGGAAACAGGTCGACCAGCCGCAGAAGCAGCACCGCCGCGCCGATCTTCGGCACCACGGTGAGAAAGGCGGCGGCCGGCGCCGGCGCGCCCTCGGCGACGTCCGGCATCCAGCTGTGGAAGGGCACGGCGCCGAGCTTGAAGGCGACGCCGGCCACCGTCAGGGCGAGGCCGGTGAGCGCCAGCGGCGACAGCGCGCCGGGCGCGGCGCCGGCGATCTCGGCGAAGCCGGTGGCCTGCAGCGTGCCGACCATCAGCGCCACGCCGATCGCCAGGATGGCGTTGGCGAAGGCGCCGATCAGGAAGTACTTCATGCCGGCCTCGACCGAGGGGCCCCAGTCGCGGTGGTAGGCGGCCAGCGTGTAGCCGGTCACCGAGGACAGAAGCACGGCGATGAGCAGTTGCAGCAGGTCGGCGGCGGCCGCCAGCGCCATCGCGCCGAGCGCCGACAGGAGCAGGATCGCGTAATATTCGCCGTGCCGGCGGTCGGTCCTCAGCCAGGGCGGCGTCATCACCACGGCGACGGCCGTGGCGCCGAGGATCAGCATGCGCGCCCACACGCTGGCGCCGTCGATCGCCCAGACGCCGGAAAAGGTCAGTGTGCGCATGCCGACCTGGCCGGCAAGCAGCGTGGCGGCGAGCGCGATGCCGGCGAGCGCGGCCGGCGCGCCAAGCCATTGCCAGGCGCGCGGGGCGAAGCCGGCGGCGAGCAGGATCGCCACCGCCGTCAGCAGCAGCGCGATCTCCGGCGCGACGTCGCCGAGCGGCATGTCAGCGCCCCGCCACGATGACCGCCGCGCCGTGGTCGATGACGGCGAGCAGCCAGGTCGGCCACACGCCGATCAGCACCACGAAGAACAGCAGGCCGACCATCACCAGGCTCTCGCGCCGGCCGAGATCGGCGAAGTCGCGGTGCGTTTCGGGCAGCGGGCCGAAGAACAGCTTCTGGATCATGCGCAGGAACAGCGCGGCGGTGACGAGCAGGCCGACGACGCCGATGGCGGCGAGCCACGGGAACACCGCGAAGGTGCCGGCGAAGATCTGGAACTCGGCGACGAAGCCGGCCAGCGCCGGCAGGCCGAAGCTGGCGAAGGCGGCGAGCATGGTGGCGGCGGCGAGCTTCGGCGCCCGGCCGGCCAGACCGCCATAGCCGTCGAGGTCGTAGTCCTGCGTGCGCGTCCAGAAGCCGCCGGCGATCAGGAACAGCGCGCCGGTGATGAGGCCGTGCGCCACCATCTCGACCACGGCGCCGGTCAGCGCGAGCTGGCGGGCCGCCTCCTGGCCGGCGCCGGCCGTCAGCGCGCCGGCGGTGGCGATGCCGAGCACGGTGTAGCCCATGTGGTTGACCGAGGTGTAGGCGATGCGGCGCTTGAGATTGGTCTGGGCGAGCGCGACGAGCGCGCCCCACAGGATGGAGACCAGCGCCAGGACGCCGATCGCCAGCGCGTAGCGGGCGAAGGTCTCCTGCATCATCGACAGCGGGATGCGGATCAGCCCGTAGCCGCCCATCTTCAGGAGCACGCCGGCGAGGATGGCCGAGGCCGGTCCTGGCGCGTCGACATGGGCCGGCGGCAGCCAGGTGTGCACCGGCACCAGCGGCGTCTTGACGGCGAAGCCGACGACGAAGGCGAGCAGCACCAGCGGTGCGGCGATGCCGGCGCCTTCGAGCGGCTGGCGCTCGATCAGCACGCGCATGTCGAAGGAGAGCGGCCCCGCGCCGGCCAGCACCAGGCCGAGGATGCCGAGCAGGATGGCGAGCGAGCCGGCCAGCGTGTAGACGAAGAACTTGAGCGCCGCCTGCTGCGCGGCGCCGTGGCCCCAGCGGCCGATCAGGAAGTACATGCCGACCAGCGACAGGTCGAAGAAGACGTAGAACAGCAGCAGGTCGAGCACCAGGAACAGGCCGAGCGAGACGCCCTCCAGGAACAGCAGCCAGGCGAAGTACTGCCGGGCGCGGCCGTCCGTCTCGACCGGCCACAGGATGGCGCCGAGGAACAGCAGCGCCGACATCGCCGCGATCGGCAGCGACACGCCGTCGACGCCGAGCCGCCAGGCGACGTCGAGGCTGGGAATCCAGGGCAGCTCCTCGACGGCCTGGAAGGTCGGCGCGCCGGGCGCGGTGTCGAAGCCGAGCCAGACGAGCGCCAGCAGCGCCAGCGGCAGGGCGGCGACGGCGGCCGCGGCGGTGCGCGCGGCCGTCTCGCCCGTCTCGCGCCACAGCGCCAGGCCGAGGGCGCCGGCGAGCGGCGCGAGGATGGCGAGGGTGAGCATCACAGGCCTCCGAGAACGAGCACGAGGATCATCGCCGCGAGGCCCGCGGCGCCGAGTGCGTAGTAGTGGTGGGACATGCCGGTCTGCAGCCGGCGGGCGGCGCGGCCGGCCTGCCCGGCGAGTGCGGCCGGCACGGTGACGAGGCCGTCGCTCGCCGCCTCGCCGAAGCGGTCGCCGGCGCGTGCCAGGCGCTCCGACAGACGCGCCGTGCCGCGCACGCCGGCATCGACGGCGCGGCCGTCGGCCTCGGCCAGGCCGGCGGCGATGCGCTGCCCGGCGCGGCCGGCAAGGCGCGGCAGGGCGTCGAACAGCCGGTCGTCGAGGCGGGCGGCGGCGCGTGCCAGCGCCGGCACGCCGGCGCCCGCCGTGCGGTCGATCAGGGCCGGCAGGCCGAGCCAGTCGGCCGCGCCGGGCGCGCTGGCGCCGCGCCGGGCGAAGGCCCAGCCGGCGAACACACCGAGCGCGATGATGGCGAGCGAGGCGACCAGCTCCCACGCCTTGCCGGGCGGCAGCTCGGCACCGAGGGCGGCAGCGGCCCAGCGGTTCACCGGCGGCAGCCACAAGAGCGACAGTGCCAGCGTCAGCGCGGCGAGCAGCGCGAGGCCCGCCCGTTCGCCCGCGGCCGGGCGATCGGCGGCGGCCGGGCCGTGCCGGCCGAAGGCGAGGAACTGCAGCTTGGCCGCATAGGCGGCGCTGAGGCCGCCGGCGAGGATCGTCGCCACGGCGAGCCAGGGCGCGGCATGGCCGGCGGCGGCGACCACCTTCTCCTTGGTCCAGGCGCCGCCGAGCGGCGGCACGCCGGCCAGGGCCAGCGCTCCGAGCGCCGAGGCGGCGGCGACCAGGGGCAGTGCCCGGCCGTAGCCCATGCGGTCGAGGTCGAAGCTGCCGGCCCTCTCGCCGGCGATGCCGACGGCGAGAAAGAGCGTCGCCTTGAAGCCGGCATGGGCGATCAGATGCAGGATGGCGACGCCGGGATAGCCGGCGCCGACGGCGACGAACATCAGCCCGTAATGGGCCGAGGTCGAGGCGGCGAGCAGCTTCTTGCCGTGCATCTGCAACAGGCCGACGACGCCGCCGGCGAGCGCGGTGAGGAGGCCGATGGCGAGCACGGCGGGGGCGGCGCCGGCGGCGGCCAGCGTCGGCTCCAGCCGCGCCAGGATGTAGGCGCCGGCGGCGACCAGGGCGGCGGCGTGCAGCAGCGCCGACACCGAGGTCGGCCCGGCCATGGCGCGGAACAGCCACGGCGAGAACGGCACCTGGCCCGACTTGGCGGCCGCCGACAGCACCAGGCCGAAGGCGCAGACCTCGAGATAGGGCGAGGGCAGCCCGGAAAGCGCGGCATAGGAGAAGGCGCCGGCGCCGGCATAGGCGGCCATGGCGGCGACGAACATGCCGAGATCGCCGAGCCGGGTGGCGACGAAGGCGTAGCGGCCGGCGGCCGGCGCCGCCTCCTCGCGCCAGTGGTGGCCGATCAGCGCCCAGGAGCAGGCGCCGATGATCTCCCAGCCGATCAACAGCGTCAGCAGGTCGCCGGCGATCACCACGAGCTGCATGCCGCCGACGAAGACGAGCAGCAGGCCGACGAGCCGCGCCAGCCCGTCGGCCGCCTCGTGCGCGGCGGCATGGACGGCGATGGCGAGCGCCACCACAGGCACGGTGAGCGCCACGGCGGCGGCCATCGGCGGCAGCGCCGCCGTCAGTTGCAGCGTCCCGCTCCAGGCGACCGCGCCGGTCCAGCCGCCGGCCGCGGCGAGGCCGGCGAGCGCGGCCGTGGCGGCGAGCACGAGGGCGGCGGCAAGGCCGAGCGGGCGGCGCGCACGCACGCCGCTGGCCCAGAGCGCCGCGCCGCCGGCGGCCGGCAGGAGGGCGAGAAGCCAGAGCATCAGTTCTTCAACAGGTCGAGGCCCTCGGTCATGTCGGCCTGCCGCTTGCGGTAGACCGCGACCACGAGGGCGAAGCCGACGGCCATCTCGACGGCCATCACCGCCATCACCAGGATGGCGAGAAGCTGGCCCTCCGGCATGCCGCCGAGACTGAAGGCCCAGAAGCCGATCACCGCCAGAAGCACGCCGTTGAGCATCAGCTCCAGCCCCATCATCAGCATGACGAAGGACTGCTGCGACAGCGCGCCGTAAAGGCCGATGCCGATCAGGCCGGAGGCGACGACGAGCACGCTGACGAGGGTCATCCATGGTCTCCGTGGTGATGGTGGTGATGGTGATGGCCGCCGCCGGACTCGCTCTCCGCACGGCCGGCCGGTGCGCCGCCGGGCTCCAGGCCGGGCGGGCAGGCGCCTTCCATGGCGTCGCCGAAGCGGCCGCGCCGGGACGACAGGATGACGGTCGCCACCATGGTGGCGAGCAGCGTCACGCCGGCGGTCTCGAAGATCAGCATCGAGGGGCCGAGCAGCTCCGTGCCGAGGTCGCGCACCACCGGCCTGCCCGGCGGCAGCGGCTCGGCCGGCAGCGTGCTCGCCAGGACGGCCGCCGTCAGCCCGGCGAAGGCGACCACCCCCGCGGCGACCGACAGGCGGTGCTGGTGGACCATCCACATCGGGTTGAGGCCGGCCGGGTTCATCATGAACATCACCATGAACAGCGCCATCACCATCATCTCCACGGCCATCATGAAGACCGTGGCGACGCCGATGTAGACGGCGGCCATCAGCAGCATCATCAGGCCGACGGCGATGAACGACAGCATCAACAGGAAGGCGCAGCGCACCATGGAATCGGTGCGGAAGACGCGCCAGCCCGTCCACAGCGCGAAGCCCGACAGGAGGACGAAGACGATGTCGGTGAGGATCGTCACAGCGCCTCCACCCCCGCGATCACCAGGCCGAGAAAGGCGAGCGGCATGAGCACCAGCCACAGCGCGCTCAGCATGCGCGAGGGCGGCAGCCGGGCGAAGGCCTGGCCGGCCGCCACGACGAGCGCCAGCACGAGCGCTGTCTTGAGCGCCAGCCACGCCGGCCCCGGCAGCACCGGTCCGAGATAGCCGCCGAGGAAGACCGTCGCCGCCATCGCCGAGAACGCCACCAGCATGGTGAGCCGGGCGACCTGCCAGGCGGCGCGCTGCGGCCCGGAGACCTCCGCCGAGGTGCCGCCGGCGAGATCGTAGGGGTCGGCATAGTCGAACGGGCCGCGCAGCGTGAGCGACAGGCCGAGCACCAGGAACAGCGGCAGGCCGAGCGGCTGGCGCAGCACGTTCCACAGCCCGCGCTGCGATTCCACGACCGCCGTCAGCGCCAGCGATTCGGCCGGCAGGGCGGCGGCGATCAGCACGAACATGCTGACCAGCATGGCCGGCAGGCCGATCGCCACGTAGCGATAGGCGCCGATCATGGCGAAGGGCGCGTTGGCCGACCAGCCGTGCAGGAAGACGACCACGACGACGAGCGATTCGCAGGCGCCCCACAGCACGATGCCGGTCTCCAGGTCGAGCGCCACCAGATCCGCCGAGAACGGCACCACCGACAGGCCGACGGCGGCCAGAACGACATAGAACACCGGCGCCAGCAGCCAATTGAGCCGGTCCGGCCGCTCCGTCGTCACGGCCTGCTGGTGCAGCAGGAAGGCGGCGCGGCGCAGCGGCACGGCGAGTGCTGCGCCGGCCGGCCGGCCGCGCGCCAGCGCCGCCGCCGCGCCGTCGGCCAGCGCGGCGGCGAGCGCACCGAGGACGAGCAGCGCGAAGAGCAGGGCGATGGCGGCGAGGGCGCTCGTCATGCGGCGTCCTCGGAAGGCGCGTGCGGCATGTCGGCGCGGCAGGCGCGCCGCAGCCAGCCCGGCTCGAGGCTCGCCAGCACGAGCATCGCCTCGGCCCATTCGCGGCCGACGAGCAGCTCCGACAATGCCATCGGCGCGCCCGGTGCCGGTGCCGCCTCGCCGCGGCCGGCGGCGGCGAGCAGGCCGTCGAGCCGGGTGCGCACGTCGCCGCCGCCGGGGATGCGGCCGAGGCCGGGCGGTAGGGCGGCGCGGGCGCCGCGCCAGCGCAGCGCCCGCGCCAGATCGGCAACGGCGGCCGGCGTGCCGGGCGCAAGCCCGGCGGCGCGCCGCAGCATGCGTTCGGCGAGGCCCGGCAGGCCGAGCGGCAGCAGCATGCGCGCGGCCAGGCGCAGCGGATGGGCGGCCTCGAGCGGCTGGTCAAAGGGCGGGCGGGCGACGGCGAGCTTCTGGATGACGTCGCCCTGCAGCGTCAGGTCGAGGCGCAGGCCGGGCGGGAACGCCGACAGGAACGGGCCGAACGGCGCGGCATAGGCGTCGAGCGCCAGGCCGTCGCGCAGGTCGTCGTCGGTCATCGCCATGGGCCGGCCGTAGGGCACGCCGCCCATCATGCCCTCGCCGCCCTGGCCGTGGTCGCCGCGGCCGCGCCACGGGTTGGGCGGCTCGTCGGGCAGCAGCGCGGGCTCGCTCGCCCGCGCACCGGCGACGAGCGCGCGGTAGACCGCGTGCAGCGCCGCCGCCACGTCGGCGTCCGGCGCCAGGTCGACGCCGTCCGGCGTGAAGCCCGGCAGCGCCTCGGCGCGCCAGCGCAGCGTGGCGCGCGGATGCGGAAGCTGGTCGTGCAGCCGGCACAGGTCGGCGATGTCGTCGTCGCGGAAACGGCCGCACACCAGAAGCAGCGCGGCGTGGCGCGGCGAGGCGGCGCGGTCGAGCCGGGCGTCGAGGAACAGGTCCTCGATCGCCGCCGCGGCGCCCTCGCCGATCGCGGCATAGACCGGCGCCGGGGCGGCCGCGGCCAGGCTTGACAGCCGGCTCACTGCCATCGGAAGGCGCCCTCGCGCCAGCCATAGACGATGCCGATCGACAGGATGGCGAGGAACATGCCCATCTCGGCCATCGCCTTGATGCCCTCGGCGACGTAGACCACGGCCCACGGATACATGAACATCATCTCCATCTCGAAGGCGATGAACAGCAGCGTCATCGGGTAGTAGCGCGCGTGATAGCGCTGCCAGGCGTGCGTCTGCGGCGCGCCGCCGCCGAGATGCGGCACCTGCTGCGGCGCGCCCGACACGGCATGGCGGACGAGCGCGGCGCGCTCGACGGCGAAGGCGAGCAAGGCCGCGGCCACGGCCACGCAAGCGATGATCAAGAACGCCGACATCGGGGTCCCTCCGCCGCCGGATCGGTCCGGCTTGACGAGGACTGCTAAGGGTTCCAGTTGCTAGAACGTCAAGCCGGCTTCCGGGTTTTGCCAAAAGCCTTTCGTCAACTCGCCAGCCAGCGTGGCGTTCCTGCACCCGCTGCGGTTTTGCCGCGCGCGCATGATCGCGCACGGCGTGCATGCGCGGGCGACACCGTCTTGCCTTGGGCGGCCAATCCGGCGCATGAACCCGGAAACGGACGAAGACGGAGCACAGACTGTGAGCGACCTGCACAAGACGCCGCTTTACCGGGACGGACCGCGCGTGGCGCGGCTGTGCCTCGGCACGATGATGTTCGGCGACCAGACCGACGAGGCGGAGGCCGGGCGGATCGTCGAGGCCTATCTGGCGGCCGGCGGCGATTTCTTCGACACCGCCGACGTCTATGCCGGCGGCGCCTCGGAAACGATCCTCGGCCGGCTCTTGAAGCCGGTGCGCCAGGACGTCTTCGTCGCCACCAAGGTCGGCAACCCGGTCGCCGGCGTCGCCGGCTCCGGCGGCCTGTCGCCGGAGTGGATCGAGCGCGCCGCCTCGATGTCGCTCGACCGGCTGGCGACCGACAGCATCGACCTTTACTACCTGCATGTCGACGACAACCACACGCCGCTCGACGAGGTGATCGGCGCGCTCGGCGGGCTGTTGTCGGCCGGCGCGATCCGGCACTGGGGCTTTTCCAACTTCCGGCCGTGGAAGATCGCCGAGATGGTGCGCGTGGCCGACCGGCTGGGGGTCGCGCGGCCGGTCGTGGCGCAGCCCTACTACCACATGCTCAACCGCGTGGCGGAAGCCGACACGATTCCCGCCTGCCGGCATTTCGGCATCGGCGTGGTGCCCTATTCGCCGCTCGGCCGCGGCGTGCTGACGGGCAAGTACCGCGGCGGCACGCCGGAAGGCTCGCGCGCGGCGCGCGGCGATGCGCGGCTCATGGAGACCGAGTTCCTGCCCGAGACGCTGGCGCGGGCGGCCGAGGCGGCAGACCACGCCGAGCGGCGCGGGCGTACGCCGTCCGGGCTCGCCATCCGCTGGGTGCTCGCCAATCAGCAGGTGTCGAGCGTGCTGATCGGGCCGAAGTCGACGGCGCAGCTCGACGGCTATCTGGCGGCCGCGCGCGAGGCCTATGACGGCGAGGACGAGACGTTCCTGTCGGGGCTGTGCGCGCCGGGCGCCACGCCGGTGCCGGCGCATTTCGACCCGCGCTACCCGTTCGACGGCCGCCATGTGCGGCTCGCCGAAGAGGCGGGCCAGGCGGGGTAGCGCGTCGTTAGAGCCGTTCTGCGTTTCACGGAATCGCAAACCGGCTCTAACTCATTGTTTTCCCACGTTTCCGAACGGCGAACCGGTTTCCACTTCGCCTGGAAACGCTATAGGCGCGGCGGCGGCCGGGTCGCCGTCCGCCGATGCGTCGAGACACCGGGCCGGCGCCGGTCCGCGCTCGCACGCCAGGCCGGCCGGCTCTGGCCGCGGCGCCCGGCGCGCGCGGCCGGCGCGGCGTCAGATCGCCGCGACGGCGCGCGCCAGAACCCGGGCGCCGAGCACCAGGTCGGCGCGGTCGGTGTCCTCGTCGAAGCTGTGGCTGATGCCGCCGATCGACGGCACGAAGAGCATCGCCATCGGCATCAGCGTTGACACGTTGGCCGCGTCGTGCAGCGCGCCGGACGGCATGCGCCGCCAGGCGCCGGGTGCCAGCGCCTCGGCCGCGTCGGCCAGCGCCGCGACCAGCGATGGCTCGCAGCGGCTCGGCGGGATCGTCACGAAGCCCGAGCGCTCGAGCGTCAGGTCGCGCTCGGCGGCGACCGCGTCGGCGGTCTCGCGCATCGCCTGCGTCATCGCCGCGAGCCGCGCGGCGTCGGCGTCGCGCCACTGCACGGAGAAGTCGACCCGGCCCGGCACGATCGACACCGCGTTGGGATGCACCGCGACGTGGCCGATCGTCCACACGGTCGAGGGCACGGCGAGCGCGGTAAAGCGCGCGTCGAGCAGCGTGGCGAAGCGCGCCAGCCCCTGAAAGGCGTCGCGCCGCAGCGCCATCGGCGTCGTGCCGGCGTGGTTCTGCTCGCCGGTGAAGGAGAGCCGCTCGCCGCAGATGCCGAAGATGTTCTCCACCACGCCGATGCGCTCGCCGCTGCGGTCGAGCACCGGCCCCTGCTCGATGTGCATCTCGAGAAAGGCACGGAAGCGCCCGTGCGGCACGGCGGCCGGCGCGTCGATGCCCGGCGGCAGGCGGTCGAGATCGGCGAGCCGCACGCCGTCGAGGTCGACCAGCGCCTCGGCCTCGGCGAGCGGCATGCGGCCGCTCCACACGCGGCTGCCGGCGAGCGGGCAGAAGCGGCCCTCCTCGTCCTGGAAGGAGACGACGGCGACCGGCGGGCCGCCGCCTTCGAGGCTGGCCCGGGCGATCTCGAGCCCGGCGATCACGCCGTAGGCGCCGTCGAGCCAGCCGCCCTCGGGCTGGCTGTCGGAATGCGAGCCGACGAGCAGGCAGGGCGCGTCGCCCGGCGGCAGGCCGAACAGGTTGCCCATGCGATCGACGGCCACCGCGAGGCCGGCCTCGCGCATGCGCCCGGCAAGCCAGCCGCGCGCCTCCAGGTCGGCCGGCGAGAAGGCGGGCCGCACCACGCCGGTGCCGCGGCGGCCGATGCCGCGCAGGGTGTCGAGGTCGGCGAGCAGGCGCTCGGGGCTGATCGCGATGGCGGCCATGGCATCGGTCCTGATCGTTGCGGGAGGCCGCACGCTAGCGCCGCGCGCGTTGCCGGGAAAGGCGAACTGTGATTATCTCACTTGCGAGATCCTGCAAGTGAGACCGATCCTGGCCAGCTTCGCCCTTTCCAACTACGACCTGCGCCAGCTGCGCATCTTTCTCAAGGTGGTGGAATGCGGCGGCGTGTCGGCGGCGGCCTACAGGCTCGGCCTCAGCCTCTCGACGGTCAGCCGCGACCTGTCGGCGTTGGAAAAGCGCCTCGGCATCCATCTGTGCCGGCGCGGGCGCTCAGGCTTCACGTTGACGCCGCAGGGCGAGGACGTGCATCGCGCGGCGGTGCGGCTGTTCTCCGAACTGCAGTCGTTCGAGCAGACGATCCAGACGACGCGGCAGACGCTCGGCGGCGGCTTCAACCTCGGTATCATCGACAACGTGGTGACAAACCCCGAGGCGCGCATCGTGGCGGCGATCCGCGAGATGCATCGACTGTTTCCCGACATGCTGATCAACGTCAGCGTGCACGCCGCGCCGATGATCGAGGTGCAGGTGCGCGAGCGGCGCATCGATATCGGCGTGACGGCGCAGCCGGAGCGGCTGGCACCGCTCGAATACGCACCGGCCTTCGTCGAGGAGCACCGGCTCTACATGAGCGCCCGCTCGCCGCATCTGCAGGCGACGCGCCGCGCAGTGTGCCAACAGGCGGACGGCGACGGTGCCGGCATTCCCTACATTTCCCGCGACTTCCGAACCGATTCCTTTCACGACTTCGAATGGCGCTACAAGCTCGACGTGGTGGCTCGCGCCAGTACGCTGGAATCGATTCTCGCCGCGGCGCTGGCCGGTATCGGCTGCGCGCTTCTGCCGGCGCATTTCGTGCGCACGGTGGGCGAGTCCGATCTCGTGGAGATCGCCACTCCCTGCACGCCGCTGCCGGTGCAGTTCTTCTACGTGTTCCGCCGCGACGCCGCCAACCGGCGGGCGATCGATGCGCTGCTGAACGCCTTCCGCGGCTGACGGCAGCCGTCGCCGGCGCGCAACATTCTTCGCCATCGCTGCAAGCTTGCTTGCGACTCTTGTCCTGTTTCCGCTGCCGGCCGCGGCTAATGTGACGGACGAGTAACTACGGCAATGAAAGCGGCACGAGACAGCGCATGAACGACACCCTGACGGCCGAGGCGAAGCCCGCCCTTCACGACATCCATGTGGAATCGGAATGGGCGCCCCTGAAGGAGTGCGTCTACGGCTCACCCGACGCCTGGGTGCTGCCGGTCTTCTTGTCTGACGCGAAGCTGCGGGCGCAGGGAACCTTCGGCGAATTCTGGGCGAAGAACCAAGGGCGCGATGTGAAGGAGGCGGACCCCGAGCTGTTCGCCGAGTATAGCGGCCAGATCCAGGGCGCCATCGACCTGCTGGAGAGCCTCGGCGTGCGCGTGCAGGTGGCCGGCGAGATCAGCCCCGCGAACCGCAAGTACCCGCGCGGCGAGGATCATGGCGTGTCGACTGGCTGGATGCGCGATCCCTTCGTGACGATCGGCAACAACGTTATCGAGTTGGCGCCGCGCAGCCTGTTCCACCGGCGGCAGCGCTTCGCCATCCGCGAGATCCTGGCCGGCACGATGACCCGCGGCGCACGTTACTTCGCGCAGCCCGACAGCGGCGCCGATGACTACAACGAAGGTCCGGGCTGGGGATACCTCGAGGGCGGCGACGTGTTCGTACTCGGCAAGCGCGTTCTGGTCGGCCATTCCGGCGGCTGCTCCAATCCGGAAGGCGCACGCTGGCTGCAGCACATGCTCGGCTCCGACTACACGGTCGAGACCGTGCCGATCGACCCGATGTTCCCGCATCTCGACTGCGTTCTGATGACACCGCGCGAGGGCGTTGCCGTGGCGAGCCTCGAGGCGCTGCCGGATGGTCTGCCGGACTTCATGAAGGATTGGGACGTGGTCGCCGTGCCCAAGGCGATGGCCAAGGCACATATGGCCTGCAACAACCTGGTGCTCGACGACGCTCATGTGGTGGTGCCGTCGGAGGAGGCGCTCGATCCGATCGCCGAGGCGCTGAAGCAGCGCCGCTTCGAGGTCACCCGCATCCCCTATCGTGTTCCCTGCATGGTGGGCGGCTCGTTCCGCTGTGCCCACCAGCCGCTGGTGCGCGTCTGAGGCATCAGGCGGACCGTCGCCTGACAACGCGAAACGGAGAGGCAACCGTGCCAGCCACCGAAATCCGCTCCCGCCCCGTCGACGTCGCGTTCGACCGCGGACGCCACTGGAAGGGAAAGCTCGGCTTCGTCGTGCTGGCGATGGAGCAGACGGTCGAGGACGACGTCTTCCGCATGGCGCCCGACGGTGTCGGCGTGCATGTCTCGCGCATGCCGATGAGCAACGTAGCGACGCTCGAGAGCCTCGCCTCGATGGCGCCGGACATTGGCGCCAGTGCGGCGCTCTTGCTCCCGGACGATCGGCTCGACGTGGTGTGCTACACCTGCAACAGCGGCGCCATGGTGATCGGCGAGAAGGCGGTGGCACGAACGCTCGCCGCCGCGCGTCCCGGCGCACGGCCGACCACGGTGATGACCGGCGTCGTGCGCGGACTGGCAGCGCTCGGCGCCAGGCGGATCGCCGTCGCCACGCCCTATATTGACGAGGTCAACGGCACCGTCTTCGACTTCCTTGCCGGCTACGGTTTCGAGATCGTCGCGCTGCAGGGCATGAACCTGCGCACCAACATGGAGATCGACACCGTCGATCCGGCTTTCATCAAGCACTACGCCAGGTCCGTCGACCAGCCCGAGGCCGACGCGGTCTTCGTGTGCTGCGGCGCGCTGCGAGCGCTCGACATCGCACAGGCGCTGGAGGACGAACTCGGCAAGCCGGTCGTCGTGTCCAATCAGGCGATGATGTGGGACTGCCTGCGCCTGGCCGGCATCGACGACGCGGTGGCCGGCTTCGGCCAGTTGATGCATCTGGGGTGCGATGCGCATCGGGCTGCCGTGGCACGACTCGGTGATCTGCAGGACGAAGGAGACACTGCGGCATGAGTGAACAGGCCACCCGCGACACGGTGATGATGTCCGAGCTGACCTGGGACGTTTACCAGCGCCGTATCCGCGATGAGGGCGCCGTCGTATTCGTGCCGGTCGGTGCGGTCGAACAGCACGGCTATCACCTGCCGCTCGGCACCGACTGGATGATGGCGAGCTACGTGGCGCGTCGCGCGGCCGAGCGCCTCGGCGGCATCGTCGCGCCTCCGGTCACCTATGCCGCGCGTTCGCAGGTGCGCACCGGCGGCGGACCGCACCGCTGCGGCACCACGAGCCTCGATGCCGAGGTGCTGATCGGCCTGCTCGCCAATATCTTGTGCGAGCTTTCCCGGCATGGCGCGCGGCGAATCGCGGTGATCGACGGCCATTTCGAGAACCGGTTCTTCCTCGACGAGGCGTGCTACCGGGCGCAGCGCGACAGCGCGTTGCGCGGCGCCGAAGACCTTCGAATCCTCAAGATGCTCTACGCAGAGAAGATGCGGCCGGAGACGATGGAGCGCGTCTATGCGGGCCTCGATTTCCCTGGTCTGGACCTTGAGCACGGCGGCATCCTGGAGACCGCGATGATGCTCTACTGTCATCCTGAACTCGTCGATCTTTCGAAGATCGCCGACGAGCCGACCCCCGACTTCCCGCCCTACGACGTGTTTCCGGCCAATCCCGATTGGGTGCCGGCCTCCGGTGCGCTGTCGTCGGGCCGGGCGGCGACGCGGGAAGCGGGAAAGCTGCTCGTCGAAGAGTTCGTCGAGCTGGTCTCGGACGCGGTCAGCGCCGAGTTCGGTACAGGCAAATGAGATGCGGCAACGGGTCCGCCGGGCCCGCCAAAAATGGGAGAAGCATGGCATGAAGAACAAGCTGGCCATCGGTCTGGCCGCCATCGGCGTGGCGGCGGTGATGCAGGGTACGGCGCTAGCCGAGGCGCTCAAGGTCGCCGTCGTGCTGCCCGGAGTCGTCACCGACAAGTCGTTCAACGAAAACGTCTATCAGGGCCTCACCCGGGCCCGTGACGAGCTCGGCGTGGAGATTGCCTATACCGAGAAGGTGCCGCAGCCCTCGCAGGTCGAGGTGATGTCGGATTATGCGCGCCGCGGCTACGACGTCGTGGTGGGCGCCGGCGCCGAGTACACCGACGCCGCCAAACGCGTGGCGCGGCAGTTTCCCGACATCGACGTGATTGTGCTCAACGGCGCGCCGACGGATGGTGTGGCGACGATCAACTACGACAACCAGCAGTTCGGCTACGTGCTCGGGCTGGCAGCCGGTCACGGCAGCGAGACAGGCAAGATTGCCGCACTGTCGGCGCAGCAGGTGCCGGCCTTCGAGCAGGTGGTGGAAGGCTACCGCGCCGGCTTCAACGCGGTGCGGCCGGACGGCGAGGTGCTCGTCGCCTACACCAACGACTGGGCTGATATCGCCAAGGCCAAGGAGGCGAGCCTCAACGTGATCTCGCAGGGCGCCGACGTGCTGCTGCCTTATCTCGACGCCGGGTTCCTCGGCGTCGTGCAGGCGGCGGAGGAGCGCGACGTCCACGTCGTCGGCGTGGTGCGCGACCTGTCGGGCGAGTATCCCGAGGTCAACCTGCTGTCGACCGTGCTCGACTTCGGTGGTGCGCTCTACCAGGCCGTCGAGCTGGCACAGAACGAGGCGATCGAGCCCAGGGACTACCGCTTCGGCATCGGCACCGACGCCGGCTATCTCGGCGGCTTCAACGCGGAGGCCTCGCAGGAGATGCGCGATGCGGTGGCCGCCGCGGTCGAGAAGATGCAGGCGGGCGAACTCGACCCGAGCGCCGAGTAGACCGCCGCTTTGGGCCGGCCGGACCTCGGTGTCCGGCCGTGCCGGCAAGCTTGGCAGGAGAGGGACGATGAGCGGGCGTGCCGACCGTCCGGCGCCACGGCTGGCGCTTGAGGGAATCACCAAGCGCTTCGGCGGCTTCACGGCTAACGATGCGGTCGACCTGTCGGTCGAGGAAGGCTCCGTGCATGCCATCCTGGGCGAGAACGGCGCCGGCAAGTCGACCCTGATGAACATCATCTACGGGCTCTACCAGCCGGACGGCGGGCGCATCCGCGTGCGCGGCGAGACGGTGCGCATCAACACGCCGCGCCAGGCGCTGGCGCTCGGCATCGGTATGGTGCATCAGCACTTCAAGCAGGTGCCGACGATGACGGTGACGGAGAACGTCATCCTCGGCCTGCCGGGCGCGCGTCTCGACCTTGCCGGCCACGGCGCACGCATCCGTGCACTTGCCGAAACGCTCGGTTTCGAGATCGACCCGCACGAACAGCTCTGGCACCTGCCGGTCGGTGCCCAACAACGTGTCGAGATTCTCAAGCTGCTCTACCGCGAGGCCGACCTGCTGATCTTCGACGAGCCGACCAGTGTGTTGACTCCGAGCGAAGTCGGTCCGTTCTTCGAATTGCTGCGCAAGCTCAAGCAGAGCGGCCGCACGGTCGTGCTGATCACCCACAAGCTCGACGAGGTGATGGGTATGGCCGATCGGGTCAGCGTCATGCGGCATGGCCGCAAGGTCGCCGACGTGGAGACCTGCGAGACCGACCAGCGCGCACTGGCGCGGCTGATGGTCGGCCGCGATATCGTCGTCGACATCAGTGCCGGCGAAGGGCACGTCGGCGAGACGGTGCTCGAGCTTCGAGACCTTCAGGTCATCGGCGCGCGCGGGGTGACGGCGGTCGACGGCCTGTCGCTTGCCGTGCGTGCGGGCGAGATCGTCGGCCTGGCCGGGGTCGACGGCAACGGCCAGCGCGAGCTCGCCGAGGCGATTGCAGGACTCTGCCCGGTGCGTGGCGGGTCGATCGCCATCCGTGGGACGTCGCTCGACGGCGTGTCACCGGATCGGCGCCGGCGCCGCTTCCGGCTCGGCTACGTACCGGAGG
The DNA here is from genome assembly GCF_030398335.1 of Aquibium sp. A9E412. Taxonomy (GTDB): domain Bacteria; phylum Pseudomonadota; class Alphaproteobacteria; order Rhizobiales; family Rhizobiaceae; genus A9E412. The sequence goes on from NZ_JAOAOP010000006.1 coordinate 104,110, forward strand.
ACCGGCAGCGCACTGGGCTCGACCTTGACAGCAGCATCGCTTTCAACATGGCGCTGCGCAGCTACCGCCACCCGCCATTCTCGCGTCTCGGCTGGATGCGTTTCGGTGCTATCGCTGCCCATGCCGAGCGGCTCGCTCGGCGCTACGACGTGCGCATGCGCAGCCTGAGCCAGCGCGTGCGCGACCTGTCGGGCGGCAACCAGCAGAAGATCATCCTGGCGCGCGAGATCGACGCCGATCCCGACGTGCTCGTTGTTTCGCAACCGACCAAGGGGCTTGACGTCGGCGCCATCGAGTTCGTTCAGAAGACGCTGCTGGCCGCCCGCGAGCGCGGCTGCGCCATCCTTTACATCTCCACCGAACTCGAGGACCTGCTCCAGGTTGCCGACCGTGTCGCCGTCGTCTTCCGAGGTCGAATTGTCGGCGAGATGCCGCGCGGAGCGGCCCAGGCGGAGCGCCTCGGCCTGATGATGGCGGGGCATGCCGGCACCGTGCAGGGCGAGGCGGCGTGATGCGGCTGGTCTTCCTGTTCAAGGGCGTGTGGGCGGTGCTCGCGGCGCTCGTCGTCGGCGCCTTTCTCGTCGTACTGGCCGGGGCTGATCCGTTGGCCGCCTACGGCGCGCTGTTTTCCGGAGCCTTCTTCGATTACTACGGGCTCGCCAGCACGCTGGTGCGTATGTCGCCGTTGCTGCTCGCCGGTCTCGCCGTCATCGTGCCGCTTAGGGCGGGGCTGTTCAACATCGGCGGCGAAGGGCAAATCTACATCGGTGCGCTGGCCGGCACGGTGGCCGCGCTCTACCTGCCGGAAGCGCTGCCGGCCGCCCTCAGGTTGCCGCTGATCGTGCTGTCGGGCGCGCTCGGCGGTGCGCTGTGGGCGCTGATCCCGGCGCTGCTCAAGGCCTATCGTGGCATTAACGAGATCATCACGTCGCTGCTTCTGTCCTACGTGGCGATCTACCTCGTCGGCGCTGTCATCCATGTCTGGCTGATGGAGCCGGGCGCGCCCTATCCCTACTCGCGCGAGGTGCCCTATGACGTCCTGCTGCCGGTCTTCCTGCCGCGCACGGAAGCGCATGCCGGCATCCTTATCGCGCTCACCTGCGCGGTGGTGCTCGGCATCGTGCTCCGGCGCACGACCCTTGGCCAGTCGATAACCGTGGTCGGCCACAATCCGGCCGCGGCGAGCTACGCCGGCATCAACGTCAAGCGGCTGATCCTCACCTCCTTCGCGATCGGCGGCGCGATGGCCGGCCTGGCCGGCACCTTCGAGGTGATCGGCCTGAAGTACCGGCTGTTCGACCATTTCAGCCCGGGCTACGGCTTGCAGGGCATCATCGTCGCCTTCCTGGCGAGTCTCAGCCCGCTGCTCGCCATCGTCGCCGCCTTTTTCCTGGCCGGGCTGCAGGCGGGTGCGGGCGCGATGCAGCGCGCCGTCGGCGTCGACACCACCATGGTCGAGGCGTTGCAGGGGTTGATCGTGCTGTTCGTCGCCGTGGGGCTCGCGTTCCGCTACCGTCCCGGTCGCACCGCCGGCAAACCGCCGGCCGGCGCGCCGGCGGCTGCGGTACCCGAGACGGCGGCCAAGTCGGCCGAGGGGTAGGGATGTTCGATTTCGTCTTCGATGCCGCGCAATTCGGCGAGTTCCTGGCCACCGGCCTCAGGCTGTCGATGCCGCTGATCTTCGCCGCGATGGGCGGACTTCTATGCGAGCGCGCCGGCGTCTTCAACATCGCGCTCGAAGGTCAACTCCTGCTCGGCGCCTTCGGTGCCGCGCTCGGTGCTCATCTGACCGGCATGGCCGGTGGAGGCGTGGCGGTCGCGCTCGTCTTCGGCGCGGCGTCCGGCCTGGGGCTCGCGCTGCTCGGTGTCACGCTGCGGGTCAACCAGATCGTCGTCGGCATCGCCGTCATCCTGTTTGCCATCGGCTTCACCTCCTTCATGTCGCGGGTCGCCTTCGAGGGCGGCGGCAACAGCCTGCGGCTTGATGGCTTCCGGCCGATCGATATCCCGATCCTGTCCGACATTCCGGTGATCGGGCCGGTGCTGTTCGCACAGGACCTTCTGTTCTATCTGATGCTGGCCGTCGTCGCGGCGATCCAGATCGTGCTGTTTCGCACCGGGCTAGGGCTCAGCATCCGCGCGGTCGGCGAAAGCCCGGCGACGGCGGACGCGGCCGGCGTCCCGGTCTTCACGCTGCGCTACGGGGTCATCGTTGCCGGCTCGATGATCGCTAGCCTGGGCGGCGCGTACATCGTTCTGTCGCAAGTCTTTCTGTTTTCCGACAACATGAGCGCAGGCAAGGGCTTCATCGGCCTGGCGGCAATCGTTCTGGGGCGCTGGAACCCGGTGCTGGCGCTGCTCGCCTGCCTGCTGTTCGGCCTGTTCGACGCCTTCCAGCTCAGGCTGCAGTTCCAGAGCCCGGATATGCCCTTCCAGGTGTTCGCTGCGCTGCCCTACGTGATCAGCATCATGGCCCTGGTCGGACTGATCGGCCGCGCGCAGCCGCCTGCCGCCGTCGGTCGGCCTTACGACCGGGAGATGCGCTGAGGGTGGTTCGGCGCGGTTCCGCTTAGGCGGGGCCGGGGAAGTGGCAGGCGACGCGGCTGTCGCCGAGCGGGTCGAGCGGCGGTTCGGTGCTGCGGCACGGGGCGCGGGCGCGCGGGCAGCGCTCGGCGAAGGCGCAGCCCGGCGGCGGGGCGATCGGGCTCGGCGGATCGCCGCTCACCTTGAGCGGCCGCACATAGCCGCGCGACTTGCGCCTGGCGAGCGACGGCGCGGCCGACAGCAGCGCCTGCGTGTAGGGGTGCTGCGGCGCGTCGAACAGCCGCGCGCGCGGCGCCATCTCGACGATCTTGCCGAGATACATCACCGCGACGTCGTCGCAGACATGGCGCACCACGCCGAGGTCGTGGCTGATGAACAGATAGGCGAGGCCGAACTCGTCCTTGAGCCGCGCCAGCAGGTTGAGGATCTGCGCCTGGATGGCGACGTCGAGCGCGGAGACCGGCTCGTCGCACACCAGCAGCCTGGGATTGGTGGTCAGCGCCCGGGCGATCGAGATGCGCTGGCGCTGGCCGCCGGAGAACTGGTGCGGAAAGAGGGCGAGCTGGTCGGGCCGCAGGCCGACCAGGGTGAACAGCTCGCGGGCGCGCTCGCGCTGCTCCTGCGGCGTGCCCATCTCCATCAGCTCCATCGGCTCGCGCACGATCTCCTCGACGCGGGTGCGCGGGTTGAGCGAGGAGTAGGGGTCCTGGAAGATGAGCTGCAGGTCGCGCCGGCGCCGGCGCATCGCCTCGGGGGCGAGCTGCAGCAGGTCGTCGCCGTCGAAGCGCACGCTGCCGCCGGCGGCCGGAACGAGCCGGATGGTGGCCATGGCGGTCGTCGTCTTGCCGGAGCCGCTTTCGCCGACCAGGCCGAGCGCGCGGCCTGCGCCGAGCCGGAACGAGACGCCGCGCACCGCCTCGAGATGCGGTCGCGGGGCGAACAGCGACGGACGCGGCAGCGCGAAGCGCACCGTCAGGTCGCGGACGTCGAGCAGCGCGCTCATATCCGCCCCTCCGCGACGGCATGGCAGGCTGCGGGATGGCGCCGGTGCGCGACGAGCCGCGGCTTCTCGCGGTCGCAGCGCGCGAAGCGGTGGGCGCAGCGCTCGGCGAAGGCGCAACTGTCGCCGAGCAGGTGCAGCGGCGGCACGACGCCGGGAATCTCCTCCAGCCGGCCGGCGGCGTCGTCCTTGCCGAGGGCGGGAATGCAGGCGATCAGGCCGCTGGTGTAGGGGTGCTGCGGGTGATCGAGGACGTCGTCGGCCGTCCCCTCCTCGATGACGCGCCCGGCATACATCACCGCCACCCGGTCGGCCATCTCGGCGATGGCCCCCATGTCGTGCGTGATCAGGATGATGGCGGCGCCGAAGTCGCGCTGGATCTCGTTGAGCAGGTCGAAGATCTGCGCCTGCACGGTGACGTCGAGCGCGGTCGTCGGCTCGTCGGCGATCAGCACCTTGGGCCGGCAGCTCACCGCCATGGCGATCATGACGCGCTGGCGCATGCCGCCGGACAGCTGGTGCGGGTAGTCGGACGCGCGCTGCCCGGGCGAGGGGATGCCGACGCGCTCGAGCAGGGCGACCGCCTCGCGCAGCGCTTCGTCGCGGCCGACCTTCTGATGCAGCATGATCGCCTCGGCGATCTGCGCGCCGACCGTGAAGACCGGATTGAGCGAGGTCATCGGCTCCTGGAAGATCATCGCCGCCTCGGCGCCGCGCAGGGCGCGCAGGCGGGCCGGGGCGGCGCCGACCAGCTCCTCTCCGGCGAGCCGGATCGAGCCGCCGGCGATGCGGCCGGGCGGCGACGGGATCAGCCCCACCACCGACAGCGCAGTGATCGACTTGCCGCAGCCCGATTCGCCGACCACGCCGAGCGTCTCGCCGGCCGCCACGTGCAGCGATACCGAATCGAGCGCGGTGACCGGACCGTGCCGCGTGTCGAAGGTGACCTTCAGGTCGTCGATTTCCAGAAGCGCGCTCATCGGCCTCTCAGTTTCGGGTTGAACGCGTCGTTGAGGCCGTCGCCGACGAGCGAGACGGCGAAGACGGTCAGGAAGATCATCAGGCCGGGAAAGGTGACCGGCCACCAGGCATCGAGGATGTACTGGCGGTTGGCGCCGATCATCAGGCCCCAGGACATGGTGTTGGGATCGCCGAGGCCGAGGAAGGAGAGCCCCGCCTCGAACAGGATCGCCACGCCGACCGTCAGCGTGGCCGAGACGATCAGCGGCGGCGCGGCGTTGGGCAGGATCACCTTCCAGATGATGCGCCCGTTGCGCGCACCGACGGCGCGTGCCGCCGTGACGTATTCGAGCTCGCGGATCTTGAGGAACTCGGCGCGCGCCAGACGCGCCGTCTGCGGCCAGGAGACGATGCCGATGGCCAGCGCGATGGTGACCAGCGAGGGCGAGAACAGCGTGACCAGCACCATGGCGAACAGCAGCGCCGGCAGCACCTGGAAGAACTCGGTCAGCCGCATCAGCAGGTTGTCGACCCAGCCGCCGTAGTAGCCGGCGAAGGCGCCGAGCGTGATGCCGATCACCATGGTGATCGCGGCGGCCGCCGCGCCGATCGCCAGCGTCGGGCCGCCGCCGGTCATCAGCCCGGCGACGATGTCGCGGCCCAGATAGTCGGTGCCGAGCGGGAAGTCGGGCGTCACGCCGGGCGGCTCGTGCGGCGCCCAGACGATCTCGAAGGCGTCGCCGGCATAGACGAACTGGCCGTAGAGCGTCATCGCCACGATGGCGGTGAGGATGGCCAGGCCGATCAGCGCCGGCACGTTGCGGCTGAACATGCGCCAGGCCTCGCGCGCCGGGCTTTCGGCTTGCGGCGCCGTGCGGTCGGTCATGATTTTCCCCTCAGCCTCGGGTCGGCGAGGCGATAGCTCAGGTCGGTCAGCAGATTGGCGACGACCACCATCGCCGCGGCGAAGAACAGCACGCCCATCACCGTCGGATAGTCGCGCCGCAGGATGGAATCGAAGGCGAGCCGGCCCATGCCCGGCCAGTTGAACACCGTCTCGA
>NZ_JAOAOP010000070.1 GCF_030398335.1 Aquibium sp. A9E412
GCGGCGGGATGGCCGCGGCCGCACGCTGCGGGTTTACTCGCCGGCGCGCACGGCGTCGCGCGCGGCCAGCATCTCCTGGTAGAGGTTGACGCCGTCGGTCTCGCTGTCCCAGCGCTCCTTGAGGCCGGAGAAGGCGTCCTTGAGCGTGGCGATGTCCGCGTCGGAGAACTCCACCATGGTGTGCTCGGGATCGGCTTCCAGCCGCTCGAGCGACTCCTGGTTCTGGGCGTCGAGGTTCTCTGCCAGCACCTCGGAGAACCACATGCCGCGATACTTGTCGAAGGCGGCCTTGGCCTTCGGCGGCAGGCTCTCGTAGGTCTCCTTGCGCATCGGGAACATCACCGCCACGTTGCCGAGCGGCGCGTTGACGACGTGGTACTCGGCCGCGTCGGCGATGCGGAAGTTGAACATGTTGCCGATGTCCATCAGCGTGCCGTCGACGACGTTGCGCGAGATGTTCTCGGCGATCTGGGTCGCCGGCATGCCGCCCACGGGAACGCCGCCCATCGCGCTGACCACCGCGCCCTGCACCGGGCCGCCGGCGCGCAGCTTGAGCCCGGAGATGTCGTCGACCGAGGCGACCTCCGACTTGCTGTGCAGGTAGTACGGGCCGACCTCGGCGATGCCGACGAGCTCGAGATCGTCGAAGCCGCTGAACAGGCCCTTCTCGTAGAGCGCGTAGGCGGTCAGGCTGGCTTCGCGGGTCGACTCGAAGACGAAGGGCAGCTCGAACATCTCCAGTTCGGGAAAGCGGCCGGGCGTGTAGGAGGCGACCACCTCGGCGATGTCGACCACGCCGTCCTCGACCAGCTTGAGCTGGGTCGTCGGGCTGGCGCCGAGCGTGCCGCCGGGATAGTGCTCGATCTTCAGCGTGCCTTCGGAGGCCTCCTCGACCGCCTCGATGAAGGCCGGAATCGACAAGGCGTTCGTCTTGGTGCCGGGCGGGAAGGCGCTGGCGAATTTCAGCACCACGGGCGAGTCCGCCAGGGCCGGCTGTGCGAATGCTGCCCCGAGCACAACGGCGGCCATGGTCAGTCGTTTGATTGTTGTCATCGTCTCATCCCCTTTCGAGCTGACGCCTGCGGTTCAGGTAACCAGCCATTTTCGTATGACGTCGGAAACTATCGCGTCTGCGGGCGTCGTCCCTGAAATAGGTTTTGCGGAACTGGCCGATCACGAAAGACGAAGGCCCGACCGAAACCGTGTGCGGGCCGCCCTCCCCTGCCGTCGGCGCGGGCCGGTGGCAAGCCCTAGCTCTTCCACCGCTTGACGATCCCCGGATCGAGATCGAACAGGTCGAGCGCCCGGCCGACGGTGTGGTCGACCATCTCCTCGACCGTGTCGGGCCGCGGATAGAAGGCCGGCACCGGCGGCATGACGATGGCGCCCATCTCCGTCACGGCGACCATGTTGCGGCAATGGCCGAGATGCAGCGGCGTCTCGCGGAACAGCAGCACCAGCCGCCGCCGCTCCTTCAGGCTGACGTCGGCGGCGCGCGAGACCAGCGTGCCGCAGGCGCCCGAGGCGATCTCGCCCAGCGTCTTGGCCGAGCACGGCGCGACGAACATGCCGTCGACGCGGAACGAGCCGCTCGAGATGGCGGCGGCCACGTCGTCATTGGAATAGACGTGGTCGGCGCGCGCATGGATGTCGGCCTGCTTCATGTCGGTCTCGTGCGCCAGCGCGACGACGGCCGAGCGCGACATCACGAGATGGCTCTCGCAGCCGAGCGCGCGCAGCACCTCCAGAAGCCGGATGCCGTAGACGTGGCCGGAGGCCCCGGTGATCGCGACGATGTAGCGTTTGGTCATCTGCCCTCGCGACAGCCGATCTGCCTTTCACGGAAGCAAAGATCGGCTCCAACCTGTTGTTTTGACGCGTTTTCGGACGACAGGCCGGGGTCGACCTCGCCCGCAAACGTTCTAGTACGACTTAAGGTCGCGGCGCACCCGTTCGTAGACGTCCTGCGGCGGCCGGACGAATTCCGAGCGGCCGCCCGGCTCGCCGTCGCCCGGACGGGTGGTGGCGATCATGCCGATCTTGGTGACCACGAGGTCCTCGTGCACCGGATCGCAGCGGTCCGCCTTGACGCCCGGCAGCACGATCAGGTCCTCGTCGCCGCGGAAGCGCGCGGCGAGCGACCATTCGACCTGGCGCCAGTCCTCCGGGTCGACGTCGTCCTCGACGACGACGACCAGCTTGAGAAGGTTGACCGCGCCCATCGCCAAGAGCACCGCGCGCTTGCCCTCGCCGAGGCGCGGCTTGTGCATGGTGACGACGGCATGCAGCCGGCCCATGCCGCCCTCGGTGACGAAGACGCGGCGCACGGCCGGGATGGCGCGCTTGAGGTCGCGCGTCAGCGTCGCGCCGATCGACACCGCGCCGATCAGGCAGTGCTCGCGCGCATAGCCGGGCAGGATCGCCTGGTAGATGGCGTCCTTGCGGTGCGTCACGCAGGTCGCTTCGACGCCGATGCCGGGGCCGTAATAGACGTAGAAGCCGGGGAACTCCGACACCGCGCCTTCCTCGATCAGCTCGTCGGGCTTGAGCCGCCCCTCGATGACGATCTCGGCGTGGGCCGGCACCTCGAGGTCGACGGTCTTGCACCTGACGAGCTCGACCGGCGCGCCGAGCAGCGCTCCGGCGTTGTCGAACTCGTCCTCGCCGAGCTCGAGATAGAGCTGCGAGCCGAGCAGGACGGCGGCATGGTTGCCGATCGCCACCGCGATCTCGAGCTCGCGTCCGAGCCGGCGCGCCTTCTCGGCCATCTGCGCCAGATGGTGGTTCTTGGCGATGCCGGCCATCATGCGCACGCCGCCTTCCAGCCGCAGCCGGGCGATCGAGACGTTGCGCCGGCCGGTCTCCGGGTCGCGGGCGACGATGACGCCGGCGGTGATGTAGGGCGCGCCCTCCTTCTCGAACCAGTGCGGCACCGGCATCAGCGCGGCGATGTCGAAGGGCGCCCGGTGGACGACCTCCTGCACCGGCCCCGCCTCGACCATGACCGGCTTGACCGGCCGGCGCAGCGCAGCCAGGCAATGCGCGTCGAGCGCCGCCTCCTCGATGCCGAGCGCCTGGGCGAAGCGGGCGCGGCGGTTGTAGAGGTTGCCGACGACGGGCATGGCGTGGCCGTGCACGGTCTCGAAGAGCTGTGCGGCGCCGTCGTCGCGCAGCGACAGCACCGAGGCGATCTCGAAGCGCGGATCGACGGCGCGGCCGACGCGGTGCAGCCCGCCGCTTTCCTCCAGCGCCCGCAGGAAGCCGCGCATGCTCTGGTCGACGCTCATGCCCCCGCTCCGTTGCGGCCGCTCGTGTCGAGCCTGAAATGCCGGATGTCCTTGCGGCCGATCTCGTCGAAGGATTCCGCGTAGCCGGCATCGGCATAGCGCATGACGCCGGTCGCGGTGTCGTTGGTCAGCGTCAGCTCCAGCCGCTCGTCCGCCTCGGCCGAGCCGTCGGCGACCAGCGTCACGCCGGAGCTCGTCATGTAGCCGGAGTAGCCGCCGCCGCCGGAATGGATGGCCACCAGATCGGCCTGCGAGGCGCAGTTGACCAGCGCGTTGAGCAGCGGCCAGTCAGCGATGGCGTCGGAGCCGTCGCGCATGTTCTCCGTCATGATGTTGGGATGCGCCATGGCGCCGGCGTCGAGGTGGTCGCGGGTGAACGCGACCGGCCCCGCCAGCACGCCCTCGCGCACCATGCGGTTGACCGCCAGGCCGAGCTTCGTGCGGTCGCCGTGTCCCAGCCAGGCGATGCGCGCCGGCATGCCCTCGACCGGCACGTGCTTGCGCGCCAGCTTGATCCAGCGCGTCACGATGGTGTCGTGCTTGAAGGCGTCGAGCAGCCAGACGTCGATCTTGCGGATGTCCTCGGGATCGTTCGACAGCGCGATCCAGCGGAACGGACCGATGGCGCGCGCGAACAGCGGGCGCAGGAAGGCCTCGGTGAAGATCGGGATGTCGAACGCGTTCTCGACGCCGCCCTCCTTCGCATGGGTGCGGATCAGGTTGCCGTTGTCGAACACCACGGCCCCCGCCTTCTGGAAGCCCAGCATGGCACGGACGTGGCGCATGATCGAGCGGCGCGAGGCGTCCATCAGCCGGTCGGGCGCCTCGCGGCGCATGCGCCGCACGGTCTCCAGGTCGTAGTCGGCCGGAACGTAGCCGTAGATCAGGTCGTGCGCGGAGGTCTGGTCGGTGACGACGTCGGGCACGATGCCGCGCTCCAGCACCGCGGGAAAGACGTCGGCCGCGTTGGCGCACAGGCCGACCGACAACGGCTCGTTCCTCGCCCGCGCCTCGCCGATCAGCGCCAGCGCCTCGTCGAGCGTCTCGGCCCGGCGGTCGAGATAGCCGGCCTCGATGCGCTTTTCGATGCGCCGCGGATCGATCTCCACGCACAGGATGGCGGCGTTGGCCATGACGCCGGCCAGCGGCTGCGCGCCGCCCATGCCGCCGAGGCCCGCCGTCAGCACGAAGCGGCCGGCAAGGTCGCCGCCGAAGCGCTGCTCGGCGATGCGCATGAAGATCTCGTAGGTGCCCTGGATGACGCCCTGCGAGCCGATGTACTGCCAGTCGCCGGCCGTCAGCCCGCCCCAGCAGATCAGGTTCTCGTCCTGCCAGCGGTAGAAGTTCTCCGCCTTCGCCCACTGGCCGACCATGTTGCAGTTGGCCATTACCACGACCGGCGCCCGGGCGTGCGTGCGCACCACGCCGATCGGCTTGCCCGACTGGACGATCAGCGTCTCGCCGTCCTCGATGGTCTTCAGCGTCTCGACGATCCGGTCGTGCGACGGCCAGTCGCGCGCCGCGCGGCCGAGCGCGGCATAGACGATCAGGTTGTCGGGGTCCTCGCCGACGGCGAGCACGTTCTCCAGCAGGCGCAGCAGCCCTTCCTGACGCCAGCCCTTGCAGCGCAGCGTCGTGCCGCTCGTCACGGTGAAGTCTCGATGCATGACGGTCTCCTCGAGCGCTTCCAGGCGAAATGACAACCGGTTCGCCGCACGGAAGCGCATTGAAACAACGGGTTAGGGCCGATCCGCGATTCAGCGGACGAAAGAACGGCCCTAACCGAGCGCGTAGTCGGTCAGATTGATGCCGAGCGTCGCCTCGACGGACGGATAGACCGCCGGATCGGTGACGCTGGCCGAAAGCGGGATCACCGTCTTGGGCACGCGCAGCACCAGAAGCTCCATGCCCTCGACGACCTCGCCGACGCTCATCGGCACGCCGTCGCGGTCGAGCGTGGTGATGACGTCGGGATAGCCGGCGATACGCGCGCCGTGTCCGTCGTCGGCGGCCATGTACTCGTTCATGACGTGCAGCACGCAGGCGTCGCCGCCGCTGCCCAGATGGATGGTGCCGACGTCGAAGGCCTCGCTGGTGTAGACGACGTCCTTGCGCGTCACCTTGCCCTGGCCGATGATCTCGCCCTTCGTCTGCTTGCAGATCGCGTCGATCACCGCCGCGCCGCCGCGCGCCTCCGCCTTGATGATCGCCGCGCCGAGGTCGAGCGCCATCGAGATGCCGCCGAGCGCGGCATGCTCGCGGACATAGGCCGCCGGCACCGGGTTGCGGCACGAGGCGATGAAGCCGCCCGACATGTCGGAGGCGGTGCGCAGGATCGGCGACACCTTGGCGGTGGCGCCGCGCACCACGAGCTCGATATAGGCGTCGTTCGCGCGGTTGCCGCCGACCGCCGACTGGATCATCGGCTCGGGCGAGTTGGCCAGCCCGATCGAGCCCATGTCGCCGGTCGGATGGGCGCGGATGTCGCCGACCGCGTCGATCACCTTGGTGCCGAGGATCGCCGAGGGCAGCCAGGCGTTGAGCGTGCTCGATTTGCCGTTCTGGCCGATGATCAGGCCGAAGATCGGCGCGCCGAGCTCGTCCTCGACCATCTGCACGGCCTTAACGTAGTCGACGCCGAGCATCTGCCATTCGGTGGTGCCGGCCGGGGCGCCGATCGCGGCCGCCGTGGCGATCCACGCCTCGTCCGGCACCTCGTCCATCGACACCAGCTCGGGCTCGCCGGCGTTGACCGCCGCCGTTCCCAGCATGCGCCCGTGATCGGCCCAGCCGCCGCCGCCGGCCGCATAGACCGCACCGCCCTTGACCGCGGCCTCGACGTCCGCGGCTCTCAGTATCCGTTTCATCCGGCGTCGCTCCCTTCAGCTGCGTTCTGCCGGCGCTGCGCGTCCAGCCGCAGCACCGCATCGTGGATGACCGCCGCGCCGGCGGCGATCGCATCGGGTTCGGCCCATTCCTCGGGCGCGTGGCTGCGCCCCTCGCGGCACGGCACGAAGACCATGGCGCTCGGCGCGACATGCGCCATGAAGGCGGCGTCGTGCCCGGCGCCGGAGGCCATTGCCCGGTACGAATAGCCCAGCGCCTCGGCGCTTTGCGACAGCAGCGCCTGCAGCCCCGCGTCGCAGGGCGACGGGTCGGTGTCGGACAGAAGCGCCCAGCGCGCCCGCTCGACGCGGCACGCGGCGGCGATCTCGCCGCTGCGCGCATCGAGCGCGGCCAGGAAGCGCTCGGTCGCCGCGTGGTCCTCGGCGCGGATGTCGACGACGAGCCGGGCCCGGCCCGGCACCACGTTGGCCGCGTTCGGCGCCTGCTCGACGATGCCGGTGGTGGCGACGAAGTGGCCGTTGCCGCCGGCCGCCGCCTCGCCGGCCGCCTCGGCGACGAAGGCGGCGGTCATGGCGCCGGCCAGCCCGGCGTCGCGGCGCAGGTCCATCGGCGTCGTGCCGGCGTGGTCGGCGCGCCCCTCGAAAACGATCTCGACGCGGGCGATGCCGGCGATGCCGGTGACCAGGCCGAGGTCGATGCGGTTCTGCTCCAGGACGATGCCCTGCTCGATATGCAGCTCGAAGAAGCCGACGATGTCGTCGCGCCGCGCCGCGGCGAGCCGGGCCGGATCGCCGCCGACGCGGCGGATCGCCTGGTCGAGGCGCTCGCCGGCCGGGTCGCGGTAGGCGAGCTGCGCCTCCGTCAGCCGCCCGGTCATGGCGCGGCTGCCGACGCAGGACAGCCCGAATTCGCTCGGCTCCTCGGCGAGGAAGTCGACGATCTCGATGGCGCAGTCGAGCCGCCGGCCCGCCGCGCGCAGCGAGCGCACGATCTCGAGCGCCACGATGACGCCGGCCACGCCGTCGAAGCGGCCGCCGGCCGGCACGGTGTCGGAATGCGAGCCGATCATGATGGTGCCGGCGTCGCCGCGCGCGCCGTCGAGCCGGCCGATCAGATTGCCGCCGGCATCGGTCCTGACGGCGAGCCCGGCCGCCGCGAAGCGCTTGGCGAGCCAGTCGCGTCCTTCGAGGAACAGCGGCGAGAAGGAGCGCCGGGTGTAGGGCCTGTCCGGCTCGGTGATGGTGCCGAGCGCCATCAAGTCGGCCCACAGCCGGCCGCCGTCGACCGGCAGGTTGCCGCGCCGCGCGCTCATCGCGCGGCCCCTGCCGTGAGCGCCCGGGCCGGCGTGACGAAGCGGCCGGCGCCCGGCTCGGCCAGCACCCGGGTGCCGTCGAAGACCATCTCGCCGCGCTGGAAGGTGGCGACGGCGCAGTGCTGCAGCGCCATGTCCTGATAGGGGCTCCAGCCGACGACGTTGTGGCCGCTGGCGGCGGCGTCGTAGCGCCGCGGATCGTGCGCCATGACGACGACGTCGGCGTCGCGGCCGGGCTCGAGCGCGCCCTTGCGGTGGCCGATGCGGAACAGCCGCGCCGGATTGGCGGCGAGAAGCCGCGCCGCCCAGACCGGGCTCAGGCCGCGCTTCGTCAGGCCGTCGAGAAGCAGCGTGTAGAGCACCTCCAGGCCCGGCACGCCGGAGGCGTTGTCGAGCATGACGGGATCGCTCTTGCGGTCCTCCGACCAGCTCACATGGTCGGTCGACACGACGGTGACGTTGCCGGCGGCCAGATGGCGCCACAGCGCCTCGACCTCGGCCCGCGCGCGGACCGGCGGGTTGATCTTGGCCTTGCCGCCGAGCCGGGCGACGTCCTGTTCCTCGTCGAGCACGAGATAGTGGATGCAGGCCTCGATGGTGGCGTCGTGGCCGCGCGCGCGATGGTCCTGGCACAGCTCGTAGCCACGGCCGATCGAGCAGTGCACGATGTGCGCCGCGCAGCCCGTCGCCGCGCCGATCTCGTAGACCTCGGCGGTCGCCAGCGCCTCGGCCAGCGCCGGCCGCGCCAGGCCGTGCGCGCGGTGGTCGGTGATGCCGGCGGCCCGCACCGCGGCCTCGGCGGCGCGCACCACCTCGTCGTTCTCGTTGTGCGCGCCGGCGGCCAGCCCGTGCCGGGCGATCTCGGCGAAGCAGGCCTGCAGCATGTGCGGCGGAATGCGCGGAAAGCGCTGCGGATGGGTGCCGAAGGTGGAGAACTTGAAGGCGGCCGCGCCGGCCTCGACCATCTCGGCGATGTGGCGCGGGCCGTCCTCGGGATGCACCGTGCCGTAGAGCGCGAAGTCGACGCGCGCCTGCTCGCCCGCCTCGCGCGCCTTGGTCGCCAGCCGCTCGCCGGTGCAGATCAGCACGCCGTCGTCATAGGGCATGTCGACGATCGTCGTCACGCCGCCGGCCGCCGCCGCGCGCGTCGACCAGACGAAATCCTCCTGGCCGCGCTGCGAGCGCGAATGGACCTGGGCATCGATGGCGCCGGGCAGGACGTAGGCCCCGCCGAAATCCTGGCGCTCGCGCGCCGCCGGCGGCGCGCCCTCGCCGACGCGCTCGACCAGCCCGCCGCGGATCGCCACGTAGCCGTTCTCCCGCACGCGGTCCGCGCCGACGACGCGCCCGGTGATGATCAGATCGAAGTCGCTCATGGATCCTCCTGGACCGGCGGAGGATCGGGAAAGTTGGCGCCACGCGACAATCGTTTTCGCCGAAGTCGATCATACCGGATCGCGAACTCCGGCGCGTGGCGGCCGACCGCCCCCGGCCCGGACGCCGGCGGGCACGGCGACGGCAGAAAGTTCGCAAATATGTTTACAGGAATGTTGACAATCCTGCCGACGTTCCAGCACCCTAAGGGTCTCTGAGGGAGGAGACATGAGCGGCAAGACGGACCGGCCCGAGCATGCCGAGGGGGGACGCTGGGAGGTGTCCGCGCTTCTGGCGGAGCTGCGCCGGCGCATCTCCGAGCACGAGATCCCGCCGGGCGGAAAGCTCAAGGAGCAGGAGCTCGCGCAGGAGTTCGGCATCTCCCGCACGCGCGTTCGCGAGGCGCTCGCGGCGCTCGAGACCCGCGGCCTGGTCGAGCGCATCCCCAACCGCGGCGCGATCGTGCGGCGGTTCGAGCTCGGCCAGGTGTTCGAGATCTACGACGTGCGCGAGGTGCTCGAGGGCCTCGCCGTGCGGCGCGCCGTGGAGAACGCGGATCCGGGCGTGTGGACGGCCTTCCTCGAGGAATGCGACGCCGAGTTCGAGCGGCGCATCACGTCGGGCCAGATCGAGCTCTACGAGACCTACTTCAACCGCCTGCGCAAGACGATCATCGAGGCGGCCGCCAATCCGGTGCTCAAGGCGATGCTCGACAGCGTCCAGGACCAGACGCAGATCATCATGCGCCGCGTCCTGGTGCTGCCGGGGCGCGTCGAGCACGGCCTGACCAACCTGCGGCGCCTGCTCGAGGCGATGGCCGCCGGCAGGGCCGAGGAGGCCGAGCAGCTCCGGCGCCTCGGCATTAGGAGCGCCATCGAGGACCTGAAACGCTACCAGAGGTTCGTGCTGTGACCGCCGCCGCAGACCCCATGCATCGCATCCCCCGCGCCGCGCTGGAGGACTGGACGGCCGCCATGCTGGCCGGCGCTGGCGTGCCGCGCGGCGATGCCGCCCTGGCGGCTCGGGTGCTCGTGCGCACTGATGCGCGCGGCTACAAGACGCACGGCGTGGCGCGCCTCAAGAGCTATCTGGAAAAGCTCGCCTCCGGCGAGGTCGCCGGCGCCGCGACGCCCGACGTCTCGACCGCCGGGGCGCTGCTGCGCTACGACGCCGGCGGCATGCTCGGCCAGGTCGCCGGACCGCGCGCGGTCGAGGCGGCCGTCGATCTGGCGCGCAGCCAGCCGGTCGTCGCCTGCCAGCTGCAGGATTCCGGCCATCTCGGCGCGCTCGGCGTCAACCTGCTCGGCGCCGCGGAAGCCGGCATGGTGGCGCTGATGTTCCAGGCGACGCCGCCGATCATCGGCGCCCCCGGCGCCAGGGCGGCGCTGATCGGCAACAACCCGCTGGCGATGGCCGCGCCGCGGCCGAACGGGCCGCCGGTCGTCGTCGACATGGCCTGCTGCGTCGCCGCGCGCGGCAACATCCTGCTCGCCGCGCGCGAGGGCGACCCGATTCCCGCAGGCTGGGCGCTCGACGCCGACGGCGCGCCGACCACCGACGCGCAGGCTGCGCTGCTCGGCACGCTGCTGCCCTTCGGCGGGCACAAGGGCCTGGCGCTGGCCATGATCGTCGAGGTTCTCGCCGGCAGCCTGGCCGGCGCCACCTTTCGCAAGAGCCTCAACGAGGGCGGCGCCGCGCGCAGCGGCACCGGCCACCTCAACGCGCTGATCCTGGTGCTCAATCCCGAGCTCATGCAGGGCCGCGACGCCTACGACGCCCACATCGCCGCCTGGACGGCCCATTTCGCCGAGGAGGGCGGCGCGGACGCGCGCATCCCCGGCGAGCGCGCGCTCGAGGCCGAGCGCCGCGCCGAGCGCGACGGCGTCCCGCTGATGGCCGCCATCGTCCGCGAGCTGACCGCCGCCGGCGAGGCCGCCGGTCTCCCCTTCCCCGCCGCGCCGGGCGGCGGAACCCCATGAACAGGCCATCGAAGGAGTGCCAGATGACACGGGCGATCGTGCTCAACCCGAACGACAACGTCGCGACGCTGATCGACGACGCGGCCGCAGGCGCCGAGGCGGAGCTGACCGGCGAAGGCAGCGGAACGATCACCATCCTGGCCGACATCCCCTACGGGCACAAATGCGCCGTCGTCGCGCTCAAGAGCGGCACCGACATCCTGAAATACGGCCAGGTGATCGGCCGGGCGACGGCCGACATCGCCGTCGGAGATCACGTCCATATCCACAATGTGGAGGCGCTGCGCGCCCGCGGCGACCGCTGAACAGGAGGCAACACGTTGAATTTTCTCGGATATGAGCGGCCCGACGGTCAGGTGGGCCTGCGCAACTATGTCGGCGTGGTCTCCGTCATGGACAACTGCAACTCGGTGACGCGCGCCGTCGCCGCGGCCGTCCAGGGCACCGTGCCGGTGACCACGCTCTTCGTGCGCGGCCAGCTCGGCCGCGACCTGGAGATCGCCTACGACACGCTGGCCGGGCTCGCCCGCAACCCCAATCTCGCCGGCATCGTGCTGATCGGGCTCGAGCCGGTGACCAGCGAGGAGGTGGCCCAGCGCATCCGCCCCTGCGGCAAGCCGCTCGAGGTCGTCAACATCCAGCTCGTCGGCGGCACCATCGAGGCCACCGCCCGGGCGACCCGCCACGCCGCCCGCATGGTGCGCGAGGCCAGCCGCCAGCGCCGCACCAGCCAGCCGCTGTCCAAGCTCACCGTCGGCGTCGAGTGCGGCGGCTCCGACACCACGTCCGGGCTCGCCTCGAACCCGTCGATCGGCGTCGTCGCCGACCACATCGTGGAGGGCGGCGGCAAGGTGGTCATCTCAGAGACGTCGGAGTTCTTCGGCGCCGAGCACGTCTTCGCCGAGCGCGCCGTCAGCGAGGAGGTCGGCAGGCAGTTCCTCGATTCCGTCCTCGGCTTCGAGAAGGAGGTGATGGCCCGCGGCCTCGACCTGCGCGGCGCCAATCCGTCGAAGGACAACATCCGCGGCGGCCTGACGACCATCGAGGAAAAGGCGCTCGGCGCCATGGCGAAGGCCGGCACCAGCCCGCTGGTCGGCGTGCTCGACTACGGCCGCGCGCCGCGCGAGCCCGGCCTGCACTTCATGGCGACGCCCGCCCCGGCGGTCGAATCGCTGACCGGGCTGGCCGCCGGCGGCTGCCAGCTCATCCTCTTTTCGACCGGCGTCGGCAATCCGATCGGCAGCATGGTGGCGACCACCGTCAAGGTCTCCGGCAACCGCAACACGGTCGCCAACTTCAGCGACAACATCGACTTCGACGTCTCGCCGGTGATCGAGAGCGGCGAGCCGCTGCGCGAGGCCGGCGACCGGCTTTTGGGCTTCGCGCTCGAGGTGGCCTCCGGCGCGCTGACCACCTCGGAGGTTCTCAACGTCCGCGAGACGGCCATCAGCCGCTTCGAACCGTCGATGTGACGGCGCCACGACGGGGGCCTTCCCGCCGCTCCGAGACGGCGGGAAGGGTTTCACGACGTCTCGGAACAACGAAAACGTGGAGGAGCAAACCCATGACCATCGACACCATTCTCAGGCCCGCGGGCACGGCGCTTGCCGCCGCGGCGCTCGGCCTCATGGGGCTCGCGGGCCAGGCGGCGGCGCAGACCGAGGAGATCGGCATGCGCTGCGCGCCGTTCGGCTCGATCATGTACACCGTCGGCAACGCGATCCAGGATCTGACCGAGAAGCGCCATCCCACGCTGCGCATCGTCAACGCGGAAGGCCCCGGCTCGACCGCGGTGACCGTCAACATGATGGCCGGCGGCGAGTGGGCGCAGACCGTCGGCTGCACCAGCGTGCTCGACTACGTCTATGCCGAGCAGGGCGTCGAGCCGTTCTTCGACGAGCCCCACCCGGACGTCCGCGACCAGGTCAAGGTGCTGTTCAACGGCTTCTACGGCGCCATCGGCATCCTGACGACGGACCCCGCCATCGAATCGGCGACCGACCTCGACGGCCGCACCCTCGCGCTCGGCCGCCGCGCCCAGGCCCACTGGGGCGGCCTGCCGGCGCTGTTCCTCGAGAGCGGGCTGCCGGACGTCAAGCCGGAGATGGAGTTCATGGGCACGACGCCCTCGCACGAGGCGCTGCCGGAAGGGCGGGCCGACGCGATCATCTCGCAGCTCGTGATGACGCCCGACGGCACGCAGGCCTTCAAGCCAGGCGTCGTCAGCCAGCTCTTCGCCTCCGGCCAGGAGATCCACCTCGTCGGCTTCCCCGAGGAGGCGTTCGAGCGCGCCGCCGAGGTCGGCCTCACCTTCCGCGCCATGACGGTCGACAAGACCATCGTGCCCGAGGCGGCGTCGGACCGGTCGGTGAAGTGGATCTACTCGCCCGCCTCGATCGCCGTGCACAAGGACTTTCCCGAGGAGACGGCCTACGAGCTGACCAAGTTCATGATCGAGAACGCCGAGGCGCTGCCGACCTATGCGGCGACGCTGAGCGTGATCGCCACGACCGAGGGCCTGCTCGGCGACTGGAAGGCGGAGGACCTGCATCCCGGCGCCGCGCGCGCCTTCCGCGAAGCGGGCGCGCTCGAGTAGCCGGCGCGACCGGCCGGCGGGCGGGCGCTGCCGCGCCCGCGGCCGGCATCCCTCAGCCCGCCGAAGGACCCGGGAGAGAGCCACGAACATGATGTCACGCGTCGCGGCCGCGCTGGCCTTGCTGGCGGCTCTCTACCATCTCTACTTCGCCTACGAGCGGCCGTTCACCGAGGGCGAGCACGCGATCATCCATGTCGGCTTCGCCGCCCTGCTGGTCGGGCTCGACCAGGCGATCCGGCGCACCGGCGTGCTGCGGCTCCTGGCGGTCGCCTGCCTCGTCGCCTCGGTCGCCGCCAGCGCCTATCTCTTCACGGTCACCGAGGACCTGGAGCTGCGCTTCGGCATCGGCCTGCGCACGCCGCAGCTCTATGCCGGCATCGCCATCATGGCCGCCGTCATCATCCTGTGCTGGATGGAATGGGGCCTCGTCATCGCCGCGATGGCGGTGGTCGGGCTGCTCTACTTCTTCCTCGGCGACAACATCAGCGGCCCCCTGCAGGCCGCCTCGCACCCCTCCTTCGACTACGCGATGACCTTCCTGATCTCGTCCGGCGGCAGCGGGCTCTACGGGCAGATCACGCCGATCTCGGCCAACATCATCTTCCTGTTCATGCTGTTCGGCGCGCTGCTCGCCTCGACCGGCGTCACCCGCCTGTTCATGGAGCTCGGCAACTGGATGGGCCGGCTGCTGCGCGGCGGCGCGGCGGTCACCTGCGTGGTGTCGAGCTCGCTCCTGGGAACGGTCACCGGAGCGACCGTCGCCAACGTCGCCATTACCGGCATCTTCACGATCCCGACGATGAAGCGGCAGGGCTTTCGCGCCCGCGACGCCGGCGCCGTCGAGGCGGTCGCCTCGTGCGGCGGCCAGGTGCTGCCGCCGGTGATGGGCGCCGGCGCCTTCATCATGGCCGCCTATCTCGGCATCAGCTACATCGAGATCGCCGCCCGGGCGCTGGTGCCGGCGCTGATGTTCTACGGCGGCATGCTGATCGCCATCTTCTTCCTCGTGCGCAAGACGGGCCGCATCGCCGAGAGCGAGCCGCCCGACTTCGCCGTGATCCGCAGCGAGATCGTCCCGTTCGCCGTGCCGCTGACGGCACTCGTCTACTTCCTCGTCCAGGGCTATTCCGCGACCACCTCGGTGGTCATCGCGGTGGCCTCCGTCGTCGCCGTCACCCTGCTGCGCCCGACCACCTGGCGCTCCGCCGACGGGATGAGGAAGGCGCTCGGCGCGCTGGTGCGCGGCCTCGTCACCGGCGCCCAGCAGGGCGCCGCGCTCGCCATCGTCACGGCCGCCATCTCGCTGGTGGCGCAGTCGCTGGTCACCACCGCGCTCGGCCCGAAATTCGCCAGCGCGCTCGCCGGCCTGGTCGGCGAGCAGCACTTCCTCGCCCTGCTCATCGTCATGTTCGCCTCCATCCTGCTCGGCTGCGGCCTGCCGACGGTGGCCGCCTACACCATGGTGGCGATCATGATGGTTCCGGCGCTGCGCAACATCGGCATCGATCCGCTGGCCGCGCACATGTTCGTCTACTACTTCGCCGTCTACGCCGCGGTGACGCCGCCGGTGGCCACGGCCGCGATGGTGGCGAGCCGCATCGCCGAGACCAGCTTCTGGGGCACCGCCTGGGCCTCGATGCGGCTGATGGCCGGGCCGCTGCTGCTGCCCTTCCTGTTCGTCTATCGCAGCGACGTGCTGGCCTTTCCGCCCAGCCCGGCGAGCCTCGCCCTGCCGCTTCTGGCCTGGCTGATCGCCACGGTCGCGCTGCTGATCGTCACCGTGCGCCATCTGCTGGTGCCCACGACGATGCTGGAGACGGTGGCGGCCGGCCTTGCCGCCGCGCTCGCCTGCCTGTGGCTGGTCGACGGCGCGACGGGCAGCCTCGCGGCGGCCGCCGCGCTCATCCTGATCGTCGTGGCGCTGCAGGTCCGGCGCAGGCCGGTCGAGGCGACGCCGGCGCCGTGACCGGCGCGGCCGCGCGGCGCCGCTCAGCCGCCCAGCGGAAAGTGACAGGCCACCCGCGTGCCGCCGACGTCGCGCAGCGCCGGCGCGGCCTCGCGGCAGCGCGCCTCCGCGCGCGGGCAACGCGCGGCGAAGGTGCAGCCGGCGGGCAGCCGGAACGGGCTCGGCGGATCGCCGCGCGGCACGTGCTGGCGCGCCGTGCGGGCGCTCTTGCGCCGGGCGAGCGACGGCGCCGCGGCGAGCAGCGTGGCGGTGTAGGGGTGGCGCGGCTGGCCGAACAGGCTGGCGCGGTCGGCCTGTTCGACGATCTGGCCGAGATACATCACCGCGACGTCGTCGCAGATGTGCTGCACCACGCCGAGATCGTGCGAGATGAACAGATAGGACAGGCCGCGCTCGTCCTGCAGGCGGCGCAGCAGGTTGAGGATCTGCGCCTGGATCGCCACGTCGAGCGCCGACACCGGCTCGTCGCAGACGACCACCTGCGGGTTGGTCGCCAGCGCCCGCGCGATGGCGATGCGCTGGCGCTGGCCGCCGGAGAACTGGTGCGGAAACAGGTCGAGCTGGTCGTGCCGCAAGCCGACCTCGCGCACCAGCTCGGCCACGCGCGCCTCGCGCGCGGCCATGCTCTCGCCGCCGCGCATCAGGTCGAGCGGCTCGCGCACGATCGTGCGCACGCGGTCGCGCGGATTGAGCGATGAATAGGGATCCTGGAAGATCACCTGCACGTTGCGCCGCTCCGCGCGCATCGCCTCGGCGTCCAGCTTCAGCAGATCGCGGCCGCGAAACAGCACCTCCCCCTCCGCCGCGGCGAGCAGGCGGATCGCCGCCATCGCCGTCGTCGTCTTGCCCGACCCCGATTCGCCGACCAGGCCGAGCGTCCGGCCCGGCTGCAGCGCGAAGGACACGTCCCTGACCGCGCGCAGATGGCTGCGCCGGGCAAAGAGGGTCGGCTTCGGCAGCGCGAAGCGGACCGACAGCCGCCGCACGTCGAGCACGGGTTCGTCCGGCGCCCGCGGCATCACGCGATCTCCCTTTCGGCCGCATGGCAGGCGACCCGGTGGCCGCTCCGCGTCAGCACGGGCCGTTCGTTGCGGCAGCGCGCGTGGACGAGCGGGCAGCGCTCGGCGAACGCACAGCCGGCCGGCAGCGCGTGCAGCGGCGGCACGACGCCGGGGATCTCGCTGAGCGGCGGCGGCCGCTGCGCTGCGCCGGCCTGCTTGCCGAGCACGGGGATGCAGTCGATCAGGCCGCGCGTGTAGGGATGCAGCGGCCGGTCGAGGATGGCGTCGGCGCTGCCCTGCTCGACGACGCGGCCGGCATACATCACCGCCACCCGGTCGGCCATCTCGGCGATCGCCCCCATGTCGTGGGTGATCAGCATGATCGCGGCGCCGATCTCGGCCTGGATGCGCTCCATCAGCTCGAAGATCTGCGCCTGCACGGTGACGTCGAGCGCCGTGGTCGGCTCGTCGGCGATCAGCACCTTGGGCCGGCAGGAGATCGCGATGGCGATCATGACGCGCTGGCGCATGCCGCCCGACAGTTCGTGCGGATAGGCGCCGACGCGCCGCTCGGCATCGGGCAGCCCCACCGTGCGCAGCAGGTCCACCGCCATCGTCCGCGCGGCCGACGGCGCGACGTCCTGGTGCAGCAGGATCGCCTCGACGATCTGCTCGCCCACCGTGAACACCGGGTTGAGGCTCGTCATCGGCTCCTGGAAGATCATCGCCACGTCGCGCCCGCGCAGCGCGCACATGCGGCGCTCGGAGGCCTGCGCGATGTCCTCGCCGGCGAACAGGATGCGGCCGCCGGCGATCCGGCCGGGCGGATTGGGCACCAGCCCCATCACCGCCAGGGCGGTCATCGACTTGCCGCAGCCCGATTCGCCGACCACGCCGAGCGTCTCGCCGGCGAACAGGTCGAGATCGATCCCGTCGAGCGCGTTGACCGTGCCGTTGCGCGTCTCGAACGCCACCTCGAGGCCGCGGATCGACAGCACCGGCTCCGGGGCGGCTTGCGTGTCCGGCATCAGCGCTGCCTCAGCTTCGGGTTGAAGGCGTCGTTGAGGCCGTCGCCGACCAGGCTGATCGCCAGCACCGACAGGAAGATGGCGAGACCGGGAAACGTCACCGGCCACCAGGCGTCGAGAATGTAGACGCGGTTGGCGCCGATCATCAGGCCCCAGCTCATCGTGTTGGGATCGCCGAGGCCGAGGAAGGAGAGCCCCGCCTCGAACAGGATCGCCACGCCGACCGTCAGCGTCGCCGAGACGATCAGCGGCGGCAGCGCGTTGGGCAGGATGACGCGGCGCATGATGCGCCCGTCGCGCGCGCC
>NZ_JAOAOP010000071.1 GCF_030398335.1 Aquibium sp. A9E412
ATCGCCATGGAGGAGAAGCTGCGCTTCGCCATCCGCGAGGGCGGCCGCACCGTCGGCGCCGGCATCGTCGCCTCCATCACCGAGTAAGACGGGCAGCCGGGGCGCGCCAGGCGCGCCCCGGCCGCTTTCGCCGGCCGCGCCCGCGGCCGGGCCGGGCGACCCGGAGCGCGAAGCCGATGGCGTCCCTGCCGCGCGCCTATGTCATCAATCTCGACCGCTCGCCCGAGCGCCTGGCGGTGACCCGCGCGCGCTTCGCGCCGACCGGCCTGGCGCTCGAGCGCTTCGCCGGCATCGACGCGGCCGCCGATCCCGAAGGCATGGCGCGGCTCGTCGACCAGAACCGGTTCGAGGCCTTCATGTACCGCCGCGCCCTGCCGGGCGAGGTGGGCTGCGCGCTCAGCCACTTCGCGCTGTGGGAGACGCTGGCCGACGCCGACACCGACACCTATCTGGTGCTCGAGGACGACGCCGCGCCGTCGCCGCATTTCGGCGCGCTTTCCGCGGTGCTCGAGGCGCTGCCCGACGACTGGGAGCTGGCGCTGCTGTCGAGCCGCGGCTGGCGGCCCTACTGGCGCCGGCAGGCGGGGCCGGTGACGGTCGAGCGGCAGTGGCGGCCGAACTACATCGCCGCCGGCTATCTGGTGAACCGGCGCATCCTGCGCCACCGGCATCGCTGGCCGCCGCAGCGCCGGCTCGGCTTCATGTTCGACAGCTGGCGCTACTGGGCCTGGCTCTACGGCATGGCGATCTACACGGTGACGCCGCAGCTCGTGCTGCAGGACACCGAGGTGGCGAGCACCATCGTGGGCTCCGGCATCGGCCGCGCCAAGATGCCGCGCACGCGGTTTCCCGCGCGGCTGAAGTCCTACCCGGTGCGGCTCGCGATGTATCCGCGCGGCGCCTGGCATGCCGCCCGCGCCTGGTGGCGGCTGCGCGGCGCATGATGGCGCATGATGGCGCTTGAAGCGGTGCGCAAGACGGACTAAAAGGCTGGCGCCGTGCGGAACGGGTGTCCGCCGGAACCGGCTCTAGGGGTATAGCTCAGTTGGTAGAGCGGCGGTCTCCAAAACCGCAGGTCGGGGGTTCGAGCCCCTCTGCCCCTGCCAGCCCTGCCGCGTGTCGGCGCGCGGCCGGCGCGGCGCATGCCGGCTCGGGCCGGCGGACGGCCACAAGCCCCTTGCAAGCGGGCGAGAAGGTCTTTATGTAGCGCCGACGGATACGCGGTGCGTGGAGCTGGGAGACCGGCTTTACGCGCCTTTGTCGCGTGGGCGGATGAGCGAACGGCGATTCGCGCGGGTGCCCGTTTCGGCGGGCGTGTCGGTTTCCCGGCCCTCGGGACCAGAACGGAACTCCGGCCCCGCGCCGGAGCCTCCAGCAACAAGAGCGGCAAGAAGAGCGGCAGATGGCGTCGAAGACCACCAATCCCTTCACCTTTCTCCAGCAGGTGCGTTCCGAAACGGCCAAGGTCACCTGGCCCTCGCGCCGCGAGACGGTGATCTCGACGATCATGGTGCTGGCGTTCGCGTTTCTTGCGGCGATCTTCTTCTTCCTCGCGGACCAGGTGATCTCCTGGGCGGTCGAGCTGATCCTCGGCATCGGCCGATAAGCCGGCGACGGAAGGAGACACGCTGACATGACTGCCCGCTGGTACATCGTCCACGCCTATTCGAATTTCGAGAAGAAGGTCGCCGACTCGATCCTGGAGCAGGCCAAGCAGAAGGGGCTGAGCGAGCGCATCGAGCAGGTCGTCGTGCCGACCGAGAAGGTCGTCGAGGTGCGCCGCGGCCGCAAGGTCGACGCCGAGCGCAAGTTCTTCCCCGGCTACGTCCTGGTGCGCGCGGAGCTGACCGACGCGGTGTTCAGCCTGATCAAGAACACGCCGAAGGTGACCGGCTTCCTCGGCGACGCCAAGCCGGTGCCGATCACCGATTCGGAGGCCGAGCGCATCCTCACGCAGGTGCAGGAGGGCGTCGCCCGGCCGAAGCCGTCGGTCACCTTCGAGATCGGCGAGCAGGTGCGCGTGTCGGACGGCCCCTTCGCCTCCTTCAACGGCTCCGTGCAGGAGGTCGACGAGGAGCGCTCGCGGCTCAAGGTCGAGGTGTCGATCTTCGGCCGCGCCGTGCCGGTGGATCTGGAATTCGGTCAGGTCGAGAAGGGCTGACCGCCGCCCGGCTGCGGCCGTGGCGAAACCGGTGGGAGGAGCGGCGGCTTGGCCGGCCGCAGGGCTCCGCACCACCACACTGCAACCGCCGGGCGCCGCCCGGCTCGACGAACAGGGCAGACGAGAATGGCTAAGAAGGTCGCAGGCCAGCTCAAGCTGCAGGTCCCCGCGGGTTCGGCGACGCCGTCCCCGCCGATCGGTCCTGCGCTTGGTCAGCGTGGCATCAACATCATGGAGTTCTGCAAGGCGTTCAACGCGCAGACCCAGGAGATGGAGAAGGGGCAGCCGATCCCGGTGGTGATCACCTACTACCAGGACAAGTCCTTCACCTTCACCATGAAGACGCCGCCGGTGAGCTACTTCCTGAAGAAGGCGGCCAACCTGAAATCCGGCTCCAAGGAGCCCGGCAAGCAGGCGGCCGGCCAGATCTCGCGCGACAAGCTGCGCGAGATCGCCGAAGCCAAGATGAAGGACCTCAACGCCTACGACGTCGATGCCGCGATGCGCATGGTCGAAGGCTCGGCCCGCTCGATGGGCCTGGAAGTGGTGGGCTGAGACGATGGCGACAAAACTGGCAAAGCGCGTGGCCAAGACGCGCGAGGGCATCGACCGCAACAAGCAGTACACGCTCGCCGAGGCGATCGCGATGCTGAAGGAGCGGGCCGTCGCCAAGTTCGACGAGACCATCGAGGTGGCGATGAATCTCGGCGTCGATCCGCGCCATGCCGACCAGATGGTGCGCGGCGTGGCCAACCTGCCGAACGGCACCGGCCGTGAGGTGCGCGTCGCCGTGTTCGCCAAGGGCGACAAGGCGGACGAGGCGAAGGCGGCCGGCGCCGACATCGTCGGCGCGGAGGACCTGGTGGAGACCGTGCAGAAGGGCGAGATCAACTTCGACCGCTGCGTGGCGACGCCCGACATGATGCCGCTGGTCGGCCGGCTCGGCAAGATCCTCGGCCCGCGCGGCCTGATGCCGAACCCGAAGGTCGGTACGGTGACGCCGGACGTGGCGGCCGCCGTCAAGGCGTCGAAGGGCGGCGCGGTCGAGTTCCGCGTCGAGAAGGCGGGCATCGTGCATGCCGGCGTCGGCAAGGCCTCGTTCGACGCCCAGGCGATCGAGGAGAACGTGCGCGCCTTCGCCGATGCGGTGATCAAGGCCAAGCCGTCGGGCGCCAAGGGCAACTACGTCCAGCGCGTGGCGCTGACCTCGACCATGGGGCCGGGCATCAAGATCGACCCGTCGACCCTGTCGGCCGCCTGAGGCGGCCGCTGCGGCGGCGCCTCGGGCGCTGCCGCGACAACCGAATTCCGGGCCTCCGGGCCCGGTGGCCGGCCGGGAAACCTGCCGGCACATCCTGTCCGAGACTGCAGGCGGTTCGCCTTAATTCGCTCGCGAGCCTGCATGAGACGGGTCAGACCGGACAGTGGAGCGGCAACGCTCCAGGGAAAGGTTCGAACCGCGTTTGCCTTTTGCCGATCGGCCGCGCTGCGGCCAAGGCGGAAGGGGGCAGGATCCTCGAGCGTCGCTCGGGTGGTCCTTCACCGGACGATCCGGCGGCAAAAGGCAACCGGCGGTGATCTCGCCTGCGAGGTCTCCGCCAACTGGAGATAGGCAGTGGACAGAGCGGAGAAACGCGAATTCGTCACGCATCTCAACCAGGTGTTCAACAGCACCGGGTCGGTTGTCGTGGCCCACTACGCCGGTCTCACCGTGGCGCAAATGAACGACCTCAGGTCGAGGATGCGCGCTGCGGGGGGCACCGTCAAGGTCGCGAAGAACCGTCTCGCCAAGATCGCTCTTCAGGGGACCCCGCCCGAAGGGATCAACGCGCTGTTCCAGGGACAGACGCTGATCGCCTATTCGGACGATCCGATCGTGGCTCCGAAGGTCGCCAGCGAATTCGCCAAGGCCAATGACAATCTGGTCATCCTTGGCGGCTCGATGGGGACCACCGAGCTCGACGCCGACGGTGTCAAGGCGCTTGCCGCGCTGCCGTCGCTCGACGAGCTCCGGGCCAGGCTTGTCGGCATGATCTCGACGCCGGCAACCAGGATCGCGCAGGTGGTGAACGCGCCGGCGGGCCAGCTCGCCCGCGTGTTCAACGCCTACGCCCAGAAGGACGAGGCGGCCTGAGGCTGTTCCTCGCTGCCACCAGCACCAGTTCGAACTTTTTGCAAAGGAAAATGACCAATGGCTGATCTTGCCAAGATCGTTGAAGACCTGTCGAGCCTGACCGTCCTCGAGGCGGCCGAGCTGTCGAAGATGCTCGAAGAGAAGTGGGGCGTCTCGGCGGCCGCGCCGGTGGCCGTGGCGGCCGGCGGCGGTGCCGCGGCTCCGGCCGAGGCGGCCGAGGAGAAGACCGAGTTCGACGTCGTCCTGACCGACGCCGGTGCGCAGAAGATCAACGTGATCAAGGAAGTGCGCGCGATCACCGGGCTCGGCCTCAAGGAGGCCAAGGACCTGGTCGAGTCGGCGCCGAAGCCGGTCAAGGAAGCCGCCTCCAAGGAGGACGCCGAGAAGATCAAGGCGCAGCTCGAGGGCGCTGGCGCCAAGGTCGAGCTGAAGTAGCGCAAGCTGGCGTTCCGCGGGCGACACGGCGTCGCCCGCGGCGCGTCGCGCGCGGGGGACGTGTTGCGGGGAACCTATTTCCTGAGGGCCGAAAGCGGCTTTCAGGAAACGGGTTCTTGCCCGTTTGAGATGACCGCCGGAGGTGGCCGGCGGGTGCAAGGCGGCAGGCAAGCCGATTGAGGCAGCAAGGAGCGACGATGGCCCAGACCCAGACTTTCAACGGTCGCAGGCGCGTACGCAAGTTCTTCGGTAAGATCCCGGAAGTTGCGGAGATGCCGAACCTCATCGAGGTTCAGAAGGCATCCTATGACCAGTTCCTGATGGTCGAGGAGCCCGAGGGCGGGCGCCCCGACGAGGGGCTGCAGGCGGTTTTCAAGTCGGTGTTCCCGATCTCCGACTTCGCCGGCACGGCGATGCTCGAATTCGTCGACTACGAGTTCGAGGCGCCGAAGTTCGACGTCGACGAGTGTCGCCAGCGCGATCTCACCTATGCCGCTCCGCTCAAGGTGACGCTGCGGCTGATCGTGTTCGACGTCGACGAGGACACCGGTGCCAAGTCGATCAAGGACATCAAGGAGCAGGACGTCTACATGGGCGACATGCCGCTCATGACGTCGAACGGCACCTTCATCATCAACGGCACCGAGCGCGTCATCGTCTCGCAGATGCACCGCTCGCCGGGCGTCTTCTTCGACCACGACAAGGGCAAGTCGCATTCGTCGGGCAAGCTCCTGTTCGCCGCGCGCGTCATCCCCTATCGCGGCTCGTGGCTCGACATCGAGTTCGATTCCAAGGACATCGTGCACGCGCGCATCGACCGGCGCCGCAAGATCCCGGTGACCTCGCTGCTGCTGGCGCTCGGCATGGACGCCGAGGAGATCCTGTCGACCTTCTACGACAAGCACGTCTATGTGCGTGACGGCGACAACTGGCGCATCCCCTATGCGCCGGAGCGCTTCCGCGGCACCAAGGCGGTCACCGACATGATCGACGCCGACACCGGCGAGGTCGTGGTCGAGGCCGGCCGCAAGATCACCGCGCGGCAGGCCCGCCAGCTCGCCGAGAAGGGGCTGAAGGCGATCAAGGCGACCGAGGACGACCTGCTCGGCAACTACCTGGCCGAGGACATGGTCAACCCGCAGACCGGCGAGATCTACCTCGAGGCCGGCGACGAGATCGACGACAAGACGCTCAAGGTGCTGCTCGAGACGGGCGCCGACGAGGTGGCCTTCCTCGACATCGACCACGTCAATGTCGGCGGCTACATCCGCAACACGCTGGCCGTCGACAAGAACGAGACGCGGCAGGACGCGCTGTTCGACATCTACCGCGTGATGCGGCCGGGCGAGCCACCGACGCTGGAGACCGGCGAGGCGATGTTCCACTCGCTGTTCTTCGACGCCGAGCGCTACGACCTGTCGGCCGTCGGCCGCGTGAAGATGAACATGCGGCTCGAGCTCGACTGCCCCGACAGCGTGCGCGTGCTGCGCAAGGAGGACATCCTCGCGGTGGTCCGCACGCTGGTCGAGCTGCGCGACGGCAAGGGCGAGATCGACGACATCGACAATCTCGGCAACCGGCGCGTGCGCTCGGTCGGCGAGCTGATGGAGAACCAGTACCGGCTGGGCCTGCTGCGCATGGAGCGCGCCATCAAGGAGCGCATGTCGTCGATCGAGATCGACACCGTGATGCCGCAGGACCTGATCAACGCCAAGCCGGCGGCCGCCGCCGTGCGCGAGTTCTTCGGCTCCTCGCAGCTGTCGCAGTTCATGGACCAGACCAACCCGCTGTCGGAGATCACTCACAAGCGGCGCCTGTCGGCGCTCGGCCCGGGCGGTCTGACGCGCGAGCGGGCGGGCTTCGAGGTGCGCGACGTGCACCCGACGCACTACGGCCGCATCTGCCCGATCGAGACGCCGGAAGGCCCGAACATCGGTCTCATCAACTCGCTCGCCACCTTCGCGCGGGTCAACAAGTACGGCTTCATCGAGACGCCGTACCGCAAGGTGGTCGACAACAAGGTCAGCGAGGAGGTCGTCTATCTGTCGGCGATGGAGGAGGCCAAGCACTACGTGGCGCAGGCCAACGCCCAGCTCGACGACAACGGCGGCTTCGCCGACGAGTTCGTCGTGTGCCGTCACGCCGGCGAGGTGATGATGGCGCCGCGCGAGAACGTCGACCTGATGGACGTGTCGCCGAAGCAGCTCGTCTCGGTCGCCGCGGCGCTCATCCCGTTCCTTGAGAACGACGACGCCAACCGCGCGCTGATGGGCTCCAACATGCAGCGTCAGGCCGTGCCGCTGGTGCGCGCCGAGGCGCCGTTCGTCGGCACCGGCATGGAGCCGGTGGTGGCGCGCGATTCCGGCGCGGCGATCGCCGCCCGGCGCACCGGCGTCGTCGACCAGGTCGACGCCACGCGTATCGTCGTGCGCGCGACCGAGGAGGTCGACGCCTCGCAGTCGGGCGTCGACATCTACCGGCTGATGAAGTTCCAGCGCTCGAACCAGAACACCAGCATCAACCAGCGCCCGCTGGTGCGGGTCGGCGACGTGGTCAACAAGGGCGACATCATCGCCGACGGCCCGTCGACCGATCTCGGCGACCTGGCGCTGGGGCGCAACGTGCTCGTCGCCTTCATGCCGTGGAACGGCTACAACTACGAGGACTCCATCCTGCTGTCGGAGCGCATCGTGCGCGACGACGTGTTCACCTCGATCCACATCGAGGAGTTCGAGGTGATGGCCCGCGACACCAAGCTCGGGCCGGAGGAGATCACGCGCGACATTCCGAACGTGTCGGAGGAGGCGCTGAAGAACCTCGACGAGGCGGGCATCACCTATATCGGCGCCGAGGTGCAGCCGGGCGACATCCTGGTCGGCAAGATCACGCCGAAGGGCGAGAGCCCGATGACGCCGGAGGAGAAGCTCCTGCGCGCCATCTTCGGCGAGAAGGCCTCCGACGTGCGCGACACCTCCATGCGCATGCCGCCCGGCGCCTACGGCACCGTGGTCGAGGTGCGCGTGTTCAACCGGCACGGCGTCGAGAAGGACGAGCGCGCCATGGCCATCGAGCGCGAGGAGATCGAGCGCCTGGCCAAGGACCGCGACGACGAGCAGGCGATCCTCGACCGCAACGTCTACGGGCGCCTGGCCGACATGCTGGAGGGCACCGAGGCGATCGCCGGGCCGAAGGGCTTCAAGAAGGGCAGCAAGCTCACCCGCGAGGTGATCGAGGAGTATCCGCGGTCGCAGTGGTGGCAGTTCGCCGTCGACGACGAGAAGCTGCAGAGCGCGCTGGAATCGCTGCGGGTCCAGTACGACGAGTCCAAGAAGGCGCTCGAGCAGCGTTTCATGGACAAGGTCGAGAAGGTGCAGCGCGGCGACGAGATGCCGCCCGGCGTGATGAAGATGGTCAAGGTCTTCGTCGCGGTGAAGCGCAAGATGCAGCCCGGCGACAAGATGGCCGGCCGGCACGGCAACAAGGGCGTGGTCTCGAAGATCGTGCCGATCGAGGACATGCCGTTCCTCGAGGACGGCACGCATGTCGACATCGTGCTCAACCCGCTCGGCGTGCCGAGCCGCATGAATGTCGGCCAGATCCTCGAGACGCATCTCGGCTGGGCCTGCGCCGGCATGGGGCGGCAGATCGGCGAGCTCATCGACGCCTACAAGGAGAGCGGCGACGTCAAGCCGCTGCGCCAGACGGTGGAGAGCCTGATCCCGGCCAACGAGCGCAACGAGCCGGTGCGCGAGTACGACGACGAGTCGGTCGTGCGGCTCGGCGAGCAGATGCGCCGCGGCGTGTCGATCGCCACGCCGGTGTTCGACGGCGCGCACGAATCCGACATCAACGAGATGCTGGAGATGGCGGGAATGTCGTCGAGCGGCCAGTCGACGCTGTTCGACGGGCGCACCGGCGAGCCGTTCGACCGCCAGGTCACGGTCGGCTACATCTACATGCTGAAGCTGCACCACCTGGTGGACGACAAGATCCACGCCCGCTCGATCGGTCCCTACAGCCTGGTCACCCAGCAGCCGCTGGGCGGCAAGGCGCAGTTCGGCGGCCAGCGTTTCGGCGAGATGGAGGTGTGGGCCCTTGAAGCCTACGGCGCAGCCTATACCTTGCAGGAGATGCTGACCGTCAAGTCCGACGACGTCGCCGGCCGCACCAAGGTCTACGAGGCCATCGTGCGCGGCGACGACACGTTCGAAGCCGGCATTCCGGAGAGCTTCAACGTGCTCGTCAAGGAGATGCGGTCGCTCGGCCTCAATGTCGAACTGGAAAGCTCGCGCCTCGAGCAGCCGCTGCAGAGACTGCCCGACGCGGCGGAATGACGATGGCGGCGCCGCGGGGCCATGCGCTCCGCGGCGCGCCGATGAGACATGATGCGGTACGGCCCTGGCGTGCGGGGCCCGCGACCGCGCCCGGCCCGGGAGCGCCCGCCGCCCGGCCGCTCAGAAAAGTGGGGTTGGCCGCCCCCAAAAGGAGATCGGCATGAACCAAGAGGTCATGAACCTGTTCAACCCGCAGGCGCCGGCGCAGACGTTCGATTCGATCCGGATCTCGCTCGCCAGCCCCGACAAGATCCTGTCGTGGTCGTTCGGCGAGATCAAGAAGCCGGAGACCATCAACTACCGCACCTTCAAGCCGGAGCGTGACGGCCTGTTCTGCGCGCGCATCTTCGGTCCGATCAAGGACTACGAGTGCCTGTGCGGCAAGTACAAGCGCATGAAGTACAAGGGCGTCATCTGCGAGAAGTGCGGCGTCGAGGTGACGCTGTCGCGCGTGCGCCGCGAGCGCATGGGCCACATCGAGCTGGCCGCGCCGGTCGCCCACATCTGGTTCCTCAAGTCGCTGCCCTCGCGCATCGGCACGCTGCTCGACATGACGCTGAAGGACATCGAGCGCGTCCTTTATTTCGAGAACTACATCGTCACCGAGCCCGGCCTGACCTCGCTGAAGGAGAACCAGCTCCTTTCGGAAGAGGAGTACATGCTGTCGGTCGACGAGTTCGGCGAGGATTCCTTCACCGCCATGATCGGCGCGGAGGCGATCCATCACCTGCTCGAGGCGATGGACCTGGAGAAGATCGCCGGCGACCTGCGCACCGAGCTCGCCTCGACGACCTCGGACCTGAAGCAGAAGAAGCTGCTCAAGCGGCTCAAGGTGGTCGAGAACTTCCTGGAATCGGGCAACCGGCCGGAGTGGATGGTGATGAAGATCATCCCCGTCATCCCGCCGGACCTGCGTCCGCTGGTGCCGCTCGACGGCGGCCGCTTCGCCACGTCGGACCTCAACGACCTGTACCGCCGCGTCATCAACCGCAACAACCGCCTCAAGCGGCTGATCGAGCTGCGCGCGCCGGGCATCATCATCCGCAACGAGAAGCGCATGCTGCAGGAGGCCGTCGACGCGCTGTTCGACAACGGCCGCCGCGGCCGCGTCATCACCGGCGCCAACAAGCGGCCGCTGAAGTCGCTGTCCGACATGCTGAAGGGCAAGCAGGGCCGCTTCCGGCAGAACCTGCTCGGCAAGCGCGTCGACTATTCCGGCCGGTCGGTGATCGTGACCGGCCCCGAGCTCAAGCTGCACCAGTGCGGCCTGCCCAAGAAGATGGCGCTCGAGCTGTTCAAGCCGTTCATCTATGCGCGGCTCGATGCCAAGGGCTACTCCTCGACGGTCAAGCAGGCCAAGAAGCTGGTCGAGAAGGAGAAGCCGGAGGTCTGGGACATCCTCGACGAGGTGATCCGCGAGCATCCGGTTCTGCTCAACCGCGCGCCGACGCTGCACCGCCTCGGCATCCAGGCCTTCGAGCCGGTGCTGATCGAGGGCAAGGCGATCCAGCTCCACCCGCTGGTGTGCACCGCCTTCAACGCCGACTTCGACGGCGACCAGATGGCCGTGCACGTGCCGCTGTCGCTCGAGGCGCAGCTCGAGGCGCGCGTCCTGATGATGTCGACCAACAACATCCTGCACCCGGCGTCGGGCGCGCCGATCATCGTGCCCAGCCAGGACATGGTGCTCGGCCTCTACTACCTGTCGATCGTCAACGAGAACGAGCCGGGCGAGGGCATGGTGTTCGCCGACATGGGCGAGCTGCACCACGCGCTGGAATCGAAGACGGTGACCCTGCACACCAAGATCAAGGGCCGCTTCAAGACCATGGACGAGAGCGGCGAGCTGGTGTCGCGCATCTACGACACGACGCCCGGCCGCATGATCATCGGCGAGCTGTTGCCGAAGAACGTCAACGTGCCGTTCGAGACCTGCAACACCGAGATGACCAAGAAGAACATCTCGCGCATGATCGACACGGTCTACCGCCACTGCGGCCAGAAGGAGACGGTGATCTTCTGCGACCGCATCATGGCGCTCGGCTTCGGCTATGCCTGCCGTGCCGGCATCTCGTTCGGCAAGGACGACATGCTGATCCCGGACACCAAGCACAACCTGGTGGCCGAGACCGAGGCGCTCGCCAAGGAGTACGAGCAGCAGTACAATGACGGCCTGATCACGCAGGGCGAGAAGTACAACAAGGTGGTCGATGCCTGGGCCAAGTGCTCGGAGAAGGTCGCCGAGGAGATGATGGCCCGCATCAAGGCGGTCGAGTTCAACGAGGACGGCCGCCAGAAGCCGATGAACTCGATCTACATGATGTCGCATTCCGGCGCGCGCGGCTCGCCGACCCAGATGCGCCAGCTCGCCGGCATGCGCGGCCTGATGGCCAAGCCGTCGGGCGAGATCATCGAGACGCCGATCATCTCCAACTTCAAGGAAGGCCTGACCGTCCTCGAATACTTCAACTCCACGCACGGCGCCCGCAAGGGCCTGGCCGACACGGCGCTGAAGACGGCCAACTCCGGCTATCTGACGCGCCGTCTGGTCGACGTGGCGCAGGACTGCATCGTGACGTCGAACGACTGCGGCACCGATCGCGGCCTGACCATGCAGCCGATCGTCGACGCCGGTCAGGTGGTCGCCTCGGTCGGTCAGCGGGTGCTCGGCCGCACCGCGCTCGAGGACATCGTGCATCCGGGATCCGGCGACGTGCTGGTCAAGGCCGGCAAGCTGATCGACGAGCGCGACGTCGAGACCATCGAGAAGGCCGGCGTCCAGGCGGTGCGCATCCGCTCGGCGCTGACCTGCGACGTGCGCAGCGGCGTGTGCGCGGTGTGCTACGGCCGCGACCTGGCCCGCGGCACGCCGGTCAACATCGGCGAGGCGGTCGGCGTCATCGCGGCGCAGTCGATCGGCGAGCCGGGAACGCAGCTCACCATGCGGACCTTCCACATGGGCGGCACCGCGCAGGTCGTCGACCAGTCCTTCCTCGAGGCCTCCTACGAGGGCACGGTGAAGATCCGCAACCGCAACGTGGTGCGCAACTCCGACGGCCACCTGGTCGCCATGGGGCGCAACATGGCGGTGCTGATCCTCGACGAGGCCGGCAAGGAGCGCGCCACGCACCGCGTCGCCTACGGCTCGCGCATCTTCGTCGACGACGGCGACAAGGTGCGGCGCGGCCAGCGCATCGCCGAGTGGGATCCCTACACCCGGCCGATGCTGACCGAGGTCGAGGGCACGGTCGCCTTCGAGGACGTCGTCGACGGCCTGTCGGTGCAGGAGACGACGGACGAATCGACCGGCATCACCAAGCGCGAGGTCATCGACTGGCGCTCGACGCCGCGCGGCAGCGACCTCAAGCCGGCGATCACCATCCTCGATTCCAAGGGCAAGATCGCCAAGCTGGCCAAGGGCGGCGAGGCGCGCTTCCTGCTCTCGGTCCAG
This sequence comes from Aquibium sp. A9E412, assembly GCF_030398335.1. Classification (GTDB taxonomy): domain Bacteria; phylum Pseudomonadota; class Alphaproteobacteria; order Rhizobiales; family Rhizobiaceae; genus A9E412. Next base: position 12,516 of record NZ_JAOAOP010000071.1, read on the forward strand.
GCGGTGCTGTCGGTGGAGCCGGGGGCGACGGTCAAGCCGGGCGACGTGATCGCCCGCGTGCCGACCGAGAGCGCCCGCACCAAGGACATCACCGGTGGCCTGCCGCGGGTGGCCGAGCTGTTCGAGGCGCGGCGGCCGAAGGACCACGCGATCATCGCCGAGATCGACGGCACCGTGCGGTTCGGGCGCGACTACAAGAACAAGCGCCGCATCATGATCGAGCCGCATGACGAGACGCTCGAGCCGGCCGAGTACCTGATCCCGAAGGGCAAGCCGTTCCACCTGCAGGACGGCGACACCATCGAGAAGGGCGACTACATCCTCGACGGCAACCCGGCGCCGCACGACATCCTGGCGATCAAGGGCGTCGAGGCGCTCGCCTCCTACCTGGTCAACGAGATCCAGGAGGTCTACCGGCTGCAGGGCGTGTCGATCAACGACAAGCACATCGAGGTGATCGTCCGGCAGATGCTGCAGAAGGTGGAGATCACCGAGCAGGGCGACTCGACCTACATCCCCGGCGATCACGTCGATTCGGTCGAGTTCGACGAGGTCAACGAGCGGCTGGTCGAGGACGGCAAGAAGCCGGCCCAGGGTCAGCCGGTGCTGCTCGGCATCACCAAGGCCTCGCTGCAGACGCCGTCCTTCATCTCCGCCGCCTCCTTCCAGGAGACGACGCGGGTGCTGACGGAGGCGGCCGTGGCCGGCAAGATCGACACGCTGCAGGGCCTCAAGGAGAACGTCATCGTCGGCCGCCTGATCCCGGCCGGCACCGGCGGCACGATGAGCCAGATCCGGCGCATCGCGACGTCGCGCGACGATCTCATCCTCGACGAGCGGCGCCGCGCCGCCGAGGCGGAGATGGCCGACCCGATGCTGACCGACATGTCGGAATCGCCGGCCGAGTAGCCGCGCCGCAGCGCAAATGGACAACGGGCCGCCGGCGTCGCGCCGGCGGCCCGTTGTCGTTTCGCAGCGCGGAGCCGCCGCGTCGTCTCGCCGCATCCGGTCTCGGGCGCTCCGGCGCCCGCCGGCGCGCAGACGCTATAGCGTTTCCAGGCGAAGTGGACACCGGTTCGCCGTTCGCAAACGCGTGAAAACAATGCGTTAGAGCCGTTCTGCGATTCCGTGAACGGCTCTAGAACGGCTCGTCGAAGGTGACGATCGCCACCTCGCCCTCCAGCGCGCCCTGCCAGGCCGACAGGTGGGGTTCCTCGTCGGGCGCGCCCTCGAGCTCGCCGATCTGGTCGAGCTCGGCCTCGGCGTAGCCCTCCTGGGCGAGCGCCTCGAGCGCCATGCGCACCGCGCCGTCGTCGTCGGCGGCGACCACGAGCACGTGCACGCCCTCGCTCGGCCCGCCCTTGCTGCGCCAGACCCGGCCGGTGACGATGGTGACGGGGCGCTCTTCGTTGTCGTTGCCGGGCACGCTGCGATTCGGCGTATCGGTCATGGTCGGTCTCCTGTTCGCCGCGACCTTGGCACGGCGCGTGCGCCATTGACAGGCCAGGGCGGCGTCACGCCGTTCCGCTTTCGGGCGCTGCGGCGCAACATCCTTGCGCGCGGCCGCGGCGCGGCGCGCACGGGCCGGTTCGGTCCCGCAAAACGCGGCTTCGGGGTTGACGGTTGCGGCGGTTGCGCGTATGACCCGCCCCGTCTGAGCCGATGTGAGGCCTTGTTTTTCGGTGCGTCGCGCGCTGGAGGTCGGCCTCAAACAGGGTTCGTTTTACGAGCGACACGACATTGCCGGCATGCACGAAGCGGCTTCCGCTTCCTCTGCTTTTGTTCGGGCAGGACCGCTGGAGGCGGTTTGGGTGCCCGGATTTGCGCATGGAAATGGCGTCGGCGCCACGAGCCGGCCCTTGGCCTGGACACCGAACGAGTAGCAAAGGAAGGTTTGATGCCGACCGTCAACCAGCTGATCAACAAGCCGCGCAAGGCACCGGTCAAGCGCAACAAGGTGCCGGCCATGCAGGCCAACCCGCAGAAGCGGGGCGTGTGCACGCGCGTCTACACGACGACGCCGAAGAAGCCGAACTCGGCGCTGCGCAAGGTCGCCAAGATCCGGCTGACCAACGGCTTCGAGGTGATCGGCTACATCCCGGGCGAAGGGCACAACCTTCAGGAGCACTCCGTGGTGATGATCCGCGGCGGTCGCGTCAAGGACCTGCCCGGCGTGCGCTATCACATCATCCGCGGCGTGCTCGACACGCAGGGCGTGAAGAACCGCAAGCAGCGCCGCTCCAAATACGGCGCCAAGCGTCCGAAGTAGGGGTTTCCGGCTTCGGCGCGTTTCGTTTGCGCCGGGCCCTCATGGAAGAGACGGAAAGACATGTCCCGACGCCACCGTGCAGAAAAGCGTGAGATCAACCCGGACCCGAAGTTCGGCGACGTGGTGATCACCAAGTTCATGAACGCCGTCATGTTCGACGGCAAGAAGTCGGTCGCCGAGCGTATCGTCTACGGCGCGCTCGACCAGGTGCAGGACCGCACCAAGCAGGAGCCGGTGGCCGTCTTCCATCAGGCGCTGGACAACGTCTCGCCGCATGTCGAGGTGCGTTCGCGGCGCGTCGGCGGCGCCACCTACCAGGTGCCGGTCGACGTGCGCCCGGAGCGCCGCCAGGCGCTCGCCATCCGCTGGCTGATCACCGCGGCGCGCAACCGCAACGAGACGACGATGGTCGACCGGCTGTCGGGTGAGCTGATGGATGCGGCGAACAACCGCGGCACCGCCGTCAAGAAACGCGAAGACACGCACAAGATGGCCGAGGCCAACCGCGCGTTCTCGCACTACCGCTGGTAAGAGCGGGACAGGTTCGAAGAGGTTACAGCGATGGCCCGCGACTACAAGATCGAAGACTACCGCAATTTCGGTATCATGGCGCACATCGACGCCGGCAAGACCACCACGACCGAGCGCGTGCTGTTCTACACCGGCAAGTCGCACAAGATCGGCGAAGTCCACGACGGCGCCGCGACCATGGACTGGATGGAGCAGGAGCAGGAGCGGGGCATCACCATCACCTCGGCCGCCACGACCACCTTCTGGGAAGGTCGCGACGGCAAGAAGCGCCGCTTCAACATCATCGACACGCCCGGCCACGTCGACTTCACCATCGAGGTCGAGCGCTCGCTGCGCGTGCTCGACGGCGCCATCACGCTACTCGACGCCAATGCCGGCGTGGAGCCGCAGACCGAGACGGTGTGGCGCCAGGCCGACAAGTACCACGTGCCGCGGCTGATCTTCTGCAACAAGATGGACAAGATCGGCGCCGACTTCTACCGCTCGGCCGAGATGGTCAAGACGCGGCTCGGCGCGACCCCGGTCGTCATGCAGCTGCCGATCGGCGCGGAGAGCGACTTCGTCGGCGTCATCGATCTGATCGAGATGAATGCGCTCGTCTGGCGCTCCGACAATCTCGGCGCCCAGTGGGACATCGTCGACATTCCCGAGGACATGCAGGCGCAGGCCGAGGAGTACCGCGAGAAGCTGATCGAGGCGGCCGTCGAGATGGACGAGGCGGCGCTCGAGGGCTATCTCGAGGGCAACGTGCCGTCGAACGACGAGCTGCGCAAGCTGATCCGCAAGGGCACCGTCGACGTCAAGTTCTTCCCGATGTTCTGCGGGTCGGCCTTCAAGAACAAGGGCGTGCAGCCGCTGCTCGACGCGGTGGTCGACTTCCTGCCGTCGCCGGTCGAGGTGCCGCCGATCAAGGGCATCGATCCCAAGACGGAATCGGAGATCACGCGCAAGTCGTCCGACGACGAGCCGCTGTCGATGCTCGCCTTCAAGATCATGAACGACCCGTTCGTCGGCTCGCTGACCTTCTGCCGCATCTATTCGGGCGTCCTCAACAAGGGCTCGTCGCTCGCCAACACGGTGAAGGACAAGCGCGAGCGCATCGGCCGCATGCTGCAGATGCACTCCAACTCGCGCTCCGACATCGAGGAGGCGTTCGCCGGCGACATCGTCGCGCTGGCCGGCCTCAAGGAGACGACGACCGGCGACACGCTGTGCGATCCGCTCAAGCCGGTCATCCTGGAGCGCATGGAGTTCCCCGATCCGGTGATCCAGATCGCCATCGAGCCGAAGACCAAGAGCGACCAGGAGAAGATGGGCCTGGCGCTCAACCGGCTGGCGGCGGAGGATCCGTCCTTCCGCGTGCGCACCGACGAGGAGTCCGGCCAGACGATCATCGCCGGCATGGGCGAGTTGCATCTCGACATCATCGTCGACCGCATGAAGCGCGAGTTCAAGGTCGAGGCCAATGTCGGCGCGCCGCAGGTCGCCTACCGCGAGACGATCACGCGGGCGGCCGAGGTCGACTACACGCACAAGAAGCAGACCGGCGGTTCGGGCCAGTTCGCCCGCGTCAAGCTCGTCTTCGAGCCGAACCCCGAGGGCGAGGACTTCGTGTTCGAGTCCAAGATCGTCGGCGGCTCGGTGCCGAAGGAGTACGTGCCGGGCGTCCAGAAGGGCATCGAGAGCGTGCTGTCGTCGGGTCCGGTGGCCGGCTTCCCGATGCTCGGCGTCAAGGCGACGCTGATCGACGGCGCCTTCCACGACGTCGATTCCAGCGTGCTCGCCTTCGAGATCGCCTCGCGTGCGGCGTTCCGCGAGGGGGCGCAGAAGGCCGGGGCGCAGCTTCTCGAGCCGGTGATGAAGGTCGAGGTCGTCACGCCGGAGGAGTATGTCGGCGACGTGATCGGCGACCTGAATTCGCGGCGCGGCCAGATCCAGGGCACCGAGCCGCGCGGCATCGCCACCGTGATCAACGCGATGGTGCCGCTCGCCAACATGTTCAAGTACGTCGACAATCTGCGGTCGATGTCGCAGGGCCGCGCCCAGTACACGATGCAGTTCGACCACTACGAACCGGTGCCGACGGCGGTTGCGCAGGAAATCCAGAAGAAGTTCGCCTGATCCGCGGGATCGCGGGCGATACCAGACCCAGTGCCTTGAGCGGGCAAGAGACAACGGAGCTTTCACATGGCCAAAGGTAAATTTGAGCGCACGAAGCCGCATGTGAACATCGGGACGATTGGTCACGTTGACCACGGCAAGACGTCCCTGACGGCGGCGAT
>NZ_JAOAOP010000072.1 GCF_030398335.1 Aquibium sp. A9E412
CGTGGTTCACCACCAGCTTCTGGTAGTCCATGTGGTTGGAGATCACCGCGACGATGTCGATCGGCAGCGCGCCGATGCGCCAGCGGTAGAGCAGGTCGTTGAGGCAGTGGCCGAAGCGCGAGACCATGACGACGACCTTCATCTTCGCGGTCTCGTCGTGGAAGCCGGCCTGCATGGCGAAGCTGTCGGCCAGCGGCGCGAAGCCCGCGCGCAGCGCCGCCAGGTCGCGCCCCTCCTCCGAGATGAAGCTGACGCGCATGAAGAAGCGGCCGCCGGAAAGATCGTCGAACTGCGCGCTGTCGGTGATGTTGCAGCCATTGTCGGCCAGATAGCCCGAGATCGCCGCAACGATCCCGCGCCGCGTCGGGCACGCTACGGTCAGGCAGTATGTCGTCATGTCTCTCATCCGTCGGCAGGTGAAGGGAAAGGCGCACGGCAGAGGCGGTGCGCGCGGAGGATGGCGGGCCGGCGCTGCGCCCGGCGGTGGCCGCGCCGCCGAACCGCAGAACCTCAGGGCCGCTATGGCATGGCGCAGCCGGGCGGGCCCACCCGGTGTCGCGACCAGGCGGTCGGACCCGGCACACGGACCGCGATGTCGGGCGGAGGCCGCCGCACGCTTTCCCGCATCACGGTCCGGCGCCGGTCTGTCTTTCGCGCAATGGCAGGCCGGCTCTCATTCGTCGTCGTGGCGCGCCTGCGGACGGCGCACCGGCATCCGCTTCGCCCGGACAATGCTAGCGCGTGCGCCAGACCTGGGTGCGCGCCAGCAGCGAGCGCGAGGCGAAGGCGTGCACCAGGCGCGCGGCGGCATTGGTGTAGAAGATCATCATGCCCATCGCCGCGGCCGGCGCGATGTCGCCGGCGTCGTCCATGTTGAGCACGGCGACCGAGGCGAGGTTGGTCTCGGTGGAGTAGAGGAACACGACCGCCGACACCGTCGTCATCGCGTTGACGAACAGATAGATCGAGATGTCGAGAATGGCGGGCAGGCAGACCGGCACGGTGACGCGCGAGAACAGCCGGTAGAAGGGCTGGCGCAGCGAGGTGGCGACCGGCTCGAACTCGCCGTCGATCTGCTTCAGCGCGGTGACCGCGGTCAGGTGCCCGACCGTGTAGAAGTGGGTGATGGTGGAGATCACCAGAATGGCCATCGTGCCGTAGATGACGTGCAGCGGATTGGCCGGGTTGTTGAAGAAGAAGATGTAGGCGAGACCGAGCACCATGCCCGGCACGGCCATCGGCAGCATCGCCAGGAACTGGAAGAACGAGCGCCCGGCGGCGAAGCCCTGGACCTTCTCCACCATGTAGGCGCCGATGAAGATCACCACCGTCCCGGCGAAGGCGGTCAGCAGGCCGAGCTGGATCGAGTTGGTGTAGGCCGACCAGCCGCCGCCGTCCATGCGGTTGAAGGCGTAGTTGTTGAGGCTGAGGCTCAGGTCGTAGGGCCAGAAGCGCACCAGCGCGGCGAACTGGCAGATGGCGATGATGCCGACGATGAACAGCCCGATGAGGCTGCACCAGGCCAGGCAGGCCATGTCGAAGCCGCGCTTCGGCTTCGGGCTGTAGGGCACCGACCGCGCGGTGAGCAGCGCCACCTGCTTCTTCTGCACCATCCGGTCGATCATGAAGGCGAACACGGCCGGCACGAGCAGGATCACCGACACCACCGCGCCCATCTCGAAGTTCTGCTGGCCGATCACCTGCTTGTAGATGTCGACGGCGAGCACGTTGTACTGGCCGCCGATCACCTTGGGCAGGCCGAAGTCGGTGATGACCAGCGTGAAGGTGACGAACACCGCCGAGACCAGACCGTAGCGCGCGCCGGGGATGGTCACCGTCCAGAAGGTGCGCCACTTGCTGGTGCGCAGCGCCTCGGCCGCCTCGTATTGCCGCTGGTCGGAGATGTTGAGCGCCGTCGAGATGATGATGAGCGCGTGCGGAAAGGTGAAGAACACCGAGCCGACGATGATGCCGATCGGGCCGTAGATCGAGTGCCCCATCATCAGCGACTTCAAGAGCCCCTGATTGCCGAACAGGTAGATGAGGGCGATGCCGGGCAAGAGCGACGGCACCAGGATCGGCATCAGCGCGATGAGCCGGAACGCGCCCTTGAAGGGCATGCAGCTGCGGTTCATCGCATAGGCGAAGCCGAAGGCGAGGCCGACCGTGAGGACGGTGCTGACACTCGCGATGAAGAAGGAGTTGCGGATCGAGCTGACGAGCGAGGGCGTCGAGAAATACTCGACATAGTTCTGCACGCCGATCGAGCGCACCGGACGCAGATTGATGCGGCGGAAGGTGTTGGAGTCGAACTCCTGCCATTCGCGCGAATTGTGGTACTCGAGGCCGACGAGATAGGGCGCGTCTTCGACGGTGCCGCGGATGCGGTAGCGCACCGGGCTGCGGAAGTTGAAATCCGGGAAGAGCTCGGTCGCCGCCAGGCGCCCGTCGGAGGTCGAGGCGAGATCCGCCTCGTCGAGCAGGCCGAGCCGCGCGTTGAGCTCGGCCGCGGTCACCGGCTCACCCCAGTTGCCCTCGCCGTCGCTCACCTGGAAGGCGTAGCGCTGCAGCTCGAACTCGTAGGTCGAGAACGACTTCGACATCATCGCGTAGAGCGGCAGCGCGAGCGTGACGATCAGGTAAAGCGCGATCAGCACCATGAACAGGCGCTTGATGAGCCCGTCCCGGTCGAGCCCGAGCTTGACCGGCCGGCCGGCCGGCAGGACCGTGGCGTCGGCGGACATTCACGCCTCCCCGGGGAAGGCGAGCACGCGCTCGACGGGGATCTCGATCGTCAGCGAGGCGCCGCGCTCGAGGTTGAGGCGCCGCACGGCGTTCATCGAGAAGTTGGCGATCAGCGTCTCGTCGCCGAGGTCGCCGCCGCTCAGATGCGTGCGCCAGAACGCGCCGAGGAACTCCATGTCGTCGATGACGACGGCGAGCCGGTTCGGCCCGGACGCCGCCTCGCCGGCCGACTGCGGCAAGACGTCCTCGGGGCGGATCGCCACGGTGAGCGGCTCGCCGTCGGCGAAGTCGTCGCGCGCCATGCTGAGGGTGCGCCGGCCGAGCCGCACGGTGCCGGCATCGCTGCGCGAGGCGAATTTGTTGGTCTCGCCGACGAAATCGGCGACGAAGAGGCTGGCCGGGTGGCGGTAGATCTCGACCGGCGTGCCGACCTGCTCGATCACGCCGTGGTTCATCACCACGATGCGGTCGGCCATCGACAGCGCCTCCTCCTGGTCGTGCGTGACCATGATGGTGGTGACGCCGAGCTTGCGCTGCAGCTCCTTGATCTCGTGGCGCAGGTGGATGCGCACCTTGGCGTCGAGCGCCGACAGCGGCTCGTCGAGCAGCAGCAGGCCGGGCGAGATGGCGATGGCGCGGGCAAGCGCCACGCGCTGCTGCTGGCCGCCGGAAAGCTGGGCGGGGTACTTGCGCGCCTGGTCGGACAGGCCGACCAGCGCCAGGAGCTCCGCCACGCGGGCGCGGATCTCCGCGCGCGGCCGCCTGGCGTTCTCCAGCCCGAAGGCGACGTTGCGCTCGATGGTCAGGTTGGGAAACAGCGCATAGGACTGGAAGACGATGCCGTAGTCGCGCCGGGACGCCGGCAAGGCCGAGATGTCGCGGCCGTCCTGGTGGATGGTGCCGCGCGACTGCGGATCGAGACCGGCGATCGCGCGCAGCAGCGTGGTCTTGCCGCAGCCCGACGGGCCGAGGAAGCAGACGAACTCGCCCCGGCCGATGCGCAGCGAGACGTCCTTGAGGGCGAGGAACTCGCCGAACGCCTTCCACAGGTTGTCGATCCTGAGATAGGCCGGCTCGGTGGATGCCGCAGCCCCCCCGGCGTCGCCAGCCGCACGCGGGCCGGGGCTTTCGTTCACCGTCTCATGTCGCATCCGAGCCGTTCCCCTGGTGGTGTGTCGTTGCGGGGGCGCCGCCGCGGGCGACGCCCCCTGGAGCGAAGGCCCGCCGGCTCAGTCCTTGGGTTCGGACTTGGAATCGTAGCGCTTCGTCCACTCCTCCAGGATCCTGACGCGGTTGTTCGCCGCCCACTCGAAATCGTTCTCGATCATGTGCGAGGCGATGTCCTCGGGCAGATGCTCGACCGGCTTGGCGACGCCCGGATAGGCGACGACGGCGTAGCCGACATTGTACATCTCGTTGGCCTCCCGGGTGATCGCCCAGTCGAGCAGTTGCTGGGCGGCCTCGAGGTTCGGCGTGCCGGCGATGATGGCGGCGGCCTCGGCCTCCCAGCCGGAGCCCTCCTCCGGGAAGATGATGTCGATCGGCGCGCCCTTCGACTTCGCCTGCGCGCCGGGGAACTCGAACGACACGCCGATCACCGTCTCGCCGGAGGCGGCGAGCTTGCAGGGCTTGGAGCCGGAATGCGTGTAGCGCGCGATGTTCTCGTGCAGGGCGTCCATGTAGGCCCACGCCTCGTCCTCGCCGAACATCTGGATCCAGGCGGAGACGTCGAGGAAGCCGGTGCCGGACGAGCTTGGGTTCGGCATGATGATGTGGCCCTGGTATTCGGGCTTGGTCAGGTCCTTCCACGAGGTCGGCGGCGTGAGGCCGAGCTTCTCGCCCTCCACGGTGTTGTAGCACAGCGCCGCCACGTAGGCGTCCATCGCCACCCAGCTCGGCGGATTGTCGCTGTCGACGAAGCGCGGGTCGAGGTTCTCCACGCCCTCGGGGGCATAGGGATGCAGCATGTCCTGCGCCTTGAGCAGCAGCAGCGAGGTGGCCGCGACGCCCCACACCACGTCGGCCTGCGGGTTGTTCTTCTCGGCGAGCAGCTTGGCTGTCATCACGCCGGTCGAATCGCGCACCCAGTTGATCTTGATGTCCGGGTTGGCCTTCTCGAAGGTCTCGCGGTAGCGCTCGAGGTCGACGGCCTCGAAGGAGGTGTAGACGGTCAGCTCGGTCTGGGCGTGGGCAACGCCGCCGGCCAGCAGTCCGGCGAAGGCCGCAAACGCCACGGAAGTCTTGCGCAGGTCCATTTCTGTGCTCCCATTTCTCGCGCTTTGTCGGGGTCGTCTTGGGGGAGGCCCAGCCGTGCAGCGCGCGCTGCGATCTCCAGAATGCGCCTCGTCCGGGAAGGATAGTGAAAACGGCCGGTGAATAAGTAAAATCTATTTATTTTATGAAACCAGTGAAAAAATCGATGCTCTTCCGGCGTCCGGTCGCGCACGCGGCAACCGGCCGCGACGAAGACGGCCGGCACGGCGCCGGCGGCGCGCGCCGGCTCCCAGGTCGCGGGTCGGTCGAGGGGTTCAACCGGCGAGGATCGCGCCTTCCACCGTCGACAGCGCGCGCTCCAGATCGGCCGGATCGATGACCATCGGCGGCGACAGGGTGACGACGTTGCCGGCGCTGATCTTGAAGCTCAGCCCCGCCTCGAGGCAGCGGTAGTAGACCCGCTCGGCCAGCGCGTGCGCCGGCGCGCGGGTGTCGCGGTCCTCGACCAGCTCGACGCCGAGCATCAGGCCGCGGCCGCGCACGTCGCCGACATGCGGGCTGTGCGCGGCGAACTCGCGCAGCCGCTCGAGCGCCGCGCCGCCGAGCCGGGCGGCGCGCTCGGCCAGCCCCTCGTCGCGGATGACGGCGATGGTCTCGAGCGCGGCGCGCGCCGTCACCGGGTTCTTCTCGTGCGTGTAGTGGCCGAGGGCGAAGTCGCCGGCGACGTCGAGATCGGCCCGCGCGATCGCGGCGGCGATCGGCAGGATGCCGCCGCCGAGCGCCTTGCCGAGCACCAGGATGTCGGGCACCACGTCGTCCTGCTCGCAGGCGAAGAAGCTGCCCGTCTTGCCGAGCCCGGTCGGGATCTCGTCGAGGATGAGAAGCGCGCCGTGCCGGTCGCATGCCGCGCGCACCGCCTTCCAGAAGCCGGGCGGCGGCGGCACCGGGGTCGCGCGCATCGGCTCGCCGACCACCGCGGCCACGTCGCCCTCCCGCTCGAGCACGTAGTCGATCATCGCGGCGCAGGCGAGCGCGCAGGCTTGCGGACCGGCATGGCCGTAGGGGCAGCGATAGCAGTGGAACGGCGCGACATGCTCGGCGCCGGCCAGCAGCGGTCCGGCGACGTGGGAGCGGAAGGTCGCCTCGCCGCCGACGCTCGCCGCACCGAAGCCGGCGCCGTGGAAGGCGTCCCAGAAGCTGACGGTCTTGAAGCGGCCGGTCGCCGCGCGGGCGAGCTTCAGCGCCACCTCCACCGCGTCAGAGCCGCCGGTGGTGAACAGCACCTTCGACAGAGCGCCGGGTGCCAGCGCCCCCAGCGTCTCGGCCAGCCGCACCGACACCTCGTTGGTGAAGCGGCGCGGCGCGAAGGGCAGCCGGTCGAGCTGGTCCTTGATGGCGGCGACGACGCGCGGGTGGCCGTAGCCGATGTGGTGGACGCTGTTGCCATGGAAATCCATGTAGCGCCGGCCGGCCGTGTCCTCGATCCAGATGCCCTCGGCCCTGGCGATGGTGGAGACGCAGGGGCTCGACAGGCTCTGGTGCAGGAAGGCGCGCGCGTCGCGGTCGAGGAGGTCGCGGGTCGCGCCCTCGTCGCGGCCCTGCGCGAACGTCCTGCGCATGGCCGAGGTGTTGGATTCGCCCTCGGTGTGGACGATCCGGCCGGCGGCCACCGCGCCCTATCCCTGCCAGGGCAGCGAGAAGGTCTTCACGTTGGTGAAGCTCTTCATCGCCTCGATCACCCCTTCCTTGTAGCCGTTGCCCGAATCCTTGATGCCGCCGAAGGGCGACATCTCGATGCGGTAGCCCGGCACCTCCCAGATGTTCACCGTGCCGACCCGCAGGGCGGCGATGTATTTCTGCATGCGGCGGAAATCGTTGGTGCACACGCCCGAGGACAGGCCGAAGGCGGTCGAGTTGGACAGCGCGATCAGCGCGTCGTCGTCGTCGGGCGCGCGCAGGATCGGGATCACCGGCCCGAAGGTCTCCTCCATCACCAGCTCGCTCTCGTGCGGCACGCGGTCGACGACGATGGGCGGCAGCAGCGCGCCGCGCCGGCCGGGATTGTAGAGCACCTCGGCCCCCGCCGCGGCGGCGCTTTCGACGCGCGCCTCGAAGAGCGCGGCCGCCTTCTCGTGAACCACCGTGCCGAGCTCGGTCGCCGGGTCCATCGGGTCGCCGAAGCGCAGCTTCTTCGCGCGCTCCAGCACCAGCGGCACGAAGCGGTCGGCGACGCTCTCCTGGCACAGGATGCGCTTGACCGCCGTGCAGCGCTGGCCGGAGTTCTTGGTCGCGCCCATCACCGCGAGCTCGGCCGCCCTGGCCAGGTCGTCGTCCGACAGGTCGTTGAGCACGATCAGCGGATCGTTGCCGCCGAGCTCGAGCACCTGCCGCCGGTAGCCGGCCTTGGCGGCGATCATCTTGCCGACCGGCACGCCGCCGGTGAAGGTGATGAGGTCGATGTTCGGGTTGACGATCATCTCCTCGCCGATGTCGGCCGGCCAGCCCGTCACCACCGACAGCATCTCGGGCGGAAGCCCGGCCTCGTAGAGGATGTCGGCCAGCACCAGCGCCGTCATCGGCGTCAGCTCTGTCGGCTTGACCACCGTGCAGTTGTTGGTGGCGATCGCCGGCGCCAGCTTGTGCGCCACCATGTTGAGCGGATGGTTGAACGGCGTGATGGCCGAGATCGCGGTGAGCGGCTCGCGCAGGGTGAAGATCTTGCGCGCCTTGCCGTGCGGGGTGAGGTCGCAGGAGAAGATCTCGCCGTCGTCGAGGATGCAGAGCTGGCCGGCGAGCGTGAACACGTCGAAGGCGCGGCCCACCTCATAGAGCGAATCGGCCTTGGAGATGCCGAGCTCCAGCGTGATCAGGTCGGACAGCGCGTCCTTGCGCGCGACGATCATCTCGGCCGCCGTCAGCAGGATGCGCTGGCGCTCGTAGCGCGTCAGCTTCGGCGTGTAGCCGGCGGCGATCTCGAAGGCCTCGCGGGCATGGCCGGCGGTGCCGGCGGGCACCGTGCCGATCACCGTGTCGTCCCACGGGTAGCGCACCTCGACCACGCCGTCGGCATCGACCTTGCGGCCGGCGATGCGCATCGGTTCGTGGCGGACCGTCATTTGGGCTTCCTGCTTTCCCACGTCGCTGTCTCCCGTTGTCGCGGCGCGGCGGCGCCGTCAATCCTGTTTCAGCCGCCGGCGGCGACCGTCGCGGCCACCATGAAGGCGTCGAAGTTGCGCAGCTCCGGCGCCTCCGGCACCGCCTCGGCGCGGCGGTTGACGATGAACGGCACCGCCTGCTCGCTGAGGCCGCCATGCGAGCGCAGCGGCTCGTTGAGCGCGGCGAGGTCGTGCCGGTCCTCGCTGGTGCCGATCGTGAGGTTCTCCGACGACACGATGACGACATCGCCGATGCGGTCGGCCGGCAGCTCGAAGCGCGCGCAGGCCGCCGCGCGGTCGAGCACGACGTCGAGCCCCTCGACGGCCGACAGCCGGGCGATGACGTCGGCCGCGTCGGCGCCCTCCGGCAGATAGGCGGTGGCGAAGGAGCCGAGCGCGCCGTGATGCACCACATAGGGGTCGGTGATCGGCAGGATGACGCGCGCGGCGTCCTTGCCCAGCCAGTCGTCGAGCAGGTCCTGCACGTAGATCACGGCCGGCGTGCCGTCGGCCCGGTGCTTGGGCTTCATGCCGTGGTCGGCGGTCACCACGATCGCCGCGCCGAGCGCGTCGAGCTCGGCGAGATAGCCGTCGAACATGGCGTAGAAGCTGTTCGCCTGCGGGTGGCCGGGGGCGTATTTGTGCTGCACGTAGTCGGTGGTCGTCAGATACATGACGTCCGGGCGGAACTCCTTCAACAGCTTGACGCCGGCGGCGAACACGAACTCCGACAGCGCGGCCGAATAGACCTCCGGCACCGGCCTGCCGAGCCAGGCCGAGGCGTCGTCGATGCCGTGCTCGGCCTCGGTCGTGGTGTCGGCCTTCTCCGAGGAGAAGCACACCTCCCGGCCGTCGCCGAAGGCGAGCCCCTTGCCGAGCAGGGCGCGCAGCTTGTCCTTGGCGGTGACGACCGCCACCCGCGCGCCGGCCTCGTGGAAGGTGGAGAAGATGGTCGGCGCGCGCAGGAAGCGCGGGTCGTTCATCATCACCTCCTCGCCGGTCTCCGGCTCGAAGAGGTAGTTGCCGCAGATGCCGTGCACGGCGGGCGGGCTGCCGGTGGCGATCGACAGATTGTTGGGGTTGGTGAAGCTCGGGATGACGCTGTGCGCGGTGCGCACCGTGCCCTTCGCCTTGATGCGCTCGAGCGCCGGCATCAGCCCGGCGGCGATCGCCTCGTCGAGATAGGCCGGCTCGCAGCCGTCGAGGCAGATGGCGATCGCCGGCACCGATGGCCACGGGTAATCGCGCCCGTTGACGGTGACGTGGGGGCGGGACATCTGGTTCATCGCGGGCGTCCTTGGGTCTTGTTGGCGAGGGCGGGGTGTGGCCGGGTCAGGCGGCGAGCTTGGCGCGTTCGGCGATGGCGGCCGCCGGCGGCGCGGCGCTGTCGACGCCCATCTCGGCCAGCGCGGCGGCCGCCGCCTCGACGACGCGGCGCATGACGTGCTCGTCCATGTGGCCGATGCAGCCGATGCGGAAGCTTTCGACCACCGTGAGCTTGCCGGGATAGATGATGAAGCCCTTCGCCTTCATCAGGTCGTAGAAGCGCTGGAAGTCGAAGGCGGGGTGCGCCGGATTGAAGAAGGTGACGATGATCGGCGACAGCCAGCGGTCGCTCAACAGCGTCTCGAAGCCGAGCTCGCGCATGCCGGCGACCATCACGTCGCGGTTGCGCGCATAGCGCGCGCCGCGGCCGGCAACGCCGCCCTCCTCGGCGTGCAGGCGCAGCGCCTCCATGAAGGCGGCCACCACGTGGGTCGGCGGCGTGAAGCGCCACTGGCCGGTCTTGTTCATGTACGCCCACTGCGCGTGCACGTCGAGGCTCAGCGAGTGGCTGCGTCCGGCGGCCGCCTCGAGCTCGCTCTTGCGCGCGATCACGAAGCCGAAGCCCGGCACGCCCTCGATGCACTTGTTGGCGGACGAGACCATCGCCTCGTAGCGGATCGTGCCGATGTCGAGCGGCAGGGCGCCGAAGGCGCTCATCGAATCGACCAGCAGCTTGCGGCCGCGGGCGTAGACGGCGCGCGAGATCTCCTCGATCGGGTTGAGAATGCCCGAGCTCGTCTCGCAGTGGATGGCGACGACGTGGCTGATCGCCGGATCGGCGTCGAGCGCGGCGGCCACCTCGTCGCCGCGCGGCGGCAGGTAGTCGCCCTTGTCGATCACCACGTGGTCGCGGCCGAGATAGCGCAGCGTCTGGGCGGCGCGCTGGCCGTAGGCGCCGTTGGCCAGCACCAGCGCCTTGCCGTCGCGCGGCAGGAAGCTGGCCAGCATCGCCTCGACGGCGAAGCTGCCGCTGCCCTGCATCGGCACGCAGTCGAAGCTGCCGTCGACATCGCCGGCAAGCGCCAGGAGCTGGCGGCGCAGCTCCGCGGTCATGGCGCGGAAGTCGCCGTCCCACGACCCCCAGTCGCGCAGCATCGCCTGCTTGACGGAGTACGCGGTGGTCAGCGGTCCGGGCGTCAGCAGATAGGGCTCGCCGTAAGCCGGCGGCGGAAAGTGCGAGGGCATGTGCGAGACCTCCGTGGCAACGCCTTTCGTCGGCCGCATGTGCCCACGCCGAGACATATATGTAAAATCGTTATTTTGTATCCCAGCATAAGCAGCGTCGATGTTCTGCCGTCTCGTCCGGCGCCGCCGCGGCTCAGGCGGCGGGCTGCGCCAGGCGGCTTTCCAGGAGGTCGCCGCTCTCGCTGAGGATCGGATAGGCCGCCGTCGCCAGCAGCGAGTTGATCTCCTTGAGCGCACGCACGACCTCGAGATGGATGTCGCTGGTCTCGATGCTCTCCATCATGCCCGACTGCAGCCGCATCAGGTGCCGGTGATGGCTCTCACGCTCGAGCCGGCGCATCAGCTCCTTCTCCTTGACGAGCTGTCGCGCCGAGGCGAGATCGCCCGACACCAGCACGTTCAGCGCGAGCTGCATGTTGGCGAGCACCCGCTGATGCAGGCGCGTCATCTCGGACCAGCCCTCCTCGGAGAACTGCAGCCGGCGCTTGGCCTTCTTCTCGGCCAGCGGCAGCAGCGTCTTGGCGACGATGTCGCCGATGTGCTCGAGATTGATCGCGAAGCTGGTCAGCTCCATGCCGCGCTGCGCCTCCTCGGCGCTCAGCCGGCCGCGGTTGACCCGGGCGATGAACAGCTTGATGTCGGTGTGCGCCTGGTTGACCTCCTCGTCGAGCTGCGCCACGCGGGCGACCTCCTGCGCGTTGCCCTCCTCGAGCAGCTCCATCACCGGGCGGAACATCGTCTCGACCGTCTCGCCCATGCGCAACAGCTCGCGCGTCGCGCTGGCGAGCGCCAGCCGCGGCATGTCGAGCGCCGCCTCGTCGAGCGCGCTGGCCGGGCGGGCCAGCAGCCGCGCGGCCTGCTCGGCGCGGCCGGCGTCGGGCAGCATCAGCGCCGTCAGCCGCGCCATCGCGCCGGTCAGCGGCAGGCAGGCCAGCACGAGCAGCGCGTTGAAGGCGAGGTGCAGGTTGACCATCTGGCGGGCCGGGTCGGCGCCGAGCAGCGCCACGGGCACCATCTCGGCCGCCACCGCCGGCAGCAGCGCCAGCGCCGCGGCGGAGCGGAACAGGAGATTGCCGAGCGGGATGCGCCGCGCCTCCGCGCTCTGCCCGCGCGTCAGCCACACCGCGATCATGCCGCCGCCGACATTGGCGCCGAGCACCATCGGCAGGCCGACCTCGACCGGCAGCACGCCTTCGGCCGCGAAGGCGGCGAACAAAAGGATGGCGGCGACCGAGGAATGGATCAGCCACGTCAGGAGGGCGGCGAGCGCGAAGGCGGTGATCGGGTCGTTGCGCAGATAGCCGACGACCTGCGGCAGCAGGGCGCTCTCGCGCAGCGGCGTCGTGGCCGCGCCGATCAGGTCGAGCGAAAGCAGGATGAAGGCGATGCCGAGCAGGATGCGGCCGCCCTGGCGGACCTCGCGGCGCTCGAACTTGAGAAACAGCGTCGCCCCCGCCAGCATCAGCACCGGGATCGCCCAGGACAGGTCGAAGGACAGGATCTGCACCACCAGCGCCGAGCCGAGATCGGCGCCGAGCAGGATGGCGATGCCGGTCGACACCGCCAGGATGCCGCTCGCCGCGAAGCCGGCGGCCAGGATGCCGACCGCCGTCGAGCTCTGCAGCACGACGGCCAGCACCGTGCCGGCGAGGGCGCCGCGCAGATGGCCGGCCCTGGCCTTGCGCAGCGCGTTCTTGAGCGCCCGCCCGTGGGCGCGCTCGACACCGGTGCGCACCATGCGCACGGCCCAGAGCAGCAGCATGACCGCGGCGGCCAGATGGAGGACGACGAGCGTCGGATGCATCACCTTCTCCCGGTGTGCCGTGTGAATCGCACTAGCAAGCGGCTTTACATAGCATAGCGCAAATCGTTAGTTTCAATGAGTGCATCAGATCACCTTATCATAAACCCCGCCTCCGGTCCCGCCCATGCGCTATGTCCAGCTCCGCGCCTTCCACTATGTCGCCGTGTGCGGCGGCTTCTCGCGCGCGGCGGAGGAGCTCTACCTGACGCAGCCGGCGATCTCCGATCAGGTCCGCAAGCTGGAGGAGGAGTACGATGTCCTGCTCTTCAACCGGCAGAAGAAGCAGGTCGTCCTCACCCCTGCCGGAGAGCGGCTGCTGGAGATCACGCGGCGCCTCTTCGACAACGAACAACAAGCTCTGGAGTTGCTGTCGGAATCGCGCGCGCTGCGCGCCGGCACGCTGCGCATCGTCGCCGATTCCGCGCACCATCTGCTGCACATCCTGGCGCGCTTCCGGCAGACCTATCCCGGCGTGCGCATCTCGCTGCATGCCGGCAACACCGAGAGCGTGATCTCCGGCCTGTACAGCTACGAGGCCGACATCGGCGTGCTGGGCGAGATCCCGACCGGCCGCGACTTCCAGGTCGTGCGGCTCAACTCGACGCCGATCGTCGCCTTCGTGGCGGCCGGCGACCCGCTCGCCGACCAGCGCTCCGTCAGCTTCCGCCAGCTCGCCGGGCTGCCGCTGGTCATGCGCGAGCGCGGCTCCAAGACGCGCACCAAGCTCGAGGAGGCGGCGCAGCGGGCCGGCGTGAACCTGACGCCGGCGATCGAGGCGGAGGGCCGCGAGGCGGTGCGCGAGATCGTCGCCTCGGGCGCCGGCGTCGGCTTCGTCTCGGCGGCCGAGTTCGGCGCCGATTCGCGTCTCGTGCAGATCCCCATCGAGGCCGAGGGGATGGAGATGGACGAGGCGCTGATCTGCCTGCGCGAGCGCGGCGGCGGCAAGCTGGTCGCCGCCTTCTTCGCCATCGCCGACAGCTTCAGCCGGGCGAACGGCGGCTGAGGCGGCGCCGCCCCGGCGCCGCGCTTGGAGCCGTTCTGCCGTTCACGGAAGCGCAGGTCGGCGCCAACCTGTTGTCTTGACGCGCTTGCGGACGGCGAGCCGGCTTCCGCTTCGCCTGGAAACGCGCTCAGGCGGCGCGGGCGTCGCGCGCCGGGCTGCGGTCGGCCTTCGGCCGCTCGAACGCCGGGTCGTAGGCCGCCCGCAGATGCGGCGTGGCGGCGTGGCGCTCGCCGGCCAGGTCGATCTCGAAGCGGCCCTCTTCCAGATACGCCTTGGAGACGCCCGCCTCGTCCTCGACCAGCCCGAGCGCGACGGAGCGGCCGAGCGTGTGGCCGTAAGCGGCCGAGCGCACCTCGCCGACCGGCTTGCCGTCGCGCAGGATCAACTCGCCGCCCCACAGGACCGGCTCGCCGTCGTCGAGCGTGAACTGCACGATGCGGCGCAGCAGAACGCCCTTCTGCCGGTGCGCGGCAAGCGCCTCGCTGCCGATGAAGCCGCCCGGCTTGTCGCGCGCCACGGCGAAGCCGAGGCCCGCCTCGTAGGGGTTGATGTCCGGCGTCAGCTCGCGGCCCCAGGCGCGGAAGCCCTTCTCCAGCCGCAGCGCCTCGAGCGCGTAGTAGCCGGCGTCGAGAAGCCCGGCCTCGCGGCCCGCCTCGTGCAGCGTCTCGTACACGCCGACGGCAAACTCCGCCGGCACGAGCAGCTCCCAGCCGAGCTCGCCGATGTAGCTCATGCGGTTGGCGTAGGCGGTCGCGTAGCCGACGTCGATCTCGCGCACCGTGGCGAAGGGGAAGGCGGCGTTCGACAGGTCGGCCGAGGTGACGCGCTCCAGCACGTCGCGCGCCTTCGGTCCCATCACCGACAGCACCGCATAGGACGAGGTGACGTCTGTCAGGACGGCGTGCGCGTCGTCCGGCGTGTTCTTGCGGATCCAGTCGGCGTCGTGCACGGGCTGGGCGGAGCCGGTGACGAGGAGGAAGCGGTCGCGCGCCAGCCGCATCACCGTGAGGTCGCTCTCGTAGCCGCCGCGCGCGTTGAGCAGGCCGGTGTAGACGGAGCGGCCGATCTCGCCGTCGACGTCGGCCGCGCAGATGCGGTTGAGCACCGCGCCGGCGTCGCGCCCCTGCACAAGCAGCTTGGCGAACGAGGTCTGGTCGAAGATCACCGCCCCCTCGCGCGCCGCCTTCATCTCGCGGCCCACCGCCTCGTGCCAGTTCTGCCGGCCGAAGGCGTAGTCGATGCGCGGGCTGGCGCCCTCGCGGGCGAACCAGTTGGCCCGCTCCCAGCCCATGCGCGAGCCGAAGCAGGCGCCCTTGGCGGCCAGCCGGTCGTAGAGCGGCGAGCGGCGGAACGGCCGCGCCGTGTCGAGCTCGCGGTTCGGCCACGGCATGGCGTAGTGCAGGCCGAGCGTCTCCTTGACGCGGTCGTGCAGCCAGCGCGGATTGTTGTTGAAGGCGGCGAAGCGGCGGATGTCGACCGGCCACAGGTCCATGGTCGGCGCGCCGTTGACGATCCATTCGGCGAGCGCCCGCCCGGCGCCGCCGGCGCTGGCGATGCCCATCGAGTTGAAGCCCGCGCCGACGAAGAAGTTCTTCAGCTCCGGCGCCTCGCCGAGGATGAAGTTGTTGTCGGGGGTGAAGCTCTCCGGCCCGTTGTAGAACTGGCGCACCTCGGCCTGCATGAGCTGCGGCACGCGCACCAGCGCGTTGTCCATGAGGATCTCGAACTGGTCCCAGTCGTCCTCCAGCAGCGCGAACTCGAAATTGTCGGGGATGCCGTCCATGCCCCAGGGCTTGGCCTCGGGCTCGAAGCCGCCCATGACGAGGCCGCCGACCTCCTCCTTGAAGTAGATGTAGCCGTCGGGATCGCGCATCACCGGCAGGTCGGGATGCACGCCCTCGATGCGGCCGGTGACGATGTACATGTGCTCGGCCGAATGCAGCGGCACGGTGACGCCGGCCATCAGGCCGACCTTGCGCGCCCACTGGCCGGCGCAGTTGACGACGATCTCCGCGGCGATGTCGCCCTGATCGGTCGCCACGCCGGTGACCCGGCCGTCGCGTTCGGCGATGCCGGTGACGCGCACGCGCTCGATGACGCGCACGCCGCCGTTGCGCGCGCCCTTGGCGAGCGACTGGGTGAGATCGGTCGGGTTCGCCTTGCCGTCGCCCGGCAGCCAGACGCCGCCGACCAGGTCGTCGGTCGCCATGACCGGCCAGATCTCGCCGGCCTCCTTCGGCGTCACGAGCTCGATGTCGACGCCCTGCGCGCGGGCGGCCGCGGCGGTGCGCTTGAGCACGGTCATGCGGTCGGCCGTGCGCGCCACCGACAGCGAGCCGCAGCGCTTCCACCCGGTGGCAAGGCCCGTCTCGGCCTCCAGCGTGCCGTAGAGCTCGGTCGAATAGCGGATCAGGCCGGTCATGTTGGCGTGGCTGCGCAGCTGGCCGACGAGGCCGGCCGCGTGCCAGGTCGTGCCGCCGGAAAGCTGGCCCTGCTCGAGCAGCACAACGTCGCGCCAACCCATCTTGGCCAGATGATAGGCGACCGAGCAGCCGACGATGCCGCCGCCGATGACAACGACGCGCGCGTGGGTGGGCAAATCTTGCGACATGGCGGACCTCTCTCCCGAACGTGAAGGGAGCATAGGCCGGAAATTGCCAAATTTCAAAACAAAAAACCACAAAAGACCACAAGGACAGTGCCGGCCGCCGCCGCGGCCGCGCCGCCTCACGGTGCGGCGACGAGGAGGCCCAGGCCCTGCGCGTCGAGCGCCTGCACGGTCGCCGGCGCCGGCCGGCGGTCGACGATGACGCCGGCGGCCTGCGCGAAGCCGGGGATCAGCATCGGCGTCGGGCGGCCGAACTTGGAGGAATCGAGGATGAAGTAGGCGGCACCCGCCGTGCCGATCATCGCCGCGCGCATCTCCGCGCCGAGCCGCGTGAAGTCGGTCACCGCGCCGTCCGCCGTCAGGCTGCCGGCGCCGACGAAGGCGAGATCGACGCGCAGCGCGGCAACCCCGTTCAGCGCGTCGATGCCGCCGATCGCCTCCTCGCGCGGCTCGACCTCGCCGCCCGGCATGTGCACGCGGATGCCCGGCTGGTGGCACAGCAGCAGCGCGATCGCCAGGCTGGGGGTGAAGACGGTGAGGTTGCGCCGCTCCTTCAAGGCATGCGCGACGGCGAGCGCCGTGGTGCCCGAATCGAGCAGCACGACCATGCCGTCGGTCACCAGCTCGGCCGCGCGCCGGCCGATCGCCGCCTTGCCGGCGGCGTTCTCCTCGCGGCGCTGGCTCAGCGCCGGCTCCTCGTCGTGCACGCGCGCCGCGCCGCCATGCAGCAGGCTGACCGCCCGCTGCTCGGCCAGCACCTTGAGGTCGCGGCGCACCGTCTCGCGCGAGACGCCGAGGACGCGCGCCATCTCGGCGATGGAGACCACGCCGTGCTCGCGCACATGCTGCAGGATGACGGCCTGGCGCTGCGGCGCCAGCGCGCGGCCGCTCGGGGAAGGGGAACTGTCGCTCATCCCGGCCAGTCTTTCCGATCGCGGCGCATTGATCCAGCCCCGGCGCGCGGTCGGCCGCGCGGGCCCACGGTTCCGGGGAACGGCCGCCGCCTGCCCTACTGCGTCGCGAACAGGGCGGCGTAGCGATCGGGCCTGAAGCCGATCTCGAGCGCCGATCCGGTCTCCAGCACCGGGCGCTTGATCATCGCCGGCTGGTCGAGCATCAGCGCGATCGCGCGCTCGGCGTCGAGACCGGCCCTGGCCGCGTCCGGCAGCTTGCGAAACGTCGTGCCGGCCCGGTTGAGCACCGTCTGCCAGCCGGCCGCCGCGCACCAGCGCCGCAGCATCGCCGCCTCGACGCCGTCCTTGCGGTAGTCGTGGAAGCGATAGGCGATGGCGTGGCCGTCGAGCCAGGCGAAGGCCTTCTTCATCGTGTCGCACGAGCGGATGCCGTAGACGGTGACGGCCATGTCTTCCTCCCAAGCCTGCGGGGTCCCCGGCGTCGTCCTACAGCCGGAGCGCCGGAAAGGCACGCGGAAAGCTGGCCCTGCCGGCGGGCCGGTCTCAGCCCATGCGTTCGGAGGCGTAGCTGCCGGGCGAAGCGGGGAAGACGACGGTGCGGTCGCCGTTGAGGAAGACGCGGCGGTGGATGTGCGCGT
>NZ_JAOAOP010000073.1 GCF_030398335.1 Aquibium sp. A9E412
CCCGCCGCCGCCTCGCGGCGGCGGGGCGCTGACGCAGGGATGACAATCGGTTGCCGGCTGCCGCAGCCCCGAGCCCCCGCCCTTGCGGGGCCGGGCCGAACGGCGGCGAGGCGCGAGCCCCGGGAGACGAACCCGGGCCGACCGGTCGAAGGGGAAAGCATGAACCGCACGCATATTGCAGCCGCCAGGCGTCCGGCCGGCGGTCGGACGGGAGGCGTTTAGGCGATGCTGCGCTTCTTCCTGTCGCGGCTGGCGCTGCTGGTGCCGACCTTCGTCGGCGTCGCCATCATCTCGTTCGCCTTCATCCGCCTGCTGCCCGGCGACCCGATCCTGCTCCTGGCCGGCGAGCGCGGCATGTCGCAGGAGCGCTACGAGGAGCTGCAGGCCGTCTACGGCTTCGACCAGCCGATCCTGGTGCAGTTCTTCACCTATCTCGGCGACATCCTGACCGGCGACTTCGGCACCTCGATCGTCACCAAGCGGCCGGTGCTGGAGGAGTTCTTCGCGCTGTTTCCGGCCACCCTCGAGCTGTCGTTCTGCGCTATCGTGCTGGCCACCGTCGTCGGCATCCCGGCCGGCGTGATCGCCGCGGTCAAGCGCGGCTCGTGGTTCGACCAGTCGATCATGGGCACCGCGCTCGTCGGCTACTCGATGCCGATCTTCTGGTGGGGCCTGCTGCTCATCATCCTGTTTTCCGGCATCCTGCAGTGGACGCCGGTGTCGGGCCGCATCTCGCTGATGTATTTCTTCGAGCCGGTCACCGGCTTCATGCTGATCGACTCGCTGCTGTCGGGCCAGGACGGCGCCTTCCGCTCGGCGCTGTCGCATCTCGTGCTGCCGACGGTCGTGCTCGCCACCATCCCGCTCGCCGTCATCGCGCGCCAGACGCGCTCGGCGATGCTCGAGGTGATGGGCGAGGACTATGTGCGCACGGCGCGCGCCAAGGGCCTGTCGCCGAGCCGGGTGATCGGCCTGCACGCGCTGCGCAACGCGCTGATCCCGGTCATCACCACCATCGGCCTGCAGGTCGGCGTGCTGATGGCCGGCGCCATCCTCACCGAGACGATCTTCTCGTGGCCGGGCATCGGCAAGTGGATGGTCGACAGCGTGTTCAAGCGCGACTACGCGGTCGTCCAGGGCGGCCTGCTGCTGATCGCGGCCATCATCATGCTCGTCAATCTGATCGTGGACGTGCTCTACGGTCTGGTGAACCCGAGGATCAGGCACTGACGCCATGACGCACGTCGAAGCCAACGAATCCGAAACGGGCACGGGGATCGGCAAGGGGCCGGACCTGTCGGCGCCGCGCCGGGCCATGCTCGCCGAGTTCTGGTTCTACTTCAGCCAGAACCGCGGCGCCGTCATCGGCCTCGTCGTGTTCGCGCTGATCGTGCTGATCGCCGTCCTGGCGCCGCTGATCGCGCCGCACAGCCCCAGCCTGCAGAACCGCGACGCCTTCCTGCTGCCGCCGGCCTGGCAGGAGGGCGGCGACTGGCGCTACGTGCTGGGCACCGACGCGGTCGGCCGCGACATGCTCTCGCGGCTGCTCTACGGCGCCCGCTTCTCGCTGTTCATCGGTCTGGTCGTCGTCACGCTGTCGGTCACCTTCGGCGTGGTGATCGGCCTGGTCGCCGGCTTCTTCCGCGGCTGGATCGACACCGCGGTGATGCGGCTGATGGACATCATCCTGGCCTTTCCCTCGCTGCTGCTGGCGCTGGTGCTGGTGGCGGTGCTGGGGCCCGGCCTGCTCAACGCGATGATCGCCATCGCGCTGGTGCTGCAGCCGCACTTCGTGCGCCTCACGCGCGCCGCCGTCATGTCGGAGAAGACGCGCGACTACGTCACCGCGGCGCGGGTGGCCGGTGCCGGCCGGCTGCGGCTGATGTTCCGCACCATCCTGCCCAACTGCCTGGCGCCGCTCATCGTGCAGGCGACGCTGTCGTTCTCGACGGCGATCCTCGACGCCGCCGCGCTCGGCTTCCTCGGCATGGGCGCGCAGCCGCCGACGCCCGAATGGGGCACCATGCTGGCCGAGGCGCGCGAGTTCATCCTGCGCGCCTGGTGGGTGGTCACCTTCCCGGGGCTGGCGATCCTCGTCACCGTGCTGGCCATCAACCTGATGGGCGACGGCCTGCGCGACGCGCTCGACCCGAAGCTGAAGAGGTCGTGACCGAATGAGCGCATGGATCGGGCCGGCAATCGTGGCGGCGGTGATCTCCTCGCTGATCAGTGCGCTCGGATGGTTCGTGAACTACCACATCAACATCCGCCTCGAGGGGCGGCGCAGAAGGGAGAAGATCAGGGATTTCCAGATCGGCCTGCGCGCGGAAATCCGCAGCGAGATCCACGATCTGGAATCGCACGATCACGATCGGATCTACGCGCAGGTGGAGCAGCGCTACCGGGACGTCGCCGGCTACAGCGTGACCGTCCCCCATATGGTCCGGCACGTGATCTTCGAGACGGTGGCCGGCGAACTCCAGATCCTGCCCGCCGCCGTGATCGACCCGCTGATCGTCTACACGCGGCAGCGCGACACGGTGGAGCGCTTTGTCGAGGATCTGAGAAGCGAG
Organism: Aquibium sp. A9E412; assembly: GCF_030398335.1. Lineage (GTDB taxonomy): Bacteria > Pseudomonadota > Alphaproteobacteria > Rhizobiales > Rhizobiaceae > A9E412. The sequence continues at coordinate 2,574 of NZ_JAOAOP010000073.1, forward strand.
GCGTTCCGCGCCAAACAGCCGGAGATGCAGTTGCAGATGTACCGCGACTACCTGAACCTTCGCCAGCATCTCCTCGTGCTGGCACGCGAGGCCAAGCGGGCGCTCGACGCGGCGCTGGCCGAAGACGGCGCCGAGGTCAGTAGCCCGGTCGGGGACCGGTCTGGCCGGTGATGGGCTTGGGGGCCGGACGTGGCTTGCTGTTGCTCATGGGCTCACCTTATGACCGGAAGATAGTGCTATGATGACAAGAAATTCAACGGGAAAACTATAGTGGCCCTGCTTGAGATCGAAAACCTGGTTGTCGAGTTCGAGACCGCGGGCGGCCAGTTCCGCGCCGTCGACGGCGTCTCGCTGTCGGTCGAGCAGCGCGAGGTGCTGGCGATCGTCGGCGAGTCGGGCTCGGGCAAGTCCGTCTCCATGCTGGCCGTCATGGGGCTGCTGCCGTGGACGGCCACGGTGACGGCCGACCGCATGGTCTTCGAGGGCCGCGACCTCTTGGCGCTGTCGGCGCGCGAGCGCCGCCGCATCGTCGGCAAGGACATCGCGATGATCTTCCAGGAGCCGGTGGCCAGCCTCAACCCGTGCTTCACCGTCGGCTTCCAGATCGAGGAGGCGCTGCGCGTCCATCTCGGGCTGACCGGCAAGCAGCGCCGCACGCGCGCCGTCGAGCTGCTCGAGGCGGTCGGCATCCCCGACCCGCGCCAGCGGCTCGGCGCCTTTCCGCACCAGATGTCGGGCGGCCAGTGCCAGCGTGTGATGATCGCCATCGCGCTCGCCTGCAACCCGAAGCTGCTGATCGCCGACGAGCCGACCACCGCGCTCGACGTCACCATCCAGAAGCAGATCCTCGACCTGCTGATGCGCCTGCAGGCCGAGCACGGCATGGGGCTGATCATGATCACCCACAACATGGGCGTGGTGGCCGAGACGGCCGACCGCGTCATCGTCCAGTACCGCGGCCGCAAGATGGAGGAGGCCGACGTCTTGTCGCTGTTCGAGGCGCCCAAGAGCGACTACACCCGCGCGCTGCTCGCCGCGCTGCCGGAAAACGCCACCGGCGACCGGCTGCCGACCATCGCCGGCTTCGGCTTCGACGACCGCCCGGCCGCGGGGGCGGGCCGATGAGCGTGCCGGTCGTCGAGACGCGCGGCATCACGCGCGACTATCACGTCGGCGGCGGGCTGTTCGGCGCCGGCCGCACCATCCACGCGCTCAAGGGCATTGACCTCAAGGTCGAGCAGGGCCGCACGCTGGCCATCGTCGGCGAGTCGGGCTGCGGCAAGTCGACGCTCGCGCGCATCATCACCATGATCGACGCGCCGACGGCTGGCGAGCTGCTGATCGACGGCGAGACGGTCGAGCTGAGGGCCGGCGACCTGACGGCGGAGCTGCGCCGCAAGGTGCAGATCGTCTTCCAGAATCCCTACGGCTCGCTCAATCCGCGCCAGAAGATCGGCGACGTGCTCGGCGAGCCGCTGCTCATCAACACCGGCATGCCGGCGGCCGAGCGGCGCGACCGCGCCATGCAGATGCTGCTCAAGGTCGGCCTGGCGCCGGAGCACTTCAACCGCTACCCGCACATGTTCTCCGGCGGCCAGCGCCAGCGCATCGCCATTGCCCGCGCGCTGATGCTCAACCCGCGGCTGCTGGTGCTCGACGAGCCGGTCTCCGCGCTCGACCTGTCGGTGCAGGCGCAGGTGCTCAACCTCCTGGCCGACCTGCAGGACGAGTTCGAGCTGACCTACGTCTTCATCAGCCACGACCTGTCGGTGGTGCGCTACATCGCCGACGAGGTGATGGTGATGTATTTCGGCGAGGCGGTGGAATACGGCAGCCGCGACCAGGTGTTCTCCGACCCGCAGCACGACTACACAAAGACGCTGTTTGCCGCGACGCCGCGCGCCGACGTGGAAAGCATCCGCGCCCGCCTCGCCCGCCGCCGCGCCGCCGCGTGAGGGCGGCGCGCGGGCCGCCAGTTCGCCGCCGCCGTGCGCGCGGACCTGCACGACCTGCGCGGACCCGGGTTCGAGGGCTGCCGCGATCCGCACGGCTACGCCGAAAGCCAGGCGCTCGCGGCGGCGTTGCGCGCGGCCGGCGCGAACGGCGTCGTCTACCAGAGCGTGCGCTATCGCGACGGCGCCTGCATCGCCGCCTTCCGGCCCGACGTCGTGCAGCCGCCGGTGCAGGGCCGCCACCTGTCCTATCACTGGGACGGCGAACGGGTGGACTATGTGAAGGACCTGTCGAGCGGCGCCGTCTTCCGGGTGCGGGCGTAGCGGGCATCGGGCGCACCCGCCCGGCGCGCACGCCATCCTAATCGACGTCTGTCGAAAACGCCCTCGGGGGATCGGGAAAAAATGGTGCCGCTTGTCAGACTCGAACTGACGACCCCATCATTACGAATGATGTGCTCTACCAACTGAGCTAAAGCGGCGCCGGCGGCGGGTGCGGCTGGCGCCCGACGCGAACCCGCGGGTGATAGCCGCAAAGGGCGGCGAATTCAAGCGCGAGTTGGCCCGCGCATGCATCGCCGCCGCCCGGCCCGCCGCGATGCCGCGCTTCCAGCGGCGGCAGGGTTCCGGCCGTGCCGCCGCGCGCCGTTCCGGGCGCTGCGATCGGCCGCAAGAGAAACCGCGCCGCCCCCGATGGACTCTCGCTTCTCGTTCGGTAAAGTTCCGCCCACGCTTCGCTTTCGGCCGCGCGGTCACGGCCGTGGCGGACGGGTTCCAGGAGGAGGTTTCATGTCTGACGTTTCCATGGTCGTGAACGGCCGCAACGTGTCCGGTTCGCTCGAGGACCGGACGCTGCTTGTCCATTTCCTGCGCGACACGCTCGGCCTGACCGGCACCCATGTCGGCTGCGACACGTCGCAGTGCGGCGCCTGCGTCGTGCATGTCGACGGCAAGGCGGTGAAGTCGTGCACCATGCTGGCCGCGCAGGCCTCCGGCGCCGAGGTCGTCACCATCGAGGGGCTGGCCGAGGGCGGCGAGCTGCACCCGGTGCAGGCGGCCTTCAAGGAGCATCACGGCCTGCAGTGCGGCTTCTGCACGCCGGGCATGATCATGGCCGCCGTCGACATGATCGCGCGCCATCCCGACGGCCTCGACGAGGCGACGGTGCGCGACGAACTCGAGGGCAACATCTGCCGCTGCACCGGCTACCACAACATCGTCAAGGCGATCCTGGCGGCCTCCGAGGCGATGGCCGGCAAGGCGCGCCAGGCGGCCTGACGGGCCGCCGGCGGCGAGGAGCGAGGCCGCCGGGCGGGCCGGCACCGGCGCGCTGGCGCAGCCGGCCGCCGCGGGCGGCGCAACGAGACAAGCGGAGGAGGATCCGATGGGCGTTGAAGGCATCGGCGCGCGCGTGGCGCGCAAGGAAGACGCGAGATTCATCACCGGGCTGGGCCGGTATGTCGACGACATGGTCGTGCCCGGCATGAAGCATGCCGCCTTCGTGCGCAGCCCGCACGCCCATGCCGAGATCACCGGCATCGACGTCGCCGAGGCGAAGAAGATGCCCGGCGTCATCGGCGTCCTGACCGGCAAGGAGCTGAAGACCGACGGCATCGGCAACCTGATCTGCGGCTGGATGGTCCATTCCAAGGACGGCTCGCCGATGAAGATGGGCGCCTGGTCGCCGCTCGCCGTCGACCGGGTGCGCTATGTCGGCGACGCGGTGGCGATCGTCGTCGCCGAGACGCGCGGCCAGGCGCGCGACGCCGCCGAGGCGGTGCAGGTCTCCTACGAGGAGAAGGCGGCCGTCACCGACGCCGTCGAGGCGCTCAAGGACGGCGCGCCGCAGCTCCACCCGGAGGCCGAGGGCAACCTGATCTACGACTGGGAGATCGGCGACGCCAAGGCGACCGACGCGGCGATCGCCGAGGCCGCGCACGTCACCCGGCTGAAGCTGGTCAACAACCGCCTGGTGCCCAACGCCATGGAGCCGCGCGCCGCGCTCGGCCATTACGACAAGGCGGAGGACCACTACACCTGCTGGACGACGAGCCAGAACCCGCATGTCGCGCGGCTCGTCATGAGCGCCTTCTACAACGTCGCGCCGGAGAACAAGCTGCGCGTCATCGCGCCCGACGTCGGCGGCGGCTTCGGCTCCAAGATCTTCATCTACCCCGAGGAGATCGTCTGCCTGTGGGCGTCGAAGAAGACGGGCGTGCCGGTCAAGTGGGTGGCCGACCGCACCGAGAGCTTCATGACCGACGCGCACGGCCGCGACCACCATTCCGAGGTGCAGCTCGCCTTCGACGCCGACAACCGCATGACGGCGCTCAAGGTCGACACGATCGCCAATTTCGGCGCCTACATGTCGCTGTTCTCCTCCTCGGTGCCGACCTATCTCTATGCCACGCTGCTGTCGGGCCAGTACGACATCCCGGCGATCCACTGCAACGTGCGCGCGGTCTACACCAACACCGCGCCGGTCGACGCCTATCGCGGCGCCGGCCGGCCGGAGGCGACCTATGTCGTGGAGCGCACGGTGGAGACGGCGGCGCGCGAGCTCGGGCTGTCGCCGGCCGAGCTGCGGCGCAAGAACTTCATCCGCGAGTTCCCGCACCAGACGCCGGTCATCATGAACTACGACGCCGGCGACTACGAGACCTCGCTCAAGGCGGCGATGGAGGCGGCCGACTATGACGGCTTCGCCGCCCGCCGGGCGGAGGCGGAAAAGCGCGGCCGGCTGCGCGGCATCGGCATGAGCTGCTACATCGAGGCCTGCGGCATCGCGCCGTCGGCGGCGGTCGGCTCGCTCGGCGCCGGCGTCGGGCTGTGGGAATCGGCCGAGGTGCGGGTCAACGCGGCCGGCACCATCGAGGTGCTGACCGGCAGCCACAGCCACGGCCAGGGCCACGAGACGACCTTCTCGCAGCTCGTCGCCGAGCGCTTCGGCGTGCCCATCGATTCGGTGTCGATCGTGCACGGCGACACCGACAAGGTGCAGATGGGCATGGGCACCTACGGCTCGCGCTCCGGCGCCGTCGGCATGTCGGCCATCGTCAAGGCGCTCGACAAGGTCGAGGCCAAGGCCAAGAAGGTGGCCGCCCACCTGCTGGAGGCGGACGAGGGCGACATCGTCATCGAGAACGGCGAGGTGAAGGTCGCTGGCACCGACAACGCGCTGCCCTGGTTCCAGGTGGCGCTCGCCGCCTACACCGCGCACAACCTGCCCGAGGGCATGGAGCCGGGCCTGAAGGAGGGCGCCTTCTACGACCCGACCAACTTCACCTTCCCGGCCGGCTGCTACGTCTGCGAGGTCGAGGTCGATCCCGAGACCGGCCACACCGAGATCGTGCAGTTCGTGGCGGCCGACGACTTCGGCAACATCATCAATCCGATGATCGTGGAGGGCCAGGTGCATGGCGGCATCGCCCAGGGCGTCGGCCAGGCGCTGCTCGAGGGCTGCCGCTACGACGCGGAGTCCGGCCAGCTCATCACGGCGAGCTACATGGACTACACCATGCCGCGCGCCGGCGACCTGCCGTCCTTCAAGGTGTCGACGTCGAACACGCCGTGCCCGGGCAATCCGCTCGGCATCAAGGGCTGCGGCGAGGCCGGCGCCATCGGCTCGCCGCCGGCCGTCATCAACGCCATCACCGACGCCATCGGCAACAACGACCTGACCATGCCGGCGACGCCGCAGACGGTGTGGCGGGCGCTGAAGGCCGCGCACTGACGAGGCCGGGCGGCGGCGCGGGCCTGCCGCCCGCGCCGCCCCGGCCCGTCGCGAGATGAACGCGAGCGCCGGCCGCCAGCCGAGGGGCGGCGCCGGCAAGCGAGAGGAAAAGAGCCATGTACGAGACCACCTATCACCGCGCCTCGTCCGTCGAGGACGCCGTCAAGCTGATCGGCAGCGCCGAGGACGGCAAGCTTCTGGCCGGCGGCCAGACGCTGATCCCGACCATGAAGTCGCGGCTCGCCGCGCCGACCGACCTGGTCGACCTGCGCCAGATCGACGCCCTCAAGGGCATCGAGGTGTCCGGCCGCTCGGTGCGCATCGGCGCCGGCACCACCCACGCCGAGGTCGCCGGCCACGCCGGGCTGGCGGAGGTCTGCCCGGCGCTGACCCATCTCGCCGCCCATATCGGCGACCCGCATGTCCGCCACATGGGCACGATCGGCGGCTCGATCGCCAACAACGATCCAGCGGCCGACTATCCGGCCGCGCTGCTGGCGCTCGGCGCCACGGTGGTCACCGACAAGCGCGAGATCGCCGCCGCCGACTTCTTCACCGGCCTGTTCGAGACCGCGCTGGCGCCCGACGAGGTGATCACCGCGGTCGCCTTCGAGGCGCCGGCCAAGTGCGGCTACGCCAAGTTCCCCAACCCGGCCTCGCGCTACGCGCTCACCGGCGTGTTCGTCGCCAAGCGCGACGACGGCGTGCGCGTGGCGGTGACCGGCGCCGGCGATGACGGCGTGTTCCGCGCCGACGCGATCGAGCAGGCGCTGTCGACGTCGTTCGAGCCGTCGGCGCTCGAGGGCGTCAGCGTGCCGGCCGACGACCTGATGACCGACATCCACGCCTCGGCCGACTACCGCGCCAACCTGATCGTGGTGATGGCCAAGCGCGCGGTCGCCGCCGCCAACGGCTAAGCCGGCACCCGGCCTGACGCGCCCGCCGCCGGCTGCGCTATCCTCCTTCCTGGGGGAGAGCCGGTGGCGGTGCTACGACACCCGCCATGCCCGCCGTCGCCGGCCGCCGGGATGAGCCGGGGTCGGCGCCCCATGCGCGCGGTTTCCGGCGCACGGCCTCGTTTCCACCGGCGCCGGCCGCCCGGCAAGCCATCGCCCACCCTCCGTCGCATCGATGCGTCGCGCCCTGCCGGGGCGGCGGGCGATGCGCGGACCGCCCGCCGCATCCCGGAGCCTGCCATGACCGAAGCCCTTTCCGCCCCGTCCGTCGCGCGCCGTCGCGCCGGCGCCGTCCGCCGCGTCGTTGCGGCCGCCCTGGCGCTCGCCGCCGTCGCCGTCACGCCGGCCCGCGCCGACGCGCTGCTCGACGAGGTGGTCGAGTTCGCCGGCACGGTCTTCTTCCTCGAGGTCGACGCGCCGGGCGTCGTGGTCGCCGCGGTCCGGGACGGCGACAGCGCGGTGTTCGGCTTCGGCGAAACGCGAGCCGGCAACGGCGTCGCGCCGGACGGCGACACCGTGCTGCGCATCGGCTCGATCACCAAGGCCTTCGCCGGCGCCATGCTGGCGCATGCGGTGGCCGCCGGCGAGGTCGGCTTCACCGATCCGGTGGCGCCGCTGCTGCCGGGCGCGCTCGGCGAGGCGGCCGCCGGCCGACAGCCGATCCGGCTGGTCGATCTCGCCACCCATGCCGGCGGCCTGCCGCGCGAGGTGCCGCACGCGCAGGGGCCGGCCGACGATCCCTTCGCGCCGATCACGCACGACGTCTTCGCCGCCTGGCTTGCCGACACGCCGCTGCTTTTCCGGCCGGGCAGCGCGATGCTCTACTCCAATTTCGGCTTCGATCTCCTGTCGGCGGCGCTGGCGACGGCCGGCGGCAAGCCCTACGAGACGCTGTTTCGCGAGCGCATCGCCGGGCCGCTCGGCATGGCCGACACCGGCTTTGCCGTCGACGCGGCGATGGCCGGCCGGCTGATGAGCGGACACGGCTTCGACGGCGCGCCGCTGCCCGAGGTGCCGTCCGGCGCCGTCATCACCGGGTCGGGCGGCCTGCGCTCGACGGCCAACGACATGGTGCGCTGGATGCGCTGGCACCTGGCCGGCGCGGCCACGGCGGACATGGACCGCGAGGTGCGCTTTCTCGACCACGCGGTCTATGTCCGCCGCGACGGGCTCGCCACGGTCTCGGGGCTCGATGAATCCGGCCGCATGGACGGCATGGGGCTCGGCTGGGTGGCGATGAACGCGACCGCCGAGCGGCCCTTCATGCTGCAGAAGGCCGGCGCGCTGCAGGGCCAGATGTCCTATCTCGCCTTCGCGCCGGAGCATGATGTCGGCGTCTTCGTCAGCATGAACCGTTTCGACTTTTCGGCCGCCTACGCGATGGCGGGGTTCGTCAACCAGCTCGTGGTCGAGCTGGCCGGCGGCTAGAGCCGTCCTGCGTTTCACGGAATCGCAGATCGGCTCTAACGCATTGTTTTCATGCGTTTCCGAACGGCGAACCGGTTTCCACTTCGCCTGGAAACGCTATAGCGCGTTGCCCGGGCGAAGCGGGAGGCGCTTCCGCTTCGCCCGGCCATGCGACCCGCGCCCGGCGCCGGCTCAGCCGGCGGCGCGCTTGCGGCCGGTCAGCATCGCCGCGACCAGGTTCTCGCCGTGCAGCAGGCTTGCCGCCGCGACGCCGATCAGGTGCAGCGCGACCAGCGCCAGCGCCGCGTTGGCCGCGCCTTCGTGCAGTTCCTCCAGCGCTTCCGTCTCGCCCGGGCCGAAGGTCATCGCCAGACCGGTGCCGGCGATCACCGCCAGGGTGGCGAGCAGCGCCACGATCATCACGCCGCCGGCCGGATTGTGGCCGAGATAGCGCTGCGCGCGGCCGCGCAGCAGATCGGCGACATAGCGCAGGATGGTGCCGGGGCCGTAGACGAAATCGGCGAAACGGGCATGCCGCGTGCCGACGAAGCCCCACAGGACGCGCACGGCGACCAGCCCGGCGACCGCGTAGCCGGCCAGCTCGTGCACGCGTTCGTTCTGCTCGCCGGTCAGCCAGGCGGTGGCGAAGGCGGCGACCAGCGACCAGTGGAAGACGCGCACCAGCGGGTCCCAGACGCGCACCGTCTCCGGCCGGGAATCCCGGCCGGAGGGCGTGCGGTCGGTGTCGAGGGCTGTCACGACCGGTCTCCGCGGCGCACCACCTCGCCGCTGACCGGGTGCATCTTGAACTCGACCTTCATGCCGTTGGCATCGGTCGCCTCGATCTCGTAGCAGCCGTCGTCGCGCTCCACCTCGCGCAGCGTGTAGCCCATCGCCTGGGTCTTGGCGGCGACCTCCTCGATCGGCATCCAGGTGGCGTCGGCCGGGGTGTCGCAGCGATAGTCGTCGTCGCTGGCGAGCGCCGGGGCGGCCGTCAGGCCGAGCGTTGCGATGGCGGTGGCGGCAATGATCTTGCGCATGTCGTCGTCTCCGTGTTGAACCTCGCCCCTATGGCGATGGCGACACCCTACGGGCAGGCGCGTGACGGAGCCCTGAGGCCCGCGTTCAGCGTTCTGTCATTTGCTTTCGGCGATGCTGCCGCGATGCGCCGCACGCTCCGCCTCTTCCTTGCCGCCCTTCTCGCGCTGGCCGCCACCGGCGGCCCGCTGCGCGCCGAGGGCGGGCGCGGCGCGCACGATCACGAGGAGGCGCTGTCGGCGCGCGAGACCGGCGCCATCATGTCGCTGCCCGACATCCTGGCCGCGCTCGGTCCCGCGCTCGCCGGCGAGGTGCTCGAGGTCGAGTTCGAGATGGAGGACGGCCGGCCGCTCTACGAGTTCACGGTGGTGGCGCCCGACGGCCATGTGCGCGAGCTCTATGTCGATGCACGCACGGCGACCGTCGTCGCGGACGACGACGATGACGACGACCACGAGGACGATGACGACTGATGCGCATCCTGGTCGTCGAGGACGACGTCAAGATCGCCGCCGACATCGCCGCCACGCTGGAGGCGGCCGGCTACGTCGTCGACCGCGAGACCGACGGCGAGGAGGCCTGGTTCCGCGGCGACACGGAGGACTATGCCGCCGTGGTGCTCGACCTCGGCCTGCCGGGCATGGACGGGCTCGCCGTGCTCAAGCGCTGGCGGGCCGAGGGGCGGCGCCTGCCGGTGCTGGTGCTGTCGGCGCGCGGCACTTGGAGCGAGCGCGTCGAGGGCATCGACGCCGGCGCCGACGACTACCTGCCCAAGCCGTTTCACATGGACGAGCTTCTGGCGCGGCTGCGCGCCGTCATCCGCCGCTCGGCCGGCCATGCCGCGCCGGCGCTCGCCGCCGGTCCGGTGCGCATCGATCCGCGCCAGATGCGGGTGACGGTCGACGGCGTGCCGCGCGCGCTGTCGCCGCAGGAATACCGGCTGCTCGCCTATCTGATGCTGCATGCCGGCCGCGTCGTGCCGCAGCAGGAGCTCGCCGAGCACCTGCAGGGCGCCCATGACGAGCGCGAATCGAACGCCGTCGAGGTGCTGGTCGGCCGCGTCCGCCGCAAGCTCGGCGCCGACATCATCGAGACCCGGCGCGGCTTCGGCTATCTGGTCGCCGCGGACGCGTCGTGACCGGCGGCTCGCTGCGTCTGCGGCTCCTGCTCGCCGCGGCGGCTGCCGTCGTCGTCGCGCTCGCCGTGGCCGGGGCCGGGCTCGTCTACCTGTTCGAGCGCCATCTCGAGCGCCGCGTCGGCGCCGAGCTCGACACCCATCTCGACCAGCTCGCCGCCGGCATCGCCTTCGGCCCGGACGGCGCGGCCGTGCTGCAGGGGGCGCTCGCCGACCCGCGCTTCGAGCGCGTCTATGGCGGGCTCTACTGGCAGGTGCACGACGCGGCGCGCGGCGCGACGCTGCGCTCGCGCTCGCTCTGGGACACGCGGCTGGCGCTGCCCGACGACCGTCCGCCGGTCGGCCGCGTGCACGTGCACGACGTCGCCGGGCCCGCCGAAAGCCGGCTGCGGGTGCACGAGCGCCGCCTGGTCTTCGCGGCGCCGGACGGCGAGCGCGTGCTGCGGCTGGCCGTCGCCGTCGACCGCGCCGACATCGCCGCCTTGCGCGCCGCCTTCGCCTCCGACGTGGCGCTGGCGCTGCTCCTGCTCGGCGCCGCGCTGCTCGTCGCCTTCGGCGCCCAGGTCGAGGTCGGCCTGCGGCCGCTCGCCGCCGTGCGCCGCGGCCTGGCCCGCGTGCGCGCCGGCGCCGCCGCCCGGCTCGACGTCGCCGGCCCGCGCGAGATCGCGCCGCTGGTCGACGAGGTCAACGCCCTGCTCGCCGCGCAGGAGGACGCCATGGCGCGCGCCCGCGCCCGCGCCGCCGACCTGGCGCACGGCTTCCGCACGCCGCTGACCGCGCTGCTGGCCGACGCGCGCCGGCTGCGCGCGCGCGGCGAGACGGCGGTCGCCGACGACATCGAGCAGACCGCCTCGCGCATGCGCGGCCATATCGAGCGCGAGCTCGCCCGCGCCCGGCTGAGCGATCCGCGCGGCGCGCCGGCCACGCCGGTCGCACCGCTTGCCGAGGGACTCGCCGCCACGCTGCGCCGCACGCCGGCCGGCGAGCGCGTGGCGATCATGCTCGACGTCGCGCCGCAGCTCGCCGTGCGCATCGAGCGCGACGATCTCGGCGAGGTGCTCGGCAACCTGATGGAGAACGCGGTGCGCCATGCCGCCGGCCGGGTGCGGCTTGCCGCGCGCCGCGACGGCGCCCGGATCGTCTTCGCGGTCGAGGACGACGGCCCCGGCATCGCCGAGGGCGACCGCCGCGCGGTGCTGGCGCGCGGCGGCCGGCTCGACCGCAGCGGCTCCGGCGCCGGGCTCGGCCTGGCGATCGTCGGCGACGTTCTGGCCCACTACGGCGGCGCGCTGACGCTCGACCGCTCAGCGCTCGGCGGCCTGGCCGCACGCTTCGCGCTGCCGGCCGCCGGGGCCTGAGCGGGGAACCTTGCCGCCGGCGGCGAGTTGGCATGGCTGCGGCCGCACCGCCCGCGGCGGCCGGCCGCGCCACGGCAACGCGAGGGCGAGGCGCGCATGCTCTTCGACGACTGGTTCGGACTGCTGCGGATCCTGGTGATGGGCGTCGCGGCCTATGCCGCGCTGGTCGTCGTGCTGCGCGTGTCGGGCAAGCGCACGCTCTCCAAGATGAACGCCTTCGATCTCGTCATCACCATCTCGCTCGGCTCGGCGCTCGCCACCGTGATCCTCAACAGCTCGGTGCCGCTCGCCGAGGGCGTGCTGGCGCTGGCGCTGCTCGTTTTCCTGCAATACGCCATCACCTGGCTGTCGGTGCGCTCGTCGCGCGTGCAGCGGCTGGTCAAGAGCGAGCCGACGCTGCTGGTGCGCGACGGCCGCTATCTCGACCGCGCGCTCGCCCGCCAGCGCGTCACCCGCGCCGAGGTCGAGGCGGCGCTGCGCCAGAGCGGCGTCGCGGCGGTGTCCGAGGCGGCGATGGTGGTGCTGGAGACCGATGGCTCGCTGAGCGTCGTGACGCGCGAGGCGGGCGGGCGCCGCAGCGCAGCCCCGCCCGCCGATCTTTAAGGCGTTTCCAGGCGAAGCGGAAACCGGTTCGCCGCGGGCCGTCAGCCGGCGAGCGGCTCGACGAGCCGGCCGGCGCCGTGCCGGAACGGGTCGACCGTCGGCAGGCCGAGCCGCTTCTCGATCTCCTCCAGAACCGCGTTCGCCTCGTCGTCGGCGAGCGCGGCGGTGTTGACCGAGACGCCGGTCACCACGACGTCGGGATTGACGATGCGCGCGGTCTCCAGCGCCAGGTCGCGCAGCGCCTCGAGCGTCGGCAGCCCGTAATGCGGCAGGCCGCGCATGTGGCTGCGCGTCGGCTCGTGGCACAGCACCAGCGCGTCGGGCTGGCCGCCGTGGATCAGCGCCATCGTGACGCCGGAGAAGGAGGGGTGGAACAGGCTGCCCTGGCCCTCGATCAGGTCCCAGTGGTCGGCGTCGTTGTCGGGCGTCAGCCACTCCACCGCGCCGGCCATGAAGTCGGCGACCACCGCGTCGAGCGGCACGCCCGAGCCGGTGATCAGGATGCCGGTCTGGCCGGTGGCGCGGAAGCTCGCCTTCATGCCGCGCTCCTGCATGGCGCGCTCCATGGCGAGCGCGGTGTACATCTTGCCGACCGAGCAGTCGGTGCCGACCGCCAGGCAGCGCTTGCCGGTGCGCCGCTTGCCGTCGGCGATCGGGTAGCTGTCCTGCGGCACGCGCACGTCGACCAGCCGCCGGCCGGCCGCCTCGGCCGCCGCGACCAGCTCCGGCAGGTCGGTCAGCCGGTTGTGCAGGCCCGACGCGACGTCCATGCCCGCCTCGACCGCCTGCTTCAGCGTCGCGACCCAGGCCGGCGAGATCACGCCGCCGCGGTTGGCCGCGCCGACGACCAGCGTCTTGGCGCCCTTGTCGACCGCCTCGGCGACGCTGAGCTCGGGCAGCTTCAGGTCGGCCTTGCAGCCGGGCAGGCGGAGCTGGCCGGTCGCGTATTCGGGACGCCAGTCCTTGATGCCCTGCGCCACCTTGGCGGCGAGCTGGTCGGGGGCGTCGCCCAGGAACAGCAGATAGGGGGTGTTGAGCACAGGTCGGACTCCTCTGTTGGGCGCGGTTCGCGGCGCCGCAATGGTTTGTGGGGAGGGGGTGAACGTCAATCGCGGGCGGGGCGGCCCGCTATGCGGCGCGGGCTCATGCCGCGACGGCCGGCAGGGCGAGGCGGGCGCGCGCGGCCTCGTATTCGCGCGCCAGCCGGTCGACCAGCGCGCCGGCGCCGACCACCGCGTCGACCGCGCCGATGCCCTGGCCGCAGCCCCATATGTCCTTCCACGCCTTGGTCTTGTCGGCGCCGAAGTTCATCTTCGTGGGGTCGGAATCGGGCAGCGCGTCGGGGTCCATGCCGGCGGCGCGGATCGAGCCCTTGAGGTAGTTGCCGTGCACGCCGGTGAACAGGTTGGAATAGACGATGTCGGCGGCGCGCGACTCCACGATCATCTGCTTGTAGGCGTCGACGGCGCGCGCCTCGCGCGTGGCGATGAAGGGCGAGCCGATATAGGCCATGTCGGCGCCCATCGCCTGCGCGGCGAGCACCGCGCCGCCATGCGCAATGGCGCCCGACAGCAGCAGCGGCCCGTCGAACCACTGGCGGATCTCCTGCACCAGCGCGAAGGGCGACAGCGTGCCGGCGTGGCCGCCGGCGCCGGCGGCGACGGCGATCAGCCCGTCCGCGCCCTTCTCGATCGCCTTGCGCGCGTGCCGGTCGTGGATGACGTCGTGCAGCACGATGCCGCCATAGCCGTGCACCGCCTGGTTGACCTCCTCGACCGCGCCCAGCGAGGTGATGACGATCGGCACCTTGTGCTTCACGCAGGCCTCCAGGTCGTGGTCGAGCCGCGTGTTGGAGCGATGCACGATCTGGTTGACGGCGAAAGGGGCGGCGCCGGCATCGGCGGCGAGCGTCTCGCCGATCTCGGCTAGCCAGTCGTCGAGCTGCTCGGCCGGCCGCGCGTTGAGGGCGGGAAACGAACCGACGATGCCCGCCTTGCACTGCGCCAGCACCAAGGGCGGATGCGAGATGATGAACATCGGCGCGGCGACCACCGGCAGCCGCAGGTTCTTCTTGAGGATTTCAGGGAGCGCCATCGTCGCCTCGCTGCTGCCGCGCATGCGGCCATGATCAACCGCCGCAGCTTGTAGACGGTTTCCGGCGGCAGGTGAACCGGCCTGGCCGGCGAACCCTTGGGGCCACGCACCGGCCGCGCCCGCCGCAACGCCGCTGGGCGTTGATTGCCGCCGGCCGGGCGGCTAACGATGGGGCCGAAGCCACGGGGGAAGGGCGCTTGGACGCCGTCGAGAAAGCCATCAGGAACGCCCTGGAACGGGGCGACGCGGAAGACCGCGCGTTCCGCGAGCGGGTCTACCGCTCGGCCTTTGCCGCGCTGGAGCGCTCGCTCGCCGCCCAGCAGGCGCTCGACGAGCCCGCCCGGGCGGCGCGCCGCCGGCGCCTCGCCGACGTCGT
>NZ_JAOAOP010000074.1 GCF_030398335.1 Aquibium sp. A9E412
AGCGGCCGGGCAGCGCGGCGACCGCCGCGCCCTGATGCGCGGCCTGCATGAAGTCGTGCCAGGCCATCGCCGGCAGCGTGCCGCCGGTCACCTTGGTCGGCGTGCCGTCGTCGTTGCCGAACCACACGCCGGCGACGAGGTCGGCGGTGTAGCCGACGAACCACGCGTCGCGCGCGGCCTGGCTGGTGCCGGTCTTGCCGGCGGCCGGGCGGCCGATCGCGGCGCGCCGGCCGGTGCCCTCGGCGACGGTGCGCGCCATCATCGCGTTCATCATGCCGACCGCGTCCGGCCGGATCACCCGCGGCAGGCGCCGCTCCGGGCGCCGGTAGAGCACCTCGCCCGACGCCGACAGGACGCGGCGCACGACATGCACCTCCGGCCGGTAGCCGCCATTGGCGAACGGCACGTAGGCCGCCGTCAGCTCGAGCGGCGTCACCTCCGACGTGCCGAGCGCGATCGAGGCGTTCGGCTCGAGCCGCGATTCGACGCCGAGCCGGCGGGCCACCTCGACCACCGCCTTCGGGCCGACCTCCATGGCGAGCTGCGCGGCGACCGAGTTGAGCGAGCGGGCGAGCGCCTCCTCCAGCGTCACCCGGCCGTAGTATTTGCCGCGGTAGTTCTCGGGCGTCCACTTGCCGATGCGCACCGGCGCGTCGTTGCGCACGCTGGCCGGCGTGCGGCCCTGCTCCAGCGCGGCCAGGTAGACGAAGGGCTTGAAGGCCGAGCCCGGCTGGCGGCGCGCCTCCGACGCGCGGTCGAACTGGCTGTTGGCGTAGTCGTAGCCGCCGACCATGGCACGCACGGCGCCGGACGTGTCGATCGCCACCAGGGCGCCCTGCGAGACCGCGAGCGCCTTGCCCTCGGCGTCGATCCGGCCGCGGATGGCGCGCTCGGCCGCCTTCTGCAGGCCGAGATCGACGGTCGTCTCGACCACCACGTCGGCCCGCACCTCGCCGATCAGCCCGGGCAGCTCCTCCATCACGCGGTCGGCGACGTAGTGTTCGGCGCCGGTCCAGTAGGCCGGCGCGCGCGTCGCCGGGGCGCTGATGGCGGCGGTCATCTCGCTGTCGCCGATCATGCCCTGGGCGCGCATCGCCGCCAGCACCACCTGGGCGCGCGTCTCGGCCGCCTGCGGGTCGCGCGCCGGCGACAGCCGCGACGGCGCCTTGAGCAGGCCGGCCAGCAGCGCCGCCTCCGACAGCGTGACGTCGCGCGCCGACTTGTTGAAGTAGCGCCGCGCGGCCGCCTCCACGCCATAGGCGCCGGAGCCGAAATAGACGCGGTTGAGATACATCTCCAGGATCTGCGTCTTGGAGTGCCGGCGCTCCAGCCACAGCGCCAGCAGCACCTCCTGCACCTTGCGCTCGACGGTGCGCTCGGGCTCCAGGAACAGGTTCTTGGCGAGCTGCTGGGTGATCGTCGAGCCGCCCTGGGCGACGCGGCGCTGCGCCACGTTCTCGGCCATGGCGCGCGCCAGGCCGATCGGGTCGACGCCGAAATGCGCGAAGAAGCGGCGGTCCTCGATGGCGATCACCGCCTGCGGGATGTGCGGCGACATCTCGTGCAGGCCGAGCGCGGCGCCGCCGGTCATGCCGCGATTGGCGATCAGCCGGCCGTCGGCGGCGACGATGCGCACGTTGGGCGGCCGGTCGGGGATCGACCAAGTGGTCGCGCTCGGCATCTTGGCGCCGTAATAGGCGGCGACCGCCACGCCGGCGATGCCGGCCCACAGCGCCAGCACCAGCGACCAGTAGACGGCGGCGCGCACAAGCCCGAACAGGCCGCGCCGGCGGCGCGTGCCGCGCTTGCGCCGCGCGCCGGACCTGCCGCGCCCGGCGCCGGCCTTGCCGCGCGCGGTGGCCTTGCCGGCCGGACGCCGCTTGCCGCCGGAGCGCGGCACGACGCGATCCTCCTCGCTGACCGACAGGCCGCCGGCCGCGCGGCCGCGGGCGGGCGGCCGGTCGAATGTCGGCTCGATGCGCTTCCTGGCTTTCCTGCCGGCCATGTGTCGTCCCGTCCCCGGCGCGCGTTCGGCCGCCGCAACGCCAGACCGTGATGGCGAGACGCGTGAGGCGGTCTGTGCGCGACATCGTGGTCTATCGCATTGATTTCGCCGCATGTGTGCCACGCCGGATGCGATCACCCGGCGGCCAATGCTATAGGCACGGCGGCTTAAGGCGCCGTTAAGCAGCGGCACCGGCCGGCCGGCCGCTTAACGCTTTGGTTGCGCGCGCGCGGCTAGTCTCGCGCCGACGGGCCGCCGCGCCCGGCCGCCGGAGACCGAAAGGAACGCCGCATGTCAGACGGGACACGGGTCGCCTGGGTCGACACCGCCAAGGGGCTCTGCATCATCATGGTGGTGATGGTGCACTCGGTGCTGGGGCTCGAGCTGGCCGCCGGCCAGCAGGGCTGGATGCACCATGTCGTGTCCTTCGCCCGGCCCTTCCGCATGCCCGACTTCTTCCTGATCTCGGGCCTGTTCCTGGGGCTCGTCATCGACCGGCCATGGCGCCGCTACATCGATCGCAAGGTGGTCCATTTCGCCTATTTCTACGTGCTGTGGCTGACCATCCAGTTCGCCTTCAAGGCGCCGGGCATGGCGATGGAGGGCGGCTGGCGCGCGCCGCTCGAGGCCTATGCGCTCGCCTTCGTGCAGCCCTTCGGCACGCTGTGGTTCATCTACATCCTGCCGCTGTTCTTCCTGTTCACGCGGCTGGTGCGCACGCTGCCGGCGTGGCTGGTCTTCGTCTGGGCGGCGGTGATGGAGATCCTGCCGGTGCACACCGGCTCGGTGATCTTCGACGAGTTCGCCAGCCGCTACGTCTATTTCTTCGTCGGCTACGCCTTCGCCGCCCACGTCTTCTCCTTCGCCGAGCGGGTGCGCGCGCGGCCCGGCCTGTTTCTCGCCGGGCTGGCGGTCTGGGCGCCGCTCAACGCGGCGCTGGTGTTCACGCCGGCGCCGGACGCGCTGGTGCCTTGGCTGCAGGCCGACCTCGGCAACTCGGGCGCCACCGGCGGCCTGTCGGAGCTGCCCGTCGTCTCGCTCGGGCTCGGCCTGGCCGGCTCGCTGGTCGTGGTGGGCGTCGCCGCGCTCCTGTCCGGCCGCGCCGCGATGCGCTGGCTGGTCTGGCTCGGCGCCCACTCGATCGTCGTCTATCTCGCCTTCTTCCTGCCGATGGCGGTCACCCGCGTCGTCCTGCTGAAGACCGGGCTCATCCCCGACATCGGCCTCGCCTCCGCGGTGGTGACGGCGGCCGCCGTCGCCGGACCGGTGGTGCTCTACGGGCTGGTGCGGTGGACGGGCCGGGGCCGGTTCCTGTTCGAGCGGCCCGGCTGGGCGCGCATCGAGCGGCCGGGCCCGGTGCCCGACCGGGCGCGCGTCGCCGCGTCCTGAGCCGCACTCAGGCGCGGTTGACGGCGAAGCGCTGCGTCTCGCCGCCGTAGTAGTTGAGATAGCGCTCGGCGATGGCATCGATCGGCAGCACGACGAAGACGTCGGTGGTGCCGAAGTCGCGGTCGACGACGCAGCCCTCGCCGAAGCGGGCGCCGAGCCGCAGGTAGCCCTTGACCAGCGGCGGCATGGCGGACACGGCGGCACGCGGCCGCACCGCCTCGGCCGGCATCAGGTCCATGCTGCGGAAGCGGTGCGGCAGGGCCGAGACCGCCCAGGCGCCCTCGGCGCGGCAGAAATGCGCCAGGAAGGACAGCGCCTCGGCATGCGCCGCCGGCACGGTGCCGGGAAACGACGCGCAGCCGGTCATCACGTCGATGGCGTAGCGCCGGCAATAGGCCCAGATGCCCTGCCACAAGAGCTCGACGGTGCGCTTGGTGCGGTATTCGCGCACCACGCAGGAGCGGCCGAGCTCGAGGAAGCGGCGGCCGGGATGGCGCGCGATCAGCGCCTCGAGCCCGAACTCCTCGTCGGAATAGAAGCCGCCGGCGGCTTCCGCCTTCTCCTGGCGCAGCAGCCGGTAGGTGCCGACGATCTGGCGTTCGGCCGGGCCGGCGATCGCCGTGTCGAAGACGAGCAGATGGTCGCACAGCGCGTCGAACCGGTCGGCGTCGCGCCGGTCGGTGGTGGCGTTTTCCGGCATGCGGGCGCCGAGCTCGGCGTAGAAGACGTCGTAGCGCACGCGCTGCGCGGCCGCCACCTCGCGCTCGTCGCGGGCCAGCCGCACCTCGAGCGTGCCGAGCCGGCCGAGCACGCCGCCCGCATCGACGAGATCCGGGCGACCGGCCGGCCTGCCGGACGGCGGGCCGGCGTTGGCGGCGGCGATGTTGCGGTCCAGCGAGGCGCCCTGCACCGGTGATTCTCCTCTGGCAGCGGGTGGCGCGGAGATATGACTCGGCTGCAACAGGACGATGACACTAACCCGCCGCCCGGCGTGCGGCAAGCTGACGGCGCGGCAGGCACCCGCCTCAGGCGACGCGGTCCTCCACCGCCGCCACCAGCGCATCGGGGTCGAGCGGCTTGGTGAGGAAGCCGTCGGCGCCGTGCGCCAGCAGCCCGTGCCGCGTCGCCTCCTGGCCGTCGGCCGTCAGCACCATGATGGTGAGCGGCGGACGGCCCTCCTCCTCCTCGTGCCGGCGGATCGCGCCGATGGCGTCGAGTCCGTCCATCAGCGGCATGTGCAGGTCCATCAGCACGAGGTCGTAGGCGCTGTCGGCGGCCGTCGCGGCGGCGACGGCGGCGCGGCCGTTGCTCACCACCTCGACCGCGTGGCCGGCTCTGGTGAGCGCGGCGCGGGCCAGCATGGCGTTGATCTCGTTGTCCTCGGCGATCAGCACCCGGAGGCCGCGGCCGGCGGCCGGGCGGCGCGCCCGCGCGGTGCCGGCGGGCGTCGCGGCGGTGCCGGCCGACGCGCCCTCGGGCGCCAGCAGCACGCGCAGGAGGGTGGCGCTGCGCACCGGCCGGGCCAGGAAGGCGGCATAGCCGGCCGCCCGCAGCTCGGCGATGCGGCCGCGCTCGTTGGGCGCGATCAGCGTCACCGCCCGGCCCGGGCAGCCGTCGGTCAGCCGCAGCCGCTCCAGAAGCCCGCCGTCCTCGCTTTCCAGCGCCGCGTCGAGCAGCACCAGGTCGAAGGGCCGCGCCGCCTCGCGCGCCAGGCGCAGCGCCTCCTCGGCCGTGCAGGCGCACAGCGCGGTGCCGCCGCAGGCCTCGATGGTCATGGCGATGGCGCGCGATTCCATGGCGTGCGGGGTGACCAGCAGCGCCGTGGCGCCGGCGAGCGCGGCCTGCGCCTCCACCGTCGCGCCCTCGCCGGCGCCGGGCGCGGGCACGACGACGGTGAAGTCGGAGCCCTCGCCGGGCACGCTCTCCACCGTCAGCGCACCGCCCATCGCATCGACGATGCGGCGCGAGATGGCGAGGCCCAGCCCGGCGCCGCCATGGCGCCGCGTCGCGCTGCCGTCGGCCTGCTCGAACTCCTCGAACACGCGCGCCATGTCGGCCTCGCTCATGCCCGGGCCGCTGTCGGCGATGCAGATGCCGAGCGCGGGCCGGTCGGCCAGCCGCGTGCTGCCGACGGTGACCAGCACGCCGCCGGTGTCGGTGAACTTGACGGCATTGCCGATCAGGTTGAGCAGCACCTGGCGCAGCCGGCCCGGATCGGCCTCGACGGTGCGCGGCACGTCGGGCGCCACGTGGCAGCCGAGACCGATGCCCTTGGCGAAGGCGCGCGCGGCCATCAGCTCGACGACGGTCTCGACCAGCTCGCGCGGCGACACCGACTGCGGCTCGAGCTCGAGCCGGCCGGCCTCGATCTTGGAGTAGTCGAGCAGGTCCTCGATCAGCGCAAGAAGCGAGCTCGCCGAGGTCGACACGGCGCCGACATAGGTCTGCTGCTCGGGCGTCAGCTCGGTGTCGGCGAGAAGCCGCGCCATGCCCATGATGCCGTTCATCGGCGTGCGGATCTCGTGGCTGACCGCGGCGAGGAAGCGCGACTTGGCGCGGCTGGCGTGCTCGGCGCGCTCGCGCGCCTTGATGCTGGCCGTCTCGGCGCGCTTGCGCGCGGTGATCTCGCGCGCGATCGCCCGGTGCGAGACCTGGTCGCTCTGCTTGTCGCGCACCGACAGCTCGATCCACGAGAACCAGCGCTGGCCGTTGCGCGTGTGGATCGCCACGTCGGTCGAGCTCAGGCACTCGCCGTCGGCGAAGGCGGCGTCGGGCACCAGGCCGATCTCGATGCCGAGCTCGCCCAGCGTGCGGCCGATCAGCGTCTGCGGCGCGCATTCCAGCAACGTGCCGAGCACGCTGTTGGCGTGCACGATGCGGCCCTCGCGGTCGCGGTGCACGACAATGTCGCCAAGCGCGTCGATCAGGCCGCGGAAGCGCTCCTCGCTTTCCTGCAGCTCCCACATGCGGTCGGCGAGCGCCTCGAGCTCGTCGCGGCTGGCCGCCGCGTCGGCGTCGAGCGCGGCGGCGAGGTCGGCGTCCTCGCGCGCCGCCCGCACGGCGATGCCGAGGCCGAACAGGCCGAGACCGGCAAGCGCGGCGGCGAGCGGCACGGGCGCGCCGCTCCAGTGCGCCAGGCCGGCGCTCGCCAGCGTGGCGCAGGCGAGCGCGATCTGGGCGCCGCCCGACAGGCCGCGGCGGAGCGGCGCGGCGGTCGGCCGAACGGCCGCGCGCGGCGCCGGGGCCGGCGAGGCCATGGCGGCATTCGGCCGCTCGATCACGCGTTGGGACTGCCCGTTCATGGGGCGTGATCGTAGCGCCCGCCGCTTAGGGAAGGCTTTGGACGAACGCTCGAATCTTAGCGATCGCCGCCGGCGCGCCGGCCGGCGCCGCTACATCTCGACGACGAGGCGGCCGCGCACCTTGCCGGCGACGATGTCGTTGGCGGCGTTGAGGATCGCGTCGAAGGGCATCGTCGTCGACAGCGCGGCCAGCTTGTCGCGGTCGAGGTCGGTGGCGAGCCGCCGCCAGGCCTCGAGCCGTAGCGCCTTCGGCGCCATCACCGAATCGATGCCGAGCAGGCTCACCCCGCGCAGGATGAAGGGCGCCACGCTGCCCGGCAGGTCCATGCCCTGGGCGAGCCCGCAGGCCGCCACCGCGCCGCCATAGGCGGTCATCGACAACACGTTGGCGAGCGTGTGGCTGCCGACGGCGTCGACGCCGCCGGCCCAGCGCTCGCGGCCGAGCGACTTGGCCGGGCCGGACAGCTCGTCGCGGTCGATGATCTCGGCCGCGCCGAGGTCCTTCAGGTAGCCGGCCTCGTGCGGCCGGCCGGTCGAGGCGATCACCTCGTAGCCGAGCTTGCCGAGCACGGCGACGGCGACCGAGCCGACGCCGCCGGCCGCCCCGGTGACGACCACCGGGCCGCGGTCGGGATCGATGCCGTGGCGCTCGAGCGCCATGACGCACAGCATCGCGGTGTAGCCGGCCGTGCCGATCGCCATCGCCTCGTGCGCGCTCATGCCCTCGGGCAGCGGCACCAGCCAGTCGCCGCTGACCCGCGCGCGCTCGGCATAGGCGCCGTGATGCGTCTCGCCGACGCCCCAGCCGTTGAGCACGACCGCGTCGCCCTCCTTCCAGTCGTCGTGGCTGGAGCGCAGCACCGTGCCGGCGAAGTCGATGCCGGGGATCAGCGGAAAGCGCCTGACCACCGGCGCCTTGCCGGTGATCGCCAGGCCGTCCTTGTAATTGACCGTGGTCGCCTCGACGCGCACCGTCACGTCGCCTTCCATCAGATCGTCCTCGCTGAGGGTGACGATGTCGACGGACTGCTTCTTGTCCTCGTCGCGGCTGATCAGAACGGCTTTGAAACGGTCCGGCATGGCGCTCCCCGATGGCTGGCGTGATGGCGGAGTCTGGGCCGCGCGGCGGGCGAGGTCAACGCCGCGCGCTCAACGGTCGCGCCGGCGGCGGCGCTCGCGCGCCAGCGCGATCAGCTCCTGCAGGATGACGAGCCCGGCGCCGACGGTGATGAAGGCGTCGGCCAGGTTGAAGATGGCGAACGACCAGCCGGGCGTGAAGACCAGCACGTAGTCGACCACGTAGCCGCGCACGGCGCGGTCGATCAGGTTGCCGACGGCGCCGCCGATGATCAGCGCGAAGCCGAAGCGGGCGAACACCTGGTCGGCGTCGGTGCGCAGCGCCAGATAGGAGATGAACAGGATCACCGCCAGCACGAACAGGCTGAGCCCGGTGCTGCCGACGCCGGAGAACATCGAGAAGGCGACGCCGGTGTTGTGCGTGTGATAGAGCGCCAGGAAGGGCAGCAGGTCGAGCCGCGCGTGCACCGGCAGGCCGGCCTCGACCAGCCACTTGATCGCCTGGTCGGCGAACACGGCGGCGACCGCCACGGCGCCGTAGCCGGTCAGTGCGCGCGCCGTCACGGGGCCGGCTCCGGCGTTCGCGGCAGCGCGTCGCGGCGCAGCTCGTAGAGCATGACGCCGGTGGCCACGGCCAGGTTGAGCGAATCGGCACGGCCGGCCTGCGGAATGCGCACCAGCCGGTCGCAGGCGGCCGCCAGCGGCTCGGGCAGGCCCTGCTGCTCGTTGCCCATCACGAGCACGAGCGGACCGTCGGACGCGCCGAGGTCGCGGTAGTCGACGGCGCCGGCGAGATGGGTGCCGAGGAGGCGCACGCCGGCGCCCGCGCGCCAGGCGAGGAAGGCGTCCGCGCCGGCGCGGGCGAGCGGCACGGCGAAGATCGAGCCCATCGAGGCGCGCACGGTCTCCAGCGAATAGGGGTCGGTGCACTCGCCGACCAGGATGACGCCGCTGGCGCCGCCCGCGTCGACGGTGCGGATGATGGTGCCGAGATTGCCGGGATCGCGCACCCGGTCGAGCGCCACCCAGAGCGCGTCGCCGGCCGGCCGGATCGCCTCGAGCGGCCGGTAGCGCTGCTCGAACACGCCGACGACCACCTGCGGATTGTCGCGCCGGGTGATGGCGGCGAGCACCTTCTGGCTGACCTCGAGCACGGTGGCGCCGGCGGCGACGGTGCGCGCTGCGGCGCGTTCGACCGCCGCGTTGCCGCGCCCGGCCTTGCCGTAGACCAGCGTGCGGATCGTCCAGCCGCCGTCGAGCGCGTCGATGACGAGCTTCAGCCCCTCGGCCATGAAGGCGTGCTCGCGGTCGCGGTGCTTCTTCAGCGCCAGCGCGCGGATGTCCTTGACGAGCGGGTTGGCGAGGCTGGTGACCTCGCGCACGCGGCCGACGCCGCGGCGTTCGCCGCCGGCCGACGTCATGCCGCCACCCAGCGCGCGAACAGCGAGGTCGGCAGCGCGCGGCCCGTGGCCTCCTCGCGGATCACCAGCTCGCCCGATTCCACACGGCCGCCCATGCCGGCGAAGCGCTCGCGCATCAGCCCGTGGATGGCGAAGAAGGAGGCACGGATCGAATAGGCCGTCAGCACGACGGCGAGCGGCCGCGCCGTCAGCACCCGGCGGCAGGTGGCCACCAGATGCGGCAGGTCCTCGAAGAGCTGCCAGACCTCGCCCTTCGGGCCGCGGCCGTAGGCGGGCGGATCGAGCAGCACGATGTCGTAGCCGTTGCCGCGGCGCGCCTCGCGCTCGGCGAACTTGACCGCGTCCTCGCAGATCCAGCGGATCGGCCGGTCGGCCAGCCGCGCCATCGCCTGGTTCTCGCGCGCCCAGCCGATCGCCTTCTTCGAGGCGTCGACATGCGTCACCTCGGCGCCGGCGCGCGCGGCGACCAGCGAGGCGAGCCCGGTGTAGCCGAACAGGTTGAGCACGCGCACCGGGCGGCCGGCGGAGCGGATGAGAGCTTCCATGTGGCTCCAGTGCGAGGCCTGCTCGGGAAACACGCCGACATGGCGGAACGAGGTGAAGCGGCCGAGATAGGCGATGCCGTCATGCGCCATCGGCCAGGTCTCGCCGAGCGGCGCGTGCGGGAAATGCCAGCGGCCGAGGCCCTCCTCGTCGGTGTCGCCGGTGAACACGGCGTCGGCCCGCGCCCAGTCGGCCGCGCCGAGCGCCGGCCGCCACAGCGCCTGCGCCTCCGGCCGCACGATCGTCAGCGGGCCGTAGCGCTCGAGCTTGCGGCCGTCGCCGCAATCGACCAGCGCATAGTCCGGCCCCGGCGTCACCTCAAGGACGAGCGGCACGCGCTCGTCCGGCAGGGCGCCGTCCGGCCGCGCCGGCGGCTGGCGCCCGGCGCGCTGGGCGGCGGCGGTCTCGGCGGCCGAGGGTGCGCGCCGGCCGGGCGGCCGCTCCGCCTCGCGCTCGCCGCGGCGGCGCCCTTCGGGCCGGCCGAGCGGCGGCCCCTCGGAAGCCGGGGCGCGCTTGCCCCGCTTGCCGCCGGAGGCGGGCTGTCGTCCGGGCGGTCGTGCCATCGCGCGGGACCCGGATCAGCCGGCGCCGGACGCGCCGGCCCGCCCGCAGGCGCCGGCCTCGGCGAAGCGACGGTAGACCGCGATGCCGGCGGCCAGGTCCTCGAGCGCGGCGCCGACCGACTTGAACAGGGTGATCTCCGCGTCGTCCTGCCGGCCTTGCGCCTCGCCGCGCGTCAGCGCGTAGAGGTCGCCGGCGATCGCCGCCTCGGCGAGCGCGCCCGATTCGAGCGCCTGGACGATGTCGCCGGCCTCCTTGAGCGCGCCGGCGCGGGTGTCGACATAGACGCGGGCGCGGGCCACCGCGGCGTCGTCGCTCTCGCGCATCGTCGGCGAGAAGGCGCCGACCAGGTCGACATGCGTGCCGGGCGCGAGCGCCGCGCCATGCACCAGCGGCACGGTCGACAGCGTGGCGCAGGAGACGATGTCGGCCGCGCCGGCCGCAGCGTCGACGTCGCGCGTCGTGTCGGCCTCGAAGCCGTCGTCGGCGAGTCGGCGGGCGAGCCGCTCCGCCGCCTCGGGCGAGCGGTTGTAGACCGTCACGCGGCGGATCGGCCGCACCGCGGCGTGGGCGCGCACCAGATAGGGCGCCAGCGCGCCGGCGCCGACCATCAGCAGGCGGACGGCGTCGCGGCGCGCCAGATAGTCGGCGGCGAGCGCGGAGGCGCAGGCGGTGCGCCACAGCGTCAGCCGCTGGCCGTCGATCAGCGCCTGCGGCTCGCCGGTGTGCGCGTCCATCAGCAGATAGGTCGCCATCACCGCCGGCTTGCCGCGGGCGCCGTTGTCGGGCGCCACCATGGCGACCTTGACGCCGACATGCGCCTCGGCACCGGCGGCTGCAGCGGCCATGTCGGTCCAGGCCGGCATCAGCAGCAGCGTGTTGGCGCTGCCTTCGGGCCGCTCGATCGTGTGATGGTGGCGCACCGGCTGCACGGCGCCGACCCGGAAGGCCTGGCGCAGCGTCTCGACCAGCCCGGCCGGATCGAGGCAGCGGTCGACGTCCTCGGCGGAGATGCGGATCATGGCGCGGCTCAGGCGCCCGGGCCGGCGATCTGCGGCGCGTTCTGCGGCGTGCCGCGCGCCTGGGCCTGGCGCAGCTTCTGCGCCTCGGCCTCGCGCTCGCGGGCGCGGCGGCGGTAGCGGCCCTGCTTGAACCAGGTGGCCAGGCTGCCGATCAGCATGCCGAGCACCAGCGCGGCGAACAGGTAGACGTAGAGCGGCAGCTCGACCGACAGGGCCGGATTGCCGGGATCGAACGGGTCGACGGTGAAGACGGTCGCATGCCGGTTGGCGACCGCCAGCGCGATCAGCACCACGGCGATCGGCAGAAGCACGAGAAGGGCGACGAAACGGTTGAACATGGCGTCTTTCGCTGTGCGCTGCGCGCCGGGCCGGCACGCCGGGCGGTCACTTGTGGGCGTTGAGCCGCTCGCGCAACTCCTTGCCGGTCTTGAAGAAGGGAACCCACTTCTCCTCCACCTCGACCGCCTCGCCGGTGCGCGGGTTGCGGCCGGTGCGGGCCGGCCTGTTCTTCACCGAGAAGGCCCCGAAGCCGCGCAGCTCGACGCGGTTGCCCTGCGCCAGCGCCTCGGAAATCTCCTCGAGGATCGCGTTGACGATGTTCTCGACGTCGCGCACGAAGAGATGCGGATTCCGATTGGCTATGGTTTGCACGAGCTCGGACTTGATCATTGCCTTCCCCCGACCTGGGCGGCTTGTGTTACAGGAATGATTTCGTTGGATTTTTAATCGATTTCGCCGCCATTTTCAGGTTGCCAGACCGACAGAAGACCGTCAAGGAAGATGCGCTCGGCGCCGAGTGCACGCAGAAGCTGCGGGCCGTCCTGCGGCAGGCCGAGCAACCGCGCGGCCGCCGCGGCGAGGAAGCCGGGCACCAGCGTCACCCCGCCGCGATCGCGCGGCTTCCACTCGACGACCTTCAGATCCGCGTCGACGCCCTGCTCGGTCAGCCAGGCGCGCGCGGTCTTCTCGCCGCCCAGCGCGTCGACCAGCCGCCGCTCGGCCGCCTGGCGGCCGGTGAAGATCGAGCCGTCGGCGAGCGCCAGCACCTCGTCGCGGCTGAGCGGCCGGCGGTCGGTGACCAGATCGACGAACCAGTCGTAGCTGTCGAGGATCATGGCGCGCATCATCGCGCGCTCGGCCGGCGTCGTCTCGTTGAAGGGGGAGGGCTCGGCCTTGAGCGGCGACGACTTGATCTCGACCAGCTCGACGCCGATCTTGTCCATCAGCCCGGTGACGTCGGGAAACTGCACCAGGACGCCGATCGAGCCGACGATGGAGGACTGGCGCGCGACGATGTGGTCGGCCGCGCTGGCGATCATGTAGCCGGCGGAGGCGGCGAGCGTGCCGACCTGGGCGACGACCGGCTTCTCCTCGGCGAGCGCGCGCACCGCCTCGAAGATCGCCTCGCCGCCGACCGTCGTTCCGCCGGGCGAATCGACCGTCAGGATGACGCCCTTCACCGCGTCGGACTTGCGCACGCGCTCGATCCGCTCGAGCAGCTCCTCGTCCTCGACGATGGTGCCTTCCACCGAGATGCGCGCGACGTGGGCGCCGGAGGCCGGCGTCCACGGGCCGTCGCCCATCAGCGCGCTGGAGCCGACGACCAGGGCGATCACAAGAACGACGACCGCCGCCACGCGCCAGAAGGTGAGCTTGCGCCGCAGGCGTCGGCGATCGATCAGGTCGTCGGCTCTGGTGGCCATGGCGTGCCTCGTGAGAAAAGCGGGAGCGGTCCGCGTGTTTTAGATCAAGGCCGGCCGCGTGGCTACCGCCGCCGCGTGCCTCGCGGCGCATTGCCATGCCGCCGGCAGCGGGTCGATGCAACCCCAAAATGGCCATATTGCGGTGCAAACCGTGACGCGTTGCGCAGACCCGCGTACGCGCGGCGCCGCTTGCCTTGCCGGGCGTGCGGCGATGGGGCACAAGCCGCAGCCTATGTCCCGCAGTGCAATGCCGGGGAGCAGAAAGAGATCGGGAACGTCGCGACGATGCAGGGCGCCAGCGGACTGCCTGCCGAGGAGCGTGCCGCGCGGTCGGGCCGCCCCGGAGCGCGAAGCCGCGGCGACCGGGCGTTTCGCCGCGCGCGGCGCCATTCGCTGCAGGTGCGGGTCCTCAAGATCGCGCTGCCGGCGGCCGCGCTGGCCATCGGCCTCGGCTTCATCGGCTATTCCTACCTCGCCTCGAGCGGCGTCGAGGCCGTCGACATCGGCTCCGTCAGCTTCGACGACGGCAGCCTGGTGATGGACGCGCCGAAGCTCGAGGGCTTCACCAAGGACAATCTGCGCTACGAGATGACGGCCGCGCGGGCGCGCCAGGCGCTCGGCGACAGCTCGGCGATCGCGCTGGAGGAGATCGACGCCGAGGTGCCGATCGACGCCGGCACCCGGGCGCGGATCTCGGCCGCGGCGGGCCTTTACGACCGCACGGCCAACACGCTCGACATCACCGACGGCATGACGCTGCGCACCACCTCGGGCATCGTGGCGCGGCTGAAGTCGGCCAGCGTCGACATCGACGCCGGCGCGCTCAGCACCGACGAGCCGGTCGAGATCGAGCTTGACGGCGCGCGCATCGCCGCCCAATCCATGCGTGTGGACGACGGCGGCAAGGTCCTGCGCTTCGAGCGCCGCGTGCGGGTGGACATCTCTCCCGGCCGGCTCGAGCTCGGCGGCGGGGCAACGGCGGGAGGCGGCACGGATGAATGAGGGTCTTCGCGGCATCGGCCGCCGGGCGTCGCGCCTGGCGCTGGCGCTGGCGCTAGCCGGCGGCACGGCGCTGCCGCTCGCCCACGCCCAGACCGGCGACAGCCGGCTGACCGGCCTGAAGCTGTCGGGCGACGAGCCGATCCAGATCGAGAGCGACGCGCTGGAGGTGCGCGAGGAGGAAGGCATCGCCGTGTTCTCCGGCAACGTCGCCGTCGCGCAGGGCCAGACGGTGCTCAAGTCCGGCCGGCTGGTGGTGCACTACGCCCGCGATTCCGGCTCGGCCACCACCGGCACGTCGAGCATCGAGCGGCTGGAGGCCGACGGCAAGGTCTATGTGCGCTCCGAGGACCAGGTGGCGACCGGCGATCGCGGCACCTTCGACATGGAGAGCGAGGTGCTGGTGCTGTCGGGCGAGGAGGTCGTGCTGTCGGAGGGCGACAACGTGATCGTCGGCTGCCGGCTGGTGGTGCAGATGCGCTCGGGCCAGGCGCGGCTCGAGGGCTGCGGCGAGGGCGCCCAGACCGGCCGCGTGAAGATGCTGCTCAAGCCCGGCTCCGTCGAGCGGTAGGGCCGGCGCTTGTCGCTCCTGTCGCGTTTCCGCAAGGCCGAAGCCGAGGCCGCGCCGGTTCCCGAGGGGCCGGCGGAGGCGACCGGCGGGCGCGAGGGCACGCTGATCGCGCGCGGCCTGACCAAGAGCTTCAAGGGCCGGCAGGTCGTCTCGGGCGTCTCCTTCGGCGTGCGCGCCGGCGAGGCGGTCGGCCTGCTCGGCCCCAACGGCGCCGGCAAGACCACCTGCTTCTACATGGTCACCGGGCTGATCCCGGCCGACAGCGGCTCGATCTTGATCGACGGCAACGACGTCACCGCGATGCCGATGTACCGGCGCGCCCGGCTCGGCATCGGCTACCTGCCGCAGGAAGCCTCGATCTTCCGCGGCCTGTCGGTGGAAAACAACATCCGCGCCATCCTCGAGGTGGTCGAGCGCGACCGGCGCACGCGCGAGCGCGCCCTCGACGAGCTGCTCGAGGAGTTCCACATCGGCCATCTGCGCAAGGCGCCGTCGATCTCGCTGTCGGGCGGCGAGCGGCGCCGCCTCGAAATCGCCCGCGCGCTGGCCAGCAACCCCAACTTCATGCTGCTCGACGAGCCGTTCGCCGGCGTCGACCCGATCGCCGTCAGCGACATCCAGCAGCTCGTGCGGCATCTGACCGCGCGCGGCATCGGCGTGCTGATCACCGACCACAACGTGCGCGAGACGCTCGGCCTGGTGGAGCGCGCCTACATCATCCACGCCGGCCAGGTGCTGACGCACGGCCGGCCGGAGGACATCGTCGGCAATCCCGACGTGCGCCGCCTTTATCTCGGCGAAGGCTTCACCCTCTAGGTCCCTCTCGCGGCTCGCGGACATGCGCGCGGCCCACCTGGCGCGCGCCGCGCCGCGGAAAACGCGAAGCCGCCCCGGCGGCCGCTAACCGGACGGTAACGCCGGCCGGCTAGCCTCGCCTTGACAAGCAAATCCCGGGCCAGTTTCTATCGCTGGGCCGGCGCGGCGGTCGCCGCGCGGCAACGGACAGGGACCAATGGCGCTCTCGGCCAAGCTCCATATGCGTCAGAGCCAGGCGCTGGTGATGACGCCGCAGCTCATGCAGTCGATCCGGCTGCTGCAGATGCCGCATGCCGAGCTCGAGCGCTTCATCGACGCCGAGATCGAGCGCAACCCGCTGCTGGAGCGTGGCGAGCGGCCGGCGGACGCCGGCCCGTCGCAGGACGCCGACGGCGCAGCGGCGCAGCACCGGAGCGCCGAGGCGATGGCCGCGCGCCTCGACAGCTCGCTGGAGAACGTCTTTCCCGACGATCCGGGCCGCCGCGAGGCACTGGCGCCGGCGCTGTCGGCGCAGTGGAAGTCGGTGCGCGGCGGCGGCGTGCCGCTCGACGGCGCCGAGATCGCCGATGCCACCAGCGCGGCGCCGACGCTGGCCGGCCATGTCGGCGAGCAGATCGGCTTCACCTTCGCCGACCCGGAGCGCCGGCGCATCGCCGCCGCGCTCGCCGATGCGCTCGACGAGGCGGGCTATCTGACGACGGCGCCCGACGAGATCGCCGCCGCGCTCGGCACGCAGACCGCCGCTGTCGAGGCGGTGCTGGAGACCTGCCGCGGCTTCGACCCGCCGGGCCTGTTCGCGCGCGACCTCGCCGACTGCCTGGCGCTGCAGCTCGCCGCGCGCGACCGGCTCGACCCGGCGATGCGCGCGCTGCTCGGCCGGCTCGACCTGCTCGCCCGGCGCGACTTCCGCGCGCTCGAGCGCCTCTGCGGCGTCGGCGAGGAGGACCTGGTCGACATGCTGGGCGAGATCCGCGCCCTCGACCCGAAGCCCGGCGCCGCCTTCTCGAGCGCGCCGGCCGACGCGGTGGTGCCGGACGTGCTGGTGCGCGCGGCCGCCGACGGAAGCTGGGCCGTCGAGCTCAACCCCGACACGCTGCCGCGGCTGGTCGTCGACCAGGTCTACGCCGCGGCGGTCTCGCGCGGCGCCAGCCAGCACGACCGCCAGTTCGTCAGCGACTGCCTGCAGAGCGCCAACTGGCTGACGCGCAGCCTCGACCAGCGGGCGCGCACCATCCTCAAGGTGGCGAGCGAGATCGTGCGCTGCCAGGACGCCTTCCTGGTCCATGGCGTCGCCCAGCTCAGGCCGCTCAACCTGCGCATGGTGGCCGACGCGATCGGCATGCACGAATCGACCGTCAGCCGGGTGACCGCCGGCAAGTACATGCTGACGCCGCGCGGCACCTTCGAGCTGCGCTACTTCTTCTCCTCGGCGATCGCCGATGCCGACGGCGGCGACGCGCATTCCGGCGAGGCGGTGCGCGCGCGCATCCGCCGGCTGATCGAGGCCGAGCCGGCCGGTGCGGTGCTGTCGGACGACGCCATCGTGGCGGCGCTGCGCCGCGACGGCGTCGACATCGCGCGCCGCACGGTGGCCAAGTACCGCGAGGCGCTGGGCATCGCCTCCTCGGTGCACCGGCGCCGCGAGAAGCGGGCGCTGGCGCGCGCCGGCGCTGCCTGAGCCGGGCCGGGTCCGTCTCGCCGGCGGCCGCCGGGCACGGCAGTGAATCCGGGTTAACGCGGCAAGGGCTGGAGGATGTGAGCGAGGTATTGGTTGTTTCTGGCAGCGCGTTTTCTGCGCAGTCTGATG
>NZ_JAOAOP010000075.1 GCF_030398335.1 Aquibium sp. A9E412
GCCGCCGCTCCAGGTTGATGAGCTTGCCCTCGGCGCGGCGCCGCGCCAGCGCGCCGTTCTCCACCGTCGCCACGCCGGCCGAATCGTAGCCGCGGTATTCCAGCCGCTTGAGCGCGTCGACGATCAGCGGCGCCACCGGCGAATGCCCGACGATACCCACGATGCCGCACATGGCCTGTGCCCTCTTCTGTCCCGTCCCATCGTCCGCTTCTAGCCGACGGCGCGGGCAATGGAACTCACATATGGTTTCACCGCGTGTCGCACGGCGCGGCACGCCGCGCGCGCGGATCCCGGCGCACCATAGCGCGCCCGCCTTGACCGTCGGTTACCGGAAAGCCGCTACTTTTTCGCAGCCGCCAGCCGCTCGCGCAGCCGCCGGCCGAACTCCGGCCGGGTCGCCTGGCGGGCGCGGCCGAAGGCGAGCGCCTCGTCGGGCACGTCCTGGGTGATGACGCTGCCCGAGGCGACATAGGCCCCTTCGCCGATCGTCAGCGGCGCCACCAGCGAGCTGTTGGAGCCGATGAAGGCACCCGGGCCGATCGACGTGTGGTGCTTGGAAAAGCCGTCATAGTTGCAGGTGATGGTGCCGGCGCCGATGTTGGCGCCCGCCCCCACCGTCGCGTCGCCGACATAGGAGAGATGCGGCACCTTGGCGCCGGCCTCCACGCGCGTGTTCTTGATCTCGCAGAAATTGCCCACCTTGGCGCGCTCGCCGAGCGCCGCCCCCGGGCGCAGCCGCGCATAGGGGCCGATCTCGGCGCCGCCGGCCACCGTGGCGCCCTCCAGATGCGAGAAGGCGCGGATGCGCGCCCCGCCTTCCACCCGCACGCCGGGGCCGAACACCACGTGGGGCTCGATCAGCGCGTCGGCGCCGATCGCCGTGTCGTGCGACAGGAACACCGTCTCAGGCGCCGTCATCGTCACCCCGTCGAGCATCAGGGCGCTGCGCCGCCGCGCCTGCCAGACGGCCTCCGCGGCGGCCAGTTCGGCGCGCGTGTTGACGCCGAGCGCGTTCTCGAACGCCGCCTCGACGGCGGCGACGCGCAGGCCCTCCTCGACGGCCAGCGCGACGATGTCTGTGAGATAGTACTCGCCCTTGGCGTTGGCGTTGCCGATGCGCTTCAGCAGCGCCGGCGCGCGGCGTCCGTCGAGCGCCATGGCGCCGCCATTGCAGAAGGTCACCGCGCGCTCGGCCTGGCTGCAGTCCTTCTCCTCGCGGATGGCAACCAGCGCGCCGTCCTTTTCGATCAGCCGGCCGTAGCCGGCGGGCCGCTCGGTGCGGAAGCCCATCACCGCCACCGCCGCGCCGTCGGCCAGCGCGCCGCGCAGCCGGCCGAGCGCCTCGGCCTCGAGCAGCGGCGTGTCGCCGAACACCACGAGCACGTCGTCGTGACCGCGCTCCAGCGCCTGGCCGGCGGCGAGCACGGCGTGGCCGGTGCCCAGCCGCTCGCGCTGCCAGGCGATCTCGGCCCGCCCGTCGAGCGCGGCGACCGCCTCGGCGACCGCCTTGCCGGCATGGCCGACCACCACCGTCACCGCTGCGGCGCCCGCCTGGCCGATCGCGTCGAGCACATGGCCGATCATCGGCCGGCCGGCGACCGGATGCAGCACCTTCGGCGTGGCGCTCTTCATGCGCGTGCCCTCGCCGGCGGCGAGGACGATGGTGAGGCAGCTTCTGGCGCTCATGGAGGATCCGTCGTTTGGTGGCGATTTGGCTTTCTCTGTAGCACCGCGGCCGGCCCCGCTCCACCGGGGCCGGGCGCACCGCTCAGCCGAGCAGGCCGAGCGCCGGGAAGGTCTCCAGCAGCCAATAGGAGGCGGCCTGGATGCCGCCGGTCAGGAACAGCACGCCGGCGATCACCAGCAGCGCGCCGATCGCCTTCTCGACGCGGCCGAGATGCACGCGGAAGCGGGTCAGGAAGCGCGCGAAGGCGCCGGAGAAATAGGCCGCGACCAGGAACGGGATGCCGAGCCCGGCCGAATAGACGGCGAGCAGCAGCGCCCCCTCGCCGACCGTCTCGCGGCCGCCGGCCAGCGTCAGGATCGGGCCGAGCACCGGGCCGATGCACGGCGTCCAGCCGAAGGCGAAGGCGAGGCCCATCACATAGGCCGCGCCGGCGCTGGCCGGCCGCCCCTGCGCCTGGAAGCGCGCCTCGCGCGACAGGAGCGGGATGCGGATGACGCCGAGGAAGTTGAGCCCCATGACGATGATCAGCAGGCCGGCGACCACCGCCAGCTCCTGTTGCCAGGCGCGCAGCAGCGCGCCGATGGTCGACGCGCCGGCGCCGAGCGCCACGAAGACGGTGGAGAAGCCGGCGACGAAGGCGAGCGAGGCGCCGATCAGCGCGCGCCGCGGCGCCGCGGTGGCGACCGCCGTGCCGTCGCCCTGCACGGCGAGGCCGCCGGCGCGGAACTCGTCGACCGACACGCCGGCCATGTAGCACAGATAGGGCGGCACCAGCGGCAGCACGCAGGGCGACAGGAAGGACAGCGCGCCCGCGCCGAGCGCTCCGAGATAGCCGACATCGATCGCCATTTCAGACCTGCGTCACCGTTCGTCCGTTTCCCCGCCCCTATAGCGCTTCCGCGCCATGCGCTCCAATCACCATCGCGTGGCATTCGGTCGCCCTGCCCGCGTCGTACCGGCATCGCATGGTGGCATTGTGGTGACGGACGCGCGCGGCGGCGGGCATTTTCGGTTGACCCCCCGAAAGGCTCTTTCTAAGGTCCGCCGCACTTCGCCGGGCCGCTTCGCAAAGCCTGCCGGTCCGCGCCGAGGGCGGGTAGCTCAGTGGTAGAGCAGCTGACTTTTAATCAGCTGGTCGTGGGTTCGATCCCCACCCCGCTCACCACCGCAACCGTTTGAACGGGCATCGTTTCTGGAGCGCACCAGCGGCACGGGTCGCCGACCTGCGACCAGGCGGGTGGCACGGGGTCGCCTCGATGCCCCGACCCGCTCACCGCCCGGCACGCGCCGCCTTCACTCCACCGCGATCACGAAGCCGCTTGCCGGCCCGGTCGGGAACCGGTCGAGCGCGATCGTCAGGTCCTGCGCCGGTACGCCGTAGCGCATCTCCTGCGTCAGCAGCCGCACGGCCTCGCCGGTCAGCGCGATGGTCAGCCACTCGCCGGGGCAGCGATGGCCGCCCTCGAAGCCGCCGCCGCCCTGCGGCACCATCGCGAAGGCGTCGCCCCGCCAGTCCGCGAAGCGCTCGGGACGGAAGGCGTCCGGCTCCGGCCAGGCCTGCGGATGGCGGTTGGTGCCGTAGAGGTCGAGCAGCACCCAGGCGCCCGCCGAAAAGCGGTGACCGCGCCACACGAAGGGTTCCAGCGCCCGGCCGCCGAC
Organism: Aquibium sp. A9E412; assembly: GCF_030398335.1. GTDB lineage: Bacteria > Pseudomonadota > Alphaproteobacteria > Rhizobiales > Rhizobiaceae > A9E412. Next base: position 3,347 of record NZ_JAOAOP010000075.1, read on the forward strand.
CATCGGAAAGAACGGGTAGAAGCGCCGCACCTCCTGCACGAAGGCGCGTCGGTCGGCCGCGCCGGCCGCGCCGCCCGGCCCGCCATGCACGTGCAGCGCATGCGCGGCGAACACGATGTAGCGGCCGACCGCCACGATGGGCCGCAGCAGGTTGAGAAGCTCGACCGCCGCCACCGTCTCGGGCAGACGCGCCCCCTCGGTGTCGGTGTGGCCGGCGAGCCGTGCGGCCGGAAGCGCGGGATCGGCGGCCCGGCGGCCGGCGCGGATGTCGCCGATCAGGCGGCGCGCCCAGCGTTCGGCGCGCTGGCGCAGCGCCTGCGCGCGCAGATGGGTCGGGCCGATGCTGCCGGCCCCCTCGATCATCGCGACGAGCTCGCGACGGCGCGCGGCGACGTCCTCGGCCTGCGGGTCGATGCCGCACCAGCGCAGCGCCGTGCGGGCGAGGATGTCGGCCGCCGCCTCGTGGAGCACGATCGCGCGGCCGCTCCAGCCGTCGGCGGCGATCTGCCATTCCTCGCTGAACAGCCGGCCCGCGCGCGCCAGCGCCGCCTCGTCCATCATCGCCATGAACGCCGCCTTGCGATGGCGGTGCGCCGTTCCGTCGAGCGTCTGCACGCTGCCGCGGTCCTGCAGCAGGGTCAGCGCGCTGCGCGGCATGGCGCCTTGCCGGGTGAAGCGGCCGGGATGATAGAAGGCGGCCGCCGCGTCCGGCCCGCGCATGCACGCCACCTCGCGCAGCATCAGCCGCGTGCGGAACGCGTCGCGGCCGAGCCGTTCGCAGCGGTTGGACACGAAGCGGTAGCCCTCGCGCAGCAGGGCGAGCGTGCTGTCGGCACCGGCGCGCGGCAGGCTGTCGGGTGCGGCCGCGCGGTGGCCCTGCCGTGCGAGCGCGCTCACGCTCCCACGACGCCGGCCGGCGGTGCCCACGGCCACCAGAAGGCGATGGCGCCGAGATAGAGCAGCAGGATCCAGAACAGGAAGAGCACCAGGAGCAGGCCGCTCGGCCAGTAGCCCCAGCCGCGGCTGTAGGGATAGACCGGCAGCGCCACGATCAGCAGAACCAGCACGAGCAGCAGGGTCCAGAAGCCCCACATGGCGAATTCCTCCTTTGCAAGGCCGGCGGCCGAAGGCGCGCCGGAATGCCTTCTTCGCAAGGCCGGCCGCCTGCCGCCGTCCTAGATGTAGACCAGGTAGTCCTGCGTGCGGCCGTCCTGGCGGCCGTCGGCGGTCTCGTCGGGGTCGTATTCGGGCGCCTGACGCAGTTCCTCGCGCGTCAGCCCGACCGCGATGGTGCCCTCGGCCCAGTTGATGTCGGCGATGCGCTGCGGCGCGATCAGCACCTTGCGGCCGGGCCACCAGTTCTTGGTGTCGACCACCACGTAGCGGATGGCCCAGCCGTCGGCCTCGACCAGCATGTCCTCGACATGGCCCATGTCGCCGTCGGCGGCGTGGATGTAGTAGCCGGTCACCTCGCCGACCGAGCGCAGATGCGGATCGCCGCGCCCGGTCTCCTGGCGCTCGCGCGCGGCCTCGGCCGCGGCCGCCGTCTGGTCGACCGGCGTCGCCGCCACGCCGGCGAGCGGCGCATAGGCGGTGCCCGCCCAGTAGGGCTGCCAGCCGTAATAGGCATAGATGTCGGTCTCGTGCTGGCGCGACACCGGCTCGTCCGCGTCGAGCCGCGGGCTCGACTTGACCTGCGCCCGGGTGACGGTGACCGAGAACAGCGACTGCGCCGCGTCCGGCCGGGCGAACTCGCGCGGCGGCAGCAGCACCTTGCGGCTCTCCAGCCAGCCTCCCGCCTCGATCACCGCCCAGCGGATGGTCCAGCCGCGGTCGTCGAACAGCAGGTCCGAGACGCGGCCGATCTCGCCGTCGCTGGCTTGCACGCCGTAGTGGCGCAACGCGGATGCAGTCCACAACATCGCTTGTCTCCCGTGCCGCTATGGTGCCTCAGCTTCGCGGACCGCCGGTCTGCGAGTGCGGGCCGCCCGGCTGCGACACCCCGGCCAGGGCGGCGCTCGCCGCCGCGCCGCCGGCCTGGAAGGCGATGTCGCCGATCGCCAGGATGCCGACCAGCCGCTTGTCGCGGTCGAGCACCGGCAGGCGTCGGATCTGCTGCTCGGCCATGTTGCGCCCCACCGTTTCGGTGTCGTCGTCGGCGAAGCAGTATTTCAGGTCGCGCGTCATCGCCTCGCGCACCGGCGTGTCGGGACCCTTGTTTTCTGCGACGACGCGCAGCGCCAGGTCGCGGTCCGTCAGCATGCCGACCAGCCGGTCGCCCTCGCCGACCGGCACGGCGCCGGCATCGAGCGCGCCCATCCGCCGTGCGGCCTCGCGCACCGGCTGGTCGGGGCTGGCGGTCTCCACATGGCGGGTCATCGCTTCGCTGACCTTCATCGTCCGCTCTCCATCGCTCGTGAGACGGGCGGGCCGGACGGACCGTTCCCGATCCGGCATGCCGGCTCTCGTCGGCTCAATGCGCGAGCCCGGCGGACGTTCCGCCGGTCGCGCGGCAGGGAACCGGCGGCCGGCCCGGCCATTGAGACGCATGACCGACGCCCTCCTGACCACCGACACCGGACCCACCGATACCGGGACCACCGATACCGGCGCGCCGCCGCCGCGCCCGGTGCGCTTTGCCTCCGCCAGCCCGACGATCCTGCCCGACATCGCGCGCGGGCCGCGCCATGCGCCGCCGGTCGAGCTTTGCGGCGAGCTGCACCTGCCGGCCGACACCAGCGGCCCGGTGCCGGCCTGCGTCGTCCTGCAGGGGCTCGGCGGGCCGATGCCGGCGCGCGAGGGCGCCTATGGCCGGCTCCTGGCCGACGCCGGCTGCGCCGGCCTGGTGATCGACGGCTTCGCCGCGCGCGGCATCCGAAGCCGCACCGACACGATGCGCGCGCTGCGGCTGACCGAGGCGATGATGCTGGCCGACGCCTTCGCCGCGCTCGCCTATCTCGCCGAACGGCCGGAGATCGACGCCGGCCGCATCCACGTCGTCGGCTTTTCCTACGGCGGCATGATCGCCATGCTGTGCGCCTATCGCCAGATCGCCGACCTCTATGCCCGCAGCGCCCATCGCTTCGCCGGCCACATCTCCTATTACGGCTGCAGCATCGCCCGCCTCGACGCGCCCGCCACCACCGGCAGCCCGGTGCTGCTTCTGGTTGGCGGCCGCGACGGCAACGTGTCGGTCCCGCGCTCGCACGCCATCGCCGACGACATGCAGCGCGGCGGCTCGCCGGTCCGCCTGGTGGTCTACGAGGACGCCTGCCACCAATGGGACGGCGAGGACGAGACGCCGCGCCACGTCAACTTCAACCTGCGCAACTGCCGCATGCGCGTGGCGCCCGACAACACCATCACCGACGAGCGCACGGGCCTGCGCATGCGCGGCGCGACGAGCCGCGCCCTGTTGATCGCGACGGCCGCCGACCCGCGCGGCTACACGATCCTGCGCGACCGCGCGACGACCCGCCGCTCGAATGCCGCGCTCGTCTCCATGGTGAAGGGCTGAAGCGCGCCGCACGCGCGAACACGCAAAAGTGATCGCCGCAGGTGAACCGCCATCGCGCTGCCGGCTTTCCCGTCTTAGGATGGGTTAACGTCCCGTTTCGGCCGCCGGTAAGGCGGCCGGACGCCGGACGCCCGATCGCAAGCCCGAGGAGGTCGCCATGAAGAAGCTGTTCTCATCGCTGTGCGCGGCGGCGATCGCCGCGTCGATGGCCGCGCTGCCCGTGCCGCAGGCGGCGGCCGGTCCGCTGGCCGTTCCGGCCGCGCCCGCCGTCGGCCCGAGCGCGGCGGAAGCCGGCCGCACCGAGGTCGGCCACCGCGGCTGGCGCCGCTATCACGGTCCGGTCTTCAGGGGCGGCCCGCGCGGCGGCCGGCCGCATTTCGACCAGAACAACCAGTGGCGCTACGGCCGCCAGCACGGCGGACCCTATGTCTACTGGAACGGTCATCGCGGCTACAAGCAGCGCCGCAAGGGCTATCGCTACCGCGACGGCTACTGGTTCCCGCCGGCCGCCTTCATCGCCGGCGCGATCATCTCCGGCGCCATCGCCAATTCGCGCTCCTGGGACCGGCATGTGCGCTGGTGCGACCGGCGCTACCGGTCCTACCGGGCGTCGGACGACACGTTCCAGCCCTATAACGGCCCGCGCAAGCGCTGCAATTCGCCATACAACTAGGGCGCTTGCCGGCGAAGCCGATCCCGCTTCGCCGTCGGCAGACGCGACAGGACACGGCCATTGGGCGCCCCCTCGGGCGCCCTTCTTCTTTGGGCGCCCCTCGGGCGCCCTTCTTCTTTCGGCGCCGCCCGGCAAGCCCGCCTCAGCCGCCGCCGGCGTCCGCCTCGTGGTCGGCCAGAAGCCGCAGCCAGGCGCGCAGCCGCGCCGCATTGACGCCCATGTCGGAGCGGCCGAGCTGGGCGCGGCCGTGCATGGCGACGCCCGAGCGCCCCTGGCCGAGATCGACGAAGGCGACCGAGATCGTGTCGGGAAAGCGCATCAGCCGGCTGCGCGCCACATAGCGCAGCCGCGTGGGATCGCCGTCGTCGTCGACGCGGACAAGCCGCGCCCGGCCGGCCAGCCGCTCGGCCATGATCGTTCGCATCGCCGCGGCATCGCGGTCGTAGACCGGGCTGGCGATGTCGGGCGTGCGGCGCGGGCAGTGGTCGGGCGGGCAGACCAGCGCCTCGTTCGGCTTCGGCGCCGGGCCGAGCGTCGCGAAATCGGTGTCGCCGAGATCGGGATCGCCGGCGATGCGGCGCCAGAAGCCGTCGCGGTCGAGCGCGAACAGCGCGCCGACCACCGCCAGCACGGCGACAACGGCGAGAAGGATGACGCTGACTGTCTTCAAGGGCAGAGGCTCCGTCGTGTGGCGCCGATGGCACGGCTCGCGACAACAATGGCCCGCCGCGCCGCGAAGGCAAGGCCGCGGGCCGCGCCGTCAGGTCGCGCTCAGCGTGCGGCGCACCGCGTCGCGCCAGCCGGCCAGCCGCGCCGCGCGCTCGGCCGCGTCCATCGCCGGCGCGAACTGCCGGTCGAGCGCCCAGGCCTCGGCGAAGGCCTGCTGCCCCGGCCACACGCCGGCGCGCGAGCCGGCCAGCCACGCCGCGCCGAGCGCGGTGGTCTCGAGCACGGTCGGCCGGTCGACCGGCGCGCCGAGGATGTCGGCCAGCCGCTGCATCGTCCAGTCGCTCGCCACCATGCCGCCGTCGACGCGCAGCACCGTGTCGGCCGCCCCGCCCTGCCAGTCGCCATGCATCGCCTCGATCAGGTCGTATGTCTGGAAGGCGACCGATTCCAGCGCCGCGCGGGCGAGCTCGGCCGGTCCCGTCGCCCGCGTCAGGCCGAACAGCGCGCCGCGCGCCTCCGCGTCCCAGTGCGGCGCACCGAGGCCGACGAAGGCCGGCACCAGATGCACCGCCTGGTGTGGGTCGGCGCGCGCGGCCAGCGGCCCCGTCTCGGCCGCCTCGGCGATGATACCCAGCCCGTCGCGCAACCACTGCACCGCCGCCCCGGCGACGAAGATCGAGCCTTCCAACGCATAGGTCGTGCGGCCGTCGAGCCGATAGGCGATGGTCGTCAGCAGCCGGTTCTGCGAGCGCACCCGCTCTTCGCCGGTGTTGAGCACGGCGAAGCAACCGGTGCCGTAGGTCGCCTTCAGCATGCCGGGCGCGAAGCAGGCCTGGCCGATGGTCGCCGCCTGCTGGTCGCCGGCCACGCCGAGGATCGGGATCGCCGCGCCGAACAGCGCCGGGTCGGTGGTGCCGAAATCGGCCGCGCTGTCGCGCACCTGCGCCAGCATGCCGGCCGGCACGCCGAAGGCGGCGCAGAGCTCCTCGTCCCAGCGATTGGCGCCGATGTCGTAGCAAAGCGTGCGCGAGGCGTTGGTGGCGTCGGTGGCGTGCACCCGGCCGCCGGTCAGCCGCCAGATCAGGAAGCTGTCGAGCGTGCCGGCGACGAGCCGGCCCCGTTCGGCCGCGCGTCGCGCGCCCGCGACATGGTCGAGCAGCCAGGCGATCTTGGTGGCCGAGAAATACGGGTCGAGCAAGAGCCCGGTGCGCGCGGCGACGAGCGGCTCGAGCCCCTCGCCGCGCAGCCGCTCGCAGGCCGGCTGCGTGCGCCGGTCCTGCCACACGATGGCGTTGTGGATCGGCCGGCCGGTCTCGCGCTCCCACACCAGCGCCGTCTCGCGCTGGTTGGTGATGCCGATGCCGGCGACCGCCGAGGCCGCGACGCCGGCCTTGTCGAGCGCGTCGCGCACCGTCTCCACGACGCTGCGCCAGATCTCCTCTGCGTCGTGCTCGACCCAGCCGGAGGCCGGATAGTGCTGCGTGAACGCGCGCTGGCTCGTGGCGAGCGCGCGCTGCGCGCGGTCGAACAGGATCGCCCGCGTCGAGGTGGTTCCCTGGTCGATCGCCAGAACGTAGCCGTCCATGTCTCCTCCCCGCATGCCCCCGCTCCCCCGCATACCGCTGTCCGCGCGCCCGCGCCCATCATGCCCGCCGGCCCGGCCGGCGCCAATGCGCGACCACCGCCCGCCGCCTCAGCCCGCCGGCCGCTCCGCGACGAGCGCGCGCATGAAGGCGTCGACGGCCGCCGCCTCGTCCGGCGATAGCCGCAGGCCGCGCTTGGTGCGCCGCCACAGCACGTCGTCGCCGGTCTGCGCCCATTCCGCGCGGGCGAGATAGCGCAGCTCCGCCTCGTAGAGGTCGGCGCCGAAATGGCGGCCGAGATCGGCCGGCGCCGCCGCGCCGGCAAGCAGCGCGCCGGCGCGCGTGCCGTAGAGCCGCACCAGCCGGCGCGCATGGCCCGCCTCGAGAAACGGGTGGCCGCGGCGCAGCGCCGCGACCGCGGCGTCGAAGCCGGTGACGGGAAAGTCGCCGCCCGGCAGCGCCGCATCGGCCGTCCACGGCCCGCCCTTGCGGCCGAGCCGCGCCTCGGCGCGCGCCAGCACCGCCTCGGCGAGCCGGCGGTAGGTGGTGATCTTGCCGCCGAAGATGTCGATCCGCGCCGCCTCGTCCGGCCCGCCGGAGACCTTCAGCACATAGTCGCGCGTCGCCTCCTGCGCCTTGCCGGCGCCGTCGTCGTAGAGCGGCCGCACGCCCGAATAGGTCCACCGAACCGTCTCGCGCCGCACCGGCCGTTCGAAATAGGCGCTCGCCGCCGCGCACAGATAGGCGATCTCCGCCTCGTCCGCCGCCGCCTCGGCCGGGTCGCCGGCAAAGTCGCGGTCGGTGGTGCCGATCAGCGTGAAATCCTCCTCGTAGGGGATGGCGAAGACGATGCGCCCGTCGCTGTTCTGGAAGAAATAGGCGCGCGGATCGTCGTGAAGCCGCGGCACGACGATGTGGCTGCCCTTGACCAGGCGCACGCTGCCGGCCGCGTTGCGCCCCATCGTTTCGGCCAGCACCCGGTCGACCCAGGGGCCGGCGGCGTTGACGAGCAGCCGTGCGCGCACCGTCTCGCGCCGGCCGGTGCGCGTGTCCTCCACCGCCACGCGCCAGCCGTCCTGCGCGCGCCGCGCCGCCACCACGCGGCTGCGCGTGCGGATCACCGCGCCGCGGTCGGCCGCGTCGCGCGCGTTGAGCACGACCAGCCGCGCGTCGTTCACCCAGCAGTCGGAGTATTCGAAGGCGCGGCGGAACGCGCGCTTCAGCGGCGCGCCCGCCGGATCGCGCGCCAGGTCGAGCGTGCGCGTGGCCGGCAGCAGCCGGCGGCCGCCGATGTGGTCGTAGACGAACAGCCCGAGCCGCAACAGCCAGGCCGGCCGCATGCCGGCATGGTGCGGCAGCACGAAGCGCAGCGGCCAGATGATGTGCGGCGCCATGCGCCACAGCACCTCGCGCTCCTTCAGCGCCTCGCGCACGAGGCGGAACTCGTAATGCTCGAGATAGCGCAACCCGCCATGGATCAGCTTGGTCGACCACGACGAGGTGCCGCTCGCCAGGTCGTTCATCTCGGCCAGGAGGACGCTGTGGCCGCGCCCGGCGGCGTCGCGCGCGATGCCGCAGCCATTGATGCCGCCGCCGATGACGACGATGTCGTAGAGGTCGGCCCCGTCGTCGTCCACGATGGTCTCCTGCCCGGCGCAATGTGAAAGCAAAACGAAACTAAAACGAAAGTCTTGCGCGCGTCAAACCGGTTTCCGCGCCCGGTCCGCTCAGCGCGCCGTCTCGACCAGCGCCACGTCGCTCTCGCGGCACAGCCGGCGCACCGCGTCGACCGGGCAGCGGTCGGTGACGAAGGTCTGCACCTGGCGCAGGTGGCCGACGCGCACCGGCGCGGTGCGCTCGAACTTGGTCGAATCGGCGACCAGCACGACGTGGCGGGCGCTGGCGATGATCGCCTGCGCCACCTTCACCTCGCGGAAATCGTAGTCGAACAGCGCCCCGTCCTCGTCGATCGCCGAGGCGCCGATCACCGCGAAGTCGACCTTGAACTGGCGGATGAAGTCGACCGCCGCCTCGCCGACGATGCCGCCGTCCGACCGCCGCACGACGCCGCCGGCGACGATCGTCTCGATCGCGGGGGCGAGCCGCAGCCGGTTGGCCACGTTGATGTTGTTGGTCACGACGAGCAGCCCCTCATGCTCGCCGAGCGCCTCGGCGACGGCCTCGGTGGTGGTGCCGATGGTCAGGAACAGCGAGGCCTTGGCCGGGATCAGCGCGGCCGCCGCGCGGCCGATCGCGCGCTTCTCCTCCGAGGCGATGCGGCGGCGCTCGGCATAGCCGACATTCTCGCTGCCGGCCGGAAACAGCGCCCCGCCATGGCTGCGCGTCAGCACGCGCCGCGCGCACAGCGCGTTGAGGTCCTTGCGGATCGTCTGGGCGCTGACGCCGAAGCGCCGGGCGAGCGCGTCGACGGTGACACGGCCCTCGTCGCGGGCGACCTGGACGATCTCGCTGTGCCGCATCGACAGTTGCATGGCATTCCCGCCTCGCCGGCCTTCGCATCTTTCGTTTCTAGCGCAAAAGCGAAACAAACGAAAGTCGGCGCTGCGACCGCGCCGAGCGCGCCTCAGCCGGGGACGTCGGGCAGGCTGGCGAAGGCGGCCTTCAGCGCGCGCGACCAGCCTTCCGAGATCTGCCGGTAGTAGCCGTCGTCGGCGGCGAAGCGCTTGCGGAAGCCGACGCGGAAGCTGTCGCGTTCGTAGAACAGCAGGTCGAGCGGCAGCCCGACCGACAGGTTCGACTTCAAGGTGGAATCGAACGACACCATCAAGAGCTTGACCGTCTCGGCGAAGCTCAGCGCCGGATCGTAGGCGCGCACCAGGATCGGCTTGCCGTACTTGGTCTCGCCGATCTGCAGGAACGGTGTGTCCGGCCCGCTCTCGATGAAGTTGCCTTCCGGGTAGATCAGGAACAGCCGCGGCTCGGTGCCGCGGATCTGGCCGCCCAGGATGAAGGAGGCGCCGAAGGCGTCGGCGGTCTGGCCGACCGGCGTCGAATGGCCGATCACCTCCTTGATGACGTCGCCGACCAGCCGCGCGGTCTGGAACATCGACGGCGTGTCGAGGATCGACGGCGCGCGCTCGGCCGGCGCCTTCGAGCGTTCCTCGATCAGGCTGACCACGGCCTGCGTGGTCGCCAGGTTGCCGGCCGACAGAAGCACGAGCACGCGTTCGCCCGGCGTCTCCCACACCGTCATCTTGCCGAAGGTGGAGATGTTGTCGACGCCCGCATTGGTGCGCGTGTCCGACATGAAGACCAGGCCCCGGTCTATCTGGAGCCCGACGCAATAGGTCATCGGCGTCGATCCGAATCGAGAATGCCCGACCGATTACTGCTCGACCGTGATGCGAACCGCAAGCCGTTCCTCCGCGCTGCCGTGCCGGATCCCCGAAATCGGCATGGCGTCGCGATAGTCGCAGCCCACCGCCAGCCGCACGTAGCGCTCGTCGGGCGAGATGCCGTTCGAGCAGTCGAAGGCGACCCAGCCGAGATGGTCGACATGCGCCTCGGCCCAGGCGTGGCTCGCCGCCTGCTCGTCGGTGTCGTCGAGCTTCAGGTAGCCGCTGACGTAGCGCGCCGGAAAGCCCATGCGGCGCGCCGCGGCGATGAAGATGTGGGCGTGGTCCTGGCACACGCCGCTGCCGTTCGCCAGCGCCTCCTCCGCGCTCGTCTGCGCGTCGGTCGCACCCAGCGTGTAGGCGACGCGCTCGCCGATCGCCGCCATCAGCCGGTGCAGCCGGTCGAGCGCCTCGCCGCCCTGCAGCCCGCCGATCAGCGCCTCGACGCGCGGCCCGGCCCCCGTCAGCCCGGTCTCGCGCAGGAACAGCCACAGCGGCGCGAAGCCGCGGTGCGGGCCCGACACGCCGTCGCGGCCGAAGGTCTCCACCTCGCCCTCGGCCGTCAGCACGATGGTGTGCGGCTCGCCCTCGACGCTGACCAGCCGCGTGTCGTTGCCCAGATGGTCGACGAAGCGCACCTGCTCGCGCGCGCCCTCGATGCCGATCGTCCAGGAATCGACCTTCTGCACCGCGCTCGAGCGCGGGTAGAGCCGCAGCCGCTGCAGCGCATAGGCGACCGGCGCGTCGTAGGCATATTCGGTCTTGTGCCTGATCTTCAGCCGCATGGCCCCCTCGCCTCAGTAGAAGCGGTAGTCGTGCGCCACCTGGGCGCCGAGATTGTTGTTGTCGCGGATGAACTCGGTGAGGAACTCGTGCAGCCCGTCCTCGAAGATCTCCTCGATGCTGCGTGCGCGCAGCTTCTGCTCCATGCCCTCGGCGATCTCCTGGCAGGTGTGGCGCTCGCCGTATTCCTCCAGCAGATAGCGCAGGCTGCCGCCGATGGCGCTGTAGCAGAAGGCCAGCGAGCGCGGCATGCGGCGGTTGAGGATCAGATACTCGGCGATGCTGGTCGGCCGGTACTCCGCGTCGTAGACCCAGCGGTAGGAGCGGTGCGCGGAGACCGAGCGCAGGATCGATTCCCACTGGTGGTTGTCGAGCGACGAGCCGACCCAGGCCGCCGAGGGCAGCAGCACGTAGTATTTCACGTCGAGGATGCGCGCGGTGTTGTCGGCGCGCTCGACATAGGTGCCGAGGCGGGCGAAGTCGAAGATCTCGTTGCGCAGCATGGTGCCATGGAAGGCGCCGCGGATCTGCGCCGTCTCGCGCTTGATGGCGTCGAGCACGGCGGGCAGCTCGCGCTCGTCGACCGGCGCGGCGAGCAGCCGGCGCAGCGACATCCACGCCTCGTTGATGCTCTCCCACGCCTCGCGCGTCAGCGCCGTGCGCACCATGCGCGCGTTGCTGCGCGCCGTCTCGATGGACGAGATCACGCTCGAGGGGTTCTGCGGGTCGCGCAGCAGGAACTCCCAGGCCGCGCGCGCGTCGTAGGCGTCGTGCCGCGCCTCGAAGTCGGCCCGCGTGCCCGAGCTGATGACCACCGAGCGCCACTCCTCGGCCGAGCTCTCCGTCAGGGTGAGCGCCAGCCGCAGCCCGGCGTCGACCAGGCGCGCCATGTTCTCGGCCCGCTCGATGTAGCGGGTCATCCAGTAGAGGCCGTTGGCGGTGCGTCCGAGCAGCATCAGTCGTCCAGCACCCAGGTGTCCTTGGTGCCGCCGCCCTGCGAGGAATTGACCACCAGAGAGCCCTCCTTCAGCGCCACCCGCGTCAGCCCGCCCGGCACGATCTCGACCCGGTCCGACACCAGCACGAAGGGCCTGAGGTCGACATGGCGCGGCGCCAGCCCCGCCTCCGTCAGGATCGGGCAGGTCGACAGCGACAGCGTCGGCTGGGCGATGTAGTTGTCGGGCCGGGCGGCGAGCTTGGCGGCGAACGCCTCGCGCTCGGCCTTGCTGGCGGCCGGTCCCACCAGCATGCCGTAGCCGCCCGAGCCGTGCACCTCCTTGACGACCAGCTCGCCGAGATGCGCCAGCACGTATTTCAGCGCCTCCGGCTCCGAGCAGCGCCACGTCGGCACGTTGCCGAGGATCGCCTTGCGGCCGGTGTAGAACTCGACGATCTCCGGCATGTAGGAGTAGATCGCCTTGTCGTCGGCGATGCCGGTGCCCGGCGCGTTGGCGATCGTGATGCGGCCGGCGCGGTAGACGTCCATGATGCCGGCCACGCCGAGCGCGGAATCGGGCCGGAAGGTCAGCGGATCGAGGAAGTCGTCGTCGACGCGCCGGTAGAGCACGTCGATCTTGCGGTAGCCCTGCGTGGTGCGCATCGCCACATTGCCGTCGACGACGCGCAGGTCCTGCCCCTCGACCAATTCGACGCCCATCTGGTCGGCCAGGAAGGCGTGCTCGAAATAGGCGGAGTTGAAGGTGCCGGGCGTCAGCACGGCGATCGTCGGCGCGCCGGCGCAGCCGGGCGGCCCGACCGCGGCCAGCGACTTGCGCAGCAGCTTGGGGTAGTTCTCGACCGGCCGCACCTTGACGCGCTGGAACAGCTCCGGGAAGAGCTGCATCATCGTCTCGCGGTTCTCCAGCATGTAGGACACGCCCGACGGCGTGCGCGCATTGTCCTCCAGCACGTAGAAGTCGTTCTCGCCGGTGCGCACGATATCGACGCCGATGATGTGGGTGTAGACGCCGGCCGGCGGCCGCACGCCGATCATCTCGGGCAGGAAGGCCCGGTTGCGCGCGATCAGCTCGACGGGAATGCGCCCGGCGCGCAGGATCTCCTGGCGGTGGTAGATGTCGTCGAGGAAGGCGTTGAGCGCGCGCACGCGCTGCTCGATGCCCTGGGTGAGCCGGCGCCACTCCGAGCCCGACAGGATGCGCGGCACGATGTCGAAGGGGATCAGCCGTTCGGTCGCCGCCTCCTCGCCATAGACGTTGAAGGTGATGCCGGTGCGCCGGAAGACGCTCTCGGCGTCGCGCATCTTGGCCGTCAGGCGGGCGGGATCCTGCTCGCCGAACCAGCTGTCGTAGGCGGCATAGGGCTGGCGAAGCCCCGGCTGGCCGGAGCCCATCTCGTCGAATGCGACCACGCGTTCTCCTCTCCGATCGCCATTTCACGGCCCGCGGCGCAAAATTGCAAGCCGGTCCGTGGAGTTAGGGGCCGCGGCGGCGAAGTCCAGCCGGCCGGCCGGCCGCGCGGCGGTGAAACTGCGCGGCCCGATCGACCGTATGTTAGGCTAGGAAACCCGGCCGCCCGCGCCGCCCGCAGCGCGCCGGCGGTCCCGCAAGGGAGGCAGAACGATGCCCGTGAAGTCGCTTCTCGTGTCGCTTCTGGCGATCTTCTGGCTGTCGGCCGCGCAGGCCGGCGAAGCCGAGGTGCGCTCGGCGCAGAAGACCATCGCCGGCCAGATCGAGGCGTTCCGCGCCGGCGATCACGGCGCCGCCTACGGCTACGCCGCGCCCAACATCAAGCGCCTGTTTCCCACCGTCGAGCGCTTCATGTCGATGGTCGTCAGCGGCTATCAGCCGGTCTACCGGCCGCAGAGCTATGCCTTCGGCAAGGTCGAGGAGCTGAGCGGCACGTCGATCGTGCAGCAGGTCCTCTTGGTCGGCCCGGACGGCCGCAACTACGAGGCCGTCTACACGCTCGAACTGCAGCCCGACGGCACGCACCGCATCACCGGCGTCAGCCTGCGCGCCTCCAACGCGTTGAGCACCTGACCACCCGCGAACCCGCCCCGCCCCGATCTTCCCCCTTGAGGGGGAGATGTCGGCGCAGCCGACAGAGGGGGGCGCGGGCGCCGCACAGGCCCGTGGCGGAAAACGGCAGACGACAGCGCGCCGGCAAACACGTGCGCGACCTCACCCTCTCCCCGCCTGCGGGGAGAGGGCAGGGTGAGGGG
>NZ_JAOAOP010000076.1 GCF_030398335.1 Aquibium sp. A9E412
TCACCCTGCCCTCTCCCCGCAGGCGGGGAGAGGGAAGCGGCGACGTTTTCGCCCGTCATCCCGACCGACCGAGCGGCCGCTCGCCAGCCCGATCTCCCCCCCCTTGAGGAGGAGATGTCGGCGCAGCCGACAGAGGGGGGTGCCGCGCCGGCGCACACCCCGCAAGCGGCGTGAGGCCGCGCGCCCCACCTGGCCCGCGTCCTGCTCGAGATTGCCGCGCGCGGCGGGCCCATAGCGCTTTCAGGCACGTGGAAACCGGTTCGCCGGTCGCGAACGCGTCAAGACGATAACCGGCAGCCGATCCGCGGTTCCGCGAAAAGCAGATCAACTCTAGAACGGGATCTCGTCGTCGAGGTCGCGGCCGCCATAACCGCCGCCGCCGCCGCCGCCGCGGTCGTCCGGCCCCGACTGGCCGAAGTCCGAGCCGCGGCCGCCGCCCTGGCTCACCTGGCCCTGGCCGCCCTGGCCGCGCGAATCCAGCATCTGCAGCTCGCCGCGGAACTTCTGCAGCACCACCTCGGTGGTGTAGCGGTCATTGCCGGTCTGGTCGGTCCACTTGCGCGTCTGCAGCTGGCCCTCGATGTAGACCTTCATGCCCTTCTTCAGATACTGCTCCGCCACCTTGGCGAGATTGTCGTTGAAGATCACGACGTTGTGCCACTCGGTGCGCTCCCGCCGCTCGCCGCTGTTGCGGTCGCGCCAGGTCTCCGAGGTGGCGATGCGCATGTTGACCACCGGATCGCCCGAATTGAGCCGCCGCACCTCCGGATCGGCTCCCAGGTTGCCGACCAGGATGACCTTGTTGACGCTGCCCGCCATCACGCTTCTCCACGCTTGTCCGAAATTGCGCGCACTCTAGCCGATCGCCGGGGGCGATGCGAAAGCAATGTCGGCCGCCCTCGCCATGTCCACAGCTACTCGCATGTTCCTGTTTTGTTCATAGCCCATCCGGCGCCGCGACGCGCCGTCGCGCCGGCCGCACGGTCCCCGCCCGGCCATTGGCACGGCGCCGCCGAAGGTCTATCTGTGAGGGGACGACGCAACGACCGGAGCGCGCCGATGTCCCGCCTCACCGCAACCCTGCTTGCCGCCGGCCTGGCCGGCGCCGGACTGCTGCCCGAGGCAGCGCGCGCCGACGAGAGCCTGCCGGGCGTCGACGCCGCCGCCGGCGCGCCGATCGTCACCGAGCGGCCCGACGAGGAGGCGCTGGCCGCCGGCGAGCGGCCCGGCTCCTTCCGCGTCGGCAACTGGGACGTCACGGTGTCGGGCAGCGTCTCCTTCCAGATCGGCACCGGCACCGCGCGGCATGGCCGCTGAGCGCCGGCCGCCGGCCGTCCGTTCGGCGGCGCTGGGCGGACGCGCGCAGCGGGCCGGCATTTTCCGACAATTCGATGCAGTTTTGAATCGCAATCGAATTCAGTTTTATGCTTGTTCGATCCAAATGATAATCAAATACATCTAAGTATTACCTAGAATACTTCGCCGGAGTTTTGCCTCAAATAAATCCGCACCTGCCATTGTTTCCTCGAACGGGGAGACGATGCTATGGGAAAGACTTTCGGGACATCGATGCTTGCCGCCCTCGCCGGCCTCACGCTGGCGACGGCCATGCCGGCGCAGGCCTCGCCGGCCTTCATGGCGACCGGCGCGCTGACCACCCAGCCGGTCGGCCATTACGAGCTGTGCCAGCGCCTGCCGGCGGAATGCGCGCAGGAGACCGCCGGCGCCCGGCCGGTCGAGCTGACGCGCGAGCTGTGGGCGACGCTCATCGAGATCAACAACACCGTCAACACGCGGGTCGCGCCGCTCACCGACTTCGAGATCTGGGGGCGCGAGGAGGTCTGGTCCTATCCGACCACGGTCGGCGACTGCGAGGACTACGTCCTTGAAAAGCGCCGCCTGCTGATGGAGGCGGGTCTGCCGGCCGGCAACCTGCTGATCACCGTGGTGCGCCAGCCCGACGGCTCCGGCCATGCCGTGCTCACCGTCAACACCAGCTATGGCGACTTCGTGCTCGACAATCTCGAGCCGCGCGTCATGGCCTGGAACGACACCGAATACCGCTACCTCAAGCGCCAGTCGCAGCGTCATTCCGGCGCCTGGGTGGCGATCGAGAACGGCCAGCCGACGGCCGTCGGCAGCGTCAGCCGCTAGAGCGTTTCCAGGCGAAGCGGGAACCGGTTCGCCGTTCGCAAACGCGTCGAAACGATGATTTGGAGCCGATCTGCGATGCCGTGACAAGCAGATCGGCTCCGGACCCCGATGCCTTCCGGCGGGCCGCCGCCTGCCGCTGGCACCGGGATCCGGCGAAGCGAATTCGCCGCGCGGATGCGACCCCGGGCCGTCCGGCCCGGCCGCCCGCGCGGCGACGGAAAAACCCGGTCGAGTCCCCACCCTCCCCGTCCCCAACGACCGGGTTCGGAGCCGGCCCCTCGTCCCGGGGCCGGCTCCACACGGGGGGACGGCAAGCCGGCCTCAGGCCGGCGCCAGGCCGCGCCTGAAGCGCCGGGCGTTCTCCACGTAGTGGGCGGCCGACTGGCGCAGCCCCTCGATGGCCGCCGCGTCGAGCTCGCGCACCGCCCTGGCCGGCGAGCCGACGATCAGCGATCCGTCGGGAAAGCTCTTGCCCTCGGTCACCAGCGCGCCGGCGCCGACCAGGCAGTTGTTGCCGAGCCGGGCGCCGTTGAGCACGATCGCGCCCATGCCGATCAGCGTGTTGTCGCCCAGCGTGCAGCCGTGCAGGACGGCGCGGTGGCCGATGGTGCAGCCCGCCCCGACGGTCAGCGGAAAGCCCGGATCGGTGTGCATCACCGTGTGCTCCTGCACGTTGGTGTCGGCGCCCAGCGTAATCGCCTCGTTGTCGCCGCGCAGCACCGCGCCGAACCAGATGCCGACGTTGCGGCCGATCCGCACATGGCCGATCACCGTCGCGTCGGGCGCGATCCAGTTGGTCTCGGCGTCCTCGAAGGCGGGGCGCGTGTCGTCGATGGCATAGATGGGCATGGCTCGGTCCGTGCTCGTGGCTGGGCGGGACGCCAAGCGTAGAAGCAAGCCGCCGATCGGCGCAAGCCTCGCCGCCTTAACCGTCCGTTTACCCTGTTCGCCGGATCGTGGCGGGGCGCGGCCGCGCATGCCGCCCCGATCACCGCCAGGAGGCCGCCATGCAGGCCAGCCGACCGCAGCCGGCGGTCACCGCCACCGTCCGCCCGCCCGACGCGCGCTTCGCGCGCCGCGTCTTCGCCGTCTTCGCCGCGCTCGCGATCGTCAGTCTCGGCCTCGCCGCGGCGGCCAAGTGGTCGGGCGCGCTGCTCGCCTCCGGCGGCCACACGACGGCGACCGCCCGGCACGAGATCGTCATCGGCAACGACGTGCTCGCCGTGCCGGCCAACGCCATCCGCTTCGCCGCGGCGCGCCGCGACGGCGAGGCCGAGCGCCTCGACCTCTATCTCGACTGGCCGGCGCTCGAAGGTTACCGCGAGCCGGCGCGCGCCGTCTTCAACCACCGCGACGACGGCGGCGCGCTGCTCTTCCTGACCTTCGAGCCGCGCATGATGTCGCGCGACATGAGCGGCCGGCTGGCGCCCATCTACCGCCATCTGATCGCGCCGCAGGCGGTCGACGGGCCGGCCGGGCTGGCGGTGCACGCCTTCCGGCCGACGGCCGGCTACAGCGACGAGGTGCTGGTGATCGGCGAGCGCGCCGGCCGGCCGGCCTTCGTCGCGCGCTGCCTGACCGGCGCGGCCGGCCGCGAATCGCTGGCGCCGTGCCAGCGCGACCTGCATGTCGGCCGCGATCTGAGCCTGGTCTACCGCTTTCCCGCCGGCCTGCTGCGCGACTGGCGCAGCCTCGACAGCGGGGTCGAAGCGCGCGCCCGCGGCTTTCTGCGCGAGCCCTGAGCGGCCCGGCCGGCCGTCGCGTGCGACGAGGCGCCAAGAGCGTTTCCAGGCGACGTGCAAACCGGTTCGCCGTCCGCAAACGCGTCGAGACGACGCGTTGGAGCCGATCCCGTGAAGAGCAGATCGGCGCTAGACGTAGACCGGCCGGCGCACCCGCTCCTCGGCGCCGAACACGGCGAGATAGCGCTCGATCTCGCGCGGATCGCCGGTCGCCTTCTCCGGGTTGTCGGACAGCTTCACGGCCGGCCGGCCGTTCGCCTCGGAGACCTTGCAGACCAGCGAGATGGCGTTCAGCCGGTCGTTCTGGCGCGGCGCGCAGCCGTCGAAATCGTTGGTCAGGTTGGTGCCCCAGCCGAACGCCATGCGCACCCGGCCCTCGAAGTGGCGGTAGGTCTCCTCGATGGTCTCCACGTCGAGCCCGTCGGAGAAGATCAGCAGCTTGTCGCGCGGGTCCTTGCCGTGCTCCTGCCACCAGCGGATGATGCGCTCGCCGCCCTCGACCGGCGGCGCGCTGTCGGGCCTGAAGCCGGTCCACTCGGCCACCCAGCCGGGCGCCCGGCTCAGGAAGGAGGCGGTACCGAAGGTGTCGGGCAGCACGATCAGCAGGTTGCCGCCATAGTAGCTCTGCCAGTCCTCCAGCACCCGGTAGGGGGCGGCGCGCAGCGCCTCGTCGCCGTCGGCCAGCGCGGCCAACACCATCGGCAGCTCGTGCGCGTTGGTGCCGAGCGCCTCGAGATCGGTGTCCATCGCCAGAAGCACGTTGGAGGTGCCGGTGAAGGCGTCGCCGATGCCCTCCTTGAGCGCCTCCACGCACCAGCGCTGCCACAGGAAGGAGTGGCGCCGGCGGGTGCCGAAATCGGAGATGCGGATGTCGGGCAGCCGCTTCAGCCGCTCCACCTTGGACCACACCCGCGCCTTGGCCCGCGCGTAGAGCACGTCGAGCGCGAAGGGGCCGAGCGCGCGCATCGCCGCGCGCGAGCGCAGCTCGTTGATGATCGCCAGCGCCGGGATCTCCCACATGGTGGTTTCCATCCAGCGGCCGGGAAAGCGCAGCACGTACTGGCCGCCGCGCCGCTCGAGCTCGTAGTCGGGCAGCCGGAAGGTCGACAGCCATTCCAGGAAGTCGGGTTTGAAGATCTGCTTGCGGCCGTAGAAGGTGTTGCCGGCGAGCCAGATCATCTCCTTCTTGGTGAAGCGGATGGTGCGCGCGTGGTCGAGCTGGGCGCGCAGCTCGTCCTCGTCGATCTCGTCGGCCAGCCGCACCTCGCGGTTGCGGTTGATCAGCGAGAAGGTCGCGTCGACATGCGGATAGAGCCCCCAGATCATCTGCAGCATCAAGAGCTTGTAGAAATCGGTGTCGAGCAGGCTGCGGCAGATCGGGTCGAGCTTCCAGGCGTGATTGTAGACCCTGCGGGCGATGTCAGTCTTGGGCATGGGGGTCCGTCCTAAACCGTGAAGGCGTCCGTCACCGGCTTCACACTTTTCGGCATCATGGTCTAGGCGCCATGACGGCATCAAGCGAGCTTGGCCGCTTCGTTCCCGCTCATCGAAGCAGCGCTTCCGCACCTGACGGAAAACCCCGGCGGCATCGTCGACATCGGTTCCATCAAGGGCCTTGCGGCCGATCGCCGGCCCGTGCCGCGCACCGCGCGTCAGTCGTCCGGTCGGCTTTGCCTGCCGTCGTCGTCCGGCCCGGCCTCGCTCTCGTTCAGGACGCCGAAATCCTGCGACTTGGAGCCGTTGCCGGCCTGCAGGAAGCCGCCGGCCATCAGGCCCCGGCGCAGCAGCTCGCGCACGGCCGCCGCGCGGCTCGGCATGCGGTTTTCGAAGCGGAAGTCCTCGACGGCCTGAAGCTCCTCGGGACTCAGCATGATCTGCAGGCGTTCTGGACGTTCGAGCGGCGACACGTATCCCTCCCGCGCGACGCGGGACCGGCGTCGCCATCTGGCACTTGGTTACTCATCCTTAGCAAACGGCTCAGAATGGGCAAGCGGCCAATTGTCCCAAGAAGCCGTGCAAACCGGATTCATCGTCTCAAGCTACACCTACTAATTATTTGAAAATTCTTGCTTTTTCCCTTGCCGACCGCACCGGTCGACCCTATCTTCCTGTACAGTCCATCCATTCATTGACCAACAGGGATTTGGGCGATTCCGACAGGAGGCCCGCAATGCAACGCCTTATCACGCAACCCGTACTCGACGCCATTCAGGCCGCCGTCGACGCCGCGCTGAGCCGCGACGGCATGGTCAACGTTCCCGCCGTCGCCGCCGCGGTGCAGAAGGCGCACGAGGACGCCAACATCGCCCTCGAGGATCTCGAGGAGAAGGTGATGGCGCTCGCCATCGGCCGCAACGCGGTGATCGTCTTCCATCGCCCCGAAACGCTGCCCGACGCCGCGGCCAACGGCAGCGGCCATGCCAACGGCCACCGCCGGCTGCGAAGCTAGGGTCCTGCTGACGGCGGCCACACCGGCCCGCCGCCGGCGGACGCATTCCACGACACGCCGCGGCCGCTCCGCGCGATCCGCAAACCGCGTCAGAGCGGGATGTTGTCGTGCTTCTTCCAGGGGTTGGCGAGGTCCTTGTTGCGCAGCATGCGCAGCGCCCTGGCCACCCGGCGCCGCGTGAAATGCGGCATGATCACCTCGTCGACATA
Source organism: Aquibium sp. A9E412 (assembly GCF_030398335.1). Classification (GTDB taxonomy): domain Bacteria; phylum Pseudomonadota; class Alphaproteobacteria; order Rhizobiales; family Rhizobiaceae; genus A9E412. Next base: position 6,555 of record NZ_JAOAOP010000076.1, read on the forward strand.
GCCGCGCTCGGCCGCCACGAAGGGCGACAGGAAGCGCTCCTCGTACATCTTGGTGTGCGCGGCGATCTTGTCGGGATCGTCGATGTCCTTGCGGAAGATGATCTCGACGGCGCCCTTCGCCCCCATCACCGCGATCTGCGCCGTCGGCCAGGCATAGTTGATGTCGCCGCGCAGGTGCTTCGAGGCCATCACGTCGTAGGCGCCGCCGAAGGCCTTGCGGGTGATCACCGTGATCTTCGGCACCGTCGCCTCGGCATAGGCGAACAGCAGCTTGGCGCCGTGCTTGATCAGGCCGCCATACTCCTGGCTGGTGCCCGGCAGGAAGCCCGGCACGTCGACGAAGGTGACGATCGGGATCGAGAAGCAGTCGCAGAAGCGCACGAAGCGCGCCGCCTTGCGGCTGGCATCCGAATCGAGCACGCCCGCCAGCACCATCGGCTGGTTGGCGACGAAGCCGACCGTGCGGCCCTCGATGCGGCCGAAGCCGGTGACGATGTTGCGCGCGAAGCTCTGCTGGATTTCGAAGAAGTCGCCCTCGTCGGCCGTTTTCAGGATCAGCTCGCGGATGTCGTAGGGCTTGTTGGCGTTGTCGGGGATCAGCCGGTCGAGCGAGTGGTCCGGCTCGTCGACGCCCTGGAAGCTCTCGACCTCGGGCAGCGGCCCGGTGTTGGACTGCGGCAGGAAGTCGATCAGCCGGCGCATCTGCAACAGCGCCTCGACGTCGTTGTCATAGGCGCCGTCGGCGATCGACGACTTGGTGGTGTGCACGAAGGCGCCGCCCAGCTCCTCCGCCGTCACCGTCTCGTTGGTCACCGTCTTCACCACGTCGGGGCCGGTGACGAACATGTAGGAGGTGTCGCGCACCATGAAGATGAAGTCGGTCATCGCCGGCGAGTAGACGTCGCCGCCCGCGCACGGCCCCATGATGACGGAGATCTGCGGGATGACGCCGGAGGCCAGCACGTTGCGCTGGAACACCTCGGCATAGCCGCCGAGCGCGGCCACGCCCTCCTGGATGCGCGCCCCGCCGGCGTCGTAGAAGCCGATGATCGGCGCCCGGTTCTTGAGCGCCATGTCCTGCACCTTGACGATCTTCTCGGCGTGCGCCTCTGACAGCGAGCCGCCGAACACCGTGAAGTCCTTGGCGAAGACGAAGACGGTGCGGCCGTTGACCGTGCCCCAGCCGGTCACCACGCCGTCGCCGGAATACTTGGTCTTCTCCATGCCGAAATCGGTCGAGCGGTGTTCGACGAACATGTCGAACTCCTCGAAGCTGCCGGCGTCGAGAAACGCCTCGATGCGCTCGCGCGCCGTCAGCTTGCCCTTGGCGTGCTGCGCGTCGATGCGCGCCTTGCCGCCGCCCGCCCGCGCACTGGCGCGCCGCCGCTCGAGCTCGTGCAGAACTTCCTTCATTCCCGCTCCCCCGCCGGACACATCTCGTCGCTGCGCCCTTAGAACGCGGAAAACGGCCGCGAGACAAGCCCCTTGCGGCGCGCGGGCTACCAGGTGCCGGTGTTTTCCATCGACGCCCACGGCTCCGCCTTCGGCTTGGCCTCGCCCTTCTGCAGCAGCTCGATGGAGATGCCGTCGGGCGAGCGCACGAAGGCCATGCGGCCGTCGCGCGGCGGCCGGTTGATGGTCACGCCGGCGTCCATCAGCCGCTGGCAGGTGGCGTAGATGTCGTCGACCTCGTAGGCGAGATGGCCGAAGTTGCGCCCGCCGCTGTAGGTCTCCGGGTCCCAGTTGTGCGTCAGTTCCACGAGCGGCGCGCGCTCCGCCTCCGCCCGCCCGGCGTCGTCCGGGGCGGCGAGGAAGATCAGGGTGTAGCGGCCGGCCTCGCTGTCCATGCGGCGCATCTCCTTCAGGCCAAGCTTGTTGCAGTAGAAGTCGAGCGCCTCGTCGACGTCGCTGATGCGGACCATGGTGTGCAGATAGCGCATGGGGCGTTTCCTCGCGGTTTGCTGTCGGAGCGGATGGCCGACTTGCCAATATGGCCGCATGACGCCCCGCGGCAACCGCCTGCGGCCGGATTGCGCGGGCAAGTCGGCGTTCGAGGGCCGTTCGCCGTGCCGAAACGGTTAAAAACGCAAAGAAGGCCTTGCTAACGCACGAACCGTCGATGCTATCCTTACGTTCGGGAATCAAAGTGGCGTCGGCGCAAGAAGAGGGCGTGTCTTCATGGGGGAAAAGGCCTCGACGGGGGTGCGATTCGCGGCCGGCGAGAAGTCCCCGACACGTGACGACAGCAGCGAGGCGACCGGCCTCGTCGAGGTGGCCGGCGCGATCAAGTGGTTCGACGTGGCCAAGGGCTACGGCTTCATCGTGCCCGACAACGCCGAGTTCGGCGACATCCTGTTGCACGTCACCTGCCTGCGGCGCGACGGCCACCAGACCGCGCTCGAGGGCGCCCGCGTCGTCTGCCTGGCGCGCCAGGGCGAGCGCGGCATGCAGGCCTTCCGCGTGCTTTCCATGGACACCACCACCGCCGTGCACCCGGCCGAGGACCAGTCCCAGCGCACCCATGTCACGGTGACGCCGGAGAGCGGCCTGGAGCGGGCGCTCGTCAAGTGGTTCAACCGCACCAAGGGCTTCGGCTTCCTGACGCGCGGCGAAGGCACCGAGGACATCTTCATCCACATGGAGACGCTGCGCCGCTACGGCGTCACCGAGCTGCGCCCCGGCCAGGTCGTCCTGGTGCGCTACGGGCGCGGCGAGAAAGGCCTTATGGCTGCCGAAATTCACCCCGACATTGGCACCCTGCCCGTTTCACACTGACCAGGCCGTGCCCGGCCGCGGGGGTTTCATGTCCGGTGCTTTCTCGCGGCGCGCGCTGCTTTCCGCCGCCCTCTTCATCGCCGCCGTCCCGGCGCCGCCGCTCGCCCGCGCCGCCGCCGGCGAGCCGATGGTGCTGCCGGTCCATCCCGAGCCGCTGACGGCGGAGACCGCGGCCGGCCCGCGCCGCTTCACCGTCGAGGTCGCCGACGACGACCTGGAGCGCCAGCGCGGCCTGATGTTCCGCCTGGAGATGGCCGACGACCACGGCATGCTGTTCGTCTTTCCGGCCGAGCGACGGCGCGCCTTCTGGATGAAGAACACGCCGCTGGCGCTCGACCTCGTCTTCGTCGGCGGCGACGGCCGGGTGCGCGCCGTGCTGCCGGGCGAGCCCTACTCGACCGACACCATCTCGCCCGCCGCGCCGGCGCGCTTTGTGCTTGAACTCAAGGCGGGAACGGCTAAGAAAGCCGGCATCGCGGTCGGCGACCGGCTGCGCCATCCCGAGATCGACCGGATCGCCGACGCCGGCTAGCGATTCGGCCGCCTTGCGTCCCGCCGGCCGGGCTTGCGGCAGCTCCTTCACGGCATGCAGTTCTTCACGCACGACGGCTTCGAGCTGGGTTACATCGACGAAGGCGCGGGCGATCCCGTCCTGCTGATCCACGGCTTCGCCTCCAACCATTTCGTCAACTGGGTGTCGCCCGGCTGGGTCAAGACGCTGCGCGATGCGGGCTACCGGGTCGTGGCGATCGACAACCGCGGCCACGGCCGCTCGGCCAAAAGCCACGACCCGGCCGACTACACGTCCGCCGCCATGGCCGCCGACGCGGCCGCGCTGCTCGACCATCTCGGCCTGCCGCGCGCCCATGTGATGGGCTATTCGATGGGCGCGCGCATCGCCGCCTTCCTGGCGCTCGGCCACGGCGACCGCGTCGCCAGCCTCGTCTTCGGCGGTCTCGGCATGGGCATGGTCGAGGGCGTCGGCGCCTGGGACACCATCGCCGAGGCGCTGCTGGCCGAGGACCCCGGCACCGTCGCCGACGCCCGCGCGCGCGCCTTCCGCAGCTTCGCCGACCAGACGAAGAGCGACCGCCGGGCGCTCGCCGCCTGCATCGAGACGTCGCGCGAGCTGATCGCCCCCGACGCGATGGCGCGCATCGCCGGCCCCGCCCTCGTCGTCGTCGGCACCGCCGACGACATCGCCGGCGACCCGCAGCGGCTGGCCGCGCTGATGCCGGACGCCCGCGCCGTCGCCGTGCCCGGCCGCGACCACATGCTGACGGTCGGCGACAAGGCCTTCAAGGCCGCCGTCCTGGACTTTCTCGAGGAGCATCCGCTGTGACCAATCCCGTTGCGCTCGCGTTCGAGGGGGCCGAAGGCAACCGGCTCGCCGCAGACCTGTGGGACGGCCGCGGCCATCCGGTGATCTTCCTGCACGGCGGCGGCCAGACGCGCCGCGCCTGGGACAACACCGCGCGCCGCGTCGCGGCGGCCGGCATGCGCGCCATCACCGTCGACCAGCGCGGCCACGGCGAGAGCGAATGGGTGAAGAGCGGCAACTACACCTTCGCCGACTTCGCCGAGGATGCGGTGGCGATCGTGCGCCAGGTCGCCGCCACCCATCACGCCGCGCCGTCGCTCGTCGGCGCCTCGCTCGGCGGGCTGGCCGCGCTCGCCGCCGAGACGCGCAGCGGGCCGCTGCTGGAATCGCTGGTGCTGGTCGACATCACGCCGCAGATGGACCCCGAGGGCGTCGCCCGCATCCAGGGCTTCATGGGCGAGCGCATGGAGGACGGCTTCGCCACGCTGGAGGAGGCGGCCGACGCGATCGCCCGCTACCTGCCGCACCGCAAGCGGCCGAGCTCCTACGACGGGCTGCGCAAGAACCTGCGCCGCGACCCCGACGGCCGCTACCGTTGGCACTGGGACCCCGCCTTCATCAAGAGCCCGCGCAACATCGACACCGGCGCGCGCGAGCTGATGGAGGAGCTGATCGCCAACCTGCCCAACCTGCACCTGCCGGTGCTGCTGGTGCGCGGCATGCAGTCCGAGCTCGTGCACGAGGACCAGGCGCGCGCCTTCGTGTCGCGCGCCCCGGCCGCCAGCTACGTCGACGTCGGCGGCGCCGGCCACATGGTGGCGGGCGACCGCAACGACGTCTTCTGCAACGCCATCCTCGACTTCCTGAGCGACGAGGCGGCCGCCTGAGACGTTCTTGGAGCGTTTCCGGGCGAAGCGGGAACCGGTTCGCCGTCCGCAAACGCGGCAAGACGACAATTTGGAGCCGATCTGCGATTCCGTGAGAGCAGATCGGATCTAGGCGCCGGTGAAGCGCGGCGCGCGGCGCGCCTTGAAGGCCGCCCTGCCCTCGGCATAGTCGGCGCTGTCGAAGGTCGCTTCGCCGAGCGCGCGGGCGCGTTCGGCATCCTCCGGCGCGCCGCTCAGCGCCGCCGCGATGGCCGCCTTGGACGCCCGGATCGACAGCGGCGCGTTGGCCGCGATCGTCGCGGCGAGCGCGTCGGCACGCTTGGCGAGCGCCTCTCCCGCCACCGTCTCCAGCACGAAGCCCGCCGCCAGCGCGCCGCGCGCGTCGAGGCGTTCGCCCGAATAGGTGAGATAGCGCGCCATCTGCGAGCCGACCGCCGCGACGATGTCGGCCATCGCCTCGGGCGGATAGCCGAGGCCGAGCCTTGCGGCCGGCACCGCGAACACCGCGTCCTGCGCGGCCAGGCGCAGGTCGCAGGCCGCCGCCAGGCCGAAGCCGCCGCCGAAGCAGGTGCCGCGGATCGCCGCCAGCGTCGGCCGGGCCGCGTTGCGCAGCGCCGCGAAGGCGGCCGCGTTGGCCGCCTCGTAGGCGCGCCCGCCCGCGGCGCTGGCGCGCAGCGTGTCGAACTCGGCGATGTCGGCGCCGGCGCAGAAATGCGCCCCCGTCCCGGTCAGCACGATGACGCGGACGGCCGGATCGGCCGACAGCGTCTCGACCAGCTCGGTCAGCCGCGTCCACATGGCGTGGCTGAGCGCGTTCATCTTGTCCGGGCGGTTGAGCGTCAGCGTCGCCACGCCGGCGCGGGTTTCAAGGAGAATCGCGTTGTCGTGTGAGCCGCCCGTCGCCATGCCTCAAATCCATTTGAACGCCGATAAAGAAAATTGCGGTTCAAACCGCCCCGCATCTCCCTTATGGTCCGCGCTTCGAAGGCTCAAGGGCAAGACGGAGATCGGCCATGAGCAGACAGAGCGCGGCGCGCAGCAGCGTCCAGCCCGTCGACCCGATCTGGGAGGCGATCCGCAACGAGGCGAGCGAGGCGGTCGCCAGGGACCCGATTCTGGCCGCCTTCCTCTATGCCACCGTGCTCAACCACGACACGCTCGAGGACGCGGTCATCCACCGCGTCGCCGAGCGCCTCAACCACCCCGATCTCGGCTCCGACCTGCTGCGCCAGACCTTCCGCGACATGGCGCGCGCCGAGCCGGAGTGGAGCACGACGGTGCGCGTCGACATCCAGGCCTATTACGACCGCGACCCGGCCTGCGACCGCTTCCTCATGCCGGTGCTCTACTTCAAGGGCTTCCACGCCATCCAGACGCACCGCCTGGCGCACTGGCTGTGGAGCCAGGGCCGCAAGGATTTCGCGCTCTACCTGCAGAGCCGCTCCTCGTCGATCTTCCAGACCGACATCAACCCGGCCGCGCGCATGGGCAAGGGCATCTTCATCGACCACGCCACCGGGCTGGTCGTCGGCGAGACGGCCGAGGTCGAGGACAACGTCTCCATGCTGCACGGCGTCACGCTCGGCGGCACCGGCAAGACGCGCGGCGACCGCCACCCGAAGATCCGCCACGGCGTTTTGATCGGCGCCGGCGCCAAGATCCTCGGCAACATCGAGATCGGCCACTGCTCCAAGGTCGCGGCCGGCTCGGTGGTGCTCGCCTCGGTGCCGCACAACAAGACGGTCGCCGGCGTGCCGGCGCGCATCGTCGGCGAGGCCGGCTGCGACGAGCCGTCGCGCGCCATGGACCAGCTTCTCGGCCAGCAGGACTGACAGCGGCCTTTCCGGTCGCAGCGGGGAACGCCGCGGCGCCTCAGGCTTTACAGGCCCGAGGCCGCCATGCCAGAAGCCGTGGCGCCCATCCTCGAACCGTTCCGGAGAGACCTGTTGAAGCCCGAAGAGATCCGCAAGCTCGACGCCTATTTCAAGCGCACCTTCAAGAATCCCGAGCTCGAGGTGCGCGCCCGGCCGCGCAAGGACGATTCCTGCGAGCTCTATCTCGGCGACGAGTTCCTCGGCATCATCTTCAAGGACGAGGACGAGGGCGAGCTGTCCTACAACTTCTCGATGGCGATTCTCGACATCGACCTGTGAGCCGCGGCGGCGGCGCCCCGCGCTGCGCGCCGCCGCTTCGCACCCCCGCCGCCTCCCGCCGCGCAAGGCCGCTCCGCATGGCGCGGAGCCGCGTGAGCGGGTGCCGCTCGAAGGCCGCGCCCGAGCACCGCACCGCGCTCCTTTTTTCTACAGCCTTTTCAACGATTTTGACGCCGTAGCGGACTCCGCGCGGCAAGTGCGGCCCTGCCGCGCCGCCGCTCAGCCGGCCGGCGGCGGCGCCGGCTTCTCCAGCATTTCCTTGACCACCGTGGCGAGCTGCTTGAGCGAGAACGGCTTCGGCAGGAAGCCGAACTGCGCGTCGGACGGCAGGTTCTTGGCGAACGCGTCCTCGGCGTAGCCCGACACGAAGATGAAGCGGATGTCGGCCTGCCGCTTGCGCAGCTCGCGCAGCAGCGTCGGCCCGTCCATCTCCGGCATCACCACGTCGGACACGACGATGTCGACCTTGCCGTCGAGCGAATCGAACACCTCGAGCGCCTCGACGCCCGACGCCGCCTCGTGCACCTGGTAGCCGCGCGACGACAGCGCCCGCACGCTGCCCATGCGCACCGCGTCCTCGTCCTCGACCAGCAGCACCGTGGCCGAGCCCGACAGGTCGCGGTTCTGCGGCTGCGGCGCCGGCGCGGCCTGCGCGGCCGGCTCCTCGGCCGCTGCCGCGCCGGCCTCGGCGGCCGGCCGCGCCGCCGCCACGTGGCGCGGCAGGAAGATGCGGAACACCGTGCCCGTGCCGACCTCCGAATCGCAGAAGATGAAGCCGCCGGTCTGCTTGATGATGCCGTAGACCATCGACAGGCCGAGGCCCGTGCCCTTGCCCACCTCCTTGGTGGTGAAGAACGGCTCGAAGATCTTGCGCAGCGCCTCGGCGGCGATGCCGGTGCCGGTGTCCTCCACCTCGATGACCACGAAGTCGCCCTGCGGCAGCTCGCGATAGCCGTAGCGCTCGCATTCGGCCGCCGCCACGTTGCCGGTGCGCACCGTCAGCGTGCCGCCGTCGGGCATCGCGTCGCGCGCGTTGACCGCCAGGTTGACGATCACCTGCTCGAACTGGCCGAGATCGGCCTTCACCGGCCACAGGTCGCGGCCGTGCTCGATGCGCAGCGTGACCTCGTTGCCGACCAGCCGCGACAGCAGCATGCGCAGGTCGGCCAGCACGTCGGTCAGGTTGAGCACCTCCGGGCGCAGCGTCTGGCGCCGCGAGAAGGCGAGCAGCTGGCGCACCAGCGAGGCAGCCCGGTTGGCGTTCTGCTTGATGTTCATGATGTCCGGGAAGGACGGGTCGGACGGCCGGTGGTTGGCCAGAAGCAGGTCGGAGGCCATGATGATGGCCGTCAGCACGTTGTTGAAATCGTGCGCGATGCCGCCGGCGAGCTGGCCGACCGCCTGCATCTTCTGGCTTTGCGCCATCTGCGCCTCGAGCGCCTTCTGCTCGGTCGTCTCGACGGCGTAGACGATGGCCGCCTCCTCGCCCGCCTCGCCGGTCGCCCCGTCGACCACGGCGTTGACGTAGAAGCGCATGTGGCGCTCCTCGTCGTCCGGCAGCACCGTGTCGATCGGCACGATGTCGGCCTGGTGCTCGCGCGCCTTGGCGAGCGCGGCCTCGAAGGCGGCGCGGTCGCGCTCGTGGATCACCGTGTCGAGGCGCACGTTGCGGTCGACCGCGTCGCGGTCGACGACGCTGGAAAACAGCGACAGGAAGGGCGCGTTGGTGCGCAGGATGCGGCCGTCCGCGTCGAGCCCGGCGATCGCCATCGGCGTCGAGTTGAAGAAGCGCGTGAAGCGCACCTCCGAGGCGCGCAGGTGGGCCGACGAATCGTCGCCCGCCGTGCGGTTCAGGACGATGGTGCGCGTGGTGCCGGGGCTGCCGTCGCGGCTCGCCGTCACGCGGTGCAGGAAGCGCACCGGCAGCACCTCGCCGCGCACGGTCGCCAGGTCGAGGTCGATGACCGCGTTGCGCGCCGTGCCCGGATCGGCCTTGACCGCCTGGATCAGCGCCATGCCGTCGCCGGCGACGATCTCCGGCAGCCCCAGCCCGCCGGGGATGAAGCTCGCCAGGTCGATGCCCAGCCATTCGGCGAGCGTCGCGTTGACATAGGTGACGCGGCCCTCGGCGTCGGCTGCGAAGAAGCCGGCCGGCGCGTGGTCGAGATGGTCGATCGCCTTCTGCAGGTCGAGGAAGAAGCGCTCCTGCTCGGCGCGCTCGACCGAGATGTCGGAAAGCTGCCAGGCGGCGAGCGGCTGGCGGTGGCCCGGCGCCTGGAAGACGCGCGCCCACAGCCGGTACCAGCGCGCGCCGGCCTCGCCGCCGGGCCTCAGCGGCTGCGACAGGCGGAACTCGCCGTCGCCGGGCTGGCCGTCGCGCAGGCCGGCGGTCAGCCGGTCGACCACCGGCGCGGCCTCGGCATTGTCCGACAGCAGCGCCTCGACGCTCTTGATGTCGGCCGCCGAGGTGGCGCCGGTCATCGTCGCATAGGCGCGGTTGGCATAGAGGATGCGGCCCTTGGCGTCGGTCACCAGCAGCCCGTCGGCCATGGAATCGACGAAGCTCTTGGACAGCTCGTCGGCGCTCGAGCGCGGCGCCACCTGCACGAAGCCGATGGCGGTGGCGAACAGGTAGCCGACGCCGATCATCGCCAGCACGCCGAGCATGCCGAGCAGGAAGGGATCGCCGAGCCGGTCGCGGAAGATGGCGAAGACGATCGCCGCGCCCGTCAGCACGATGACGAAGATGATCAGCCGGGTGATGGCACCGGGCCGCGAATTCTGGTCGACGATGGGCGCCGTGTGGAATTCGCCGCCGATTTCCTTGGCCATTCGCTTCCCGCCTGTCATGCCCGGTGTGCGCCGCCCGCGGGCCCCTCGAAATCGGGATACATCATGCCTCGCGCCGACCGCAAGGCCGCGCCGCCGGCTTGCGGCCGCGCTTTGTGCCGTCGCGCCGCGCAATCGGCCGCGCGCCGATTCCACCGGGCGGAAAAATCCTCTACTGTGCAGCGCAGCGAACGGAACGTGTAGTGGAGTCGTCGTGATGCGCGAGTGGTTTGTCGGTGTGGTCGGGGAGAGCTACGCCTCGGCGGTGATGTGGACGCTCGGCGCGCTTCTCCTGCTCTTCCTGGTGTTGTTGGCGGTGCGCCTGATGCGCCGCGTCGGCGGCCGCGGCTTCGCGCCCGGCGGCCGCCACCGCAAGCCGCGCCTGGCCGTCACCGATGCCGTCTCGCTCGACAACAATCGCCGGCTCCTGCTCGTGCGCCGCGACGACGTCGAGCACCTGGTGATGATTGGCGGGCCGAGCGACATCGTCGTCGAACGCGCCATCCGGCCGGAGCCGCCGGCGCCGGCGCGCGCCGAGGCCGACGTCGTGGTGCGCCATCCCGGCCGCAAGGCCGAGCC